>JAMLJB010000001.1:1200000-1800000 GCA_023953835.1 Rhizobiaceae bacterium | reverse complement strand
CCTCCGCGCCCACTTTCGCAGGGTTTCACGCGGCACGCAATTGCCCGGTTTCAAGTCATTTGCCCGAACGCATCCGGCACAGCCAATGTAGCACGCCGTCGGGTTGCGTGAACCGAATTCGATACGGAAACTTCGCGCCTCGCTGTCGGCGCGGCGAAATGAGCGGAGCGCCTCAGCGTTCGCGCATCGCTTCGCCGGCTTTTTTCAACGGTTTCAGCAGATAGTTGAGAACGGTGTTGTGCCCCGTCCTGATTTCTGTTGTGGCCACCATGCCGGGAAGGATCGGATGCTGCTTTCCGTCCTTGGTCGTGAGGTAGGACTGGTCGGTCAGGACATAGACGCGATAATATTGAATCCGCTTGTCGGTCTGGTCCTCGATCGTATCGGGCGAAACACGGTCCACCTTGCCGGACAAGGACCCATAGATCGCGGAATCATAGGCCGTGATTTTCACATTGGCTTCCTGCCCCGGATGGATGAACGCGATGTCGCGCGGGCTGAGACGTGCTTCGATCAGCAACTGGTCTCCGAGAGGAACAATCTCCATCAGAATGCCGCCGGAGGGCACTACGCCCCCGATCGTCGTGATTCGAATATCCTTGACGATGCCATGCGTCGGCGCGGTTATCATGGTGCGCCGCAACTGGTCCGCGCGCCCCTCGCTGACTTTCAGCAGCGGACCGAGGTCGCCCATCGTTTCGGCGAAGTCGGCTTTCAGGGCGACATAATATTCGCTCTCGGTCGCGGCCAGCTTGGATGAATATTCCGCGACGCGCTGCTTCAATCGCAGCACCTCGACTTCATTCGTCGCGCCGGATTTCAGCAGTGGAACCGTAATTTCGAGTTCCTCATCAGCAAGTCGCAACTGCTCTTTCAGATTGTCCAGATTTTCCTTGAACGCCTTCCGGTTGGCGATGAACAACTGGCGCTCGCGCTCCACCACGTCGGTATTGACTTCAAGCTCCTTCGGGAAAACCACTTCGGTGGCGTCGGCCATTTCCGCCTTGAGGCGCGCTGCCCGCGCCTGCAACGCCACGATCTTGGCCATCGCCTCTTCCATCGAGGTACGTGCCTGTACCGGATCGAGCGTCGCCAGCTTTTCTCCAGCTTCGACAATATCGCCTTCACGGACGAACAGCTCGGCCAGGATGCCGCCTTCAAAGCTCTGGATCACCTGCCCCTTCGAAGCGGGCGTGACCTTGGCTTCGCCGATCGCCACTTCATCAAGCGGCGCATTGGCAGCCCAGACGACGAAGATCAACAGCGACGCGATGATGAGCCACAGGAGCGCGCGCATCTTTCGCGCTTCACCGCCATGATAGGCGGTTATTCCGAGATCGGTCATCGCGGCCTCACCTCATTGCAGTCGCTGTCTTTGGCCGGGCCGGTGGGGTCGCCCCATTCACGCCGAGCGATTCGAGGACCTTCGCCTTCGGCCCATCCTGGACGATCCGGCCTCCATCCATGACGATGATGCGATCGACAAGGTTCAGAACCTGATAGCGATGCGTCGCAACGATGAGCGTCCGATGGCCGAGCCAGCCCTTGAGGTTTTCGATGATCGTGGCCTCGGTTCCGTCGTCGAGCGAAGCGGTCGGCTCGTCCAGCAACAGAATCTGCGGCGAGCGCAGCAACACGCGGGCCAGCAGCAATGACTGCTTCTGCCCGCCGGACAGCCCGACACCCCCTTCGCGCAACTTCAGGTCAAGGCCGTGGGGCTGGTTGAGCAACAGGCGGTCGGCGCAGGAGAGATGCATCGCCTCCAGAATCTGCTCGTCGGTGGCATGCGGATTGGCAAGGCGGAGATTGTCGCGAATGCTTCCGTAGAAGAGGCTGGATTCCTGCAGCACGAAGCCGATATCGCGCCGGACGTCCGATATATCGACAAGATCCATCGACGTGTCGTTGAACAGGATATGGCCCCTCGACGGCGAGGCAAGGCCGCCCGCCAGTCTCAGCAAAGTCGATTTTCCCGCCCCGACACGTCCGAGAATAGCGATGCGCTCCCCCGGCTCGATCGTCAGGCGAGGGATTGCCAGAGCGGGTTTCGACTCGCTGTCATAGGCATAGACGACATCCTCGAAGCGATAGCTGCCCACCAATACCGGCTTGTGATAGGCGTCCTTGTTCGGGTCGTGGTCGATGGGCAGCTTGAGAAGGGCATCCAATGCCTTCTTGCTTGCCCAAACGCCCTGAATGCGTGCGAGGATGGCTGGTATCTGCCCGAGCGGGGCGATCGTTCGGCTGGTCAGGATCGAGCACGCCATCACGGCGCCGAATGACAGGCTGCCGTCCAGAATTCCATACACTCCGACCGTGATGACGCCCACATAGGCGATCTGCTGCACCTTCTGCGAGAAATTCAGGAGGACCGACGAGACACGGCGCTGCTTGAGGCTGATCTGGCCGCTGACCTGGTTGACCCGGTCCCACAATGCCCGGAACCTGGACTCGGCCTGCAACGACTTGATGTCCTCGGCGCGATAGATTGCCTCCATCAGGATCGCGTTGCGCAACGCGCCTTCGGCAAGCCCTTGCTGAGACAGCTTAGAAAGTGGAATTTGCGCGATGAAGCCGGGGATGACGATAAGAGGAATTGCGGCGAGCGGCACATAGACAAGATAGCCGCCGAGAATCCACATGATGAAAAGAAAGATCACCACAAAGGGCAGGTCGATCAGCACGCCGATTGTGGTGGAGGTCAGGAACTCGCGTAGCTGGTCGAGGTCGCGCAACTGCGAAATAAGCGTGCCGGGCGAGCGCGGGCGCGCATCGTTGCGGATGTCCAGCGTCCTTGCGAAGAACATGGCGGACAATTTGTGGTCCGCGTCCTTTCCGAAATGATCGCTGATGCTGATGCGCGCCATGCTGATGAAAAATTCGAGAACCAGCGCGATGGCGACGCCCGACACCAGCACCCACAACGTGTCCGTCGAGCGCGCCGGCACCACACGGTCCCAGACCTGCATGGCAAACAGCGATGTCGCAATACCGATCAGGTTTGCGAAAAGCGACCCAGCGCCGATTTCGAGAAGGACGGTCCAGTTTTTCAAGAGGACATTGCGTAGCCACGATTTGGAGGTCTGGCGCAGATAGCTGTCCAGCCTGCCGTCATGCGCGACTTCGCGCCCCCGAACCATGAGGATGCGGACCCGCCCCTTGCGGACAACCCGTTCGGAGGGGATGGTGCGCTCGACCAGCGAACCTTCCAGCAGGAACTGAAGCGTAAGCTCATTGTCCGATACGCCCGTGATGACGCCGACATAGGCATCCCCCACGGGGACGAGGACCGGCAGCATTTCCGGCGTTATTTTCCGGGCGGGAAGGTCGATGAACTGCGCGGTGAGGCCTGCCGAATAGGCTACGTCGATGACCGCCTGGTCCTTGTCGACCGACTTCGACCAGGCCGCCGCGTTGCGGATGAGTTCCGGCGATGTGCGGACATCCAGATGGCGGGCAGCCAGCAATATGCCGTCGACCCAGGCCTGAATGTTGGAGGCACCCACAACCTTCGCGGCTGGGGTCTTGTTCCTGCCTTCCAAGCTTCCGTGCATTATTCAGCGCTCTTGTTTTCCTTCAGCGCGGCCACGAAACGGCCAACTGCGGAATTGGCTCTGACGCGCGCCCGGTCTCCGTCGGCAATGGCGGTGATGCGCGCCGCCTCAGACTGATAGATGTCGCGTTCTGCATTGATGACGTCGGTCAGCGGGCGCTTGTTGAGCGTGTATTGCTGCCAGTAGAGGTCGATCAGGTTGCGCGAAAGGCCAATCACCGTGTCATAGCTTTGCAGGCGCGATTCGGCTCCCGCCGCTTCCGTTTCGGCCGAGCCGAGGGCGGTGCGCGTCACAAGTCGCTGGTTTTCCAACGCCTGGCTTTGCGCGCGTTGCTCCGCCTCGGCAGCGCGAATCTTGTTCTTGTTCAACCCGCCCGTCGATATGTCGCCGATGAGTTTCAGGCCGACCCACGAATTCTTGCTGTAGTCGCCATAGATGTCCTTTTCGGTGGACAGGCTCTGCCCCGCATTCACGCCAATGGATGGAAAGCGCTCGGCCTTTGCCAGCTTGACACGGGCCGTCGCGGCGTCGACCGCCGCCTGCGCCGCAAGGACGGAGGGCGTGTTCTCGATCGAATCCTGCATGTCTCCGCCGAGCTTCCGGATATAGGTGCTCGTTTCACCAAGGCCGCGCACCCTTGTCGGACGGACCCCGGCAACCTGCGCGAGCTTGCCCGCAGCGATATCGAACTCCATTCGCGCCGAAAGCACCTCCGCCGCCGCGCGCTGGATCGCGACTTCCGCCTGATTGAGATCGGACGCGTCCGAAAGCCCCGCCTTGACGCGCGTTTCGATCTTCTTGTTGATGTCGCGCAGCGAATCGACCTGCCGCTCGGCGGCGGTGATCATGTCCTGGCTCGCCGCAAGGTCGATGAATGTCGACGCCGTGCTGAATGCGACCGACTCTATCGTGTCAGCAAGCAGATGCCGCTGTTGGCCGAGCGTCGCGTTGGCGGCTGCAATGTTGCTTCTGGAGCGCCCGAAATCGTAGACGAGCTGCGTGACGCCGATCCCTACCGACGCCTGATCGCTTGACGATCCGGTGTATCCCGGGCTCACCTCGTAGTCGAGTGTCGGAAACCAGGCCGACTTGGCGATGGCGACCTCCGATTCGCTCTGAGCCACGATTGCCTCGGACCGGGTGATGTCGGGATGCCGCGCAATCGCCAGACCCACCGCTTCCTGCAGATTGAGTCCATTGAGCGATACCTGCACGGTCTCGACCGGGCTGGCAGTCTCCGGCGCCTTGTTCGTTGCAGGGGCTTCGATCGTCGCGGCGTCCGCCAGAACGGGCTGCGCCTGTCCAGGGGCAACAGGAGGCGGGAGAGGGCCGGAAACGATTGCCTCGTTCGGCTTCGCCTGCTGTCCCTGCAAGGAGCAGGCCGAAAGAGCGCCCGCCACCATGGCCAGCGAGATGGCGTTGCAGACGCCCTTCGTAAGGCCCCGGCGACGAATGGCGGCGGCGGTCGTTATCTTCGCGGTTCGCCTTCCCGCAGAATGGTCAGAAGTTTCCGCGGTTCCCGAAATGCAATTTGACCGCGCGAGTTTCGTCGACAACATTCTGTTCCCACTTCAAAGCCGCTCGGCGGCCAGTAAAATTTCTGCCTTCGCACCGAAGCACGAACATTGAAGAGACTGGGCAGCATCAGAGACAGCCGCCTCAATCATTCAATAAGCATGTCCTTTATTTAATATACCTAATTTAGTAAAGGACATATAAATGGATTTGGACAGCATTCTGGAACCGCGCGGATTCACGCGCGGCATTGTGGTGCGTTTGCACCACGCCCGTTGCGAAAGGATCGCGGAGATTCAGCCGGATTCTATGCGAGCAGAGCTTTCGCCTCTTTCACGCCAAGCGCCGCCGGACGTTCGCAGGTCGTGGCCATTTCGATGAACCTGCCTGCCTCGCCGGAGCGGAGGATGCCCGTCATGACGTCCACCGCGTGAAGCGCAAGCTCCTCGGAGCAGCGATGCGGCCTGCCCTGCATGATGGCGAGCGCCATGTCGGCCAGTCCGACGGTGCGGTAGTTCGCCATCGCGCCGCTGCCGTGCTGCTCATTGGGGACGCCGAACGGATGGCTCCATGCTGGCGCTTTCTTCACCGGCTTGCCGCGACTGGTGTATCGCACCTCCCCGCCGAAGAAATTCGGGTCCGGGACGAAAAGCGATCCCTCCTCCCCGTAGAGTTCGATGGGCGCATGGCCGTGCGCCCACACATCCCAGCTCGCGTTCAGCGTAATCGCCGCGCCATTGGCGAACTCAAGCAGGGCATGAATCGTGGTCGGAGTCTTGACGGCGATCTTCTCGCCCGCGCGTGGCTTCGAGGAAATCGTGCGCTCCGCCGCAGGGATGGTCGTCAGCGCCGCGACCCGGCGCACCGGGCCGATAAGGTTGATCAGATCGGCGATATAGTACGGCCCGAGATCAAGCACCGGGCCGCCGCCAGGCAGGAAGAAGAAATCCGGATTGGGATGCCAGTGCTCCATGCCGTGATTCATCACATGCAATGTGCCGGAGGTAATCGCGCCCAGCTTGCCGGAGTCAATCAGGTGGCGGGCGAGCTGGTGCGATCCACCGAGGAACGTGTCGGGCGCCGAGCCGATGCGCAGCCCCTTGGCGGCGGCGCGCTTTCGCAGGTCCAGCCCCTCCTTCACGGAAAGCACGAAGGGCTTTTCGGAATAGACGTGCTTGCCGGCATCCAGCGCCTTTTTGGATACGCCGTAATGCGCCGCCGGCACGGTCAGGTTGACGACGATGTCGATGTCGTCCGCCTTCAGCAGACCATCCACCGTCTCGGCCCGCACGCCATATTGCCTGGCGCGCGCCCTCGCTGCGTCCATGTCGATGTCCGAGGCTGCGCGTACCTCGATGCCCCTGAACATCGGCGACAGGCCGAAATAGGTTTTCGATATGTTGCCGCAGCCGACAATGCCGACCCCCATGATTTTCTTCATCTCACGGACCCTCAAAACTTCCTGACAGTGGCTATCGACCGCTTTGCGAACCGCGCGGCATCCGGGGGGTTGTCGTGCTCCATGATGTAGTGGCGCGCCTTGGTTTTCGACCTGAGCAATTTGTAGAGCCCTTTCCAGTCGACCTCGCCATGGCCGACATCCGACCAGCCGTCCTGCTCGATATTGGTCCCCGCCGTCGCGATGTCCTTGACATGCACGGCCGCGATGCGCGGGCCGTAGGCGGCGATCCAGGGAGCCGGGTCGATGCCTCCCCGGATGATCCAGGCGACGTCGATTTCCCATCCGATGGTCGGCGATCCGTCCAGAATATGCCGCATGGGCGAGGAGCCGTCCGGCAGCAGGCGGAACTCGAAATCATGGTTGTGCCAAGCGAAGTCGAAACCCGCATTCGCCGACTGCTTGGCGATCTTGCCGAGGCGCGCGACGAACTGCTCCCATCCCTTGCGGGATTTCGGCCTGGCTTCCGGCACGAGATAGGGACAGACGATCAACTTCACGCCCAGAGCCTTCGCGACGGATTCGACCTTTGCGAAATCCTTCTCCAGCAACTCGATGGAGAAATGCGCCGTCGGCATTGTGAGCCCGTTCTTCTTGAGTTCGGCGCGGAACCCCTTGGGATCGTCATAGACCGCGCCAAACCCCTCGACGCGCTTGTAGCCGGCCTTGGCAAGCCCTTTCAGCACATCCGGCCAGGGCGTGTGGTTGCGGGAAGAATAGAGTTGATAGGACCAGTCCATGTGTCGTTTCCCATAGTTGGAAATTCATAGGCGATTGTCGTCGGCGCCGAACATCGAGGCCCGCGCGGGATCGAACGCGATGCGCGTCAGATCGCCCGGCCTGACCTGCTTTTCGGCCTCGACGCGAAAGGCGAAATTGCTGCCTCCGAGCTTGGTCCAGACCAGCGTGTCGGCGCCCATCGGCTCGACGATCTCGACCCTCACTTCCTTGCTAAACGGCTGGCCGACAGCCGCGCCGCTCACCAGAACATGCTCGGGACGGATCCCCAGCACAGCGTCAGAACGCGGCGAGGGCTGCCGTTCGAAGGCATAGCGGCCCAGGGGGATCGAGACATCGCCGACGTGGAAGGCGGCTGCGTCCTCGCCGATCGATCCCGACAGGAAGTTCATTCCGGGTGAGCCGAGGAATCCCGCCACGAAGCGGTTGACCGGTCGGTTGTAGATGCGCTGCGGCTCGTCGAGCTGCTGGATGACGCCGCCGCGCATGACGGCGATCCGGTCGGCAAGAGTCATCGCCTCGACCTGGTCATGCGTGACATAGATCATCGTGTTTTCCAGCCGCTGGTGCAGCCGCTTGATTTCGACGCGCAGTTCCGAACGCAGCTTGGCATCCAGATTGCTCAACGGCTCGTCGAACAGAAAAACCTCGACATCGCGCACCAGCGCCCGGCCGATGGCCACGCGCTGGCGCTGTCCGCCGGAAAGGGCCGCGGGCTTGCGTTGAAGAAGCGGCTCGATCTGCAGCATCTGCGACGCGCGCCTGATGCGCTCCGCGATCTGGTCCTTCGGCATTCCGGCCACGCGCAGGCCGAAGGACAGGTTCTTCTCCACCGTCATCTGCGGATAGAGCGCATAAGACTGGAACACCATGCCGATGTCCCGGTCTTTCGGTTCGAGCCAGGTTACGTTCTTTCCCTTGATGAATATCTGGCCGTCTGTGATGTCGAGCAGGCCGGCAATGCAATTGAGCAGCGTGGACTTGCCGCAGCCGGAGGGACCGAGCAGCACGAGGAATTCCCCATGCGCGACATCGAGATTGAGCGTCTTCAGCACTTCCAGGCTGCCGTAGCTGAGGCGAAGGTCGCGAACCGAAACGCTGGCGCCATTTGACTTCATCGGCGCCCTATCCCTTGACCGCACCAGCGGCAATGCCGCGCACGAACAGCTTGCCGGATGCGAAATAGATCAGGAGCGGGACAAGTCCGGTCAGGATCGTCGCGGCCATGTTGACGTTGTATTCCTTCACGCCCTGCACCGAGTTGACGATGTTGTTGAGCTGCACCGTCATGGGATAGGTGTCGGGCCGAGTGTAGACCACACCGAAAAGGAAATCGTTCCAGATGCCGGTCACCTGCAGGATGATGGCGACGACGAATATCGGCATCGACATCGGCAGCATGATGCGCAGGAAAATCTGCCAGAACCCTGCCCCGTCGACGCGTGCGGCCTTGAACAATTCCTGCGGCAGCGAGGTGAAATAGTTCCTGAACAGCAGCGTCAGGATCGGCATGCCGAAGATCGAATGCACGATAATCAGTCCCCACAGGCTGCCGTAGAGACCCATCTCACGCAGGATGATGACGATGGGATAGATCATCACCTGATAGGGAATGAACGCGCCGACGATCAGTATCGTGAAAAAGATGTCTGCACCTCTGAACCGCCAGTTGGCGAGCGCATAGCCATTGACGGATGCAATCGCAATGGAGGCGACCACCGACGGCACGGTGATGATGACCGAGTTCCAGAAGCCCCGCGAAAGCCCGTCGCAGTTCAGGCCTGTGCACGCCGTGGCCCACGCCTTGACCCACGGTTCGAAGGTTATTTCCATCGGCGGCGAGAAGATGTTGCCGAGCCGGATTTCCGGCATGCCCTTCAGCGAGGTCACGACCATCACATAGAGCGGGACGAGGTAGTAGAACGCGACGACGAACAGCGTTCCGTAGATGACGATGTTGCGCGACGACAGGATGCGCCTCGGACGCGCACCGCGCGGACCGTCCCCGACCATGGAGGTTGCAGGTTCAGCCACGATCCCGCCCTCCGAATTCGAGATAGGCCCAGGGCACGACGATGATGATGACCGACAGCAGCATCATCGAGGAGGCCGCGAAGCCCTGCCCGAGATTCTGCGCATGGAACATGTAGTCGTAGACATATTTGGCGGGCACTTCGGAGGCGATGCCCGGACCGCCGCTGGTCTGCGCGACGACGAGGTCATAGACCTTCACGATGGAGGCCGCGATGATAACCAGTGTGGTGACGAACACGGGCCGCATCATCGGCACGATTATCTGGACGTAGGTTCGCCAGGTTGGAATTCCATCGACGCGCGCGGCCTTCCATATGTCTTCGTCGATGCCGCGCAGGCCCGCCAGCATGAGGCACATCACAAGTCCTGTTCCCTGCCACAGGGCGGCGATGACAATGCCATAGATGACGATACGCTGGTCGTAGAGCGGGTCAAAGGTGAAGCTCGTCCAGCCGAGCGAGCGCACCACCGCCTGCACTCCGAAATCGGGATTGAGCAGCCATTGCCAGACCAGCCCAGTGACAATGAAGGACAGCGCGAAGGGATAGAGGAAGATCGTCCTGAACGTATCCTCAAAGCGGATTTTCTGATCCATGAGCGCGGCCAGGACAAAGCCGATCAGCACCGAGAAAACCAGCATCAGCACGCCGTAGATGGCCAGGTTCTCGACCGCCGTCGTCCAGCGCGGGGCGGCCCACAGCCGCACATATTGATCGAAGCCGACGAAATTGGCGCGCGGCAGCAGGCGCGAATTGGTGAAGGAATAGAGGACGGTCCATGCCGTGCCGCCGGCAAAGACCACCAGCGCGGTAAGGACCATGGGGATCGACGCAATCTTCGCGCTCAGATTGCGCAGCAGCCCTGAAGGCCGGCGTTCACGCCCGATGCCATCGGTCGACATGCCGGCCTTCCCGGGGACAGGACCCACAATCGTCATCGATCAGTCGGCGGAGCCGATGATGTCCGCGAACCGCTTCTGGGCGTCCTCGACCGTGAGGTTCGGATTGGAGAAGAATTCGGCCATCAGGTCCTCCTTCTGCTTTTGCGTGTCCTGCGAAAGCAGCTGGTCGGTCCAGGGAATGACATTGCCCTTGGCGAGAATGTCGAGGCCCTTCTTCATGCAATCGTTTGCCGCATTCAGATCAACGTCGCCGCGCACCGGCAGCGAACCCTTCTTTAGGTTGAATGCGACCTGCGTCTTCGGGTCGAGAAGCGTCGTCGCCAGCACCTCCTGCGCGGCAGCCTTCGCCTCGTCCTTCTGGAGCGGGAAATAGAATGCGTCGCCGCCGGTGGCGATCATCTCTGTCACGCCGAGGCCCGGAAGGCAGGTATAGTCCTTCCCGGCCACCTTGCCCGCGATCTGGAATTCGCCCTGCGCCCAGTCACCCATGATCTGCCCCCCGGCCTTGCCGGTGATGACCATATTGGTGGCCTGGTTCCAGTCCTGCACATTTGTGTTCTTGGCCATTTTGCGCGCATCGTCGGCGGCCTTGAACACCTTGGCCATTTCAGGACCCGCCGCGGCTTCCGCGTCCTTGTCCTGATAGACCTTCAGGAACAGGTCCTTGCCGCCCAGCGCCGACAGCATCACGTCGAACGCGCCGGATGACTGCCACGGCTGCCCGCCGACCGCGAGCGGCACGATGCCTTTTTCCTCAAGCTTGGGCGCGGCAGCGACAAACTCGTCCCAGTTCTTCGGGACGGGCACGCCCGCTGATTCGAATGCGGCATTGGACAGCCACAGCCATTGCCAGGAATGGATATTGACCGGAACGCAATAGATCTTGCCGTCAATGGTGCAACTGTCGAGCAGGCTCTTTGGCCGGATGATCTCCGTCCATTTTTCCTTTGCCGCGAGGTCGGTGAAATCGCGCATCAGCCCGGCTTCGACAAGCTCCTCGGCCTGCCGGCCATGATTGAACTGCGTTGCGCCCATTGGATCGCCGCCCGTAATGCGGCTGATCATGATCGGCCGGGCGGTTCCGCCCGATCCGGCGATTGCGCCGTCAACCCATTTGTTGCCCGTCGCATCGAAGGCTTTCGCCAGTTCCTGAACTGCGGCAGCCTCGCCGCCGGATGTCCACCAGTGCGTCACTTCGAGATCGGTCGCGGATGCAAAGCCTGCATATCCACAGGCGGTGGCTGCCATGCAGGCAGCCGTCAAAAACCTATAACGCATAAGCTCCTCCCAGAAATCTGTAACGTTACAGGTGGTAAGCTAATCTATCTCCGCAATAGGGGCAACCCCACAGTTTCGTTCCACGAATAAACATTCAAATCGCATAATTTGCCACTGGGCGACGGATCTGGTGCCGGCTTAAGCGGTATTTCTGTAACGTTTCAGTATTTATTGAATTGCTTTGCCTTTGGAGCTAATCAGGGCGCATGAGATCGACCGGCTTGGGGGCCGACATGGAATCCTACGACGTCGAAAAAAGAGCACGGGTGCAGGCCGGCGCCCGCCCGACGCTGAAAACCATCGCCTTCATGACGGGATTGGGCGTGACCACCGTTTCGCGAGCACTCAAGAACGCGCCGGAGATCGGGCTGGAGACGCGCAACCGCGTTCAACTGGTGGCGCGCCAGATCGGTTACCGCCCAAACCGTGCGGGGGTTCGCCTGCGGACCGGCAAGACCAATGTGATCAGCCTTATTCTCGACACGCAGGAATCCGTGGGCGGCTTCGTGTCCGACATTGTCTACGGCGTGTCGGAGCAACTCGCGCAGACACCCTATCACCTGATTCTCACGCCCTATTCGCGTGACAATGATCCGATGGAGCCGGTGCGCTATGTCGTCGAGACGGGGTCCGCCGACGGCATCATCATTTCGCGGACCGAACCCAACGATCCGCGCGTCCGCTACATGGCGGAACATCGCTTTCCCTTCGCGACGCACGGACGCACTGCGATCAACCCTTCGCATCCGTTCCACGATTTCGATAACGCGCTTTTCGGCAGGATCGCGGTCGAGCGGCTTGCGGAACTCGGCAAGAAGCGGCTTGCCCTGCTGGGTCCCTGCCCTTCGCTCTCCTATGCGCAGCACACCCGCGACGGCTTTACGCAGGGCCTGTCGGCAGCCGGAATCGCGGAGGCTCCCTTCTTCCAGGTCTCGACGGATTCGACGATGGAAGAAATTCAGGCGGCGGTGACGGACCTCGTCAGCCGCCCGCAGCGCCCCGACGGCTTCGTCTCAAGCGCGGGAGGTGCGGCATTTTCCATCGTCGCGGGCATCGAAGCGGCCGGCCTGCAGCTTGGCCGCGATATCGATATCGTTTCCAAGCAATCGTTCAGGCTGCTGCACGTCTTTCGTCCCCAGATCAACGTCGTCAACGAGGATTTCAGACTTGCCGGACGGAACCTCGCCCGCGCGGTGATGGGCGCGATCGACGGCGCGCCGCTGGACACGCTCCAGACGATGGAACTGCCGGAAGACGTCCAGCAGGCCGCCGGTCCTCTAAACGGGGTTCAGGATTCGGCCTTGTAGCGCTCGACCGCCTCGACGATCATTTTCTTGGCGTAGTCCGCATCGTGCCAGCCGCCGATCTTCACCCATTTGCCGGGCTCCAGATCCTTGTAATGTTCGAAGAAATGCGCGACCTGATCGAGCGTGATCGGGGGGAGATCTGTGTAGTTGCGGACCCGCTCATAGCGCTTGGTGAGGTGCAGCGACGGCACGGCCAGCACTTTCTCGTCCTGTCCCGCATTGTCTTCCATGATGAGAACGCCGATTGGCCGCACATTGATGACGCAGCCCGGCACAAGCTCGCGGGTGTTGCACACCAGAACGTCGATGGGGTCGCCGTCGCCCGACAGCGTGTGCGGTACGAAGCCGTAATTTCCCGGATAGCGCATGGATGTGTAGAGGAAGCGGTCGACGACAAGCGTCCCCGCCGCCTTGTCCATTTCATACTTGATGGGTTCGCCGCCGATCGGAACCTCGATTATAACGTTCACATCTTCCGGCGGGTTGTTTCCGGTGGCTATGGCTTCGATACGCATAAGCTTCTCCAAATGGACGCCTTCCGATAGCGCCAAGGAGCCGGATAAGCAATGTGAACTGAGGTCGTAGATAGGCGGGAAACGGAGGCGGCGTCAGTCCCAGACGAAGCCGACCTTCTTGAGGGCCTTTTGCTCGAACACCTCGACGCCTTCGGCGACATCGCGCCCGCCAGACCCCTCATAGAAGGAAACGGCATTGGCGTTGTCTTCGAGCGCCCACACGACAAGACCCTTGAGCCCGTGCTGGGAAAGACGGCGACGCGCTTCCTTGAAAAGCCGCGATCCAAGGCCCACGCCCTGATATTCCGGCCTCAGGTAAAGCTCATAGATTTCGCCTTCCTGCCGCAATTGCCGGGCGCGGCTGCGCCCCAGCGTTGCATAACCGGCAATTTCACCGCCGACATCGACGACGAGGATGGAGGTCGCATTTCGTATCGCATGCGCCCACCATTGCGGGCCGCGCCGGTTGACCATCGAGATCAACGCCCGGTGCGGGATAATGCCGCTATAGGTTCCAAGCCATGCGGCCTGATGGGCATCCGCAATCGCCTCGGCATCGCGCAGTTCCGCGCGTCTTATGTCTATGGTTAGAGTCTTCATTCTTTCTTAACCATATGCCCCAATCGCATGACCGCACAAGCGCTCCTTGTGGGTAAGTGCGATTCGGCTTTTGGCGATTCTAGAATGCGGATGCGCTAGATCTCTACCAAATGATCATCCAGCTCATTCGGATTCACAGCTTTTGGTGGAAAGTGCCGCGCCAAAAGTGCGCCCACCATTCCGATGGCGGTGACGAAGCCTTCGGCAATCTCATCCTTGCGCGCATGATCGACCAGTTCGCGGATGACATTGTCCCATTCGTCCTGGCTGACCTCGGCGTTGATGCCGCTGTCGGCCACGACTTCCGCATAGCGCTCGGCCAGCGAAACGAAGATGAGCACGCCCGTGCGCTCCGCCGTCATATGCACGTTGCGGGCGAGGAACTGCTTCACGGCGTTTTCGTGCGAGCGCATGAACTGCAGGCGGCGTGGCACCAGCATAAGCCTGAAACGTGGGAAGAAAGCGATCAGCAGGAGGGCGGATGCGGTCGCGAGAATTTGCGCGGCCACGAAAACGGGCAGGCGCAACGTAAACCACCCCATCTCAAGCGCGAGCGCCGCGCCAAGGCTGACGATCAGCAGGGCGATGAACACCATGAAGGAGGCCGCGTAGAAATAGCTGCTCGAACGTCGAGCGACGACGCAGTAGATTTCGCCGCTCGTGCGGTGCTCGGCCTCGGAGATCGCGCGGGCGACCCTGTGATGTTCTTCACTCGTGATAGCCCGCGCCGTCATCGCGTCACCAGCCCCCCGACGCGCCGCCGCCACCGGAGGAGCCGCCACCGCCTGAAAAACCACCGCCACCCGACCAGCCGCCGCCTCCTGACGACCAGCCTCCACCGCCGCCGCTCCAGCCGCCCGTGGTCCAGTCGCGCCCACGGCCGCGCCGCGCATGGCGGGCATAGTTGAACTCCATGCCCAGCCAGCGATAGCGCCCCGGCGCGATCTGCTCGCCGAACATGCGCGGCAGGATCGCCATCAGTATGCTTCCGAAGAACAGGGTCACCCAGAGCAGGATGAAAAGCCCGAACACCACATCCATCGGCTCGGACGCATCGCGTTCGTTGCGCTTGGCGCGCGCCTCCAGTTCCGCACCCTGCCCTTCGAGCACCTTCACGATGCCGTCGACCGCCTGCGAGATTCCGCCGTTGAAATCTCCGTTGCGGAAATAGGGCACCATGTCCTGTATGATGAGGCTGGAATGCAGGTCGGTCAGCGTGCCTTCCAGCCCGTAGCCGACCTCGATGCGCATCTTGCGGTCGTCCTTGGCCACCAGCAGGAGCACGCCGTTGTTCTCGCCCGCCTGGCCGAGTTTCCATGCCCGGAACAGGCGGTTCGCATAGGGTTCGATGGCCTCGCCGTCGAGATTGTCGATGGTCGCGACGACGACCTGATCGCTGGATTTCGCCTCGAACGCCTGCAGCTTCGCCGTCAGCGCCTGCTCCGTGGCGGCGTCGAGCATATGCGCATCGTCCACGACGCGCCCGGTAAGCGGCGGTATCTCCGCCGCAAGCGACCCCGCCGGTGCGCAGGCAAGCATGGCCAGCACAAGCAGCACGGCGCGCAGCAGGTTCCGCACGACCCCTGATGGCATGCTTGTGGTCACTAGACCGGCCATTCCGTGTCTCGGCCGACGCGGGTCAGCCGCCCGAAGGCTGCGCCTGCGGCTGCGTGCCGAAATCGACCTTCGGCACTTCCATCTTGTCCTGTTCGACAGTGAAATTCTGGAACGGCTGCCTGTGGAACCAGAGCTTGTCCCAGATCATCGACGGGAAGGTGGAAAGGGTCAGGTTGAAGGCGCGAACGGCCTGGATATAGTCGCGGCGGGCCACCGCGATGCGGTTTTCGGTTCCTTCAAGCTGGGCCTGAAGCGCGAGGAAGTTCTGATTCGCCTTGAGGTCGGGGTAGTTCTCCGCGACCGCGAGCAGACGACCGAGCGCGCTCGTCAGCCCGGCCTGGTTCTCCTGGAACTGCCGGAAGGCATCGGGATCGGTCAGCTTGTCGGCATTCACCGTCACCTGCGTCGCCTTGGCGCGCGCCTCGACGACGGCCTGCAAGGTGTCCGCCTCGTGGGCGGCGTAGCCTTTGACCGTTTCGACGAGATTGGGAATGAGGTCGGCGCGGCGCTGATACTGGTTGAGGACTTCGCTCCACGCTGCCTTGGCATTCTCCTCCGCCGTCGGGATGGTGTTGTAGCCGCAGGCCGACAGAAGCGGCGCAAGCAACAGGACCAGCAGGATCGACAGGATAGAGCGCGGACGCTGGACGCGGAAATCGGTGATCGACATGATAAACCCCCAAGGATTCGGATCACGCGAAGGCTTAACACGTTTGGCGGACAAGGAAAGCGGTCTGTACCGATCGCCAGCCTTGACATTCCGTCACGGCTGGCGTCCCGATCGGGAAAAGGAGCAGCGTCGGCAAGTACATGGCAAAGCGCAAAGGAAATGACGATCTCGCCGAATCGCGGCGCATCATTGGCCAGATCGAGCAGGAATCGGGCTATGGCCGCGCCGCCGGTCGCCTGCAAGCTCATCTGACCGCCGCGGACGCCGACCAGTCGGACGCAATCGAGACGTGGGGAACGCGCATTGGGCGCGCCATCGGCTTCGTCGTGACAGTCGTCGTCATCATTCTCTTCATTCGATTTCTCCTTTCGGCCTGAGTTCCATGTCCCAACCCGGAAGCGAGCCGACGCAGGCGTCCGCAAAGACGGTGATCGTGATTTCGAGCCATGTCGCTCGCGGATCGGTGGGCAACCGCGCCGCCGTCTTTGCGCTGGAATCGCTGGGATTCCCGGTCTGGGCGATCCCGACCGTCATCCTGCCCTGGCATCCCGGCCACGGGCGCGCCACCCGAATCGTCCCGCCGGACGCGGAATTCGCGGCGATGCTCAAGGACCTCGAATCCTCGCCCTGGCTTGGCGAGGTGGCGGGCGTGCTGTCCGGCTATCTGGGCGACGAGGGACAGGTCGGCGCAGTCGCATCGCTTGTCTCCGCCGTGCGCAAGAAAAACCCGAACGCGCTCTATGTCTGCGACCCGGTGATGGGCGATCTGGGTGGGCTTTATGTCAAGCAGGGCCTCGCAGAACGCATCCGCGACGAACTGCTGCCGCTTGCCGACATCGCGACGCCCAACCGCTACGAGTTGGCATGGATGACGGGGCGCGACCTGTCGGAACTGCGCGCGACCATGGAGGCCGCCACCGAAGCTGGTCCCCAGACGATGCTGGTCACATCCGCGCCCGCGATGATGAAGGGCTTTACCGGTAATCTTCTGCTGTCAGGAACGGAAGCATGGCTTGCGGAGCATCGGATCATCGAGAACCCGCCGAATGGACTCGGCGACCTGACCGGCGCGGTCTTTCTTGCCAGGCTGCTCGGCGGACAGAACCTGCAAAAGGCCCTGCAAACGACGACCGCTTCCGTTTTCGAGATTCTGGCGCGCACCGCACGTCGCGGCGGCGACGAACTGCAACTGGAAACGGATTCGCAAAGCCTGTCGCATCCGATGGCAATGGTGCAGATGCGCCGCCTGTCCCTGCCCGGCAAGGATCGGCGCGCATAGGACTGCAATCGCAGCACCCCGAAATCCCTTTTGCATTCTCCGGCAAATTCTCTAGGAGAAAAAGCATGGCACATCTTCCGGAACACCTGCTCAGCGGCTACCGCACCTTCATGTCCAGCCGGTATCCCGGCGAGCGTGACTCCTATCGCTCGCTGGCGCGCGAGGGGCAGGCGCCTGAAACCATGGTGATCGCGTGCTGCGACTCGCGTTCGGCTCCCGAAGTCATCTTCAATTCCGGACCCGGCGAACTGTTCGTCGTGCGAAACGTCGCAAACCTCGTTCCGCCCTATGCACCGGACGGCGAGTTCCACGCGACGTCCGCGGCACTGGAATTCGCCGTGCAGAGCCTGAAGGTGAAGAACATTGTCGTCATGGGCCACGGTCGTTGCGGCGGCATCAAGGCGGCGCTGTCGCCGGACGCCGAGCCGCTGTCACCCGGCGATTTCATCGGCAAGTGGATGAGCCTCGTCGGCCCGGCGGCGCAAACGGTGGCAGGCAACAAGATGATGACGTCGAGCGAACGCCAGACGGCGCTGGAACGCATATCGATCCGCTATTCGCTGGACAATCTGCGCAGCTTTCCCTGCGTGAAGATATTGGAGCAGAAGGAGCGCTTGTCGCTCTACGGCGCATGGTTCGACATCTCGACCGGCGAGCTGTGGGCGATGAACAGCGAGACCGGCGACTTCGAGCGGCCCGAACTGGATTGACGCCGCGACGGCATCCCTCACGAGGGCATCGGTAGCCGCCGCCAGACGAGCCACGAAACGATTGCGATGAACCCCAGCAGCGGCACAACCGTTGCGAGCGCCACGACTGCATCGCCGATCAACGCGGCGAGCGATCCGCCAGCCAGCCCGGTCCCCATCTGCATGAAACCGAGCAGCGCCGACGCCGCCCCTGCATTGCGTCCGAACGGAGCCATCGCCGCCATTGTCATGACCGAAACGATGAAGGCCACGCCAAAGGCGTAGAAGGCGAGCGGCACCATGACGGTAGCGAAGCTCGGCGGCCAGATGCGTGGCAGGGTGACGAAAGCGATGCTCGCCAGCCCGACAAGCGTCAGTCCCAACGGCACAAGCGCGGCAGGCGACCATCGCCGCATCAGCCAGCGCAGCGTAAGCGAACCGACGATGAAGCTGCCTGACTGCATCAGCATCGCCAGACCGAATTGGGTGGGCGTCAACCCGACCCGGTTCATCATCACGAAGGGCAGCATCGTGGCAAGCGCATAGATCGCGCCCGTGGCGCCGGCGTTTGTCAGGCTGGCGGTCATGAAATAGGGGCTTTTCAGCAGACTGGCATAGCTTGCAAGAAGCGCGCGCGGCGAGATGCGGCCAAGATCTCGCTCGACGGTTTCGCGAATGCCGAAGATCGTCATGAGCACCAGCGCCCCGCCCGCAACCGCCATGACGAAAAAGATCGCGTGCCAACCGAAGAACTTCATGGTCAGCCCCCCAATGGTCGGCGCAAGCGCGGGCCCGATGGCGAGGATCGTCGCGATCAGGTTCATGATGCGGGCCGCCTGGTCGTGGTTGAACAGATCGCGGACGATGGCGCGGGACATGGCGATGCCGGCGGCGGCGCCGATGCCCTGCACGAACCGCGCAGCGATCAGCACGCCGATGCCGGGGGCAAACAGGGCGGCGAGGCTGGCCATCGTGTAGATCGCCATGAAGGCGATAGTTACCGGCCTGCGTCCCAGCCCGTCCGACAGCGGCCCCGTGACCAGTTGCGCGAACGCAAAGCCCGCGAAATAGAGCGAGAGCGACATCTTGACCGCTTCTTCGGTGGTGCCGAAAGCGTGCACGATCTCCGGCATGGCGGGTGTGTAGACCGACATTGAGAATGGACCGATCATGGCCAGACACGCGCCGATGATACCGACGCGGCGCTCGCTCATCAGTGGCCGTTGCGGCTGTTGGATGTCCATGGGTTTTGTCAGCACATGGTTGGACGGGACAGTCAAGACCGTTGCGCCGACAGAGGATGGGACCTACATCGAAGGCGCACATTCGACAGGATCATGGCATGATAGAGATTTCCCTTACAGAACATCCTTTGACGCATTGGACCGGCCCCTCCGGCCTGCCGGACTTCTCACGCATCGAGGACCGGGATTTCGCAGGCGTGCTCGACAGCGCCATGAAGGCACATGAAGGGGAAATCGAGGCAATTGCCGCCAACCCTGAACCCGCAAGCATCGAGAACACGCTCAAGGCGCTCGAACTCGGCGGCGACGCGTTGCACCGCGTATCTTCCATTTTCTGGTGTCGCGCGGGCGCACACACCAACGACACGATCCAGTCGCTCGAACGCGAGATCGCCCCGAAAATGGCGCGTCACTATTCCGCGATCTCGATGAACGAGCGGCTTTTCTCGCGCATAGACGACCTGTACCAACGGCGCGAGAGCCTGAAGCTGGACGCGGAGACGCTGCGCGTTCTGGAGCGCACCTGGAAGAATTTCGTGCGAACAGGTGCGAAGCTCGACCCCGAGGGAAAGAAGCGGCTGGCCTCCATCAACGAGGAACTGGCGGGACTCGGCGCACGCTTCGGACAGAACGTGCTGGCCGACGAGAAGCAATGGTATTTGCTACTCGATGAAAAGGACCTTTCCGGCCTGCCGGATTTCCTCAGGAGCGCCATGGCCGAGGCGGCCGACACGCGCGACGCCAAGGGCCAATATGCGATCACCCTCTCGCGCTCCATCTACGAGCCGTTCATGGCCTTCTCGGATCGCCGCGACCTTCGCGAGAAAGCGTTCAGCGCCTTCATCATGCGCGGCCAGACGGGTGGCGCGACGGACAATGGGGAAGTGGTGCAAAAGACGCTCGCACTCCGCGCGGAAAAGGCAAAGCTTCTCGGATATGAGAGCTTTGCCGCGCTCAAGCTCGACAACACCATGGCAAAGACACCCAAGGCCGTGCTCGACCTGCTCGAACCCGTCTGGGACAAGGCGCGCGCCAAGGCGGCGGCCGACGAGATCGAGCTTCAGCGCCTCGCGGCAGCCTCCGGCAGCAATGAGAAGATCGCGGGCTGGGACTGGCGCTATTATCAGGAAAAGCTGCGCGCCGAGACATTCGCCTTCGACGAAGCGGAGTTGAAGCCTTACCTGCAACTGGACAACATCATCGCAGCCTGTTTCGATGTCGCCGCCCGCCTGTTCGGCATCAGCATCGCGCCAATCGAGGGGGCAAGCGCCTGGCATCCGGACGTGCGGGTGTTCCGCGTGCTGGACAAATCCGGCAATCCGCTCGCGATTTTCCTCGCCGACTATTTCAACCGGCCTTCCAAGCGTTCCGGCGCATGGATGAGCGCGCTCCAGTCCGGCTACAGACTCGGAGAGGGATCGTCGCCGATCATCTACAACGTCATGAACCTCGCCAAGCCGCCGGCAGGCGAACCGGCTTTGCTTTCGCTCGACGAGGCGCGCACGCTGTTTCATGAGTTCGGCCACGCCCTGCACGGCATGCTGACCGATGTCACATGGCCATCGGTTTCGGGCACCTCCGTCAGCCGCGATTTCGTGGAGCTTCCCTCGCAACTCTACGAGCACTGGCTGACCGTGCCCGAAGTGCTCGAAAAATATGCGCTGCATGCGAAGACCGGCGAGCCGATGCCGAAGTCGCTGCTCGACAAGCTGCTGGCCGCCAGGACATTCGGCGCCGGGTTCAACACGGTCGAGTTCGCGGCCTCCGCGCTGGTCGACATGGCCTACCACGCCGAGCCGAACGCACCGGCCGATCCGCTCGCCTTCGAGGCACAGACGCTGCAAAGACTGCAGAAGCCGGACGCCGTTCCCATGCGACACCGCACGCCGCATTTCCAGCACGTTTTCGCAGGCGACGGCTATTCGTCGGGCTACTACTCCTACATGTGGTCGGAAGTGCTCGACGCCGATGCGTTCTCCGCGTTCGAGGAGACCGGCGACCCGTTCAACCCCGAAATGGCCGAAAAGCTCAAGACCTTCATCTATTCAGCGGGCGGTTCCCGAGACCCGGAGGAGCTTTACATCGCGTTCAGGGGCAAGATGCCTACCGCGCAGGCCATGATGGAGAAGCGCGGCCTGGAATGACGGTCAGGCCGAGACGGCTGCGGCAGGGGAGATGCGCGCTGTATCCATCCTGCGCGCGGCCATTGGCCCGATGACGCAGACTTCGAGCGGCGTCGGCATGCCGCGAATCTCTACCTGCTGAAAGGAATAGCCTTTCAGTTCCAGCCTCGACTGTTCGGCGGCGTGCCGCGATATGACAATCGCGGCATCCATTTCCTTGGCAAGCGATTCCAGCCGGCTTGCCACATTCACCGTCTCGCCGATGACCGTCACGTTGGTCGTGCGGCCGTAGCCCATCGTGCCCGCGATCGCCGGGCCGGAATGAATGCCGATGGCGACCCTCAGCGGTTCGGCAAGGTCCTGCTCAAGCTCGCGGCTGACCTGATCGAGTCCTTCCAGAATGGATTTTGCTGCCGCGAGCGCCTGTCGACAGGCAATGTCGGGACCCGTTTCGAGCCCGAATATGGCCATCGCGCCATCACCGATGAACTTGTCCAGCCGCCCGCCTTCTGCCTCCACCGCCCTGCCCACAATCGCGAAATATCGGTTGAGCATGAACACGGTGTCGAAAGGCAGGCTGCGGCTGGTGATACGGGTGAAATCGCGTATGTCGCAAAACAGCACCGCGACTTCGCGCTCCCGTCCGGGTGCAGGCGTGGCGCGCACGATTTCCGCGTGAACGCTCTCTTCCGTGGCGAGCACCGGCGCAACCTTGATGTCGGTCACCGGGCGCAACTGGCAGGCGAGCCGCACGTCGGGCGGAGCGTTGATCCGCTCCAGCGTCGCGGCCTCCACGGCTTCGGGCGACGGCTGCTCGGCCAGATGATCCAGCACGACGACCCGGCAGGTGGAGCATCTGCCGCGCCCGCCGCACACCGAATGATGCGGGATGCCCGCCAGCCTGCTGGCTTCGAGCACGCTGTAGCCGCGTGGAACCCGTGAGACCTTGCCGTCCGGATAGCGTATTTCGATCATGTTGCTTCGTTCGCTGAGAGAGCGGACGAAGCGCAACGCAAGCAGGGTGACCAGTGCGAGCCCATAGACCGAATAGATCGCGGCGACCGCCCGCTCCTTGACGATGCCCGCGGCCATGATCCGCTGCTCGTCGGGCGCGGGCAGGCCGAGACCGAGGTCGGCAACGGAGCGTCCGGCGGTGACGAAGGCGAGCGTTGTCAACACGGGAACGAGTGCCGCCACCACAAGCAGCGGCGCCCCCGCGCGCTCGAACCATGGCTTCTGGCGCTGCCAGAAATAGAGGCCGAGGCACGCATGGACCCAGACCGCGAACACCGCGAAGATCTGGCGCATGCCGGCTGTGGGCGAAGCGACCCAGAGCGAGTAAGCCACATAGCGATAGGTGTCGGGAACGCCGGTCAGCGCCTCGTTCAGCCTCGTGCCGATCACATGTTCCGCAATCAGCAATGGAATGAGCAGACCGAGCGTCACCTGGCACGCCTCGCGAAACGGCATGACCAGCGTTCGCCTGCGATAGAGGGCAAAGAGCGCGAGACCGACATGCGTGAGCAGCGCGCTGTAGAGCAGGATCGTTCCCACCGGATTGCGCCACAGCAGCAGGAACCAGGGGCGAACCTTTTCCGCCAGATCGAACGACACCAGCGCCAGCATGTGGTTGGCGAAATGCATCGACACGAAGCTGAACAGCACGAGGCCCGAATATAGCCTCATGTTCCGCAGCCGGCGGTCCAACCTTCCTCTTATCGGAGCACGGGCTACGCGGTTCATGCCGAATCCTGATCGATATCCAATGTGTCAGGCTCCTTGAGCGCCAGCAACGCCCATTCCGGCGCCTTTGCATAGCAGCAATGCCGAAGGCCCCTTTCGCAACTGCGAAAAAACCTGTATGAGCGCGGCAAACTCGGCATTCGCACCGACGGATGCTCCCGATTCATCCCGAGAACCCATTATGAAACTTCGCAATATCGCGATCATCGCGCACGTCGATCATGGCAAAACGACGCTCGTGGACGCCCTTTTGAAACAGTCCGGCGCGGTGCGTGACAATCAGCGGGTCGCCGAACGCGCGATGGATTCCAACGATCTTGAAAAAGAGCGCGGCATCACCATCCTCGCCAAGGCCACCTCCGTGGTGTGGAAGGACACGCGCATCAACATCGTCGATACGCCGGGCCACGCCGATTTCGGCGGCGAGGTCGAGCGCATCCTGAACATGGTCGATGGAGCCATCGTGCTGGTGGACGCCGCCGAAGGCCCGATGCCGCAAACCAAGTTCGTGGTGGGCAAGGCACTCAAGGTGGGCCTGCGCCCCATCGTGGCGATCAACAAGATCGACCGCCCCGACGCTCGCGAGGTCGAGGTCATCAACGATGTGTTCGACCTGTTCGCCGCGCTTGACGCTACCGACGACCAGCTCGATTTCCCGATCCTCTATGGTTCGGGCCGTGACGGCTGGATGGCCGAAAAGCCCGAGGGACCGAAGGACCAGGGATTGGGTCCGCTTTTCGATCTCGTTCTCAAACATGTTCCCGAACCCAATGTCGGAACCGGGCCGTTCCGCATGATCGGAACGATCCTCGAGGCCAATCCGTTCCTCGGGCGCATCATCACCGGCCGCATCGAGAGCGGATCGCTCAAGCCCAACCAGGCGGTAAAGGTCCTGCATCACGACGGTTCGTTGCTGGAAAACGGGCGTGTGTCGAAGATACTCGCCTTTCGTGGCCTTGAACGGCAGCCCATCGAGGAAGCGCAGGCCGGCGACATCGTCGCGATCGCGGGACTTTCGAAAGGCACCGTCGCGGACACGTTCTGCGACCCTGCGTTCAGCGAACCGCTCGCCGCGCAGCCCATCGATCCGCCGACCGTCACCATGTCCTTCCTCGTCAACGACTCGCCGCTGGCAGGCACCGAGGGCGACAAGGTTACGAGTCGCGTGATCCGCGACCGCCTGCTGCGCGAGGCCGAAGGCAATGTCGCGCTGCGCATCGAGGAATCGGCTGACAAGGATTCATTCTATGTGTCGGGACGCGGCGAATTGCAGCTTGCCGTTCTCATCGAGACCATGCGCCGCGAGGGTTTTGAGCTTGCCGTTTCGCGTCCCCGCGTCGTCATGCAGAAGGACGAGCATGGGCGCCTCCTCGAACCGATCGAGGAAGTGGTGATCGACGTTGACGAAGAGCATGCGGGAATCGTCGTCCAGAAAATGTCGGAGCGCAAGGCCGACATGGTCGAGCTGAAGCCTTCTGGCGGCAACCGCCAGAGGCTGGTTTTTCACGCGCCGACGCGCGGCCTGATCGGCTACCAGTCGGAGCTTCTGACCGACACGCGCGGCACCGCCGTTATGAACCGGCTGTTCCATTCCTACGAGCCGTTCAAGGGCGAGATTCCCGGTCGTGTGAACGGGGTGCTCATCGCCAACGAGCCGGGCGAGGCCGTGGCCTACGCGCTGTGGAACCTGGAAGATCGCGGGCCAATGGTGATCGACGCGGGCGTCAAGGTCTATGCCGGCATGATCGTCGGGATCCATACCCGCGACAACGACCTCGAGGTGAACGTCCTCAAGGGCAAGAAGCTCACCAATATCCGCGCTGCCGGCAAGGATGAAGCGGTGAAGCTCACCCCGCCCGTCCGCATGACGCTTGAGCGCGCGCTTGCATGGATTCAGGACGATGAACTTGTCGAGGTGACGCCGAAGTCCATACGGCTTCGCAAGCTCTATCTCGATCCGCATGAGCGCAAGCGGTTCGAAAAGACCAAACTTGCGGGCGCCGCCTGAAGTCAGCGCATGGTCCCTTGCTTGCGGACGTGATTTCCTGAACCTAAGATGGTTCAGGAGGCTCCGCATGTCGTTCTCATCACTGCTGATTTTCGCGCTGGCGCTTTTCGTCGCCGCCGGCTCGCCCGGTCCGTCGGTTGCCGCACTCGTCGCGCGGGTCATTTCGCGCGGTATGCGCGACGCATTGCCCTTCATGCTCGCCATGTGGATCGGCGAAGCGATCTGGCTGTCGCTCGCCGTGTTCGGTCTTGCGGTGGTGGCGCAGACCTTTCATGAGGCATTCCTGGTGTTGAAATGGATCGGCGTCGCCTATCTCCTTTTCCTGGCCTGGAAGATGTGGAACGCGCCTGCTGATGCTGTCGAAGGGGCGCTCCCGCAAAAGGGTTCTGGCCTGAAGCTGTTCGCAACAGGTATCGCGGTAACGCTCGGCAACCCGAAAATCATGCTGTTCTATCTCGCGCTCCTGCCCACGATCATCGATCTCGGATCTGTGACCATGGTCGGCTGGGTCGAGCTTACCTTGACCATGTTTATCGTGCTCGCGGTGATCGATCTGGGCTGGGCACTGGCGGCGGCGCAGGCACGCAAGCTGCTCAGAAGTCCCTCCGCGATGCGCATGGCGAACCGCATCAGCGCAGGCACGATGGCAGGGGCGGCGGCGGCGATCGCCACGCGGAGCTGAACTTCCGTTCGATGTCACACAAAAAAGCCGGGGTCGTCCCCGGCTTGCTTCCTACGCGGTCTATTCCACGCGGTTCAATTTAATCTACGCCGCGATAGCACCCTGCAGCGTCGAGAGGTGATCCAGATATTCCTGGGCCTTGGCGCGCGCGACGTCGGACTTTGCGTCGGACACGTCTTCCCTCGCTTCCTGGATACGGCGCGAAAGATCGTCACGGTTGATGTCCGCCACGGCGATTGCCTCCTCAGCGAGCAGCGTGCAACCCGTGGGAAGAATGTCCGCAAAGCCGCCGAACACCACGAAGCGCTGTTCCGCACCTGACGCGGGCTTCACCGTCACGACGCCGGGCTTGATGGTAGTCATGACCGGCGCATGGTTGGCCATGATGGTCATTTCGCCCTCGGTGCCAGGAATGACCACCGATTCGACCGACTCCGAAACGAGCAGCCGCTCGGGAGAAACCAGTTCGAATTTGAACGCTTCAGCCATGTGTCACCGTTTGTCCAGCGCAGCTTGCGCCGCAATTCTCGTCTGCGTGGAGAGGGCGAGGCTTGGATGCCGCGCCCTCAACCCTTGTCTCAGGCTGCTTCGGCGGCCAACCGCTGGGCCTTCTCGACGGCTTCCTCGATCGAGCCGACCATGTAGAAGGCGGCTTCCGGCAGATGGTCGTACTCACCCGCGACCAGACCCTTGAAGCCCTTGATCGTGTCCTGAAGGTCGACGAGCTTGCCCGGTGCACCCGTGAACACTTCGGCGACGAAGAAGGGCTGCGACAGGAAGCGTTCGATCTTGCGAGCGCGAGCAACCGTCAGCTTGTCCTCTTCGGAGAGTTCATCCATGCCGAGAATGGCGATGATGTCCTGCAGCGACTTGTAGCGCTGCAAGGTGGACTGCACCGAACGCGCGACCTGATAGTGCTCTTCCCCGACAACCAGCGGATCGAGCATGCGCGACGTCGAGTCGAGCGGATCGACGGCCGGGTAGATGCCCTTTTCCGCGATAGAGCGCGAAAGCACCGTGGTGGCGTCGAGGTGGGCGAACGATGTCGCAGGCGCCGGGTCGGTCAAGTCGTCGGCAGGGACGTAGATCGCCTGCACGGAGGTGATCGAACCCCTCGTGGTGGTGGTGATGCGCTCCTGCAAGGCGCCCATATCGGTCGCCAGCGTCGGCTGATAGCCCACGGCCGAAGGAATACGGCCAAGCAGCGCCGACACTTCCGAACCAGCCTGCGTGAAGCGGAAGATGTTGTCCACGAAGAACAACACGTCCTGTCCCTGGTCACGGAAGAACTCCGCGACGGTCAGCCCGGTCAGGGCGACACGCGCGCGTGCTCCCGGCGGTTCGTTCATCTGGCCATAGACCAGCGCGGCCTTGGAGCCTTCCCCGCCGCCCTTCTTGTTGACGCCGGATTCGATGAACTCGTGATAGAGGTCGTTACCCTCGCGCGTGCGCTCGCCGACGCCCGCGAACACCGAGAAGCCGCCATGCGCCTTCGCGACGTTGTTGATCAGTTCCTGAATGAGCACGGTCTTGCCGACGCCCGCACCGCCGAACAGGCCGATCTTGCCGCCCTTCGCATAGGGCGCGAGCAGGTCGAGAACCTTGATACCCGTGACAAGGATCTGGGCTTCGGTAGACTGTTCGACATATTCCGGCGCGGGCTGGTGAATGCCGCGATGTTCGGTCGCCTTGACCGCACCGGCTTCGTCGACCGGCTCCCCGATGACATTGATGATACGGCCAAGCAGTCCGGGGCCGACCGGTACCGAGATCGGGCCGCCCGTGTCTGCCACCGTCTGGCCGCGAACCAGACCTTCCGTCGTGTCCATGGCGATGCAGCGAACCGTGTTCTCACCGAGGTGCTGCGCGACTTCGAGGACAAGGCGGTTGCCGCCATTATCCGTCTCGACCGCGTTCAGAATTGCGGGCAGATGATCCTCGAACTGCACGTCGACGACAGCGCCGATGATCTGGCGCACCTTGCCCTTCGGCCCGGTTGCGAGCTTCACCTTGGCCGGCGCGGAGGTCTTGGCCACGGCGGCCTTCGCCGGAGCCGCCTTCACGGGAGCTGCCGCCTTGGCCGGTGCTGCCGCCTTGGCCGGTGCGGCAGATTTCTTAGCGGGAGCGGCCTTGGCAGCCGCTTTCGCGGGCTCGGCCTTCTTTGGGGTCGCTGCTTTCGCCATCCTGATTACCCTTTTTCGTCCTTGTGTCCTGTTCGCCGGCCTTTTTCAGGCAGGTCGAGCTAGAGCGCCTCGGCGCCCGAAATGATCTCGATAAGTTCCTTGGTGATCTGCGCCTGACGCTGGCGGTTGTAGGTGATCGAAAGCTTGTTGATCATCTCGCCTGCGTTGCGCGTCGCATTGTCCATGGCGCTCATCTTCGCGCCCATCTCGCCCGCTGCATTCTCAAGCAATGCGCGGAAGATCTGCACCGCGATATTCCTCGGGATGAGGTCTGCGAGAATTTCGCCTGGCTCCGGCTCATATTCATAGACCGCGCCCGCATCGGTCCCGGCAGCTGCCGTCGCCGCAGCCGGAATGATCTGTTGCGCGGTCGGAATCTGCGAGATGACCGACTTGAATTCGGAATAGATCAAGGTGCAGACGTCGAAGCCGCCTTCGTTGAAGAGCGAAATAACCTTGTCGGCAATAGCCTGCGCGTTGACGAAGCCGATCTGCTTCACGTCGCGCAGTTCAATGCGATCGATGATCAGGTTGCTGAAGTCACGACGCAATATGTCGTAGCCCTTCTTGCCAACGGTGATGATCTTTACCGTCTTGCCGTTGTTCTGGAGCTTGCGCACCGTATCACGTGCCAGACGAGCGATCTGCGAGTTGAACCCGCCGCACAATCCGCGTTCCGCCGTGCAGACGACCAGAAGATGCGTGTCGTCCTTGCCCGTTCCGGTCATCAGGGCGGGCGCTTCGCCTCCACCGCCGACGGCGGCGGAGATATTGGCCAGCACCGCCCCCATGCGCTGCGAATAGGGGCGCGCCGCTTCGGCGGCCTCCTGCGCACGGCGCAGCTTCGCCGCAGCGACCATCTGCATCGCCTTGGTGATTTTCTGCGTCGCCTTGACCGAGGCGATGCGGTTGCGAAGGTCTTTCAGCGAAGCCATGTCGTCAGGTCCGGTCCGTCTTCGCTCTTATGCAAAGGTCTTGGCGTAGGCGTCGATCTCGGCCTTGAGCTGGTCGCGCAGGCTGTCCGAAAGCGCCTTTTCCTTGCGGATGCCTTCGAGAACGGCCTTGCCCGGCCCACGCATATGCGCCAGCAGGCCCTGCTCGAACTTGCTGACATCGGAAACCGACAGCTTGTCGAGATAGCCGTTCACGCCCGCGAAGATCACCGCGACCTGCTCTTCCGTCTTGAGCGGCGAGAACTGCGGCTGCTTCAGCAGTTCGGTCAGGCGCGCGCCACGATTGAGCAGGCGCTGCGTCGCCGCGTCGAGATCGGAGCCGAACTGTGCGAACGCCGCCATTTCGCGGTATTGCGCCAGCTCGCCCTTGATCGATCCGGCAACCTGCTTCATCGCCTTGATCTGCGCGGCCGAACCGACGCGGGACACCGAGAGGCCGACGTTCACAGCAGGGCGGATGCCCTGGAAGAACAGGTTGGTTTCGAGGAAGATCTGGCCATCGGTGATCGAGATCACGTTGGTCGGGATGTAGGCGGAAACGTCGTTGGCCTGCGTCTCGATGACCGGCAGCGCGGTGAGCGAACCGGCGCCATTGTCGTCATTGAGCTTCGCAGCGCGTTCCAGAAGCCGGGAGTGAAGATAGAAAACGTCGCCCGGATAGGCTTCGCGGCCCGGCGGGCGGCGCAGCAGCAGCGACATCTGGCGATAGGCGACCGCCTGCTTCGACAGGTCGTCATAGCCGATCAGCGCATGCATTCCGTTGTCGCGGAAGTATTCGCCCATGGTGCAGCCCGCAAACGGCGCAAGGAACTGCATCGGTGCCGGATCGGAAGCGGTCGCCGCGACGATGATCGAATATTCGAGCGCGCCGCGCTCCTCGAGCACTTTCACGAACTGCGCGACAGTCGAACGCTTCTGGCCGACGGCGACATAGACGCAATAGAGCTTTTCCGATTCGGGGCCGCTCTCGTGGATGGATTTCTGGTTGAGGATCGTGTCGAGGATGATGGCGGTCTTGCCGGTCTGACGATCACCGATGACCAGCTCGCGCTGGCCGCGACCCACCGGGATCAACGCGTCGATGGCCTTGAGGCCGGTCGACATCGGCTCATGCACCGACTTGCGGGGAATGATGCCGGGAGCCTTGACGTCCACGCGGCGACGCTCGGTGGCCTTGATCGGACCCTTGCCGTCGATAGGGTTGCCGAGCGCGTCGACGACGCGGCCCAGCAGGGCCGGGCCGACCGGGACGTCCACGATCGCGCCGGTGCGCTTGACCGTGTCGCCTTCCTTGATGTCGCGGTCGGCGCCGAAGATAACCACACCGACATTGTCGGCCTCGAGGTTGAGCGCCATGCCGCGGATGCCGCCCGGGAATTCGACCATCTCGCCCGCCTGGACATTGTCGAGGCCATAGACGCGGGCGATACCGTCACCGACGGAGAGGACCTGTCCAACTTCCGTAACCTGGGCCTCGCGGCCGAAATTCTTGATCTGGTCCTTAAGGATTGCGGAAATTTCCGCGGCGCGGATGTCCATCAGCCGACCTCTTTCAGTGCAAGCTTGAGCGAATTGAGTTTGGTTTGAAGTGACGTGTCGATCTGGCGCGATCCCATCTTCACGATGAGCCCGCCCAACAGGGACGGATCGACGGTAACGTTGATCGAAACATCCTTGCCGGCAACGCCCTTGAGCGCGGCCTTGAGTTCATTCTCCTGCGCGGCGGTCAGCGCATGCGCGGATGTGACATCGGCTGAAATCTCGCCGCGCGCCTCGGCGGCGATGCGCCTGTAGGCAGCGATCATGCCGGGAATGGCGAACAGGCGGCGGTTCCTGGCGACCACACGCAGGAAATTGCCGGTCAGACCGCCGATCTTCGCTTTGTCGGCGACCGCGCCGATGGCCTTGAACTGTTCATCGGCGGAAAACACCGGGCTTTTTATCAGCCGGTCGAGATCCGGGCTGGAAGCGAGCATTTTTTCGAAGGAAGCAAGCTCGCCTTCGACCTTTGCGACCGCCTTGGATTCGGACGCCAGATCGAAAAGGGAGCGTGCATAGCGCTCTGCAACGGCGGAAATGGGCGAAGATGTCGATGCCACGGTCCGTCAATTCTCTTGTCTGACAGGCCGAAGATTTTTGGCTGAGAGCTCTGAACTCGGGCTAAATCTTTGACCTAATTACGATCTTGGTGCCTTTGGGGAGACAAAACGCCTTTGATGCGCCGTAGTCCCCCGGCGAAAACCGCTTGCCGTCTAGCACAGGCTTTTCAAGGCTGCAACACAGGCGAACGTGCTCATTTCAACTGATTTGTCGCACCTCGCTCCCGCCTTCGCAACCCCTGCCGCGACTCAGGCGAGCCAGCCGAGCGCAAAGGCCAGCGACGCGGCTGCCAGCGCCAGTTCGAGCAGCAGCCAGGCAAAGTTAGCAAGCGTCAATCCGGCGTCCGAAAGCATGGAGATCAAGCGACCGAACGCGGTGAGTAGCCAGCTAAAGCCGAGAGCCAGGTAGAGCAGCGGCTGCCCAAGCAGCAGACAGCATAGCGGCAGCCCGAGATAGAAGCCCGCCATGCGGCCCCTTATCTCCGCCTGCGCCTCGGGATGCCCCTCGCTGGTCCTCAGCCTCATGACCCGCATGGACAGGCCGGGCGCAAAGAGAAGCAGGAGGCCGATGAGTGCAGTGAACGAGGCGATGCCGAAGGCGACCCACTCCGCATTGGTGGTCGGCCAGGGAAAGGAAAAGTCCATGAATATCCCCAAGGTGCAATTCGCGCATTGAATGATACAGCAAAATCAAGTCAAGCCGCCATAGGGGCGGACAGGCGCGGCGATTGCTCGAAAAAGCAAAATCAGGGAAGCGTGAAAAGCACGGGCAGGTATCCCTGCTCCTTCAGGAATTCGGCAAGTTCGATGACGGGAAGGGCGGCCAGAAAAAGCAGGCCGTCCAGAAAGGTGCGCCTGAGCGCATCAGGTGAGAATGCGACCTCTCCGCTTTCCCGGTAGAGCGACGGCTTGGGCCAGAAAAGCGGCGTCACCCGGGCATAGTCGCGAAACTGCGCGCCGAAGAGCGTTTCGAGATGCTTCGCTTCCTTCTCGGCGGTCGCGACAAGCGCGAGATAGGCGGCCAGCCCAAGGCCAAGCGCCAGCACAAGCGACCCCACAAACAGCCCCACCCCCGTCACTCCGAGAACGGAAAAGAAATAGAGCGGATTGCGGCTCATGGAATATGGGCCTGTGGTGATCAGTTCCCGATTCTTCTTCGCGCCGATGTAGAGAATGCTCCACAAGCGCCCCGCAATGCAGCCTAGCACCATAAGGAGACTGACGACTTCGATGATCTCGCTGCCATCGCGCGCAAAGCCGGGATTCACCAGAAACGAGAATGCAAACGCCAGCAGCGCCCCAGTCTGCAGGAGTCGTATCCTGATTTTCTGATCGACCGGCTGCTGCCCCATACCCGAATGCCCCCTGGTTGCTAATATATTAAACGGCGCTAATATCAAGCTCTTTGCGGCGCTTTTGCGGTGGCTTCACAGAAAGCTCTGGGGGTCTATGTCCACCTGAATGCGCACCGAACCGCGCAGCTTCGGACCCGACAAGAGCGTTGCCCGCAGGTAGGACTGCATGTCGGCGCGTCGCGCGCCGTGAAAGAGCAGCCGGAATCGATGACGCCCGGCAACCAGCGCCAGCGGCGCTTCCGCCGGCCCCAGCACATGGATGTCGTCCGAATCGGGCGCGGCGCGGCGCAAGCCTCTCGCATGGGCTTCCGCATCGGCGCGATTGTCGGCGCTGACGATGACCGCAGCGAGCCGACCGAAGGGCGGCAGGGCGGCGCGCTCCCGTTCAGCGATTTCGCGCGCATAGAACGCCTCGCTGTCGCCCGACACAATCGCCCGCATGACGGGGTGGTCGGGCTGGTAGGTCTGGATGAGGCCCCGGCTTTTCTTGCCCGTTCGCCCTGCCCGGCCCGTCACCTGGCTCAGAAGCTGAAACGTTCGCTCGGCGGCGCGCGGATCGCCATTGGCAAGGCCGAGATCCGCATCGACGATGCCGACCAGCGTCATGTTCGGGAAATGGTGGCCCTTCGCGACGAGTTGCGTGCCGATGACGATATCCACGTCGCCGTCTGCGATTGCTTCGAGTTCCAGCCGCAGGCGCTTCGTGCCGCCGAGCAGATCGGAGGACAGTACGATCGTGCGCGCATCCGGAAAATGGGCGACAACCTCCTCGGCAATGCGCTCGACACCCGGACCGCAGGCCGCCAGATGATCGACGGTTCCGCATTCGGGACAGGCATCCGGGCGCTTCTCGCTGTGCCCGCAATGGTGGCATACAAGCTGCCCGCGAAACCTGTGCTCGACCAGCCAGGCCGAACAATCCGGGCACTGGAACCGATGTCCACATACGCGGCAAAGCGTGAGTGGGGCATAGCCACGCCGGTTGAGGAACAGCAGCGCCTGCTCGCCCCGTTCCAACGTCTCCCGAACCGGCAGCAGCAGGGCGGGTGACAGGAACCCGCCCCGCGCGGGCGGTGAACGCCGCATGTCGATGGCCTTCAACTCGGGAAGCGCAGCGTCCGCATAGCGTCCCTTCAGGGCGATATAATTGTAGCGGCCCTGCCTTGCGTTCACCTTGCTTTCCACGGAGGGCGTCGCTGACGCAAGCACCACCGGAAAGCGTCCGAGATGGCCCCGCACGACGGCCATGTCGCGCGCATTGTAGAAGACCCGGTCTTCCTGCTTGTAGGCGGGGTCGTGCTCTTCATCCACGACGATGAGGCCGAGTTCCTTGAACGGCAGGAACAGCGCCGAGCGCGCCCCCGCGACGACCCGGACATTTCCCTCGACCACCTGCCGCCAGACCCGCTCGCGCATGCGCGGCGCGAGATCGGAATGCCATTCGGCGGGCTTTGCGCCGAACCGGTCCTGAAAACGTTCGAGGAAAGCCTGCGTCAGCGCAATTTCCGGCAGCAAGATGAGGACCTGCCTGCCCTTGGCGAGCGCCGCCGCGACCGCCTCGAAATAGACCTCTGTCTTGCCCGATCCGGTCACGCCGTCGAGCAGCGTCACGCCCGGCGAATCGCTGGCCACCGCCTCGCGCAGGGCCTCGGCCGCGCGCATCTGGTCGGGCGTGAGATCGGGCAGCGCATAGCTTGCGTCCGGCAGCGCCACGACCGGGCGCGGCGGGATCATCACCGTCTCGAACACGCCTTGCGCCCTGAGCCCGTCGACCACGGCAGACGACACGCCTGCCGCATGCGCCAGCCCCGACCGCGTCCACGCCGGCCCCTCCGCCGCTATTGCCAGCACGCGCCTGCGCGCGTCTGTCAGCCGGTCCGGCTCGGCATCTGTGAGACGTATCCCCTCGGTCCACGGCTCCGGCTCGAATGCGGCGGGCGCACGCAGCAACAGCCGCGCGACGAGGCCGGGCGGCGTCAGCGTGTAGGCGGAAACCCAATCAACGAAACGCCGTGTCGTTTCATCGATCGGCGGGCAGTCGAAAACTTCCTCCACATGCCGCAACCTCTTGGAATCGAGTTGCTCGACGGCGGTGTCCCAGACAATGCCAGCCACCTGCCTTGGCCCGAGCGGCACCCGCACGATGGAGCCGGGCTGAGCCTCCATGCCGTCGGGAAGCGCATAGGAATAGGCCCTCTCCGCCGGCATCGGCACGAGAACGGGAACCACTTTCGAAAGGCGCGAATCTGATGTCATCGGGCGTGACCTTGCCCCGAACTTGGTCTAGAGCAAAGTCGAGACGATGCGCATGGCCGTCAAACGACAGGAGATTGAGATGAAGTTCTTCGTGGACACCGCCGATGTGACGGAAATCAAGGAGCTCAACGACCTTGGGCTTGTGGATGGCGTGACGACGAATCCGTCGCTGATCCTGAAATCGGGCGGCTCCATCGCCGAGGTCACCAAACAGATTTGCGACATCGTGGACGGACCCGTATCGGCGGAAGTGGTCGCTACCGACTATGACGGCATGATGCGCGAGGCGGCGGTTCTGTCGGAGATCGCCGACAATGTCTGCATCAAGGTGCCGCTGACGCTTGACGGCCTCAAGGCGTGCCGCGCGCTGCGTAACCAGGGGCGTCTGGTCAATGTGACGCTTTGCTTCTCGGCGAATCAGGCTTTGCTGGCCGCCAAGGCCGGTGCGAGTTTCATTTCACCTTTCATCGGTCGACTGGACGACATTGCGCTGGACGGCATGGAGCTGATCGCGGAAATCCGCCAGATCTACGACAATTATGACTATCCGACCGAAATTCTGGCGGCCTCGGCCCGCACGGTGAACCATATCAAGCAGGCGGCTCTGATCGGCTCCGATGTCGTTACCGCGCCCCCGGCGGTGCTGAAATCGCTGGTGAAGCACCCGCTGACCGACAACGGCCTCAAGCAGTTCCTCGCGGATTGGGAAAAGACCGGCCAGAAGATCGGCTGACGCAAAACGGGCGGCCATCGAGCCGCCCTTACGCGTCAGAACAGGCGGAAGCGTCCGCTCGCCTTTTCTTCTTCAGGCGAAACCCCCGGATCGTCGGGCAAGCGGCGCACAATCTCCGGGCGCTTCTCTTCTCCGGCGAAATCCCGCAGCGGCGGATGGTCGTTTGCCGCGCGCAGAGGCTTCGATTCGCCCGGCTTGTTGTCCTTGATCTCATCCTTTTCCTGCGCCGGTTCGGCGGGGCTTGCGGATATTTCTTCCCCATTCGCCTCGACGGGTTCCGTCGCGGTTTCGACGTCGATGACCGCCGGAGCTTCCTCAACGATCTCGGCTTCCTCCACAGGTTCGGGTTCGGCTTCGATCAACACGGGAGCGTTGGGCTCTTCCTGCTCGATTGCGGGACCGAGACGCTCGACCGGAACGCGCCACTGGAACGCATCGATCTTGCCGGTGACGGGCGATTGGGGCGCCCAGTGCTCGGAAATCACTCCATCGGCGACCCAGGCCGGATCGCGAGGCGCGCGCACGGCCCGGGCCAGCCATTCACGCACGCGGCCCGCATCGCCTCCGTCCGCTTCTTCAATATCCGCCAGCAGCAGATAGGCGCTCTCGCGCGGCTCCAGCCGGATCGAAGCCTGCGCTTCCTCACGGGCCAGCGCAAACTCCTGTGCGGCAAATGCCGCCCGCGACACGGTGAGCGCGCTTTCGGCATTGTTGGTGTGCAGCGAGCGCAATCGCTGCGCGCGCGCAAGCCGATCCAGCGCCGCATCGCCATGGCGCGCATGTACGTAAAGCTCTGCGATCTCGGGATGCGGCTGCTTGCGCCACGCCGCTTCGAGGATTTTCGAGCCCTTCCTGACCTCATCGCTCCTGAAAAGCGACCGGGCCGCAATCAACGCCGCCGGTATGAAGTGCGGCGCGAGACGGTTCGCTTCCAGCGCCGCCGCCCGCGCAGCACCGGGATCGGTGTCGAAACTCGCCATCGCATTGGCCGTCAGCAGGACCGCGCGGCGGCGATTGAACGCTTCCCTGTCGGATTTCAGCGCGCCCTTCTGCGCCTCCAGCAGCTTCAATGCGGCGTCCCAATCGCCTTCCTCGGCCTTTTCCTCGATCGTCGATTCCGCTGCCCAGCCGAGCTGCGGGGCGACCTGCGCGGCGCGCGACGCATAGTGCCGCGCGGCGTCGCGGTTTCCCATGCGCTCCGCCTCCAGATAAAGGCCGCGCAGGCCGAGCAGTCGCGTTTCAGGATCGTCGATCATCTGCTCGAACTTGTCGCGCGCAGCATCGTGGTTGCCCTCCAGCACGAGGGTCTGCGCCTCCAGCAGGTGGATCAGCGGTTCCTGATCGGAACTGATGAGCTTCAAAGCTTCCTTGTTCTTCTGGCGCGCAAGCAGCGCATCCCCCGCACCTGCCGCGATCATGCCGGTCGAAAGCGCCTGATAGCCACGGTCGCGCCGCCGCACCCTGAAATAGCGCGTGATCGTATAGGGGCTGTTCCAGATCGCCTTGACCACCCACCAGGCGAGCATCACAGCAGCAACGAGACCGGCCACGGCGACAGCCGCCACCATGAGCGTGACCTGATATTGGTAACCGTCGAACGTCACGACGAGATCGCCGGGACGATCGGCCAGCCATGCGAAACCGAACGCTATCGCGCCAATGAGGAGCAGGAAGAAAAGAACGCGTATCATTTGGTCCTCTACGCCGACTTCATCGCGTCCGCGACGAGCTGGTCAACCAGTTTCGTCACTTCGATCCGTGCCTTTATGCGATCCGCAAGGGAGGCGCCCGCCTGCTTCACCGCATCCGGCAGACCGTCATACTCGGCCATCGCCTTTGCGAGGTCGCCCGACTTGAGCGCCACTTCCATCCGCGCAATCCGCGCGCCGGGATCGTCTCCCGCAACCGCTCCCACCGGCCTGACCTTGACGACCGACTGGGCACTGTCGAGCAGGCGCTGGATTAGGCCCGCATTCGGATTTTCGGGCGAAGCCGCTGCCATCATCGCATCCGCCGCCTGCGGAAATTCGGCCAGAAGGTCCGCCTCGGTCGCAACACCCTGGTCCGCATATTGCCGAAGCGCTTCCAGTTGGGGGGCGCTCGGGGCGATTGCGGCAAAGGTTTCAGCTTCTGCGGCGAATGGTCCGCCGCGATCCACCGCAGACTTGAGCGCCGCCGCCGCAATCGCCAACGCGACCTTCGGCTGAGACGCCTGCTGCTCGACCTTGGCAGCCAATGCCGACAGCGATTGTTCCAGCGCCGCAATGCGCGCTTCGCCCTTGCTGAACGAATCGGCGGCTTCGGTGATCTTCTTATCGAGGCCCGCAATCTGGTCGTTCAAGCCTTGCGAGCCACCGGAAGCCGATTCGATCTTTTTTATGCGCTCGTCCAGCGCCGCGACCGCCGCAGCATCGCCCGCGCCACCCGAACCGGCGGCGGATTGCAGTGTCGCGACCTCGGATTTGAGTTGGTCGAGCGCCGCTGAAACACCGTCGTCCGCTGGCTCGGACTGAAGTGTCGCCAGCTCGCTTTTCAGGGCTGCAAGCTCCTGTTCGACCGGCGCGAGAGATGGCGCAGCGCCGCCTGTGCCGCCCACGAGACCGGCTGCCTGCAACGCATAGAACCCGCCCAGTGCCACAACAGCGCCGATCAACCCGGCTGCGATGCTGGAAACCCCGGAACCTTTACTCGGCGGTGGCGGCACCGCGTCGCCCGTCCTTCCGGAATCTTCAATGCGTCCGAATGAATAATCGGACGCCGGCCCGGATGTCCGCTCCGCGTCACTATCGGGCGCACTTTCGGTCACGGCTTCCCCGGCAAGTTCGGGATCGCCCTCGACCTTCCGCATCTCGGAATCCGGCTGGGCGGGAACTTCAATGCTTTCAACAGGTTCGGCCTGCACCTGCGGCTCATCCGCCGGTTCATCGACCCGTTTCACATCGTCCGCTCCCAGTTCGATCGTGACAGGCGTCCGCTGGCTCTTGCTGTGACGCGTTCTCGGGGTCTTGACCATGTCGGGCTCCGAAAATGTAGGGCATGCAAGACCTAGCACACCCAAGGCCAATAGGAACAGGTGACTCTGTGCCGCTCAGCCTGTGAGCAGCTTCAGAAGCGCGTATTCTTCAGGGCGCTCGGCGATTCTGGTTTCGTGCCGCGCCGTTCCGTTAAACCGCCCGGCGATGCGATCCGAAAGGCAGCAATGCACGCAACTGGAAAAGGTTTCCGAGAGTGCCGGGAGCGCTTCCAGACGCAGCAGGGCGTCGGCAGCGGTCGCGGAATAGAGCAGGACCGCGTCGATCCGTCGCCCCGAACGCAGATGCTCAATCTCGGTCGAAGATAACTCCACCGGCACGGCATCGTAGGTTTCCACGGTTTCCACCACCAGCCCGGCGCGGCGCAATGCATCCTCGAAATCGGGAAGGCGCACGCGCCCAGCCAGATAGGTAACAGGTCCGGGACACTCGCAAATCATCAAGTCCGCCAGCGCGTGCGCATCTCCGATCCCCACGCGTATATCTGAGAACCCCGCAGCTTTGGCAGCGGTGGCTGTTCGTGTTCCAACCGCAAAGCAGGGCTTGTCCGCAAAGGTTCGAATCAGACTTTCGGGCGCGTTTCGCACGGCATTGGCGCTCGTCACCGCGACCGCATCGCAGACTGGGAAGTGCTCCGGAACGGGAAGTGCGACGATATGTGTGAGCGGCAGCACGATGGGCTCCATGCCCATCTCGCGCAGGCGCGTGGCGGTCGCGGACGCGCCGGGCTCGGGCCGGGTCACCAGAACCCGCTGCATCTCAATCCCAGCTTTCGAAGAAGTCCGGCCCCGCCTGCGCACGGATGACTTGTCCGGCCTCCCTGCCGACATGAGTGGCGTCCTGCGCCGAGCCAACACGTTCGATTCGATGGGCATTTCGACCGTCAGGGGACAGGATGAGACCGGCGAACAGAATCGACCCTCCTTCAATATGCGCGTGACCGGCGATCGGCGTCCGGCAGGAGCCGTCCAGTGCGGCGAGAAATGCGCGCTCGCAGGCAAGCGCCTGCCCGGTCGGCACATGATGGATCGCCGCGACAAGCGCCGTCGCCCGTTCATCGCCGATGCGGCTTTCGATGCAGATGGCCCCCTGGCCGGGCGCGGGCGGAAAGGCTTCCACCGACATGATGTCCGTCGCGACATGCTCCATTCCGAGCCGTTTCAGACCCGCAAGCGCAAGCAACGTGCCATCGACCAGACCCTCTTCCAGCTTGCGCAGACGCGTCTGCACATTGCCGCGAAAGGTGACCACCTCCAGATCGGGTCTCAGGCGGCGAAGGAGCGCCTGCCTGCGGAGCGAGGACGAGCCGACGATTGCTCCTTGCGGCAGGTCGGCTATGGCTTCCGCCGAGCGCCCGATGAACACGTCGCGCACATCCTCGCGCGGGAGAAAGGCCGAAAGCTCCAGCCCATCCGGCAGCGCGGTCGGCATATCCTTCGAGGAATGCACCGCAATGTCGATCCTGCCGCCAAGCAGGGCTTCCTCGATTTCCTTCGTGAACAGCCCCTTGCCGCCGGCTTCGGAAAGCGCGCGATCCTGTATCCTGTCTCCGCTGGTGGAAATGACTTCGACGGCGAACGCCTCTTCCGGCAGGTTGTGTGCCGCCATCAGCCGCGCGCGTGTTTCATGCGCCTGGGCGAGCGCCAGCGGGCTGCCCCGCGTACCGATCCTGAAAGGCGTCGCCTTCATTGTCTGTTGTTTCAGCCTCGCGGTCCGTGATAACCCGCTGGCGGGTTTAGAGCGTAAACCCCAACCCCGCAATGAGGCAGGCAGCGACCAATTGATCCGTGTGCTCGGCATAGAAACGAGTTGCGACGAAACAGCGGCGAGCGTCGTGGTTTCGGATGCGCCCGCGCACGGGCGCATCCTCTCGAATGTGGTTCTCAGCCAGATCGAGGAACATGCAGCCTTTGGCGGCGTGGTGCCGGAGATCGCCGCCCGCGCCCATGTCGAAGCTCTGGACGGCATCGTGCAGGCCGCTCTCGATGAGGCGGGCGTCGGTCTGTCCGACATTGATGCGGTTGCGGCGACGGCAGGTCCGGGACTGGTCGGAGGGCTGATCGTCGGCCTGATGACGGCGAAGGCTATCGCCGCCGCCGCCGGAAAGCCCCTGCTCGCGATCAACCATCTGGAGGGTCACGCGCTGACGGCGCGGCTAACCAGCGGCCTTGCCTTTCCTTATCTGCTGCTGCTCGTGTCCGGCGGGCACACGCAGGTACTTCTGGTTCGCGGTGTTGGCGACTATCAGCGCTGGGCGACGACGATTGACGATGCGCTGGGCGAAGCCTTCGACAAGACGGCGAAAATCCTGGGGCTGCCGCATCCGGGCGGGCCGAGCGTGGAGCGTGCGGCGATGTCGGGCGACGCGGCGCGCTTTGCGTTCCCGCGCCCGATGAAAGGCGCTGCACAGCCCGATTTCTCTTTTTCCGGCCTGAAAACCGCGGTTCGTCAGGCAGCGATCCATGCCGCGCCGCTGACCGAGACCGACGTGGCGGACATCTGCGCCTCCTTTCAGCAGGCCATCGCCGACACGTTGCAGGAACGCGTGGATCGCAGCCTCGCGCGGTTCCGGGAGGCCTTTCCCGAGATTGATTCGCCGACGCTGGTGGTGGCGGGTGGCGTGGCGGCGAACAGGAAGGTGCGCGCAACGTTGGAAGCGCTCTGCGCAGCGCACCAATTTCGATTCGTCGCGCCGCCGCATATGCTGTGCACAGACAATGCCGCGATGATCGCCTGGGCAGGTATCGAGCGCCTCCAGGCCGATGTTCCGGGCGAAGATGCGATGCGCCTCGCGCCCCGCTCGCGCTGGCCGCTGGATGCGGTTTCCGCCCCGATGGTCGGATCGGGCCGCAGGGGAGCCAAAGCATGAGCGCGTGGCGAATCACCATTCTTGGCGGCGGAGCGTGGGGCACCGCCCTTGCCGCCGCCTTGTGCCGCGCCGGGCAGGACGTGACGCTTTGGGCGCGAAGTGGAGATGCGGTCGAAGCGCTCGCGCGCGGCGAAAACCCGCGCTACCTCCCCGGCATCCGCATTCCGGCGATACGCGCGACGACGGACGCAGCACAGGCGCTTGACGGTGCCGATTGCGTGCTGGCGGTGGTGCCCGCGCAATCGCTGCGAACGACGCTGGAAGCAGTGGCCGCCCGCATCCCGCCCGGCATTCCGGTCGTGCTTTGCGCCAAGGGCATAGAACGCACAACCGGCCTGCTGCTCTCCGGCATTGCGCGGGAGCACCTGCCCGACAATCCGCTGGCGGCGCTCTCCGGCCCGAGCTTCGCCACCGATGTCGCGCGCGGCCTTCCAACCGCGGTGGTGGTCGCGAGCGAGCAGGAGGGCCTCGCCGCCTCGCTCGCGCTGCGTTTTTCCTCGGAAGGATTCCGCTGCTACTCCAGCGACGACCTGATCGGCGTCGAGATCGGCGGCGCGCTGAAGAATGTATTCGCCATCGCGGCGGGTGCGGTGACCGGGGCAAATCTCGGCGCCAGCGCGCAGGCCGCCATGGTTACGCGCGGATTTGTGGAGTTGCGCCGCATCGCGGCGGCCTTCGGCGCACAGCCGCAGACATTGATGGGGCTTTCCGGCCTTGGCGATTTGATGCTGACCTGTTCGACGGTGCAGTCGCGCAATTTCGCCTATGGACTTGCCGTTGGCCGGGGCGAGAACCTTGACGGCCTGCCTTTGGCCGAAGGCGTGGCGACCGCCGCAATAGCGGCCCGCGTTGCCGAAGCGCGCGGGGTGGATGCGCCGATCATCAATGCCGTGTCGCAGATACTCGACCGCGCCATCACCATTCACGAAGCGGTGCGCCAACTGATGAACCGCCCGCTGAAAACGGAAAGCGAATAGGAGCACCAATGCTGTTTGCATTTCTCTGCAAGGACAAGCCCGGCCATCTTCAGGTTCGGCTGGATACGCGCCCCGCGCATGTCGAATATCTGAACATGCTCAATACGGAGGGCACGCTGAAATTCGCCGGTCCCTTCCTTGGCGATGACGGCAAGCCGAACGGCAGCCTCGTCGTCGTGGAAGCCGGCGATCACGCCGCAGCAGCAGCAATTGCCGCCGCTGACCCCTATGCGCAAGCCAGCCTGTTCGAAACCGTCGAGATCAAGGCATGGAACTGGGTTTTCAACAACCCGGCGTCCACGTGAGGCATGTCATGAACTACTGGCTGTTCAAGTCCGAACCCGACGTGTTTTCCTTCGATGACCTCAAGGCCAAGGGCAAGAAGGGGCAGGAGTGGGACGGCGTGCGCAATTACGCCGCGCGCAACAATATGCAGGAGATGAAGGTCGGCGATCTCGGTTTCTTCTACCATTCCAATATCGGCCTTTGCGCGGCGGGAATCGTCGAGGTGTGCGGGCTTGCGCACCCCGATTCGACCACGGACGATCCGCGCTGGGAATGCGTGGATGTGCGCGCCGTGCGCGACGTTCCGAACCCGCCGACGCTGGACGCCATAAAGGCCAACCCGAAACTGGCAAAGATGGTTCTGGTCAACAACTCGCGCCTCTCCGTCCAGCCGGTCACTGCGGAGGAATGGAAGGAAGTCTGCCGCATGGGCGGCGTTGACCCGGCTCCGTGACACGCCTTTCGATCGCGTCCGGGCGCGCCTTCATCCTGGAAAACACCTCGCTGATCGCGCCGCCGCATGTGCCCGAGCTGCGCCTGCATCTGGCGGATGAGGCACACGACCTCTGGCACAGGGCCGAGGAAGAACTCGCGGCCATCGGCCTGCCTCCACCGTTCTGGGCCTTTGCATGGGCAGGCGGGCAGGGCCTGGCGCGGCACGTGCTGGACAATCCGGGCCATGTCGCGAACAGATCGGTGCTGGATTTCGCGACGGGTTCGGGACTGGTCGCCATTGCTGCGTCGAGGGCGGGCGCTTCGACCGTCCTCGCTGCCGACATCGATCCGTTCTGCGAAGCGGCAGTCGAACTGAACGCGGAGGCGAACGGCCTTCGCGTGACCTTTGCGGGCGACGATCTGATCGATTCCGATCTCGGCTGGGACGTGGTTCTCGCAGGCGATGTCTTCTACGAAAAGCCGTTCGCGGAGCGTCTGGTCGGCTGGTTCGAAAGGCTTCGTTTGCGCGGCGCCGACATCTATGTCGGCGATCCGGGCCGCTCCTATTTGCCAAGAGACCGCCTTGAGATGATCGCCGTCTATGAAGTGCCGGTCACGCGCGCGCTCGAAGACGCCGACGTCAAGAAAACCACGGTCTGGCGTTTCGCCTGAGCAAGCCGAAACCCGGGTTCAGCGAACCACCGAAAGAATCGTTTGCCTGCCAAGCAAGGGCAGGAGACGGCGCATCACCTGCTTCGAAACAGCCACGCACCCCTCGGTCGGCGAAAAGCCGGGCCGCGCGAGATGGAAGAAAATCGCGCTCCCCCTGCCCCGGACGCGCGGCCGCACATTCCAGTCCAGTACGATGCAGGCGTCGTAGAGGTGATCGTCACGCATCATGCGCTCGTGGCTCGCCGCATAGGGCATTTTGACCGGGCGGTTATAGTTCCTGTCCCCCGGCACCTCGCACCAGCCGAGCGTTGGCGAGATGCGCTCCAGCGGAAGCATCGAGCGGTACTGGAACCGACCATCCCGGACGTAGCCGCGCAACAATCGCATATCGGCCAGCGGGGTTGCGCCGTCGCCCTCGCGCTTCAGCGACCTGATGCCGCCTCGCCCAAGCGCACATGGAAAAGCAGTGCCGCCGACATTCAAGATTCCCTGTGACGGCGCGCCAGGCCGGGCGCGGACGATGATTCGGCGCAAGATTCGGCCTGAATTTTCCGTTATCGCCTTGCGCGCGCCGATTTTCCTGTATGATCTTGCCACGACAAATCACCGTGCCGCCCCAACAACACCGCACACACAGCACAACGGGCGGTCGGTCACAACCACGGAACGAAGAATGGCTTCACGCACCATCCTGATCGTCGATGATGACGACGACCTGCGCGGCACCCTTGTCGAGCAGCTTTCGCTTTACGAGGAGTTCAAGGTGCTCGATGAGCCCACCGCCACCAGGGGCATTGCCTCGGCGCGGGCCGGCCTTGTGGACCTGCTGATCATGGATGTCGGGCTGCCCGACATGGACGGGCGCGAAGCTGTCAAGATGCTGCGAAAGGGCGGATTCAAGTCGCCGATCATCATGCTGACCGGCCATGACACCGATTCCGACACGATTCTCGGGCTTGAAGCCGGAGCCAACGACTATGTGACGAAGCCGTTTCGCTTTGCGGTGCTTCTGGCGCGCATCAGGGCGCAGCTTCGCCAGCATGAGCAGAGCGAGGACGCGACCTTCACGGTGGGTCCCTATACGTTCAAGCCGAGCCAGAAGCTCATGATCGACCAGCGCGGCTCGAAGATCAGGCTGACCGAGAAAGAAGCCTCCATCATCCGCTACCTTTACCGAGCCGGCAAAACGGTCGTGAAGCGCGACACCCTGCTTGAAGAGGTCTGGGGCTACAATTCCGGCGTCACGACACACACTTTGGAGACCCATGTGTATCGTTTGCGCCAGAAGATCGAGCGCGATCCTTCCAAAGCGGAAATTCTTGTGACAGAAAGCGGTGGTTACAGGCTGATGCCATAATCTCTTGCGGAGAAGTGATTGTGATGTCGGCCGGGAGGCATGATTCCGCCGCATCGTTAAACCTTCGGTGAGGAGATTGCGTCCAAAAATCAGTGGTTTGGTGCTCGATGACCGGCATTTTAGGAAAATGCTGCCCGTCGGGTCTCTGCCGGGGACGACATGGCGCTGGATGACGACATCCGTTTGCTGTCCGGCGTCGCTCTGTTCCAGAGCCTCGCCGAAGAGCACTTGCGCTTGCTCGCATTCGGCGCGGAAAAGACGAGTCTGCGCTCCGGTGAGACGCTGTACCAGGAAGGTGAGCCGGCGCTGTGCGCCTATATCGTGATGTCCGGGCGCATCGAACTCTACCGCGAACGCGACGGCACGCACCTCAAACTGACCGATGCGGGACCCGGCGCGGTGCTCGGCGAGCTTGCTATGATCGCGCCCACGCGCAGGCTATCGAGCGCGATCGCCACCATCGAAACCCGCGTGATGGCCATCGAGCGCAAGAGCTTCCGCCGCTTTCTGGAAGAATTTCCCGACCTTGCCGAACTGATCCGGCGTCGGCTGGCGCTGGAGTTCCAGGCGATGGTGGATCGGCTGGAGCAATTGTCGGCGAAGCTCGGAGAGTAGTCTACTCCGCCAGCCGCATGATGACCGGCACATGGTCGGAGGGCCGCTCCCAGCCGCGGGCTTCCCGCAATATTTCCATATCCGCGAGATTGCCAATCAGGTTCGGCGACGACCAGATGTGGTCCAGCCTGCGGCCACGGTCGGACGCCGCCCAGTCCTGCGCGCGATAGCTCCACCAGGTGTAGAGCTTGCGATCCTCGGGCACGTTGTGGCGCATCAGGTCGGCCCAGCCGCCGCCCTTGCGCATGGTCTCAAGCCCCTCGGTTTCGACCGGCGTATGGCTGACGACGTTCAGCAACTGCTTGTGCGACCAGACGTCATGCACCAGCGGCGCGATGTTCAGGTCGCCCACGAGTATGGACGCGGATTCTCCGTCATATCCCGCCCGCACATCGTTCATCTCGCTGATGAAGCCAAGCTTGTGCCTGAATTTCTGATTGATTTCGGGATCGGGTTCGTCGCCGCCGGCAGGCACGTAGAAATTGTGGAGGAGCACCGCCTTGCCCGCAGCGTTGAGTTTCACCGACAGATGCCGCGTGTCGTCGATCTCGCAGAACCGCCGCTTCTCGATGATCTCCAGCGGGCGGCGCGAAACGGTCGCCACCCCGTGATAGCCTTTCTGCCCGTGGATCGCGATGTGCTCATAGCCTGCGGCGCGCAGCGGCTCGAACGGAAACAGGTCGTCCGGGCATTTCGTTTCCTGAAGGCAGAGCACATCGGGCTGGACGCTGCGCAGGAAGTGCTCGACCAGCGGCATGCGCAGGCGAATCGAATTGATGTTCCAGGTCGCGAGAGTGAATGCCATTTTCGTGTGAGCGCGAGTGAAGATGCGCTTAACTGCCAGCCGAAGGCGGCATTGACAAGCCCGGTCTTACCGCTGGCTCTTGTTCTGGTTCATCTCGCGATTGCGCCGATAGTTGATTTCGAACATCGAAGGATCGAGCTGCACGCCGCTGCGGACATTCGAGATCATCACCGTCGTATCCTTGCCCTTGGCGTCGGTGATGGTCCATTCGAGCAATTCGCTCGTCTGCGGATTGAACTTCATCGTGATCGTCGAATTGCCGAACACGGATTTGTCCGCAAGCTGGATGGTGGTCAGGTCGTCCTCTTCCTTGACGCTCTTGACCCTTCCCCCGGACAGGTCGATCCGGTCGTCCAGAAGCAGCTTCAGAGGCGTCTTGGAAAGCGGATAGAGGTCGGACGTGCGCAGCTTCATGTTCTCGATCACCACCGAGGTGCCATCGGCGATCACACGAAAATTCGACGGCGCGTCATAGTTGAAGCGAATCTTGCCGGGCCGCTGGATGTAAAATTTGCCGCCGGTCTGCTCGCCGCGCGGGCCGAACTGGATGAAATCGCCGGTCATGGTGCGAACAGAGCCGAAATGGTCCGCGATGCGCTGGGCGGCCTGCGAGGCTTCCGCGCGCGCCGCGCCCGCCTGCGGGCCAAGCGCTGCACCCGCAATGGCAAGCGCCAACACCGTGCGGCGGGTGAAGGATGGAGATATCGAGGTCATCTTCATTTCAACACTTCCAATTTGCGGGCGGGCGATTCGTTCCCGCTTGTCGCTACCTCCGCAGTTAGGCCGAACTTTGGCCCGTTCAAGGTCCCGCGCTGCGCTGAGACCTACATCTCGTCCTGCTCGGTCGGCACGAGGATCTCGCGCTTGCCGGCATGGTTGGCGGGTCCGACGATGCCTTCCTGCTCCATGCGCTCGATGATGGACGCCGCCTTGTTGTAGCCGACGCCCAGCCTGCGCTGGATATAGCTGGTCGATGCCTTGCCGTCGCGCAGCACCACCGCCACGGCCTGGTCGTAGGGGTCGTCCGAATCCTCGAAATTGCCACCGCCTCCGCCGCGCGCCGGTTGATCCGCGTCGTCCTCGTCGTCATCCGCCGTGATAGCGTCGAGATATTCCGGAACGCCCTGCGCCTTGAGATGGCGCACGACCTTTTCCACCTCGTCGTCCGACACGAACGGGCCGTGCACGCGCTGGATGCGCCCGCCGCCGGCCATGTAGAGCATGTCGCCCATGCCGAGGAGCTGTTCGGCGCCCTGCTCTCCAAGGATGGTGCGGCTGTCGATCTTGGACGTCACCTGGAATGATATGCGCGTCGGGAAGTTCGCCTTGATCGTGCCGGTGATGACATCGACGGAGGGACGCTGCGTCGCCATGATGACGTGGATACCTGCGGCGCGCGCCATTTGCGCAAGACGCTGTACTGCACCCTCGATGTCCTTCCCGGCCACCATCATCAGGTCGGCCATCTCGTCGATGATGACCACGATATAGGGCATCGGCTTGAGGTCGAGCACTTCGGTTTCGTAGATCGCCTCACCCGTTTCACGGTCGAACCCGGTCTGGACGGTGCGGCTGATCTGCTCGCCGCTTTTCTCGGCTTGCGCGACGCGGGCATTGAAGCCGTCTATGTTGCGCACGCCGACCTTGGACATCTTGCGGTAGCGGTCCTCCATCTCGCGCACGGTCCATTTCAGCGCGACAACTGCCTTCTTCGGATCGGTCACGACCGGGGTGAGCAGGTGCGGAATGCCGTCATAGACGGACAGTTCCAGCATTTTCGGATCGATCATGATGAGGCGGCATTCCTCGGGCGTCATGCGATAGAGCATCGACAGGATCATGGTGTTGATCGCAACCGACTTGCCCGAACCGGTTGTGCCCGCCACGAGGACGTGCGGCATCTTGGCGATGTCGACGATCACCGCCTCGCCATTGATGGTCTTGCCGAGCGCCAGTGCGAGCTTCGCCTTGGTCTGCTCGAAATCGCGGCTGGCGAGCAGTTCGCGCAGATAGACCGTCTCGCGGCTGGCGTTGGGCAGCTCGATGCCGATGGCGTTGCGCCCCGGCACGACGGCAACGCGACAGGCAATCGCGCTCATCGAACGGGCGATGTCGTCGGCAAGCCCGATGACGCGGGAGGATTTGATCCCGGGTGCAGGCTCCAGTTCGTAGAGCGTGACGACCGGTCCGGGCCGGACCTGGATGATCTCCCCCTTGACGCCGAAATCTTCGAGCACGCCCTCGAGCAGGCGCGCGTTCTGTTCCAGCGCATCCTTGGAAAGCGACGGGTGCTTCGCCACGTTCTTGGGTTCCGCCAGAAAGTGCAGCGACGGCATCTCGAAGCTGGCCGAGCCGAGCAGTGAAGTCTGCGCCTCGCGCACGACGCGGGTGCCCTGCTGGGGGCGCGGCGCGGGCGTGGCCACGCGGGCCGACGCGCTCAGCGCCGCAGCGACCTGACCGGGCATCGAGCGATAGGGCTGGACGCGCGTATCCGGCGCCGGCATCGGCACGTCATAGTCGTCGTCCATATCGAACGGAGGCGCATCGTCCTGCATCTCGTCGTCGAAAACACGCGGCTCGACATGCCGCTCATTGACCATTTGCGCGAAGAACTCAGGCTCGACCCGCGCCCGTCCGTTCGAGGTGACACGCATCTCCTCCATTTCGGCGCGCTCCACCTCTTCGGCGGCACGCCGCCAGCCGCCACGGCGCTCGAAGTCGCCCGGCTGCGGACGCGCCCGGAAATGACGGCGGAACCAGTGCTGGGCCGACAGCCACCAATGCGTTACCGCGCCGAGGAAGGCGAAGCTCATGCCCTCTTCCTCGTCTTCGTCTTCCTCGTCCAGTGCGGGTTGACCCGCATGACGCATCGGAAGTTCGGCCTTCTTTTCCTTCTGCGGATCGGGACCGCGCGCGATGATCGCAGCCGCGTAACAGAAGGAAACGAGTGCGGGCACGAGCAAGAGCAGCGCGAGGACCGCTCCTTTCCAGCCTGTCGGATACGCACCTATGAACAATGACGGAAGCTTGAGGACCATATCCCCGAAAACACCGCCGAGGCCCGTGGGCAGGGGCCATGTGGGCGGGCGTGCGAAGCAGCCCGCGATGCCGGCGAAGAGCACGGATGCACCGAACCAGGCAAGCGCCCTGCGCGCCACGCGGTCAATGCGCGTCGCGGTCGCCAGGAACAATGCCCAGATCACGGCGGGCACGAGTGCAGCCACCGACGAAAGCCCATAGAACTGGATGGCAAGGTCCGAGAAAACCGCGCCGGGATACCCCATCGCATTGGTGACTTCATTTCCCGTAGCGTGGCTGAAGCTTGGATCGGCGACGTTCCAGGTTGCCAGCGCCGCAAGGCAGAAGCCAATCAGGACAAGCAACGCAAGGCCGGTCGCGCGACCCGCCTGCCGTCGCAGGAATGACCGGACGCCGAATCCCTGAGTTTCCAACGCCATGGATGAGGGAGAAGCTGAACGCATACGCTAGAAGACCCCGTCACTTCGCCGCGCTCCGCAAGCGGGCAGATTCGCGGAAAGACTAGAGGGGTCTGGTAAAGGCACGATTAACCATAGGCCACATGGCGGGGAGATTGTGCGCGGCACAAAAAAAGCCCGGCACGGAGCCGGGCCAGTGGACAGGAAAAAATGGCGCGGCGTTGCCGCCGCGCCGGTCGGTCTTAGGAGTGATATGCGACTTCGCCATGCGAGGTGAGGTCGAGGCCCTGACGTTCCGCCTCTTCGGTCGGGCGCAGGCCGATGATTGCGTCGACGATCTTGTAGAAGATGGCCGACCCGATGCCGCACCACACGACGGTGATGATGACAGCGGTGAGCTGGGTCATGAACTGGCCGGCGATGGAGAAATCGTCGCCACCCGTACCGCCCAGAGACGGCGCGGTGAAGATGCCGGTGCCGAGCGCGCCAATGATGCCGCCGATGCCATGGATGCCGAAAACATCGAGGGAGTCGTCATAGCCCATCTTCGCTTTGACGACCGCGACGAAGAAGTAGCAGACAGCCGAGGCGATCGCGCCCAGGACGATCGCGCCGATGGGGCCAACCGTGCCGCAGGCCGGTGTCACGGCAACAAGACCCGCCACCAGGCCCGACGCGGCGCCGAGCATGGAAGCTTTGCCGCGCAGCAAGGCTTCGATTGCAGACCAGGCGATGATTGCGCCGGCTGTGGCCGTGAACGTATTGATCATGGCCAGGGCAGCGCCACCGTTCGCCTCAAGATTGGAGCCCGCATTGAAACCGAACCAGCCGACCCACAGGATCGAGGCACCGACCATGGTCAGCGTCATCGAATGCGGAGCCATGTTGTCCTTGCCATAGCCGACGCGCTTGCCGACGAGCAACGAACCGACCAGGGCCGCAATGCCCGCGTTGATGTGAACGACGGTTCCGCCCGCGAAGTCCAGCGCGCCCATCTGGAAGATGTAGCCATTCGCATCCCAGACCATATGAGCGATCGGGAAATAGACGAAGGTCACCCACAGGATGGTGAAAAGGACGACAGCCGAGAATTTGATGCGCTCCGCAAACGCCCCGACGATCAGCGCCGGCGTGATGACGGCGAAGGTCATCTGGAAGCAGATGAACACATATTCCGGAAGCACATATCCGTCACTGAACGTGGCGGCGGTGGAGTCACTGGTCACGCCCGCAAGAAACACCTTGCCGAGACCGCCCCAGAAAGCGCCGGTGCCGCCGCCGAAGGCCATCGAATATCCGTAGACGACCCACACAACCATGACGACTGCCGCAATCATGGTGCACTGCATGAGAACGGAAAGCATATTCTTGGCGCGAACGAGACCACCATAGAACAATGCCAGTCCGGGCAGGGTCATGAACAGCACGAGGACCGTAGAGGCCATCATCCATGCGGCGTCGCCCTTGTCCATCACCGGCGCTGCCGCTGCCGCGGCATCCGTGGCGGGCGCGGCATCCTGGCCAAAAGCCGCAGCGGTCCCAAGTGCGGCCAGTCCGAGCGTGCCGAGCAAAGCCGTGCGCGCCCCTTTCCTGAGTATCGTATCCATTGTCATTGAACTCTCCTGAGAATCACTCGAACCGCGGCTCACAGCGCGTCCGTGTCGGTTTCACCGGTGCGAATCCGCACGGCCTGATCGATGCCGAAAACGAAGATCTTGCCATCGCCGATCTGGCCGGTCTTGGCGGATGCAGCGATTGCGTCGACCGTCTTGTCGACGAGGTCGGCGGCAACAGCGATTTCGATCTTGATCTTGGGCAGGAAGCTGACGGCGTATTCGGCGCCGCGATAAATTTCCGTATGACCTTTCTGACGCCCGTAGCCTTTGACTTCGGTGACGGTCAGGCCCTGAATGCCGACATTGGTGAGCGCCTCGCGCACCTCGTCAAGCTTGAACGGCTTGATGATTGCCATCACGATTTTCATGAAGAGTTACCCTCTGCTTTGCGGGTCCCCGCTGTTACTCCAAAAATCACCGGAACGTCCGGCGACTGACACAACGGATTCAAGACCCGTGCCAGTTGCCGCGCGGGCGTAAAGAATCCTGAAAATGAAAGGAAAAATTTGAAACACTATCACTGCATGAAGGAGGCGCCTTCGCACCTGCAGCAACGAAGCCGATTAAAAAATCGGCAAACTTCTAAATTTGCCTATTATTTAGGCTTTTTGCGAACTCGAATAAGCCCTTCCTGGGCAACCGAGGCAATCAAGGTGCCGTCTCTCGCGTAGAGAAACCCGCGCGTGAAGCCCCTCGCACCGGATGTCGACGGGCTGTCCTGCGTGTAGAGGATCCAGCCATCCAGCGGGTGGTCACGATGGAACCACATCGCATGGTCGAGGCTGGCGGCTTGTATATCCTGGTCGAAGATCAGGCGGCCATGCGCGAATGTGGATGTGTCCAGCAGGGTCATATCAGACAGATAGCCGAGCAGTACGCGGCGCAGGGCGGGGTCGTCGGGCGGTGTGGCGGCGAAGCGGACCCAGACATGCTGGAAGGGATCAAGCTTTTCACGACTGGTATAGTGCTCGAGGAAGACCGGACGCATTTCCACTGGCCGCTCACGTTCCCAGAAGCGACGGATCACTTCGGGAACCTTGCTGCCCACGGTTTCGGTCAATTCCTTCTGGCTGGCAAGTTCCTCGGGCTGGGGCACGTCGGGCATGCGGATCTGATGATTCAGTCCCTCTTCCGGCGTCTGGAACGAGGCTTCGAGCGAAAAGATTGCCTTGCCGTGCTGCGTGGCGACGACCCGTCGCGTGGTGAACGATCCGCCGTCACGTATGCGGTCCACGGTGTAGACGATCGGCGCGGTGGGGTCGCCGCCCAACATGAAATATGCATGCAGCGAATGCGCCAGCCTGCCGGGGTCGACCGTGCGCTGCGCTGCCACGAGTGCCTGGGCGATCGTCTGGCCACCGAAAACGCGCTGCCAGCTCGTGCGCGCGCTGCGTCCCCTGAAAATGTTCTCCTCGATCTTTTCCAGATCGAAGAGCCGCAGCAGCGAATTGAACACTTCAGACATGCTTCGTCCGCCATTGCGTTTTCAAACCGCAGCCGGTTTCCGACAGCCACTGTCCAGCGTCAAGCCCGTAATTCATCCATTCGCGACGTGGGCGCATTGCCGCAGACGGAGCGACCAGCGCCTTTTCGACACGCCACTGTGTTATAAAGGCGGCGAGGGAACTTTTCCCGCAACTGGATCGAATGCCATGACCGACACGGACAAACAAAAGCCAGCCACGCTCGACATTCTGATTGCAGGCGCGGCCTATGTCGGCATGTCCGCGGCTGTTGCGATCAAGTCCGCGCGCCCCGAACTCAACATTGCGGTCGTCGATGCCGCCCCGCCGGATGTGTGGCGCAGGGACGAGCGGTGCTCGGCCATCGCCGCAGCCGCTTCCCGCATGCTCGACCGTCTCGGTTGCTGGCAGCAGATCGAAGCCGATTCGCAGGCGATCACCGAAATGATCGTCACCGATTCGCGCACAGGCGATCCGGCGCGTCCGGTGTTCCTGACATTCGACGGCGAAGTCGAGCCGGGCGAACCCTTCGCCCACATGGTGCCGAACACCGCGCTGAACGGCGCATTGCGCAAGCAGGCAGCGACACTCGGCATCGACATTCTGGAGGGGATCGCGGTCAGCGGATTCGAGACAAACCTCGCCGGACTTGTGGTGCATCTTGCCGATGGCGCGGCGATCCGCACCCGCCTCCTGATTGCAGCCGATGGCGTGCGCTCCCGCCTCCGCGACATGGCCGGCATCAAGACCGTCCGCTGGGACTATGGACAATCCGGCATTGTCTGCACGATCGCGCACGAACGTCCTCACCATGGACGGGCCGAGGAGCATTTCCTGCCGGCGGGGCCTTTCGCTATCCTGCCGCTGAAAGGCAATCGCTCTTCCATCGTTTGGACGGAACGGACAGCCGACGCCGAACGGCTGGTGGCTGCCGATGAATTCGTCTTCGAAAGCGAACTTGAAATGCGCTTCGGCCTGAAGCTCGGCGAGATACGCGCGGAGACGAAGCCCCGCGCCTGGCCGCTTGGCCTCACGCTTGCGCGCGAATTTGTCAGACCCCGATTTGCGCTCGCGGGCGATGCCGCGCATGGCATTCATCCGATCGCGGGCCAGGGACTCAATCTGGGCCTCAAGGATGTGGCCGCGCTGGCCGAAGTGATCGTCGATGCCGACCGCCTTGGACAGGATTTCGGGGCGCTGGACGTGCTTGAGCGCTACCAGCTCTGGCGGCGCTTCGACACATGGCAGATGGGCGTCACCACCGACGTGCTCAACCGTCTGTTTTCAAACGATCTCGGTCCGCTGCGGGCCATCCGGGACATCGGGCTCGGCCTCGTGGACCGCGCGCCGCAGCTCAAGAAATTCTTCATCCGGCAAGCGTCAGGGCTTGCAGGCCCTGCTCCCAAACTGTTGCGCGGCGAGGCCATATAGCGACTTGCATCACGCTGGATTGCCATTGAAAAAACGTTCATGTCTCTTGAAACAGTACGCGCATTCTTCGCCGCCAACGCACCCGATATTTCCGTCATCGTGACCCCGCAAAGCTCGGCGACCGTCGCCCTTGCCGCAGAGGCGCACGGCGTCGAACCGGAACAGATTGCCAAGACGATCTGCCTGCGTATTGGCGAACAGGTTCTTCTCGTGGTGGCCGCAGGGACCGCCCGGCTGGACAACCGCAAGTTCAAGGATCGGTTCGGCGGAAAGCCCAGAATGCTGGGCGGCGAGGAGGTCGTGGCCGCAACCAGCCATCCGGTGGGCGGCGTTTGTCCGTTCGGTCTGCCCTCTGCGCTTCCCGTCTATTGCGACCATTCCCTGCGGCGCTTCGAAGAGGTCGTGCCTGCGGCGGGCGCAACAAATGCAGCGGTGCGCATCTCGCCCGAAAGAATGGCGGCGCTCACATTCGCGGAATGGGTGGACGTATGTCAGGAAGTCACAAACGCAACCTGATTCTGCCGGATGCGTTGGGCCTGCAGGCTCACGACATGCTATAGTTCACCCTCAACCAAAACGGGAGAAATGCCATGAACCGCACTGCTACGGCGATCTGGAAGGGCACATTGACCGAGGGATCGGGCACTCTGGATACCCAGAGCGGCGCATTCAACAAGCAGCCCTATTCGTTCAAGGGTCGGTTTCAGGACGAGTCCGGCAAGTCGGGCACCAATCCCGAGGAATTGATTGCCGCCGCACATGCGGGCTGCTTCGCCATGCAGCTTTCGCACTTCCTTGCCGAGAACGGCACTCCCGCGGCCGAGTTGAACGCAACGGCTGTCGTGACCTATGGCCCTGCTGCCGGCGGCGGCTTCGAGATTACCGAAAGCGCCATCACGCTTGTGGGCAAGGTGCCGGGCATCGAATCGGCAAAATTCAAGGAACTGGCCGACAAGGCAAAAGCCGGATGCCCGGTCTCAAAAGCGCTCGGGGCAATCAAGGTTTCGCTCGACGCCAGACTTGGCTGACCGAACCTGCATCGTTCGCCTTGCCGCGCGCGGGGTGAGCGTCCGGTCGAGCGGCGCGATTAAACGCGCCGCTCGACCATCATCTTCTTGATCTCGGCAATTGCCTTGGCGGGGTTCAGCCCCTTCGGGCAAGTCTGCGCACAATTCATGATCGTGTGGCAGCGATAGAGCCGGAATGGATCTTCGAGGTTGTCCAGACGCTCGCCAGTTGCCTCGTCGCGGCTGTCGATCAGCCAGCGATAGGCCTGGAGCAACACAGCCGGCCCGAGATAGCGGTCACCGTTCCACCAGTAGCTCGGACATGAGGTCGAACAGCAGGCACAAAGGATGCACTCATAGAGGCCATCGAGCTTCTGGCGGTCCTCATGGCTTTGCAGCCATTCCTTGGCCGGTTCCGGCGAAACCGTCTGCAACCAGGGCTGGATAGACGCGTGCTGCGCGTAGAAATTGCTCAGATCGGGCACGAGGTCCTTGATGACCTGCATGTGCGGCAGCGGATAGACCTTGACCGGGCCCTTGATTTCATCGGCGCCCTTGGTGCAGGCGAGCGTGTTCGCGCCGTCGATATTCATCGCACAGGAGCCGCAGATGCCCTCGCGGCATGAACGCCTTAGGGTCAGTGTCGGGTCGATCTTGTTCTTTATGTACAGGAGCGCGTCCAGCACCATCGGCCCGCAATCGTCCATGTCGACAAAATAGGTGTCGATGGCCGGGTTCTCGTCATCGTCCGGCGACCACCGGTAGATGCGGTATTCGCGCAGGTTCGTTGCGCCTTCCGGCTTCGGCCAGGTCTTGCCTTCCCGGATCTGGGAATTCCTGGGGAGTGTGAGTTCAACCATGTCCCTGACCCTCAGTACACGCGCGCCTTGGGCGCGATTCTGGCCGGATCGATGCCGCCGTCTTCAACCGGAAGCTGCGGTTCGACGTGAACGGGCCGATAGGCGAGCTTGACCTTGCCATTCGCATCGACCCACGAAAGCGTGTGCTTTCGCCAGTTCTTGTCGTCGCGCTTTTCGAAGTCTTCGCGCGCGTGCGCGCCCCGGCTTTCCTTGCGCGCCTCCGCCCCGTAAACCGTGCAGATCGCATTGGCCATCAGGTTTTCGAGTTCGAGCGTCTCGACCAGATCGGAGTTCCAGATCATCGAGCGGTCGAACACCTTGATGTCCTTCATCTCGCCCCAGATCTTCGACACACGCTTGCAACCCTGTTCCAGCGTTTCCTGCGTGCGGAACACTGCCGCCTCTTCCTGCATGGCGCGCTGCATGCGCTCGCGCAGGACCGCTGTCGGCGTCGACCCGTTCGCATTCCGCAGGCGGTCGAAACGGTCCATGATCTTGTCGACGGAGGCCATGTTGAGGGACGGCACAGGCGATTTGCGGTCCACGACCTGCCCTGCCTTGATGGCGGCGGCGCGTCCAAACACGACGAGGTCGATCAGCGAGTTCGATCCGAGCCGGTTTGCGCCATGCACCGAGGCGCAGCCCGCTTCGCCCACCGCCATGAGCCCCGGCTGGATGCGGTCGGGGGACTGCCGGGTCGGGTTCAACACCTCGCCCCAGTAGTTCGTCGGGATGCCGCCCATGTTGTAGTGCACGGTGGGCAGCACCGGGATCGGCTCGCGCGTGACATCGACCCCCGCGAAGATCTTCGCCGATTCCGAGATACCCGGCAGCCGCTCGTGCAGGACGGCGGGGTCCAGATGGTCGAGATGAAGGAAGATATGGTCCTTTTGCTTACCGACACCACGGCCTTCGCGAATCTCTATGGTCATGCAGCGTGAAACGACGTCACGCGACGCAAGGTCCTTTGCCGAAGGGGCGTAGCGCTCCATGAAGCGCTCGCCCTCGGAATTGACCAGATAGCCGCCCTCGCCGCGCGCGCCTTCGGTGATGAGGCATCCCGCGCCGTAAATGCCGGTCGGGTGAAACTGGACAAATTCCATGTCCTGCAGCGGCAATCCCGCACGCGCGGCCATGCCGCCGCCGTCGCCGGTACAGGTGTGTGCCGAGGTGGCCGAGAAATAGGCGCGGCCATAGCCGCCCGTCGCCAGCACGACCATCTTGGCCGAGAAGCGGTGGATCGTGCCGTCATCCAGGTTCCACGCAACGACGCCGATGCATGCCCCGTCGTCGTCCATGATCAGGTCGAGAGCGAAATACTCGATGAAGAACTGGGCGTTGTTGCGCAGCGACTGACCATAGAGCGTGTGAAGGATGGCGTGGCCGGTGCGATCAGCCGCCGCGCATGTGCGCTGCACAGGAGGACCGTCGCCGAAATTCTGCATGTGGCCGCCGAAGGGCCGCTGATAAATCTTGCCCTCTTCCGTGCGCGAAAAGGGCACGCCGTAGTGCTCCAGCTCATAGACCGCTGCCGGGGCTTCACGCGCCAGATATTCCATCGCGTCGACGTCGCCCAGCCAGTCCGAGCCTTTCACCGTATCGTAGAGGTGCCACTGCCAATTGTCGGGCCCCATGTTCTGCAAGGACGCGGCGATGCCGCCTTGCGCCGCGACGGTGTGCGACCGGGTTGGAAAGACCTTGGTGATGCAGGCGGTCTTGAGACCCTGTTCCGCCATGCCGAGCGTCGCACGCAACCCCGCACCGCCCGCGCCGACGATCACCACGTCGAACTTGTGGTCCACATATGTATAGGCAGATGAAGCCTTATCCGATGCCATTGGTCAGGCTCCGAGGGTCAGTTTGATCAGCGCGTAGAGCGCCGACGCCCCGACCAGAATTGTAAAGAAGGTATTGAGCATGAGCAGGACGAGTTTCATGCCCTCGCCATGCACATAATCTTCGATGATGACCTGCATGCCGAGCCGCATATGGTACAGGACCGAGAACAGCGTCAGGCCGAGCAGAAGCGCGACGAACGGATTTGCAAGTGCGGCGCGCGTTTCCTCATAGCTCGCGCCGTTCAGTGCGACGACAAGGCCGACGAAGAACAGCGTTAGTGGAATATTCGCGATGGCGCTGACGCGCTGCTTCCAGAAATGGTCGGTGCCTTCATGCGCGGAACCTAGCCCGCGAACCCTGGCAAGTGGCGTTCGCATGTCGCCCATCACATGCCTCCTCGTACCGACAGGGCGAAGGCCCAGACCAGAATCGTGATCGCAACCGAAGCAACGAGGCTCGCCCACGCGATCTTCGACGCCGTGTGCTTTTCAAGGCCGGTCGCGGTGTCCCAGATCAGATGGCGGACGCCGCCCAGCATGTGATGGATCAGCGCCCAGGTGTAGCCGAGCAGGACAAGGCGCCCGATCCACGTCCCGAACAGCCAGGAGACGAAATCGAAATAGGGGGCATTGGTGGCAGCGGCGATGAGCCACCAGACCACCAGCAGGGTTCCGAAATACAGCGCGCCCCCGGTGATACGGTGCACGATGGACATCGTCATGGTGATGGTGGGCTTGTAGACCGAAAGGTGCGGCGAAATTGGACGCGCCCTTCGACCTCGCGGTTGGGTGGCTGTTGATTGGCTCATGGCTCCCCTGTCGTCGCTTTTCCGGCGCCTGTTTCCGAACCGGATGAGCCGGTTCTAATTAGCTTTTCGCACTGCGTCAAAGGCGAAAAACACTTTCGGCAGCACTATTTAACCCTCGAAAACAGGTTCAATCGATTGAAGGAGCGGGCCGCGGCGGGAACGTTCGACCTGTGGAAATTAACCATATCTTCAAATGCCGCGCCTTCAGCCATTCGGTGGCATTCCACAAAGGTTAATAGATCGTTAACATGGTCGTAGAGGAGGCTTGCACCTCAGGCAGGGGATTCAGGCTTTATGCGATTTATGAGATCAATGCTGTGCGCTGCGGTTCTTGCATTCACGGCGAGTGGAGCGTGGGCAGAGGATTTCGCCTACGCGGACTCCTATGGCAATCTGGTGATCAGGGGGGCTGCGGGCTACAAGCGCATCCTTGTTGGCCGGGGTGGTGACGCCGAACGCGTGAACAAATTCCTTGACCGGGGGCAGACTCGGGAGCGCGGCGAATACATGCTGCCGCGCAAGCTGTATTTTGGCTATTGGGATTGTTACAGGCCCGGCGTCTTCGTGAAAGGCCGATCCTATATGTACGGGCTGGCTGACGGTGAAATGCCCGTGCTCGCGCGCTGCCGCTGATCGATGATGCACGCATCCGGTCTTTTGCGCGGCCTGCGGCGTCCGACATTGCGCATCCCCGCAATTGCAGGCGAATTGCTCATTGCGGTGGCGGGCGGCATTGCGGTCGGGATCGCAGCCGCCATTGCGCTGGACGAAGTCGAGCATCGAGAGCCGCCCGCAACCCCAATGCAGACGGAAGCCGTTCGCGCCAGCCCGGCGGAACTCGCCCGTCCGATGCAGTTCTCCCCTCTCGGCAACGGCGTCCTTCAGGCGATCGGCAGCATAGAGCCAGGCACTGCCTCACGACTCGCACATGAACTGGAGGCCCGCAGCCCCGACATCCGCACCGTTTCGCTGAACTCGCCTGGCGGTTCGCTCGACGAAGCGATGGCGATGGGCAAATTGTTGCGCGAAAGCGGGCTTGCGACGGAAGTGCCCGATGGAGCCGTCTGCGCGTCCGCCTGTCCGCTGCTGTTTGCCGGTGGCGTCGCGCGCAGCGCCGGCCAGCGCGCAGCAATCGGCGTGCACCAGTTCTATGCACGACCGGTGGCCGGACTTCGCGGCAGCCTCGACGCCATGTCGGACGCCCAGCTCACCACGGCGCGCATCTCCCGTCACCTGACAGATATGGGAGTGGACCCGACAGCCTGGTTGCATGCGCTCGATACGCCGCCAAGCTCGCTCTACTATTATTCGAGCTGGGAACTGGCGGACTATCGACTGACAACGACGGGAGCACCTGCGCCGGTCGCTCATTTCCTTGGCGAACTCGCCCGCTTCCTCGGAAAAGGCTGAGGGCGCGGGTCCGCGCCCCAACCATTTCGCCGTTCAGTTCCAGTCGCGGATGTCCACGAAATGGCCGGCAATCGCCGCCGCCGCCGCCATCGCAGGCGACACGAGATGGGTGCGGCCCTTGAAGCCCTGACGGCCTTCGAAATTGCGATTCGAGGTGGAAGCGCAACGTTCATGCGGCTTGAGCCGGTCGTCATTCATGGCGAGGCACATGGAGCATCCCGGCTCACGCCAGTCGAACCCGGCCTCGATGAATATCTTGTGCAGCCCTTCAGCTTCAGCCTGTTCTTTGACCAGACCCGATCCCGGCACAATCATCGCATTGACGGTCGGCGCGACCTTGCGCCCTTCGACAACCTTGGCCACGGCGCGCAGGTCCTCGATACGCCCGTTGGTGCAGGAGCCGATAAACACGCGGTCGAGATGGATGTCGGTGATCCGCGTGCCCGGCTTCAAGCCCATATATTCGAGCGCCCGGACCTTCGAGTGGCGCTTGTTCTCGTCCTCGATTTCCGCCGGATCAGGCACCACGCCTGTTACCGCCACCACGTCTTCCGGCGACGATCCCCAGGTGACGATCGGCGGCAGCTTTGCGGCGTCAAGCACCACGACCTTGTCGAAATGCGCGCCTTCGTCGCTGTGCAGCGTCCTCCAATAGTCCAGCGCCATGTCCCATGCCTTGCCCTTGGGCGCCTTTGGCCGGCCCTGGATATAGGCAAAAGTCGTTTCGTCGGGCGCGATCAGCCCGGCGCGCGCGCCGCCTTCGATGGACATGTTGCAGATCGTCATGCGGCCTTCCATCGACAGCGAACGGATCGCCTCGCCCGCATATTCGATCACATAGCCGGTGCCGCCCGCCGTTCCGATCTCGCCGATGATCGCAAGGATGATGTCCTTCGCCGTCACGCCTTCGGGGAGCTGGCCGTCGACACGCACCAGCATGTTCTTGGCCTTCTTCTGGATCAGTGTCTGGGTGGCGAGGACATGCTCCACCTCGGAGGTACCAATACCATGCGCCAGCGCGCCGAACGCGCCATGCGTGGAGGTGTGGCTGTCGCCGCAGACGATGGTCATGCCCGGCAGGGTGAAGCCCTGCTCGGGACCGACAATGTGGACGATCCCCTGGCGGCTGTCGTTCTCAGAATAATATTCGACGCCAAAATCCGCGGCGTTCCGGGCCAATGCCTCGACCTGGATGCGGCTTTCCTCGTTCTTGATGCCGAGGCGGCGGTCCGCCGAGGTCGGCACATTGTGGTCGACGACGGCAAGTGTCTTTTCGGGGTGACGCACGGCACGATTGGCCATGCGAAGACCTTCGAAGGCCTGCGGGCTGGTCACCTCGTGAACGAGATGGCGATCGATGTAGAGAAGGCACGTGCCGTCGTGCTGCCGATCGACCACGTGATCGTCAAAAATCTTGTCGTAAAGGGTGCGGGGAGCGCTCATTGTTGCGTAAATCCGTCGATTTGAAGAATGGAAGGCCCGGCTTGGCCGGAACGTGAACGGTCTGTCCGGATCAGGCCGGAAGTCGGCTTGTCGGCGCGCCGCAAACCCGCGCGAAGAACCGTGCCGGCAGACGCTTCTTGTCCTGCAGCACGAATCCCTTGTAGTGCGGGTCCGTAAAAAGCCGTTCCATGGCCTGCCTCATACCAGTCTTTTGCCGGGGCAGCAATCGCGCAATGCGCCTGGGGTCAGGTCCGTCAATGTTCAGGGGCGGTCGTCTGGCTGAACCGCATCCGTCGCTCGACCGCGCGCAGCGCCAGCGAAAGGCCGATGGTCAGGATCAGATAGATATAGGCGACGATCGAATAGGTCTCGAAGAAGCGAAAGGACCCGGATGCGTAGACCTTGCCCATCTGCGTGATGTCGGCGACGCCGAGCACCGACACCAGCGAGCTGTCCTTGACCATTGCAACGAAGTCGTTGCTGTAGGGCGGCAGTATAGTGCGGAACGCCTGCGGCCATACGACATGGCGAAAGCGCCGGTAGCGGCCAAGGCCGAGCGCCTTTGCGGCTTCGACCTGCCCCACTTCGACGGACTGGATTCCGGCCCTGAATATCTCTGCTATGAAGGCCGAATAACCGATGGTGAGCGCCATGATCGCCCGCCATTCGAGCGAGAAATCGCGTACGGATGCCTCACCCGTCAGCCCCAGCGCCTGCAACGGCAGCGTTGCCGCGTTCCACAGCCAGACCATGGCCGGTGCACCGACGAAGGCGATCCAGAACAGCAGCACGAGCATGGGCACGCCGCGCACGATCTCAATGTAGAAGCGCGCGACCTGGCTGACCCATATCGAGCGGGACAGGCCCATCACCGCGAAGCAAAGCCCCAGCGCCGACGCCAGCGCATAGCCGATCAATGTGACGCGAACGGTGACGCCGATGCCTTTCGCGACCGTCGCAAAGACCTGCGCATAGAGCCCGTTCGCCGCGATCAGCACGGCGACCGTCGCGCCGATCAACGCAGCAGCGACGAGCCAGTATGGAAAATCGGGCTTCCCGGCCCTTCTTGCTGACGACATCGAGTGGTTCGAGACGGCCTATTGGCCCATCTTGTATTCGAGGAACCATTTGCGGTTGAGCTTGTCGAGCGTACCGTCCGCCTTGAGCGCCGCAATCGCCTGGTTCACCGGAGCGACCAGATCGGACCCCTTCTTGAAGATGAACCCGAAATCCTCGCTGCCGAGCGGTCCACCCACCATCTTCAGCGCACCGTCCGACGCATCCACATAGCCCTGCCCGGCGGTGCCGTCGGTCAACACGACATCCACGTCGCCTGTCTTGAGCGCCTGCACACTTGCACCGAACGTTTCGAACAATTTGATGCGCGGGTTCTGCTCATTGCCGTCGAGCACGCTGTAGACCGCCGTGTAGAATGGCGTGGTGCCCGGTTGGGCCCCGATCAGTCCATCAGCCATCGCCGCGAAGCTCTTCGCATCGGTGAACCGATCCTCGTCGCCGCGCACCAGCATGAACTGTTCCGACCGCATATAAGGGTCGGAGAAGTCCACCTTCTCCTTGCGGTCGTCCTTGATCGTGATGCCGGTCATGCCGATGTCGTACTGGCCGTCCGAAACCGCCTGAATCATCGCATCCCAGGAGACGTTCTTGTACTCGACCTTGAAGTTGAGACGTTTCGCGATCTCGTTCATCGCGTCATATTCCCAGCCGATCGCGTTGCCGGTCTTGGGATCGACAAACTGCAAAGGCGGATATGCGTTCTCCGTCACGACGCTGACCGCACGTCCGCCGAGATCGGGCAAGGACTGCGATGCAGCGAAATTCGTGAAGAGCAAGCCAAGCAGACCGGCGAGGACATACCTGAAAAACATTGAAGCGCTCCGGATGCGGGCGCACGCGCGCCCTTGGTACGAGCGAGTTTAGCGGCTGATGCCTGCGTTTCAAGCTGAGGCGGCGCACTTGCGGCACCTTTCCTCGAAACATATTTTCGGTAAGCTGCCTTGAGGCAGCCAGAAATGAGCTGTCAGATCGGGTAAATGCCCTCTGACGGCCATGGCCGGGAGAAGTTTTTGCAAGTCGGCAACGCCCACTATCGATCCGCAAAGGATCTTCCTGCCACCTCGGTCATTTTTCCCCTGAGTGGCGCCCTTCTCCTGCCGGGTGGTCGCCTGCCGCTCAACATTTTCGAACCGCGCTATCTCCAGATGGTGGACCACGCAATGTCGGGCAAGCGCCTCGTCGGCATGATCCAGCCCGCGCTTGACGAAAGCCTTCGGGCCGACGGCGAGCCCGAGCTTTGCGCGGTCGGCTGCCTCGGGCGCATCGTGTCCTACTCCGAGACCGGGGACGGGCGCTATCTGATAGCCCTTCAAGGCGTGTGCCGGTTCCGGGTTGTCGACGAACCGGCGGTCAAGACGCCGTTCCGGCAATGCAGGATCGCGCCCTTCCTCACCGACCTTGCCGAGGAACAGGGCGCGGATCAGGTGGACCGCGCCGCCCTGCTCGATACGTTCCGCGCCTTTCTGGAAGCCAACGACCTGCAAGCCGATTGGGAGGGAGTGAACAATGCCGGCAACGCGATGCTGGTCAACGCGCTTTCGATGATGGCTCCATACGGGCCGGCCGAAAAGCAGGCACTTCTGGAAGCGCCGGACCTTCGCACGCGCGCCGAGACGCTGGTCGCCATCACTGAAATCGCGCTCGCCCGCGACCGGGACGATTTTGCATCAAACCTTCAATAGGCAGGCTCCAGACGTGAAACGCGCAAGCAGAACCCGGGCACAGGCACAGGACATGCCGATGGATATCCGCATGCTGGAGATGCTCGCCTGCCCGCTGACCAAAGGCCCGCTGGTCTGGAACCCGGCGCGCAGCGAACTTATATCGAAGGCGGGCAAGCTCGCCTATCCAGTCCGCGAAGGGATTCCCGTCATGCTGCCGTCGGAAGCGAGAGCGCTCGAAGACGAGTGAAGCAGAATTGTGCCTGAAGGGTCGATTTGACCTCGCAACTTCGGGCCGGAGCAGGTAAAGCCAAGCAAAAAAGCGAGATAGGTATGGCACGGATCTATCAGACCCGCGCATGGGGAGAGCAGCTTTCCCCTTCTCTTGACGAACTGGAATTGCTTGCGCTTGAGAGCTACGCAAGCCTGCCCGACGGGTTTCGCGAGCTGACCGGCGAAGTCGTCGTCCAGATCGCGGATTTTCCGACCGACGAGGTCATGGACGCGCTTTCACTCGAAACGCCCTTCGACCTGCTTGGGCTGTTCGAAGGCCGAGGCATCGCCGAGCGCTGGAATCCGGCAACCGGCGAAGGGCCAAATCGTGTGACGCTCTACCGGCGCGCCATCCTCGACTATTGGTCGGAGAACGAGGAAACGCTCGGCAGCATCATCACCCACGTCCTCATCCACGAGATAGGCCACCATTTCGGCCTGTCCGACGACGACATGGAGCGCATCGAGGGTTCGATCGAGTAGCTCAGAAGTCGCCGAGCTTGATCGAGGGATCGTATTCGACGCCATCGACCTCCTTCACGACCGCCTGCCCGCAGCGCATGGTTCTGGTTTCGGTGTCAAAGGCATAGGTGGGCGATCCGTACAGGTGCCAGCCCTTGTTCAATGCTGCGGTGACCTTGTGGCAGAAGCTCGAATCATCCGGCCCGCTCAGGAACCTGTACAGTTTCATTCCCGACGCCCCTTCATGGCGGAAACCCGGGCCAGCAGTTTTTCGGCCTGAACCAGATGCAGCCGCTCGACCATGCGCCCCTTGACCGAAATGACCCCTTTGCCGGCATTCTCGGGCAAGGCAAACGCTTCTGCTACGGCGCGCGCTTCCTCAACCGCCTCCGCAGGAGGTGTGAACGCACCGTTTGCAATCGGAATTTGCGAAGGGTGGATCAGCGTTTTCCCGTCGAAGCCCATCTGCGCGGCCTGCCGGCATTGGTCCTCGAAAGAAGCCGCATCACTGAAATCGTTGAACGGGCCGTCGAGTACGTCGACGCCGCCCGCACGCGCGGCCATGACGATATGAGCAAGATGCGGCGCAAGGAACCGTCGGTCATTGGTAATCGCAATGCCTGTTTCCTTCGCGAGATCGTTGGTGCCGACGACAAGGCAGGCCAACCTTGCCGCGCGGTCGCGTCCCAACTCCGCGATCGGCCCGAGGTTCAGCATGGCGCGGGGTGTCTCGATCATCGCCCAGATGCGCAATCCCGCATCCACCTCGTCAAGCGCCTCGTCGGCCTCCAAGATGTCGCGCGGCGTATCGACTTTCGGCAGCAGGATCGCGTCGGGACGGCAGGCGCCCGCGGCGGAAAGGTCATCCGCGCCCCATTCGCTGGAAAGCGCATTGATTCGAACGATCAATTCCTTGCCGTCCCTCGGCAGGGCAGCCAGCACCTCCACAAGCCGGGCGCGCGCCGCCGCCTTTTCATCGGGGCCGACCGAATCCTCCAGATCGAAGATCACTGCATCGCTGGCGATGTCCGGCACCTTCGCAAGCGCCTTGGGGTTTGAGGCCGGCACGTAGAGGACAGAACGGCGGGGGCGAAACGGCTGGCTGGACTGCATGGGCCATCTATGCAGCGCGGATAGCGGCATGGCAAGGCTGGACCATTGCACAGGCGCTCCAATGCGCTTGACAGGAACGACGCGCTGGCGTTTCGACAGCAAAAAATGCCGGAGGCAGGTTTGAACTACGATATTGTCATTGTCGGCGGAGCCATCGTCGGAAGTTCCATCGCATATTTCCTTCGCAAGGAAGGCTTTGTTGGAACAATCGCGGTAGTGGAGCGCGATCCGCAGTTCGAGCATTCCTCCACCACGCTTTCAGCCGCCTCGATTCGCCAGCAATTCTCGATCCGCGAGAACATCCGCCTTTCACAGTTCACGCTCGGACTTTTTCGGAGCCTGAAAGACGAATTCGGTGCGAACGCGGATATCGGGTTCCGGGAAGGCGGCTATCTGTTATTGGCGTCAGGCGAGGGACTACCGGTACTGTCGGCAAACCATGACGTCCAGATGAGCGAAGGCGCCAGCATCCTTCTGGAAGATGCCGAAGCGCTTGCCCGGCGCTTCCAATGGCTCTCGACTGACGGGGTCGCGGCAGGCGCATATGGCGAAAGCGGAGAGGGATGGTTCGATGCGCACGCCCTGCTGATGCTGTTCAGAAAGGCCCTGCGCGGCATGAATGTCGATCTCATCCAGAGCGAGGTCGGATCGATCGGGCGAGAGGGCTGCAAGGTCAATTCCGTCACGCTGAAGGACGGCACGACGCTCGGGGCAGGCACCATCGTCAACGCGGCCGGACCTAATGCCGGCGCGGTCGCCGCCATGGCGGGCCTTCTCCTGCCGGTCGAACCGCGCAAGAGAACGGTGTTTGTGTTCGAAGCGCGCGACAGGTTCCAAGACATGCCCTTGCTGGTTGATCCGAGCGGCATCTATGTCCGACCGGAAGGCTCCGTCTATATCACCGGCGGGGCGGAGAATGAGGATGGAGAACAGGCCGCCGATCCAGCCGATTTCAACCCCGAATGGTCACTTTTCGAAGAAACCATCTGGCCGACGCTGGCCAACCGGATTCCGGCCTTCGAAGCCATCAAGATGACGCGCGCCTGGGCGGGCCACTACGACTACAACACGCTGGACCAGAACGCAGTCATCGGCCCCCACCCCGAAGTAGCGAACTTCATATTCGCCAACGGGTTTTCCGGCCACGGCCTCCAGCAGGCCCCGGCGGTCGGCAAGGCAATCGCCGAACTTGTCATCCACGGAAGCTATCAGACCATCGACTGCTCGGTGTTCGGCTATGAGCGCGTGACAGCGGGGCGCGCATTCCGCGAACTCAACATCATCTGATGCTTTGATTCGGCACGGAGTTTGTGTAAAGCGGGCCGAAGCCATTCCCGAACGGACCAACGGGGTTAAAGCCATGGACAAGTTTACAACGCTCACCGGCGTCGCGGCGCCCCTGCGGATCGTCAATATCGACACCGATATGATTATCCCCAAGGACTATCTGAAAACGATCAAGCGCACCGGACTCGCAAAGGGCCTCTTCGCCGAGATGCGCTTCAACGAGCATGGCCACGAAAACCAGGATTTCGTGCTGAACAAGCCCGCCTACCGCAAGGCCCAGATCCTCGTGGCGGGCGACAATTTCGGCTGCGGGTCCAGCCGTGAGCATGCCCCATGGGCGCTGCTCGATTTTGGCATTCGTTGCGTGATTTCGACGAGCTTTGCCGACATCTTCTACAACAATTGCTTCAAGAACGGCATACTGCCGGTGGTGGTGAGCCCAGAAGACCTCGAAAAGCTGATGGACGACGCCGAACGCGGAGCCAATGCGACGTTGACGGTCGACCTCGAAGAACAGGAAATTCGCGGCCCGGATGGCGGCGTCGTGAAATTCTCCATCGATGAGTTCCGTCGCCACTGCCTCCTGAACGGACTCGACGACATCGGCCTGACGCTTGAGAAATCCAGCGCAATCGACAGCTTCGAGAAGAAAACCGCCGAAAGCCGTCCCTGGGCGTGAGCCGTCGGCTGATCTCGACCGGCTCGCCATTCGAAAAGACGGCGGGCTACAGCCGCGCTGTCGTGCAGGGTGACTGGTGCTTCGTCTCAGGCACGACCGGCTACGACTACGCCACGATGGCCATGCCCGAAAGCGTGGAGGACCAGACGCGGAACTGCCTTTCCACCATCGGCGCGGCATTGGCTGAAGGCGGCTTCGAACTGGCCGATGTGGTGCGCGCCCACTACTATGTCACCGACCGGTCCTATGTGGACCGCGTATTTCCGATCCTCGGAGAAACTTTCGGCGACATACGTCCGGCTGCAACGATGATCGTGTGCCAACTCAACAAGCCGGAGATGAAAATTGAAATCGAAGTGACGGCATTGAAGCGCATCTGACGACCGCATGCTTGTCAATCCGCTGCAAGCGCGGTAGCCAGACGCGCCCATCATCTTTCTCAGGATATTTCATCATGGCAGCGCGCAAGCTTTTCCTTCTCTCCGGTGACGGTATCGGCCCGGAAGCGATGGCGGAGGTCAAGAAGATCATTGCCGCGATGAACAAAAACGGCGCCGGATTCGAGACCGACGAGGGACTGGCGGGCGGCTCGGCCTACGACGCCCACGGCAAGGCGATTTCCGATGCGGACATGGACAAGGCGCTCGCCGCCGATGCCGTTCTCTTCGGCGCGGTCGGCGGCCCGAAATGGGACGGCGTGCCCTATGAGGTGCGCCCCGAGGCGGGTCTGCTGCGGCTGCGCAAGGACCTTGCCCTGTTCGCCAATCTGCGCCCCGCGATCTGCTATCCCGCCCTCGCCGAATCCTCGTCGCTGAAGAAGGACGTGATCGAGGGCCTCGACATCCTCATCGTGCGCGAGCTGACCGGCGGGGTCTATTTCGGCGAGCCGAAGGAGATCATCGATCTCGGCAACGGCCAGAAGCGCGGTATCGACACGCAGGTCTATGACACGTTCGAGATCGAGCGCATTTCCGGCGTCGCCTTCGAGCTGGCGCGGACTCGCCGCAACCATGTTACCTCGATGGAAAAGCGCAACGTCATGAAGTCCGGTGTGCTGTGGAACGAGGTCGTCACCCAGACCCACAAGGCGAAATATTCCGACGTGAAGCTCGACCACATGCTGGCCGATGCAGGCGGCATGCAGCTTGTGCGCTGGCCCAAGCAGTTCGACGTGATCGTCACCGACAACCTGTTCGGCGACATGCTTTCCGATGTCGCGGCGATGCTGACCGGCTCGCTCGGCATGCTGCCCTCGGCCTCGCTCGGCGCGGCGGACGGCAAGACCGGCAAGCGCAAAGCACTCTATGAGCCGGTGCACGGCTCGGCCCCCGATATTGCGGGCAAGGGCATCGCCAATCCCATCGCCATGATCGCATCTTTCGCAATGTGCCTGCGCTATTCGTTCGGCATGGTCGAGGAGGCCGACAGGCTGGAAGGCGCAATCGCCGACGTTCTGGATGACGGGTTGCGCACGAAGGACATCATGTCCGCCGGGATGACCGAAGTCGGCACAGTCGCGATGGGTGATGCAATCCTCGCGCGGTTCGTCTCCTAGGTCATCGACCTAAGGCAGATTGACTCCGCGCCCATTCCGCGCGATAGCGCTGCCGCGTATGGAGCGAAGACATTGAGCCATTTGGGCCTCATGACAATCGATTGCTCCGGCTTCGGACTGAACCTCCGCAGCCGGGACGTTCGTGCTTGCGTCCGCTTCACCAAATCAACGGCCAAAAAAACCACCGTCACCACGGTCTGATCTCCCTTGGCCAATCCGCCCTCTCCCCGGGTCCGGCCCGAGGGAGGCGGGACCCGCGAGGCCGGCGGGTTCTTCTCCAAACCAAGCGGAGAGCGACAGGAGACTTTTGCGATGGGTTTCAAGGTAGCAATTGTCGGCGCGACGGGAAATGTCGGCCGCGAAATGCTCGACATTCTCGAAGAACGCGGCTTTCCCGCCGATGAAGTCGTGGCGCTGGCCTCGCGCCGCAGCCAGGGCACCGAAGTGTCTTATGGGGACCGCACCCTCAAGGTGAAAGCGCTGGACAGCTACGATTTTTCCGACACGGACATCTGCCTCATGTCGGCGGGCGGCAATGTGTCCAAGGAATGGTCGCCGAAGATCGGCAAGCAGGGCTGCATCGTCATCGATAACTCTTCCGCGTGGCGCTACGACGCGGACGTCCCGCTGGTCGTCCCCGAGGTGAACCCCGACGCCGTGGAGGGCTTCACCAGGAAGAACATCATCGCGAACCCGAACTGCTCGACCGCGCAGATGCTCGTGGCGCTCAAGCCGCTCCACGACGCGGCGACGATCAAGCGGATCGTCGTCTCGACCTATCAATCGGTGTCCGGCGCCGGCAAGGAAGGCATGGACGAGCTGTTTTCGCAGTCGCGCGCGGTTTTCGTTGCCGATCCCATCGAGGCGAAGAAGTTCACCAAGCGCATCGCCTTCAACGTCATCCCGCACATCGACGTGTTCATGGAGGATGGCTACACCAAGGAAGAGTGGAAGATGGTCGCCGAGACCAAGAAGATGCTCGACCCGAAGATCAAGGTGACGGCAACCTGCGTGCGCGTGCCGGTGTTCATCGGGCACTCGGAAGCCATCAACCTTGAATTTGAAAAGCCGATCACGGCGGACGAAGCGCGCGACATCCTGCGCGACGCGCCGGGCTGTGTCGTCATCGACAAGCGCGAGAATGGCGGCTACGTCACGCCTGTCGAAAGCGCTGGCGAGGATGCGACTTATATTTCACGCATCCGCGAAGACCCGACCGTCGAAAACGGATTGGCCCTATGGGTCGTCTCGGACAATCTGCGCAAGGGAGCGGCCCTCAATGCCGTTCAGATCGCCGAACTGCTGGTCGCTCGCGGGCTTATCACGCCGAAGAAGAAGGCTGCTTAAGCAGAATTTGATATGTAAAGGGCGAGCCGTATAGCTCGCCCTTTGCATTTGTATCCGATTAAGCCGCACTGCCGCGGCTGGTGCAGCTCGGTACCAGACACTATTCGGCCAGTGTCAAATGAACGGAGCGAGCGCGGCGACGCTCTGTCTTCGCCAGCAATATCAAGCCACCGGCCAGCAGCATCGCACCATTGAACGGATGAAAAGAGAGCATCAGCGGATTCGTTCCGGCAGCCAACCCGATTTGGGCAAGATAAAGCACGAAGACCAGTCCGGACCACCAAGCGAAGCCACGCAATCGACGCACCAGAAGCGCGCCACCAAGAAGAATTATCGATGAGATAAGCAAGGATGCACCAAGAATGGTATGGAGGCTCCATAGATTGGCATTCCGGAAAAGCGCTGCTCCTGCGCTCAGGAATTGGCCGAGCAGTCCGATCGGTAAAATCCGGGCTGAAAGCGTGAACCAGAACGGCGTGCCGAGAGCGAGATCGGCAAAAGTGTCGTGCATTTTCATGATGGTTCATCCCACTTCCGCCGAAATGCCGATCCAGGCGGCGAGTGTGGAGGCATAGGCGACGGCGGCATCATTTATCGCTCCGGTGGAGAGCTTGTCCGCACCATAGAGGATAAACGGCTCAGCCCAGACCAATCCGCAGCGATTTGCAGTGGCACGCAACGGGGCGAAGAGGTCCGTGATGGTAAACAGATTTCGCCCACCCGGCTTATAGCTCTCGTACGTATTACCGGCGGTTGCCGCAATCAGGAGTGGCACACCCTCAAGACGGCTACCTTCGGCTTCGTAGGTCAGGTAGAACATCCGCGTGAGCACCGCATCTTGCCAGACTTTCAATAGTGACGGCGTTGAATACCACTGCACGGGAAATTGCAGCACGATCCGGGCGGCGCTCAGAAGCCTCGCAGCCTCGCGCTCACCATCTCTGTATAGGTCGAGCCCGTCCGGACAAGTCCGATACATATCGACTACCTCGACCTCTGGCATCGCCGCGGCGGCTTTCGCAAGGGCGGCATTCGCCCTTGAACGGTTCAGATCGGGATGGAAAAGAAGAAGAAGGGTTTTGGTCATGGTCGTCTCCTGCATTGCATTGCAATGACCATGACGGCAGCTTAAAAATTACTCCAATCGATTTATTGACTATGCTATTATCCACAGTATGAATTTACGATCTTTGGATCTTAACCTGCTCGTTGTCCTGGACGCTCTCCTCGACGAAGCTCATGTGAGCCACGCTGCGGATCGCTTGGGCTTATCCCAGCCAGCCACCTCGGCGGCGCTGCAACGCTGCCGCCATCTTTTCCGCGACGAATTGCTGGAACGCGGCCGCGGCACCATGCGGCTGACAGCGAAGGCGGAAGCCCTGCGCGCGCCATTGAAATCGCTGCTGGCGGGCGTAGTGGATCTCGTCGATGCGCCCAAGGTCCCGCTGCGAGAGACGCGTCAAACCCTGCACATTTTGATGGCTGACTACCCCGCCCTTTTTGTGATCGGCCCACTGCAGCGCGCCCTGCAAGAAACAGCACCCGGCATAGACCTCGTGATCCAGCCATGGCATGGCGCCGACGCCGCGCGTATGGCACTTATCGATGGAGCCACAGACCTCGCAATCTCGGTTTTCCCGACCAGCGACGAATATATCCATCGGGAAGAAATACTTACGGAACATTATCTGGTAGCAATGCGATCAGGCCACCCTGCGGCGTCGCGTTTTGATCTCGATCGCTGGCTTGCTTTCCCGCATATTCTTGTTTCAGGCCGGGGCGATATACGCACTCCGCTAGATGCCGAACTCGCCCGACGAGGCCTTGCGCGTCGTGTGGGCCTTGTAGTCCCGAATTTTGGAATGGTGCCAGATCTGTTACGCGGATCAGACATGATTGCCATGCTGCCCTCGCGGGTTTTGCATGAAAGCCGCGACCTGATACTTTCGCCCCCACCCTTCCCGGTCGATGGCTTCTCACTTCATCTTGCCTGGCACCAAAGGCGGGCCAAAGATATAGGGCTGCAGCACGTGGCAAGAGTATTGGCGAAGCTGCTATCGTGAAGCTTTGCATCGGCACGCTCAAGCTTTGACGCACAGCGCATACCGCACCTGGCCTGCAATCTCAGGTGTATCCGTTCAAGATCGGCTACAAATCATGAAGCGTTGCAGCCGATCTTTGAATGGCAACTATTGATAGCTCGCCAGCTTCGGAAGCTGGCGAAACATAAGTCTTACTCGCTGGCGGCGGCTTCCTCGACGGGAGCTTCCGCTGCGGCTGCTGCCGCTGCGGCTTCCTCGGCCTGCTTCTGAAGCGCGACGCGCTCCTGGGCCTTCTTGCCCGGAACCGCCTTGGTCGGATTGCTGCGCGACGGACGCTTGGCGACGCCGGCCTGGTCGAGGAAGCGCAGCACGCGATCGGTCGGCTGCGCGCCCTGCGACAGCCAATGCTTGACGCGATCGGTGTCGAGCGTCACGCGATCGGCATCCTTCGCCAGCGTCGGGTTCCATGCACCGACCGCCTCGATGAAGCGGCCATCGCGCGGCGAGCGCGCATCAGCGACGACGATGTGATAGTAGGGGCGCTTCTTTGCGCCTGCACGGGCGAGACGAATTTTCAATGCCATTTCAATTCTCCTGGAATTTGTATCTCTGTGGTTGGTTGGTCGATCTCACTTGTTGACGAGATCGACGTCTTTTCTTCCTTCATTGACCGCCTCGTGATGCCGGATCACATTGGCAATCAGGAAATTCAGGAACTTCTCGACGAAGTCCGGATTGAAGCGCGCGTCCTGCGCGAGCCGCCGCAGGCGCTCGATCTGCTCTGCCTCGCGCACCTTGTCGGCGGGCGGCAGGCCGTGCTGGGCCTTGAGATAGCTCACCGCCTCCGTGCAACGAAAGCGCTCAGCCAGCATATAGACGATGGCTGCGTCGATATTGTCGATGGATGCGCGCAGGTCCCTGAGCAGGACACGCGCGCGTTGAATGTCATCAAGCTCGGCCGTCATTGCCACTCCCTCACTTCTTCTTGCCAAGACCGGGCAGACCGCCCGGCAATCCGCCGGGACCACCTAGGCCGGGCAGCTTCATGCCACCGGGCAAGCCCGGCAGTCCGCCACCCAAACCGGGCAATCCACCCGGCAGACCCTTACCCAACCCCGCCGCCTGCGCCTGCTTCTGCAAGGCTTCGAGCTGCTTCGGGTCCATATTGGAAAGGTCGGGCATGCCACCACCCATGCCCCCAAGGCCCATCCTGGACGCCAGCCCGCCCATCATCTGGCGCATCATGCCACCGCCCTTGCCCTTGCCGCCCATGGCCTTCATCATGTCGGCCATGCCGCGATGCATCTTGAGCAGGCGGTTGATCTCGGCGGCGTCCGTGCCGGAGCCGGCGGCGATGCGCTTTTTGCGGCTGTGCTTGAGGACGTCCGGATTGGCGCGCTCCGCCCGTGTCATGGACGAGATGATCGCAAGCTGGCGCTTGAACATGGAATCGTCCAGCCCCGCCGCCGCCATCTGGTCCTTCATCTTGCCCACACCCGGCATCATGCCCATGATGCCGCCCATGCCGCCAAGCTTCTGCATCTGGCGAAGCTGGTCGGCCAGATCGTCAAGATCGAACTTGCCGGACTGCATCTTCTTTGCCATCGCCGCGGCCTTTTCCGCGTCGATGTGCTCGGCGGCCTTTTCGACCAGCGACACAATATCGCCCATGCCGAGGATGCGATCAGCGATGCGCTTGGGATGAAACTCCTCAAGCCCGTCCATCTTTTCGCCGGTGCCGATCAGCTTGATAGGCTTGCCGGTGACAGCGCGCATCGAAAGTGCTGCGCCGCCGCGACCGTCGCCGTCCATGCGGGTCAGCACGAGGCCGGTGATGCCGACGCGGGAATCGAAGCTGGTCGCGAGGTTCACGGCGTCCTGGCCGGTCAGCGAATCGGCGACAAGCAGGATTTCATGCGGGTTCGAGGCCGTCTTGATGTCGGCCATCTCGATCATGAGCGGCTCGTCGATATGTGTGCGGCCCGCCGTATCGAGGATCACGACATCATGCCCGCCGAGCTTCGCGGCCTGCACTGCGCGCCGGGCGATTTCCACCGGCCCCTGCCCCGCCACGATGGGCAGTGTCGCGACATGCACCTGCTCGCCCAACTGGCGAAGCTGCTCCTGCGCGGCCGGTCGACGGGTGTCGAGCGACGCCATCAGAACCTTCTTGCCCTGCCTTTCGGTCAGCCGCTTGGCGATCTTCGCCGTGGTGGTCGTCTTGCCGGAGCCTTGCAGGCCGACCATCATGAGGACGACCGGCGCGGGCGCGTTGAGATCGATGGTCTCGCCCTCGGAGCCGAGCATCTCGACCAGCTCGTCATGCACTATCTTGACGACCATCTGGCCGGGCTTGATCGATTTCAGCACTTCAGCGCCGACCGCCTTGGAACGGATCCTGTCCACGAAGGAGCGGATCACGTCGATCTGGACGTCGGCCTCGATCAATGCCCGCCGGACCTCGCGCAGCGCCGCCGACACGTCGGCTTCCGACAGCGCGCCGCGCCCGGTCAGGTTATTCAGGATAGAGCCCAGGCGCTCCTGAAGTGATTCAAACATCCAACTATCCTTGTTCTCCGGCACAGGCCCGAGAGGTAGGGTGCCAGCGCCGCCCCGGCAACCGGACGCCAAAGCCAAAAAGCACCCGGGGGCGCATCGCGCTGCCGGGTGTTGGCCTCCGGGATCTGTTTACACCTCAAGGGGTCCCGGTCGGCGGCTCGGAGTGGAACTCGTCGCTGAATTGCGGTCCTTACAGCCCGAAACGGATTGAAAGTCAAGTTCAGGATGGGGACCCGACTTTCAGCGGCGACTGTGAATGCAGAAGCAGAAGCGCGGTCAGGCCAACGCAAACAATGCCCACCGCGCCGAGCGCCAGCGCGAAATCGCTGCTCATGCCGGGATCGTTGACCGGCACCCCCTTGAAAAGGGCAAGCCCTGCAAATTCCTCCTGATGCGCCACCAGCGCGAAGCCGAACAGGTTGTTCCCCATATGAACCCCGAAGGCAGCGCTCAGGTTTCCGGTCAGCCACACCAGGTACATCATGAGCGCCGTAAGCGTTCCGATGCTGACGACGACAAGCAAAAGTTGTGATGTCCGCATATCGGGCGTCAGGTGCAGGGAGACAAAGGCAAGGCTGGGCAGCAAGGCCCAGACCCACGGGCTGCGAAAACGGTTGGCGAGATTGCGCGGCAGGTAGCCCCTGAACAGAAGCTCTTCCGCCGAGGTCTGCACGAAGCACAGAAGAAGTACCGGCAGCAGGAAAACGAGCCACGTCCCAAGTGCGAGTTCGGTGCGCTCAAAGTCGGGCGCAAGCGCATAGATGAGCACCTCCGACAGAATCGACGTCAGCGCCACAGCCGCAAAGCCCTTCGCAAATCCGGTCCCCTGCAAGCGTCCCGAAACACCCAGAACGTTGCCCAACGGTTCGCCATGGATGAAGCGTGTCGCGAACCACACGCCGATCCAGATGCCGATGAAACTGCCGAGCGTCACGAGCGTGCCGAGCTTTGAACTGAAGAACGCCAGCGGATCGACATCTTCGCCGAGCAGCGCCGGAAGCCCGGCAATAAGGGACGTGCCCATCCAGCAGCTGCCAATGACGATAATCCCGAAGAACAGCCGCAGCAGGCTGACCGGTCGTGGCTGGCTGTAACGATAGGTCTCGAAGGCGGGGCTGGTCATGAATGTCGGTCCGATTCGGCGATCACAACCACAGATAGCGCCGTTCGGTTACCGACAGGTCAATTGCGCGTGACGCGTCGCGCCGGCAACACTCGCGGCCATTTGAACGCCGGTTAAAGCCATTTCGTGCAACAAAACACTTGATTACGCCCGATTTGTTGGCTGTAAGCCCTCGACGGCATTGCATGAATATCCGTTCGGCGGCACGTGAAGGAAGGGCCGCAAACAGTTTGTGGACTCGATCTCAGGAGAGACAGAATGGCGGGACGTGCCAGAAGCATGGTGTTGGCTGCGGCTGCGCTTGCGGCGATCAGCGGCAGCGCTGCTGCGGCTGAATGCGGCAAGACCGGTTCGGGCTTCGACACCTGGAAGCAGAGCTTTGCGCAGGAAGCAGCCGCGCAGGGTGTCGGCAAGCGCGGCTTGTCGGCGCTGGCGGGAGCGAGCTACGCAAACGCAACGATCAATGCCGACCGGAACCAGAAAAGCTTCAAGCTCTCCTTCGATGCCTTCATGAAAAAGCGTGGCGCATCGACGATCATCTCCAAGGGCAAGCAGATGAAGCGCTCGAATGCCGCCCTCTTTGCCAATATCGAGCGGCGCTATGGCGTTCCAGCCGGCCCGCTCATCGCGATCTGGGGCATGGAAACCGGCTTCGGCGGCTATATGGGCAAGCAGAACACCATCTCCGCAATTACGACGCTTGCCTATGACTGCCGCCGCCCCGACTACTTCAAGCCGCACGCAATCGCAGCGCTGGTGCTGGTTGATCGCGGAACGCTGACGTCTTCTTCCGTCGGCGCGATGCACGGCGAAGTCGGCCACACCCAGTTCCTGCCGGGAAATGTCTTGCGCTACGGCGTGGACGGCGACGGAAACGGCAGCGTGGACCTGCGCAACAAGGCCGATGCGCTGGCCTCGACCGCAAACTTCCTGCGCGGCCATGGCTGGCAACCGGGCGCGGGCTACCAGCCGGGACAGCCGAACTTTGGCGCAATCCAGGGCTGGAATGCGGCAAGCGTCTACCAGCGCGCAATTGCTGAAATCGGCGCTGCGATCGACGGCGGCTGATTTTTGGCAAGCCGTTAAAAAAGCCCGCCGATTGGCGGGCTTTTTATTTGGGAATTATCCCCTTGAGATAAGTACAGGCTGCCGTTAACGAATTCCGGTCACCCTGTCAAGAAAGCGATGGATTTCAGGGCGCGGGGTTTCTAGAATCGCAACATGGTTATGCCGGCAAAATGGGAGATTCCGTACAATCCACGCGTCATGAGATGGGCGCGGGAGCGGGTGAATATCGCGGTCGAACACGCTGCGCGCCGGATAAATGTCTCCCCAGAGAGAGTTCTGGCCTGGGAGCAGGGCGAAAGGAAGGATGCGCCGACTGTAAGGCAGGCTCGCGAACTTGCCGGCATGTACGGGAGACCATTCCTTGAATTCTTTTCTAAGGACATCCCCCCCGTCCTGCCGCCGGCGCTGGCCCCCGATTTTCGATTTCACAGGGTGGCTCCGTCTCCCACTGAAGCAGCAGCCCTTACCGAGATACAGACATACGCTGAAGAAATTCGGCTGAACGCTATCGATCTGCTTGACCTCATCGGGGAGCGCCCAACCGCCTTTCGGTCCGATCTGTATTGCAGCATTGAGGAAGACGTCGATAAGGCTGCGGCGCGTATCCGAGAGCGGATCGCGTTCCCCGTCGAAATACAAACGCGGATGCGGTCCGGTAAGGAGCGAGACGGTTTTGCTGGTACCCTTCGGCGGAAGCTGGAGGGGCTGGGAATTCTGGTCCTCAAGCAAAGCGGCCTAAGCCGCGTCAGAACAAGGGGCATATGTCTCTACAGCGAGACTTTCCCTATCATCATTTTTGGCAACGAGTCGCCGGGCGGCACGGCATTTACGCTGGCACATGAGTTTGCTCATATCCTGCTAAGACAGAGCGCACTCAGTAGTTACCCGCGCTTTGGAAACGGCACTTCGCTCAAAAAGATAGAGGGATGGTGCAATCGCTTCGCCGCCGCCTTTCTCATGCCCGCAGAGTCGGTTATTTCTTTCATGGGAAGCTTCCCTAAAGGCTCCCGATCGATAGCGGACGGCCATCTGGCATCTGTCGCAGCGCGATATGCCGTCAGCCCACATGCTGCACTCATACGCCTTGTCAATCTGGGGTACGTGCAGCCCGCATTTTACTGGCGCGTCAAGCAGCCCGAATTTGTGAAGGAAGAGGAGAGCTATCAGAGCTTCGGACGGGCCAAATACTACGGTTCTCGCTATCGCAGTTCTAAAGGCGATCTCTACACTGGCCTTGTCCTCGAAGCTTGGAACGCCGGCCGTATCACGAACCATAACGCTGCCGAATTTATGGGGATTCGGAACCTCGACCATCTCAATGACATCCGGTCAAACTGGATGTCGAATGACTGACTACTGCTTGGACACGTCCGGGATCAGCAACCCTTGGGAGGTCCTGCCCGGCGACATCTACGAAGGACTTTGGAACCGGGTCCAAAGTCTCATTGAAGATTCTGTATTTTGCTGCACGCCAGAAATCTACGCGGAAATGCTTTCCATCATGGGAAGCCTTGGTGCCTGCATCAGGAATCATGGCAATTGCCTAATCAGGGAAATAGGCAACGGAAATTGGCCTTGGGAGGCCTACCTGGAACACGTCGAACGAATGAGGGTCGTTCATGAATCCGTGATTTCAGAGTACAACGGGAATCGAAAAGGAACGGTCGGGCTTAACGACATATCCATTATCGCCCTTGCTAAGACGTTGAACCTTCCCGTGGTTAGTATGGAAAAAGCAAACATATACCAGCCGAGCACAAACAAGCGCCGGATCCCCGACGTATGCGCCCTTGAGAAGGTGAAGCACATGGATTTCAATGATCTGCTTCGCGCGAAAGGAATCAAAATATGATCCTCTCTTTGGCGGCGGCAATCCGCGAGGACCGATTGGAAGACTTCATTCGCCAAGCCGAAGTTGCGGGTATCGGTCCGGTGAAGGAAGCCGCCTTTCTTTCGGCGACCTCCAAAGTCATCAAACACGAGCCACGATCAGATCGAACATCGCGTTCTGGATCTCGCGATGGTTCGACCGAAAAGTAAACTCGTCCAGATAGCGTGCATGTGCTTCGACGACACGTGATGTGCGTCGAGCGAACCGACCCGCTTGAACAGAATCCAAAAGCTTTCGATGCGGTTTGTCGAAAACGTCTCCCCAGCGCATAATTCCCTTCTATTTTTTGTCTCGCCGGTTCAGCTCTTCCGGTCGCGCGCCGCAAGAGTGCGCAGCCTGAGCGCATTCAGGCGAATGAACCCCGCTGCATCCTTCTGGTCATATGCCCCGCGATCATCCTCGAACGTGACCAGCGCGTCGCTGTAGAGCGACTTCGGCGAACGGCGGCCCGTCACGATCACATTGCCCTTGTAGAGCTTGAGCCGAACCTCGCCCTCGACATCGTCCTGGCTCCGGTCGATCAGCGCCTGCAACATCTCGCGCTCCGGCGAATACCAAAAGCCGTTATAGATGAGTTCCGCATAGCGCGGCATGAGCTCGTCCTTGAGGTGCGCCGCGCCACGGTCCAGCGTGATCGATTCCATCGCGCGGTGCGCAACGATCAGGATCGTGCCGCCCGGCGTCTCGTAGACACCGCGCGACTTCATGCCGACGAAGCGGTTCTCGACGAGATCGAGCCGCCCGATGCCGTTGTCGCGCCCCAGATCGTTGAGCGCCGCAAACAGCGTCGCCGGGGACATTTCCTTGCCGTTCAGCGCGACAGGATCGCCCTTTTTGAAGGTCAGGGTGATTTCCGTGACCTTGTCCGGTGCATCCATCGGGGAAACAGTGCGCTGGTAGACATACTCCGGCGGCTCCTGCCACGGATCTTCCAGCACCTTTCCCTCAGAGGAGGAGTGCAGGAGATTGGCGTCCACCGAGAATGGCGCTTCGCCCTGCTTGTCCTTTGCAATCGGAATCTGGTGGTCGCGCGCAAACTCGAGCAGGTCGGTGCGGGACTTGAACGACCAGTCACGCCACGGTGCGATGACCTTGATGTCGGGGTTCAGCGCATAGGCCGACAGCTCGAAGCGAACCTGGTCATTGCCCTTGCCGGTCGCGCCATGCGCGATGGCGTCCGCGCCCGTCTCCCGGGCGATTTCGATGAGATGCTTCGAGATGAGCGGGCGGGCAATGGATGTTCCGAGCAGGTAAACCCCTTCATATTGGGCATTGGCGCGGAACATCGGAAAGACGAAATCCCTGATGAACTCCTCGCGCACATCCCTGATGTAGATTTCCTTGATGCCGAGCATCTCGGCCTTCTTGCGGGCAGGCTCAAGCTCGCCGCCCTGACCGAGATCGGCGGTGAAGGTCACCACTTCCGCCCCAAGCTCAGTCTCTAGCCATTTCAAGATAATGGATGTGTCCAGCCCGCCCGAATAGGCAAGCACTACCTTCTTGATGTCCTTCGCCTTCGCCATTCACGACCCCAATCAGCACGCTTCAATTCTTGCCCGCGCTTTAGCGACTTACGCTGGCATGGGCAAGCTGCACCGCATGCTGGACCTGTATTCCGTTGCGCGTGTCCGGTAGGCAGCATGGATGCGGCTGTGGCATAGGAAGCCGACATCTGCCGTGAGCTTTCGAAATGAACTTTGTTCCCGATCTTTCGACCATTCTGCAATTCGCCGTGGCAACGTTCATAATCTCGATCACGCCCGGCCCCGACATGACCCTTTTCGTGGGGCGCGCACTGTCCGAGGGGCGCAGATCGGGCTTCGCCTGCCTGTTCGGCGCGTTGACCGGCATCGTCATCCACACCGCGCTGGTCGCCCTCGGGCTTTCGGCTTTGATCGTTGCCTCGCCGCAGGCGTTCCTCGCGCTCAAGATCGGCGGCGCCGGCTATCTGGTCTGGCTGGCATGGCAGGCTGTCCGGCACGGGTCGGCCTTTTCGCCGGATGCCACGCCGCGACCGCCGCGCTCCGTCTACCGCAACTGGGCGACGGGTCTGGGCATTAATTTGATGAACCCGAAGATCATCCTGTTCTTCATGACGTTCCTGCCGCAATTCGTGTCGGCGCACGATCCGAATGCCCCCGGCAAGCTGTTCTTCCTCGGCATGATGTTCATCTTGCTGTCGCTGCCGGTCACGATTCCCATCGTGATCGCCGCCGACAGGTTTGCCGCGCTGCTGCGCAGGAGCCCGCGCGTGACGCGTATCGTTGATTACCTGTTCGCTGGGGTGTTTTCGGCCTTCGCGCTGAAAATTCTCACCGCGCAGGCGAAATAGAGCGTTTCGCAGTTAGTTTGAAGCATTCTGCCGGCGACGGTTTGCGACAAGGCCAAGGGGTTTGTCGCAGGTCGGGCTGGTGGCCCGGACAAGACAAAGACCGAAGGATTTGGCGCAAACCGGCCCGGCCCTTCGGGTTTGCGTTTGGCGGGCGCCCACTTCGTCATGCCGCTCGACCGGGCAACCAGCCCGTCCTTCGCGCCCTTCCTTGTGGACCGCCGCGCCAAAACGACAAACAGAATGATTCAAACTAACTGTGAAACGCTCTAGCGGGCGCTACCAGTTCTCGCCGTGACCGGCGATCATCATGGCTTCCAGCGCGAGCCGCTCATGCTTTTTAAGACGCTCCGACTCTGATTTGAGCTGGCCGCAGGCCGCAAGAATATCGCGTCCGCGCGGCGTGCGAATCGGTGAGGCATAGCCGGCATTGTTGATATAGTCGGCGAACGTCTCGATGGTCTCCCAATCCGAGCACTGGTAGTTCGAGCCGGGCCACGGATTGAACGGGATCAGATTGATCTTGGCCGGAATGCCTTTCAGCAGCTTGACCAGTGCGCGGGCGTGTTCGAGCGAATCGTTCACGTCCTTCAGCATGACATATTCGAAGGTGATGCGCTTCGCGTTGGACAGGTCGGGATATTTGCGGCACGCATCCATCAATTGCTCGAGCGGATACTTCTTGTTGATCGGCACCAGCAGGTCGCGCAAATCATCGTCGGGTGCATGCAGCGAGATCGCCAGCATGACGCCGATTTCCTCGCCGGTGCGGAAAATCTCCGGCACCACGCCCGATGTCGAAAGCGTGATGCGACGCTTGGAGAGCGACAGCCCGTCGCCGTCGGAGGCAATCAGCAGCGCCTTCTTGACCGCCTCGAAATTGTAGAGCGGCTCGCCCATGCCCATCATCACGATGTTGGACACCTTGCGTCCCTCCGCCGGCACGATTGCGCCATCCGGCGTATCGCGGTCGGGAAAATCGCCCAACCGATCACGCGCAGTGAGCAATTGGGAAAGGATTTCCTCGGCGGTCAGGTTGCGAACAAGCTTCTGCGTGCCGGTATGGCAGAAGGAACAGGTCAAGGTGCAGCCGACCTGGGACGAGATGCACAGCGTGCCACGCCCTTCCTCAGGGATGTAGACGGTTTCGATCTCGACCGGACGCCCCGCCCCGCGCGGCGGGAACCGGAACAGCCATTTCCGCGTGCCATCGTTGGAAATCTGCTCCTCGACGACTTCGGGACGCGCGACGGTGAAATGCTTCGCCAACGTCGCGCGCAAATCCTTCGAGATGTTGAACATGTCGTCGAAGGATGAAACGCCGCGCACATAAAGCCAGTGCCAAAGCTGCTGGACGCGCATGCGCACCTGCCGCTCCGGCACGCCGATGCCCGCCAAGGCCTCGCCCATTTCCTCGCGGGTCAGCCCGACCAGCGACTCCTTGGACGGCACGGTCGCGCGCGCGGCAAGGGATGCGCGCGTTGCGTCGTCTTTGATGTCGAGCGAGATCGTCATGGCAGCCGTGAATATGGGAAACGAAGTTCGATTTGTCGAACGCGGGCGCAAATATCACGGAAATGAGGGCGCGTCACCCTGCGGGAATGACGCGCCTTATCGTCAGATATGGATCGGCTTGAAGAAAGTCGCAAGCGCCGCCTCGCGTACCGCCTCCGACATCGTCGGATGCGCATGGCAGGTGCGCGCCAGATCCTCCGACGAACCGCCGAATTCCATCAGCACGGCGGCCTCATGGATCATCTCGCCTGCGCCGAAGCCCAGAATGTGCACGCCCAGCACGCGATCGGTCTCCTTGTCGGCAAGGATCTTCACGAAGCCGTCCGTATGCAGCATGGCGCGCGCGCGACCGTTCGCCGTGAACGGAAACTTCCCGATCTTGTAAGCCACGCCGTCCGCCTTGAGCTGTTCCTCGGTCTTGCCGACCGATGCGACTTCCGGGCTGGTGTAGACGACGCTCGGGATCACGTCATAGTTCACATGACCCTTCTGGCCGGCCATCATCTCGGCCACTGCAATACCCTCGTCTTCCGCCTTGTGCGCGAGCATCGGGCCGACGATCACGTCGCCAATGGCATAGATGCCCGGTACATTGGTGCGGCAATGGCCATCGGTCTTGACCCGGCCCCGATCCATCGCGATGTCCTGCTCTTCCAGCCCGAGTCCTTCGGTATAGGGCCGCCTGCCCGTCGAGATCAGCACCACATCAGCGTCGATAGTCTCCGCAGCACCGCCCTTGACCGGCTCAAAGGTCACCTTCGCGCCCTTCTTCGCCTTTTCGACGCCCGTGACCTTCGCACCGAGCTTGAACTCGAAACCCTGCTTCGCCAGCATGCGCTGGAATTGCTTCGACACTTCCGCGTCCATGCCACCGAGGATCGAATCCAGATATTCCACCACCGTGACCTTTGCGCCAAGGCGCGACCAGACCGAGCCAAGCTCCAGCCCGATCACCCCGCCGCCGACCACGACGAGCTTTTCCGGGACCTTGTCCAGCGAAATCGCGCCGGTCGAGGACACGATCACCTTTTCGTCAATGTCGACCTGCACGCCGGGAATGCCCGCAACGTCAGAGCCGGTCGCGATGACGATGTTCGTCGTCTCGATTTCCTGCGTCTTGCCGTCGGTGCCGGTAACGCCGACAAGGCCGGGTCCGAGGATCTTGCCCGTGCCGCGAAAGCTGTCGATCTTGTTCTTCTTGAACAGGAATGCCACGCCGCCGACATTTGCATCCACCGTCGCATCCTTGTGCGCCATCATCTTCTTGAGGTTGACCTTCGGCTTGCCGACCTCGATGCCCAATGAATCGAAGGAGTGCTCAGCTTCGGCCAGCATCTCGGAGGCATGAAGCAGCGCCTTGGAGGGAATGCAGCCGATGTTGAGGCAAGTTCCGCCGAAGGTTTCGCGCTTCTCGACGACAGCCACTTTCAGGCCGAGCTGCGCCGCCTTGATGGCGCACACATAGCCTCCCGGGCCGGAACCGATCACAACAACATCATAAGCCATAGTGTACCTTCTTGTTTTTCGACGCGGACCGAACGAGCGGACCGACAATTATTCCTGACAGCCCTTCAACTCGAAAACATCGAAAGGCACTTTGCTGAACCCGCCTTCCCCGAAGGCATTCGACGCGCGCAGGGCCGGACCGAGATCGGCAAAGACCAGTCGCGGTGGCGCGGGCGATCCTTCCGAAGGCAACAACCCGACTTCGCCCTTTTCATCGACGGCATAGACCACGCCCTGCCAGAGCGTGCATGCCGCATATTCTTCCCCGGTAACGTCGCCGTCCGGACAATTCCGCGACACGATCGCGTTGGGTCGTGGCTCCTCGGCGGTCCACATGACGATACCGTCCAGCAGCACCCCCTCTTCCATCACGATCCGGAAGCTGTTGGTGACGACCGCATTCTCACCCGTGGGGTGAAAATCGATTCCCGCCGTGCCGGTCTCCTCGCCATAGACGGCCAGTTCCATCGGGCAAGCCGCCTGAGCCTGCATTGCATGGACATTCATCAAGGCAAAGGCGATGCCGGCTTTCGCAGCAGATGCTCCCACACCATCACCCCAGCAGCCGGAAGAGCATCATCAACAGGCCGACCAGCGCAACGCCCCAGACCAGCGACCGAAGGTACGGAATGCCGAGCGCATAGGCCGGGACGTAGACGACGCGCGCCCAGAACCACAGCGCGGCTCCAATCGCACCGATCCCGCCCGTCTTGCCCGTGACCTGCAACGCCAGCGCCAATGCGATGAACGCGCCATAGGTTTCGAGGAAATTGCGCAGCGCCCGCGTAAGCCGGTCGGTGACGACCGACAGCGGCGCATCGCCATCCCTTGCGCCCACCGTATGAGCAAGACCGCCATCCTTGGTGAGGAAAAGCGCCTGCACGACGATATGCACCACAAGCAGCACCACACTCCACGCAAGATATGTGAGTTCGGTTGACAGCACGCCAGTTTCCATCTTCCCCTCCTCAGGTGTCGATACCGCGCGCTGGACGAACCCGCCTAGAGGTCGAGCACCAGGCGTTCGGGATCCTCAAGGCTCTCCTTCACGCGCACAAGGAATGTTACAGCTTCCTTGCCGTCCACGATACGGTGATCGTAGCTGAGCGCCAGATACATCATGGGCCGAATGACGATCTGGCCGCCGACAACGACCGGGCGCTCCTGAATTTTGTGCATGCCGAGAATGCCGGACTGCGGCGCGTTGAGGATCGGCGTGGACATGAGCGAGCCGTACACACCGCCATTGGAAATGGTGAAGGTGCCGCCCTGCATGTCGGCGATGGAGAGCTTGCCGTCACGCGCGGCGATTCCGAGACGACCGATCTCCTTCTCGATCTCGGCGATTGACATCCGGTCCGCATCCCGCACCACCGGCACGACAAGTCCTTTGTCCGTACCGACCGCGACGCCGATATGCGCATAATTCTTGTAGATGATGTCCGTGCCGTCGATCTCGGCATTCACCGCCGGAACTTCCTTCAAAGCATGCGTCACCGCCTTGGTGAAGAACCCCATGAAGCCGAGCTTTACGCCGTGCTTCTTCTCGAACACATCCTTGTACTTCGAGCGCAGGTCCATGACGGCCTTCATGTCCACCTCGTTGAAGGTGGTGAGCATGGCGGCGGCATTCTGCGCCTCCTTGAGCCGGCGCGCGATGGTCTGGCGCAGTTTCGGCATGCGCACGCGCTCCTCGCGCGCGGCGTCGCTCTCGGACGACGGCGCGCGCACGGCAGCGGGAGCCTCGCTCGGCTGCGAGGGCGCGCCCTTCGCAATGGCGTCGAGCACGTCGCCCTTCAACACCTGCCCGCGCTTGCCCGATCCCTGGACCTGATCCGTCGCAATATTTGCTTCGGCGGCGATCTTGGCGGCTGAAGGAGCAGGAGGCATCTTCTGTTCGATCGGGCTTTCACCGGCGATCTTCGCGGTCTTTTCTTCGGCTTCCTTGACGGTCGCAGCACCCGAAGCGCCAGCGGCCTGCGCCACGGCGTCGGATTTCTTTGCTTCGGCAGGCTTGGCCGCGCCGCCCTTCGCATCGCCTATCGTACCGAGCAATGCGCCGAGGCCAACCGTTTCACCCTCGTTCGCGGCAATCTCGGAAAGCGTTCCGGCTGCAGGCGCGGGCACCTCCACCGTGACCTTGTCCGTTTCAAGCTCGACCAAGGGTTCGTCGGCTGCAATCGCCTCACCCACCTTTTTGAACCACTTGCCGACGGTCGCCTCGCTGACGGATTCGCCGAGGGTCGGAACGCGGATTTCGGTTGCCATTGGGTTTCCTGTCCGTTTTTCGATTTCGTTCTGTTTATTCGCCGAGCGCGTCGTCAAGAAACGCCTGGAGCTGAGCGAGGTGCTTCGACATCAGCCCGGTCGCGGGCGAAGCAGCCGCCGGGCGGCCCGCATATTGCACGCGCTGGTACTTGGCCTCGATATGCGCCAGCACCCACTCGAGGTAGGGATCTATGAACGACCACGCGCCCATGTTCTTCGGCTCTTCCTGGCACCAGTACATCTGCGCACCGCGGAATCGCGAAAGCTCCGTGATCAGTGCTTTGGCAGGGAAGGGATAGAGCTGCTCGACACGCAACAGGTAGACATCGTTGATGCCGCGCTTCTCGCGCTCTTCATAGAGATCGTAATAGACCTTGCCGGTGCAAAGCACGACGCGGCGGATCTTCGAGTCCTTGACCAGCTTGATCTTCTGGCCTGGCAGCATCTGGGCATCGTCCCACAACAGGCGATGGAACGAGCTTTCGCCCGAAAGCTCGGCCAGCGTCGACACGGCACGCTTGTGGCGCAGCAGCGACTTCGGCGTCATCAGGATCAGCGGCTTGCGGAAATCGCGCTTCAACTGACGGCGCAGGATGTGGAAGTAGTTTGCCGGCGTCGAACAATAAGCCACCTGCATGTTGTCTTCCGCGCAAAGTTGCAGGAAGCGTTCCAGCCTCGCGGAAGAGTGCTCCGGTCCCTGCCCTTCATAGCCGTGCGGCAGAAGGCAGACCAGGCCCGACATGCGCAGCCACTTGCGCTCGCCCGATGAGATGAACTGGTCGAACACGACCTGCGCGCCATTGGCGAAATCGCCGAACTGCGCTTCCCAAAGCGTCAGCGCCTTCGGTTCGGCCAGCGAGTAGCCATATTCAAAGCCGAGGACCGCCTCTTCCGAGAGCATCGAGTTGATGACTTCATAGCCCGCCTGCGCCGGGGAGAGGTTGTTCAACGGAATATAGCGGTTCTCGTCGCGCTGGTCGTACAGCACGGAATGACGCTGGGAGAATGTGCCGCGCTCCGAATCCTGACCCGAAAGGCGGATCGGGTTCCCGTCGAGCAGGATCGAGCCGAACGCCAGCGATTCCGCCGTTGCCCAGTCGATACCCTCGCCGGTCTCGATTGCCTGGCGGCGATTGTCGAGGAAGCGCCCAATGGTCTTGTGGACCTCGAAGCCCTTCGGAACTTCGGTCAGCTTCTTGCCGATCTCCTTGAGCGTCTTGACCGGCACCGCCGTCTTGCCGCGCCGCAACTCGTCCTGCTGGTCGGCTGAGCGCAGGCCCGACCACGCACCGTCCAGCCAGTCGGCCTTGTTCGGCTTGTACGCCTGCCCGGCTTCCCACTCGGCTTCCAGATGCGCGCGCCAGTCGGCCTTCATCTTCTCGAATTCGTCGCGCGTGATCAGCCCTTCGCCGATCAGCTTTTCACCGTAGATCTGCACCGTCGTCTTATGGGTGCGGATGGTGCGGTACATGATCGGCTGCGTGAAGGCCGGCTCGTCACCCTCGTTATGACCGAACCGGCGATAGCAGAACATGTCCACGACCACCGGCTTGTGGAACTTCATGCGGAACTCGGTCGCCACCTTCGCGGCATGGACGACGGCTTCCGGATCGTCGCCATTGACGTGGAAAATCGGCGCCTCGATCATCTTGGCGACGTCGCTCGGATAGGGCGACGAACGCGAGAAGCGCGGGTTGGTCGTAAACCCGATCTGGTTGTTGATGATGAAATGCAGCGTGCCCGCGACGCGATGGCCACGCAGGCCCGACAGCCCGAGTATTTCCGAAATGACGCCCTGGCCGGCAAAAGCGGCATCGCCGTGCAGCAGGAGCGGCATCACCTTCGAACGCTCTTCCATCGGCACGATTTCGCCGCGCTCGCGCCCTGCGAGCTGGTCCTGCTTGGCGCGCGCCTTGCCCATCACCACCGGGTCGACGATTTCAAGATGCGACGGGTTTGCGGTCAGCGACAGATGCACCTTGTTGCCGTCGAACTCGCGGTCCGAGGACGCGCCGAGATGGTATTTCACGTCGCCGGAGCCTTCCACCTCATCAGGCGCATAGGAACCGCCCTTGAATTCGTGAAAGATCGCGCGATGCGGCTTGGCCATCACCTGAGACAGGACGTTGAGGCGGCCACGATGCGCCATGCCGAGCACGACCTCCTTGAGGCCGAGCGCTCCGCCGCGCTTGAGTATCTGTTCCAGTGCCGGGATCAGGGACTCCCCGCCATCCAGGCCGAAGCGCTTGGTTCCCTTGTACTTGACGTCGATGAACTGCTCGAAGCCTTCCGCTTCGATGAGCTTCTGGAGAATGGCCCTCTTGCCTTCCTTCGTGAAGCGGATTTCCTTGTCCGCGCCCTCGATGCGCTCCTGAAGCCAGGCCTTTTCCTCGGGGTCGGAAATGTGCATGAATTCCACACCGAGCGTCGAGCAATAGGTGCGGTTCAGGATTTCGAGCATTTCGGGTATGGTCGCGTATTCCAGCCCCAACACGTTGTCGATGAAGATGCGTCGCTTGTAGTCGGCCTCGGTGAAGCCATAGGCGCTGGGCGAAAGCTCGTTGTAGTCCTCGATGGGTTGTGCGATGCCGAGCGGATCGAGCTTGGCGTGGAGATGCCCGCGCATGCGGAAGGCGCGGATCATCATGATCGCGCGCACCGAATCGCGCGTCGCCTGCATGACATCGGCTTCGGAAACCGCTGCGCCGTTGGCCGCGCTCTTCTCGCGAACCTTCTTTTCAATGTGCTTTTCGACAAGGCCCCAATTGCCGTCGAGCGCCGAAACAAGCTCACCATTGGCCAGGAGTGGCCAGCCGGGCTTTGCCCAGGACGCGCCCTCCGCGCTCTTCTTCACATCGGCCGGATTGTCTTTCAGCGCACCGAAGAATTCCTGCCATTCCGGGTCCACGGATGCCGGATCGTCTTCATATGCAGCCTGCAATGCCTCGATATAGTCGGCATTTCCGCCATACAGGAATGAAGTGACGGAAAGCCGGTCGTTGGCCTGATCGTTGCGTGCCATCTTCCCTAACGAAGCGCTTGCTTCGTCTCCTTGATCCTGCGCCCGCGGCAAAGCTGCGGGCGCTATTTCCAAAGGCCGCTTGCGGCCGAATTCTGTCCGCGAACGGACGGTTCCTCACCCTTTGATTGCCTCGACGAGCGTGGTGCCGAGGCGTGCCGGCGACGGCGAAACACGAATGCCCGCCGCCTCCATCGCTGCGATCTTGTCTTCCGCGCCGCCCTTGCCGCCGGAGATCACCGCGCCAGCGTGACCCATCGTGCGTCCGGGAGGAGCGGTGCGACCCGCGATGAAGCCGGCCATCGGCTTCCTGCGCCCGCGCTTTGCTTCGTCGCGCAGGAACTGCGCGGCATCTTCTTCGGCCGAACCGCCGATTTCACCGATCATGATGATTGACTCTGTTGAATCGTCGGCAAGGAACATCTCCAGCACATCGATGAACTCCGTGCCCTTGACGGGATCACCACCGATGCCGACAGCCGTCGTCTGGCCAAGGCCGGCATTCGTGGTCTGAAACACCGCTTCATAGGTAAGTGTTCCAGAACGCGAAACAACACCCACCGAACCCTTGCGGAAGATGTTGCCGGGCATGATGCCGATCTTGCATTCATTCGGCGTCAGGATGCCGGGGCAGTTCGGCCCGAGCAGCCGCGACTTTGAACGATCGAGCCGCGCTTTTACCTTCACCATGTCGAGCACCGGAATGCCCTCCGTGATGCAGACGATGAACGGCACTTCCGCATCGATTGCCTCTATAATGGCCGCGCCCGCGCCTGCCGGGGGAACATAAATCACCGAGGCGTTCGCGCCGGTGGCGTCCTTGGCTTCAGCCACACTCGCATAGATCGGCAGCGATTCACCCTTGGCGCCGGTCCAGGTTTCCCCGCCTTTGCTCGGATGCACGCCGGCGACCATTTTGGTGCCGTGATAGGCGAGCGCCTGTTCGGTATGGAACGTGCCGGTTTTGCCGGTCAGTCCCTGCACGATAACCTTGGTGTTCTTGTCGACGAGAATTGACATGTCGAACGGGACCCCCGTCAGTTTCTTGATTTTTGTTCGGCGCGCAGTTCAACTTCGCGCCATTTGCTGTCCTTGAAACGCACGCCGCGCTCAGCCCTTGACCGCGGCGACGATCTTCTTAGCCGCATCGTCCAGATCATCCGCAGGGGTGACGTTGAGGCCGGATTCGCGGAGGATCTTCTTTCCGAGATCGACGTTGGTTCCTTCGAGACGCACCACGAGCGGCACCTTGAGGCCCACTTCCTTCACTGCCGCGACCACGCCTTCGGCGATGATGTCGCATTTCATGATGCCGCCGAAAATATTGACAAGTATGCCCTTCACCGCCGGATCGGCCGTGATGATCTTGAACGCAGCGGTGACCTTTTCCTTTGACGCGCCGCCGCCGACATCGAGAAAGTTGGCCGGTTCCGCGCCGTAGAGCTTGATGATGTCCATGGTCGCCATGGCAAGGCCCGCTCCGTTCACCATGCAGCCGATGTTTCCATCGAGCGCCACATAGGCGAGATCGTATTTCGACGCCTCGATTTCCTTCGCGTCTTCCTCGCTCGTATCGCGCAGCGCGACGACATCGGGATGACGGAACAATGCGTTGTTGTCGAACGACACTTTGGCGTCCAGAAGCCGGAGGCGTCCGCTCTTCATGACAATCAGCGGGTTTACCTCGAGCAGGCTCATATCGGTGTCGAAAAACGCCTTGTAAAGCGCCGGGAACACCAAGCCGCCGTCCCTGGCCGCATCGCCGGTCAGCTTGAGCGCCTCGTTGAGCTTCTTCACATCGGCTTCGGTGACACCCTTCTCCGGGTCGATATCCACCGTGACGATCTTCTCCGGCGTGTCGTGCGCGACCGTCTCGATGTCCATGCCGCCTTCGGTCGATACGACGAACGCAACGCGCCCGACCGAACGATCAACCAGCAGCGACAGATAGAGTTCGCGATCGATGTCCGCGCCGTCCTCGATATAGAGGCGGTTGACCTGCTTGCCTGCCGGTCCGGTCTGCTTGGTCACGAGCGTGTTGCCGAACATCTCCTTGACGTTCTCAACCACCTCTTCGATCGTCTTGGCGAGCCGCACGCCGCCTTTGGCATCGGGACCGAGTTCCTTGAACTTGCCCTTGCCGCGACCGCCCGCATGGATCTGGCTCTTGACCACGAAAAGCGGCCCGGGCAACGCTTTCGCCGCGGCCTCACCTTCACTTGCCTTGAGGACCGGAACGCCTTCCGCGACGGGAAGTCCGAAGCCCTTGAGAAGCTGCTTTGCCTGATATTCGTGGATGTTCATTCGCTGGCTCCCGAATTGCTCGCTGGGCTTCGGCTTACTTGAGTTGCGGAGCGATGCCTTCGCAGGCTTCGCAAAGTGACTTCACCGCTCCGACCGATTTCTCGAACATGGACTTTTCGTCCTTGTTGAAATCGAGTTCGATGACGCGCTCGACGCCGCCCGCGCCGATCACCACCGGCACGCCGACATACATGTCCTTCACGCCATACTGGCCGCCGAGATAGGCCGCGCAGGGAAGCACGCGCTTCTTGTCCTTGAGATAGCTTTCCGCCATCGCGACGGCGGAAGCGGCAGGCGCGTAATAGGCGGAGCCCGTCTTGAGCAGGCCGACGATCTCGCCGCCGCCCTTACGGGTGCGCTCGACGATGGCGTCGAGCTTTTCCTGCGACGTCCAGCCCATCTTCACCAGATCCGGCAGCGGAATGCCACCGACGGTCGAGTAGCGGACCATGGGCACCATGTCGTCGCCGTGGCCGCCGAGCGTCATCGCCCCCACGTCCTCGATCGACACATTGAACTCCTGCGACAGGAAATAGCGGAAGCGCGCAGAGTCCAGCACGCCGGCCATGCCGACCACATGGGTTTTCGGCAGGCCGGAGAATTTCTGGAGCGCCCAGACCATCGCGTCGAGCGGATTGGTGATGCAGATCACGAAGGCCTTCGGTGCATATTTCCGGATGCCCGCGCCAACCTGCTCCATGACCTTGAGGTTGATGCCGAGCAGGTCGTCACGGCTCATGCCCGGCTTGCGCGGCACGCCCGCGGTCACGATGCACACATCGGCGCCTTCGATCCCGGCATAGTCGTTGACGCCCTGATAGGCTGCATCGAACCCGTCGACGGCCGAGGATTGCGCAATGTCGAGACCCTTGCCCTGCGGCAGGCCCTCCGCAATATCGAACAGGATCACATCGCCGAGTTCCTTGAGCCCGATGAGATGTGCGAGCGTGCCGCCGATCATGCCCGAGCCGATGAGCGCTATCTTCTTACGTGCCATGTGGGGAGAATTTCCTTTGATCTGTTCCTGGCGTCGCGGCCAGCAGCCGCTGCGGGTTAGCCAACATGCGGTCGATGCCGCGTTCGAAATTCGGCGAATGCCATAGACTCACCGGCAAAAAAATTCAAACGATTATTTTGCCTCCAATATTTTCAATCGTTTAGATTGCTTTGGATTTACGTAAACGTCAAAATTTTGCACTTTATGAAGGCAAAAATTAACTCTGGCTCACAATTGCTCGCGTGAAACCGTCACCGGATCGGATGCCGCATGCCCGGTTTTGCGTTGGTCGAAGGCGTCCAGCCATTCCCTGCTTTGCATTTCAATCAGCCGCGAGAGGGTGCGGTCGAACTCGAATGCCTCCGTTGTGCCGGGTCGCCCTGCATAGAGCTTTTCCGGCGCGGCTTCCGCACTCATCACCGCGCGCACCTTGCGGTCGTAGAGCGTGTCCACGAGCAGGATGAAACGCTTGGTGGCATTGCGGCGCGTCGGATCGAGGATCGGCACGCGATCCACGAAAACCGTATCGTAGCGAGCGATGATCGCCAGATATTCCCGCGCCGCCAGCGGCTTTTCACAAAGGTCCTCGAAATTGAATCGCGCGCATGTACCCGCCGCGCGCGGCACATTGACCGTCCGCCCCTTGATCGTCAGGCTCTCCGCCGATTCCGGTGCGCCTTCCGTCATTGCCGCCCATATGTCGTCCATCTGGCTGTCCGTTTCCGGGCCAAGCGGCGTCAGATAGACCGACATGCGGTTGAGCTTTTCCATCCTGTAGTCGGTCGGCCCGTCCAGCGGCACGATCTCCGCATTGCGTGACAGCGTGTCGATGAACGGCAGGAAAAGGCCCCTGTTAAGGCCGTCGCGATACAGGTTCTCCGGCGCGACATTCGAGGTTGCGACCAGCACCACGCCTTCCGAAAACAGGGCCGAAAACAGCCGCGACAATATCATCGCATCCGCTATGTCAGTGACCGAGAATTCATCGAAGCACAGCACCCATGCCTGTTCCGCCAGCGCCCTGGCGACGGGCGGGATCGGGTCGTCCTCCTTGACCGTGCCCTCCTTGCGCGCCAGCCTGTGCCTGGCGATGCGGTCGTGCACATCCGCCATGAAATCGTTGAAATGCACGCGCCGCTTGCGCCGCACCGGCAACAGCTCAAAGAACATGTCCATCAACATGCTCTTGCCGCGCCCGACGCCGCCAAAGATATACAGGCCCTTGACGCGTTCCTTTGTTTCGCGCTTGCGCGCAAACAACCAGCCGAGCGCGCTCGACTTGGTCGCCAGCCGCCGCGCGATGATTGCATCGATCAGCCTGTCCAGCGCACGTGCGACACGCTCCTGCTCCGGATCGCGCTTGACCGTCCCGTTCTCCACGAGATGGCGATACCGTTGAAGAACGGTCTGGTGAGGCTCCAGCCCATCGCGTAGATGCATGGGCCCCGCGCCCTTTGCCGGCCGCTAACGGCTCAGCGTTACCGATTGCCCCCCGGTCGTCTGACCGTCGAAGCGGTTGGTGCCGCTCGAATAGAGTGTGGCGAGCTGGTTCCCGGTTTCGTCATACATGACGACCTGCTTGCCCTGCACATCCCAGCTCCGCATCCGCTGCATGTCGCCGGAGCAGCCGCGCGAACCGCCGCGCGACGCATTGCCGAACTTGGTAAGCGACAGGAACACCTGGCAGCTCGATCCGCCCACGCTGGTGTTCCATGAACCGAGCATGCTGTTCTTCGTGATGTCGGGAGCATTGGCGGGCGGCGTCGCCGGTCCGGCAGTCGCTGCGGCGACCTGCGGGTTCTGCGGCGCTTCGGGGAAAGCACCGGGGGCAGCGGGAGGCGGCAACTGACCGCTGGTTACGGTTCCGGAAGGAGCCGCAGGCAGAGGCTCGGGCTGGCCGCCCATCGAGCCCATCCGGGAACTCTGGCACCCCGCCAGCGAGGTCGAACACACGATGAACGCTATCACTGTCGATTTAGAGAACGTCATTCCAAAACCTCCAACCGCCGCTCTGTTCCGCACGACGTTCCAAAACGAAGAAAGCTCCATGATTTCAACCGTCCATGGTTAAGAAAGCATTTTCAGGGCAAAACTGTTGCAAATATGCCTCGCCACTCACAGCGCCGGAATCGGGGATCGAAACCATGGGTTGCCCCCGCTTTGCCCGACACTGGTAATTGCGCGCCAATTCCGCCATATAGCCCGCAAACAGATGGGATTCTCGCGCGCGATGGCCAAGGTTGCGCAATTCGCCAAGATGAATGGGCTCGGCAACGAAATCATCGTTGCTGACATGCGCGGCCGCGTGGACCGCGTAGCCCCCGAGGCCGCCGTGGCGCTCAACGCCGATCCGGCGACACGATTCGACCAGATCATGGCGATCCACGACGCGCGCACGCCGGGCACCGCCAACTATATCGAAATCATCAACTCCGATGGATCGATGGCGCAGGCCTGCGGCAACGGCATGCGCTGCGTGGTGCAGGCGCTGTCGGCGGAAACGGGCAGGCGCGAATTCACCTTCGAGACAATCGCCGGAATCCTGACCGCTGAGGAACATGGAAACGGGCTGATTTCGGTCGATATGGGCAAGCCGCGCTTCGGCTGGCAGGACATCCCCCTGTCGGAGGAGTTTCGCGACACACGCATGATCGAGTTGCAGATCGGGCCGATCGACGCCCCCGTGCTGCATTCCCCATCAGTGGTCTCGATGGGAAATCCGCACGCGATTTTCTGGGTGGACAAGGAAGTCTGGTCCTATGAGCTGGATCGCTTCGGCCCGATGCTCGAACATCATCCGATCTTCCCCGAACGCGCCAACATCACCATCGCCGAGGTCACCAGCCCGGAAAGCCTGGCGATGCGGACCTGGGAGCGCGGCGCGGGCCTGACGCGCGCCTGCGGCTCCGCCGCCTGCGCCGCCGCCGTTTCGGCGGCCCGCACCGGGCGCACCGGGCGCAATGTGGACATCACCGTGCCCGGCGGCCTGCTGCACATCGAATGGCGCAGTGACGATCACGTGGTCATGACCGGACCTGCCGAATGGGAGTTTTCCGGTACGTTCGATCCCGCTACCGGGGCATGGACCCGGGACAAGGAAAGCGCGGCCTGATGGCGGTCGAGATCGTCACCTTCGGCTGCCGGCTCAACACCTATGAGTCGGAAGTCATGCGGCGTGAGGCGGAGTCTGCCGGTCTGGGCACGCTGCGTGACGGTGCGATCATATTCAACACCTGCGCCGTCACGGCCGAGGCCGTGCGCCAGGCGCGGCAGTCGATCCGCAAGGCGCGCCGCAACAATCCCAGCGCCCGCATCATCGTCACAGGATGCGCCGCGCAGACCGAGCCGGGTAGCTTTGCCGAGATGGCCGAGGTCGATCTTGTGCTTGGCAACGAGGAAAAGCTCAAGGCAAATTCCTATCGCGCCCTGCCGGATTTCGGCGTCAACGACACCGAGAAGGTTCGTGTCAACGACATCATGTCGGTGACCGAAACGGCCTCGCATATGGTGGACGCCATCGAGGGCCGCGCGCGGGCCTTCGTTCAGGTCCAGAACGGCTGCGACCATCGCTGTACCTTCTGCATCATCCCTTACGGCAGGGGTAATTCACGGTCCGTCCCGATGGGCGCGGTGATCGAGCAGATCAAGCGGCTGACGGACAACGGCTATGCCGAGGTGGTTCTGTCCGGCGTCGATCTCACCAGCTACGGCGCGGATCTGCCCGGCGCGCCGCGCCTTGGAAAGCTGGTCACGACCATCCTGCGGCAGGTGCCGGACCTTGCCCGCCTGCGGCTGTCGTCCATCGATTCCATCGAAGCAGATGACCTGCTGATGGAAGCGCTCGCCAGCGAGGCGCGGCTGATGCCGCATTTGCACCTGTCCCTGCAGGCAGGCGACGACATGATTCTCAAGCGGATGAAGCGACGGCACCTGCGCGACGACTCGATCCGCTTCTGCGAGGATGTGCGAAAGCTGCGGCCAGACATCGTTTTCGGTGCGGACATCATCGCGGGCTTTCCGACCGAGACCGAGGCAATGTTCGAAAATTCGCTGCGAATCGTAGAAGAATGCGGCCTCACGCACCTGCATGTCTTTCCGTTCTCCCCGCGCAAGGGAACGCCCGCCGCACGCATGCCACAGTTGGATCGCGCGACGATCAGGGAACGCGCGGCGCGACTGCGCGCAGCCGGAGACGCAGCCTATCTGCGCCATCTGCGCAGCCTTGTGGGCACCGAGCAATCGATCCTGATCGAACGCGACGGCATCGGGCGGACGGCAGGCTTCGCCCTGACCGCAATCGGTTCCGGCGCGCCGGGCGAGATCGTTCCGGCGAGAATCACCAGCCATGATGCCGAGCGGCTGGTTGCAGAACCGGTCGGCGCGATCAGCAGTGCCAGGGCAGCCTGATGGCCGGATTGCTCAAGCGCATATTCTCCTTCGGCAAGAAGGAGGTCGTCGAAACGCCGGTCGAGGACGAGCCGCTCGCCCCGATCAATTGGGAAGCGCTCAAGGACCTCAAGCAGACCGACGAGGCTCCGGCACCGCCGGAACCGCAGCCGGTAGAAACGCCGCCGATTGAGCCGGAGGAGCCAGCGCCCGAACTCGTGTCGGAGCCTGCGGCGCCCATTGTCGAAGAGCCGGTTGCCCCGCCCCCGGTCGAGCCCGACCTGCCGGACGAAGTGCCGGCCGAACCGCTGCCGCCGACGCGACCCGAACCCGAGATCGAGGCCGCGCCGATCCCTGATGTTGAGGAGAGGCAGAAAGCTCCGCCGAAGGCGACACCCAGGCGCGACCCGAAACCCGCAAAAGCCGAGCCGGAGCCTCCCCTTCCGGTGGAGATCGTAGAGGAGCCGGTTGCTCCTCCACCCGTTCCCGAACCGAATGTGCCACCCGTTGTTGGGCCACCCGTTGTCGGGCCGCCCGTCGCCGTGCCGCCGGTCGAGCCGCCTGCCGCAGGCAAGGTCACGGTTGCGAAGAAGGTCGAGGCGAAAGCGGAACCGGCTGCGCCAGCGCCGGTCGCGCGCATCTCATGGTACCAGAGGCTGAGGCAGGGACTTGCCCGCTCCTCTCGCGAGCTTTCGAGCAATATTGCTGGTGTTTTCACCCGGCGCAAACTCGATGAGGACACGCTTCAGGAACTGGAAGACGTGCTGCTGCGCGCCGATCTCGGTCTTGAGACCGCGATGCGCGTGACCGACACGCTCGCATCCGGGCGATATGGCCGCGAGGTGAGCGACGCCGAGGTGCGCGCCGTCATGGCGAGCGAGGTGGAGAAGGTGTTGACGCCCGTCGCACAGGCGCTCGAACTGGACCTGTCGCACAAGCCGCATGTCGTTCTGGTCGTCGGTGTCAACGGGACCGGAAAGACCACGACAATCGGCAAGCTCGCTGCGAAGCTCAGCGCGGGCGGGCTTTCCGTGATGCTCGCCGCCGGTGACACGTTCCGTGCCGCCGCGATCGAGCAGTTGAAAATCTGGGGCGAGCGGACCGGCTCGCCGGTCGTGTCGTCCCGCCTCGGTGCCGACGCGGCGGGACTAGCCTATGACGCCTTTGCGCAGGCAAAGGAGGCCGGTTCCGATGTGCTCATCATCGACACTGCGGGCCGCCTCCAGAACAAGGCCGAACTGATGGCGGAGTTGGAAAAGATCGTGCGCGTGCTCGGCAAGCTCGACCCCGAGGCTCCACACACAGTGCTCCAGACCGTCGACGCGACCACCGGGCAGAACGCGCTCAACCAGGTGGAAATCTTTCGCAATGTCGCAGGTGTGAACGGGCTGGTGATGACAAAGCTCGACGGAACGGCGCGCGGCGGTATTCTTGTCGCCATTGCGGCGAAGCACAAGCTGCCCGTCTATTTCATAGGGGTGGGCGAACAGGTGGACGATCTGGAACCGTTCTCGGCAGGGGATTTTGCCAAGGCGATTGCAGGCGTCGGCTGACAGATGCAGGACAGGAAGCCATGAGCAACCCAATCCTCGAAACCGGTCCTTCGGACGATCGGCAGAAGAAAATCAGTCCCGGCCTGAAGTTCGCGCTTGAAATGGGGCCGTTGCTGATCTTCTTCCTCGCGACCTTCAAGGGGCATTGGCTCGCATCGATGTTTCCGGCGCTCGGCACATTCGGAAAGCCGCTGTTCATCGCGACCGCGCTTTTCATGGCCGCAACCGCCATCTCGCTCGCCCTGTCCTGGGCGATGACCCGATCCCTTCCCATGATGCCGCTGGTGTCGGGCGTCGTGGTGCTTGTCTTCGGCGGGCTTTCCATCTGGCTGCAGAACGACACTTTCATCAAGATGAAGCCGACCATCGTCTATTCACTGTTTGCCGCCATCCTGCTCGGCGGGCTGGCGTTCGGGCGTCCCCTGCTCGGCTACGTGTTCGACCAGGCGTTCCAGCTCGACGATGAAGGCTGGAAGAAGCTCACATTGCGCTGGGGCCTGTTTTTCGTCGGCTGCGCCGTCCTCAATGAGGTCGTCTGGCGAGGTCTCGCCGCCATCTACCCGCCCGACCTGGCGGATGAATATTGGGCAGGCTTCAAATTGTTCGGCTTCACCGCGCTGACCTTCATCTTCGTGTTCTCACAGATGCCGCTCATCATGCGGCACTCGCTGGAACAGAAGGCGGGAAAGTAGCCACTGGTCAATATTTAGGCAGCAAATGCCCAAGCATTGCACAGGCTGCATATCTCGAATGCCGGAAACACCCTAGCTGAAGCGACGGCCAGATTTTATTTAACCGGCATAACAAGAAAGGGGCCGGCGGTGGCCGGCCAAAGCGAAAATGTTCAATCGTATGATCGCCCATTTTGCCGCGGAGCGTAAGGCTGCGGCCAAGAACAAGGAATTCAACGCGCTCGAAAGCCGGTATGTAGACAGCCTGGCAGAGATTTACGCGCGCGTTTACGGACGCTGACACAAAGGTCAAAGTCTAGGGAAAGAACGGCCAGTCCGATATGGGCTGGCCGTTTTCGTTTCCGGCAGATGCACAAATCCGGTGCAACAGCGGGCACATCAAGCCATGCCGACATCGCAATGCTGCATTGCAATAAGGTATTTTGCATCGCACAATAGAACGCCTATATTCACGGTGTTCCAAAGGGGAGGAAACCAGGTAACCCGAAAGGAACCCGAGCAATGTTCAACGGCATTCGAAAAACCTTCATCAAGCGCGCTCGCTATCAGCGCATGGTCAATGAGATCCGCAGCCTGACCGACCGCGACCTCGCCGACTTCAACGGCAATCGCGACGAGATGCTCCGCGCCGCCTATCAGGAAGTGTACGGGCGCTAAGTCCGGGCCGAAAGCGGGGCACGAAATTCGCAAGCCGGGTCTCTCCGAACGGATCGAGACCCTTCCCAAACCGGCTGGGGCGGTGAACGAACCGCCTGAGCCGGTGCGGGGTTTTCAGCCCGGCTGCCCCGCAAGCGCTTTTTCGATTTCAGGCATGAGCGTTTGACGCACGGAGTCCGCCGTGAGCGGTCCGACATGCTTGAAGAGAATCGCGCCGTCCTTGCCGATGACAAATGTTTCCGGCACGCCGTACACGCCCCAATCTATGGCCGCACGGCCTTTTTCATCGACGCCGATTGCACTGAACGGATTGCCAAGTTCGCCAAGGAAACGCCGCGCATTGTCCGGCTGGTCCTTGTAGTTCAGCCCGGCCAGGTCGAAGCGTTTGTTCCCGGAAAGCTGGAGCAACACGGGATGTTCCTCGCGGCACGGCGCGCACCATGACGCAAAGACGTTGACCAGTGTGACCTTTCCGCCGAATCTGGCGGTGTCCAGGCCGGGCACGCCCACGCCTTCCAGAGCCGGCAGGTTGGTCGGCGGCGCCTTCTGGCCAATTAACGCCGAAGGCACGACCGAGACATCCTCGCCCGACATCAACTGCCGAAAGAAAATCGCCGCCAACGCGAGAAACACGAGCAGCGGCAGGATGACGAGCACCATGCGGGGCTTCGCCGACGCGCCCTGACTGCCGGTCACGCGGACGCCTCCTTGTCGGAGCGCCGTCTGTGACCTTTCCTCTCCAGTTCGGCAAGCTCGCGCTTGCGTGCGCGCTGGTCGGCGAGGATGATTCCTGCCAGTCCCGCCAGCACCGCGACCGTCACCCCATAGGCGGCCGCGACATAGAGGTCATGCGCGCTCATCGGCCACCATCCGCGCGCCGCGCGGCAAGCTGGCGCATGGAACGCACGCGCCGCCGCCAGATTTCGGTCCGCATCGCCATCATGTGAAGAGTAAAAAACAGCACGGTGAAACCGAGCGCCATCACCAGAAGCGGCCAGAGCAGGCTTGGGTGAATGGTCGACCCGCCAAGCCGGATGACGCTTGCCGGCTGGTGAAGCGTGTTCCACCAGTCCACCGAGAACTTGATGATCGGGATGTTGATGAAGCCGACCAGCGTCATGATGGCGGCGGCCCGCGCCGCGCGCGACGGATCGTCCATCGCCCGCGTCAGTGCGATAATCCCGAGATAGATGATGAACAGCACGAACACCGAGGTCAGCCGCGCGTCCCACACCCACCATGTGCCCCACATGGGCTTTCCCCAGATCGAGCCGGTGATCAGCGCCAGCGCCGTGAAGGTCGCGCCGATCGGCGCCGCCGACTTGAGCGCGACATCGGCCAGCGGATGCCGCCACACCAGCGTGCCCAGCGCGGAGACAGACATGAGTGTGTAGCACATCATGGACAGCCACGCGAAAGGCACGTGGATATACATGATGCGCACGGTGGTTCCCTGCTGATAGTCCTCCGGCGCGGCGAAACTGAGATAAAGACCGGCGGCAAGCAGGACACCCGAGAGCACCGCCAGCCACGGCACCAGCCTGTCCGTCAGCGCGATGAAGCGCGTCGGATTGGCGAGATCGGATATTTTACGAGCCGAGGCCACCGTTTCAGACATGTTCGCTCATTAAACGCAGCAATTGCGGCGCGCAATTGACCTTTCTGACGCGCTCAATCGCTTGCCCACCTGAGCGCGACCGCCGCCGCCACCGGCCCGACCACGGCAAGGAAGAGCGTGAGCGCCGCCAGCATCAGGAAGGGCGGTAGAAAAGGGTCGGGTTCGGCAACCGCGCCATAGCTTGCCGATACCCCGAAAATCAGCACAGGAACAACGAGCGGCAGGACGAGCACGGAAATCAGAACGCCGCCGCGCGGCAGCGCGACCGCCACCGCTGCGCCCGCCGCGCCGACAAAAGTGATCGCGGGCGTGCCGACCAGCAGCGTGAGCGCCGTCGCGCCGATGCCGATGGCGGGCATGTTCATCAGCAATCCGAGCAGCGGCGCCGCGATCACCAAAGGCAGCACACCCGTCACCCAATGCGCGAAGCATTTCGTCAGTACCGCAAGCACCAGCGAAATTCGGTCCGTGCCCAGAATGAGGAGGTCGAGCGACCCATCCTCGCGGTCCGCCTGGAAAAGCCTGTCCAGCCCGAGCAGGCTTGCCAGCAGCGCGCCGATCCACAGGATCGCTGGACCGATTCGCGACAACAGGTTGAGGTCCGGGCCGACGGCAAAGGGCATGATCGCGACAACCGCGAGAAAGAACAGCACGCCGGTCAGTGCGCCCCCGCCGGCACGCACCCCAAGCCGAACATCGCGCAGGAAAAGCGCTAGCATGATGGGCGAGCTTCCGCATCGTGCGAAATGGCAGAGATAGCAAACCCCTCATCCGGCTGCCGCCACCTTCTCCCACAAGGGGAGAAGGGAGATTTCACCATCGCCACCTCAAATCGCGAACCGCGCAGGACAAACGAAGCGCCGCGGACATTCGCCTTCTCCCCTTGTGGGAGAAGGTGGCGGCAGCCGGATGAGGGGTGTTTTCCTGTCACCAGCATCATCGCCCCATCCTCAATTCCGTCGCATCCTCAACTCCGAGGGGATGATGCGTTGCCGCCAGCAGCATACCGCCATCATCGAGATGCGCGCGCATCAGTGCGGCGAACTGCATCTCCGACGCCTTGTCCAGACCGGAGGTCGGCTCGTCAAGAATCCAGACCGGCCTGTAGGACACCAGGAGCTTCGCAATCGCCGCGCGCCGGCGCTGCCCCGTGGACAGGTAGCCGAAAGGCAGGTGCCCGATTTCGCCCAGCCCTACCATCTCCAGCGATTCCGTGATCTCAAGATGTGGATTGCCGTTGAATTCGCGCCAGAAGCCGAGATTCTCCGAAACGGTGAGCGCCGGTTTCATCGCGTTCTGATGTCCGAGATAGTGGCACGCCAGCCCCGGCTCGGAAAATTCCGCATCGCCTTCAAACCTGATCGCGCCCGCCGCCAGCGGCAGCAGCCCGGCGACCGCGCGCAGCAATGTCGATTTGCCCACGCCGTTCGCGCCGGTGACCACCACGCTTCCGCCGTCGCGCAGCGCGAAGGAAACGCCGTCGAACACGATTTCCCCACCCCGTTCGACGGCCAGATTCTCGGCCTCAAGCAGCATTCCCTCTCCTTCGCCGAAAGTCTCACCGAAATCACGGTGCGATGCAGCAAAATTAGCAAAACACTGTCTAGAACTATTCCGGGAATTTCTCTATATCCGGGATACCAACCCCAGCGGTCGGGGAAGGCAAACGAAATTGCGCCGAACCAACGCACGCGCCGCCTTTAACGGCTCGGGTTGCTTGGGAGCGGACAGCGGAAATGGCCGTACCCGCACCTTTGCGCGTGATTGCATGCCATCGGAGTCCGTTCCCTTTCAGGCTGAACAGACTAAGGATGTATTGCACGTGGCGAAATCTCTCGACAGTTTCAATTGCAAGCGCACGCTCTCGGCTGGCGGTGCCGAATATGCCTATTTCAACCTCATCGAGGCCGAGAAGAACGGCCTCACAGGGGTTTCGCAGCTTCCCTATTCCATGAAGGTGCTGCTGGAGAACCTGCTGCGCAACGAGGACGGTCGTTCCGTCACGAAGGAGTCCATCAAGGCCGTCGCCGACTGGCTGGTGGACAAGGGCAGCGCGGGCGTGGAGATCGCTTATCGTCCGGCGCGCGTGCTGATGCAGGACTTCACCGGCGTGCCCGCCGTGGTGGACCTCGCCGCGATGCGCGACGGCATCAAGGCGCTGGGAGGCGATCCCGAAAAGATCAATCCGCTGGTGCCGGTCGATCTCGTCATCGACCATTCAGTGATCGTGGACGAGTTCGGCACGCCGATGGCGTTTGCCCGCAATGTCGAGCTTGAATATGCGCGCAACGAAGAGCGCTACAAATTCCTGAAATGGGGCCAGCAGGCGTTCCGCAATTTCCGCGTCGTGCCGCCGGGAACCGGCATCTGTCATCAGGTGAACCTCGAATATCTGGCGCAGACGGTCTGGACCAACACCGAAGACGGCGAGACCGTCGCCTATCCAGACACCTGCGTCGGCACCGATTCGCACACCACCATGGTCAACGGCCTCGGCGTTCTCGGCTGGGGCGTGGGCGGCATCGAGGCAGAGGCGGCGATGCTCGGCCAGCCGGTTTCCATGCTTTTGCCGGAGGTGATCGGCTTCCGCCTCACCGGCAAGCTCAAGGAAGGCGTCACCGCAACCGATCTCGTGCTCACCGTGACACAGATGCTGCGCAAGAAGGGCGTCGTCGGCAAGTTTGTCGAGTTCTTCGGTCCCGGCCTGTCCAACATGACACTGGCCGACCGCGCCACCATCGGCAACATGGCGCCGGAATATGGCGCGACCTGCGGCTTCTTCCCCGTCGACACGGAAACTGTGCGCTATCTCAACATGTCGGGCCGCGCCGAAGACCGCATCGCGCTGGTCGAGGCCTATTGCAAGGCGCAGGGCATGTGGCGTGAAGCCGACAGCGCTGATCCGGTGTTCACCGACACGCTCGAACTCGATCTCGGCGAGGTCGTCCCATCGATGGCGGGTCCCAAGCGTCCCGAAGGCCGCGTGCCGCTGGAAGGCATTGCCGATGGCTTCGCCAAGGCGCTCGAAGCGGAGTACAAGAAGACCGTCGACGTCCATAAGCGCTACGCGGTCGAGGGTGAGGATTTTGAGATCGGCCACGGCGACGTGGCGATCGCCGCGATAACCTCCTGCACCAACACATCCAATCCCTCCGTGCTGATCGGCGCGGGACTGCTCGCGCGCAACGCCAACAGGCGCGGCCTGAAACAGAAGCCGTGGGTGAAAACCTCCCTCGCACCGGGATCGCAGGTGGTTGCCGAATATCTGGAAAAATCCGGCCTCCAGAAGGAGCTGGACCAGATCGGCTTCAACCTTGTCGGCTTCGGCTGCACGACCTGCATCGGCAATTCCGGCCCGCTGCCGGAACCGATCTCAAAGACGATCAATGACAAGGGCATCATCGCGGCGGCCGTCCTGTCTGGCAACCGCAACTTCGAGGGTCGCGTATCGCCCGACGTGCAGGCCAACTATCTCGCCTCGCCGCCGCTGGTCGTCGCCCACGCACTTGCCGGTACGGTGACCAAGGACCTCACCACCGAACCCATCGGCGAGGACAAGGACGGCAAGCCGGTCTACCTGCGCGAAATCTGGCCGACTTCCGCCGAAATCCAGGAATTCATCGAGAAGAACGTCACACGCGACCTGTTCGCGCGCAAATATTCCGATGTGTTCAAGGGCGACGAGCACTGGCGCGCGGTCAATGCGCCGACCGGCCAGACCTACGCCTGGGACGATTCCTCGACCTATGTGCAGAACCCGCCCTATTTCGCGGGCATGAAGCCACGAGCGGGCCATGTCGGAGACATCAAGGGAGCGCGTGTGCTTGGTCTGTTCGGTGACAAGATCACCACCGACCACATCTCGCCCGCCGGTTCGATCAAGGCGGCCTCGCCAGCAGGCAAGTACCTGATCGACCACGGCGTCGGCGTCGCCGATTTCAACCAGTACGGCACGCGGCGCGGAAACCATGAGGTGATGATGCGCGGCACGTTCGCCAACATCCGCATCCGCAACCACATGCTGGGCGAAAACGGACGCGAAGGCGGCTACACCATCCACTATCCGTCGAAGGAAGAAATGTCGATCTACGACGCCGCGATGGAATACAAGAAGGAAGGCGTGCCGCTGGTCATCTTCGCCGGCGTCGAATATGGCAACGGGTCCTCACGAGACTGGGCGGCGAAGGGCACGAACCTGCTCGGTGTCCGCGCGGTGATCGCGCAGTCCTTCGAGCGCATCCATCGCTCCAACCTCGTCGGCATGGGCGTCATACCCTTCGTGTTCGAGGAAGGCACGAGCTGGAAGACACTCAACCTCAAGGGTGACGAGATCGTCGAGATCGACGGCATCGAGAACATCAAGCCGCGCCAGAAAATGACGGCGAAGATTACCTATGCCGACGGCACGGTGAAGAACGTGCCGATCCTGTGCCGCATCGATACGCTGGATGAGCTGGACTACTACAAGAACGGCGGCATCCTGCAATATGTGCTGCGCGACCTCGCAGCCTGATTGGCGAAACCATCTGCAACAGCGCTCTTCTCCCCGTGAAGCACGGGGTGAGGAGCGGGTCGCGAAGCGAACGATAAGCCCTTGAATGGGCTTATCGAGCGATGAACGCCCTGAGCCATAGCGAAGGGCCGGCTTATGGCGGCCAGATGAGGAACAGCGCAGCGGGGCTTGATATTTTCACCCCTTCGTGACTTCGCTTTGAAGCCCGGCTCTGGCACATAGCCAGCGGAGGAAATCCGGCGCAGCGACAGGACATGAAAATCACCCAGACTTCACGTACCGTCAGGACTGCGCTGCTTGCCGTCATTGCATGGACGGCGCTTGCCTTGCCTGCATCCGCGAACGACGAAAAGCCGCTTGGCGTGGTTGAGCTTTTCACCAGCCAGGGGTGCAATTCGTGCCCGCCAGCCGATTCCTTTTTCAACGAAATGGTCCAGAAGGGTGAGGTGATCGCACTCGCCTACCACGTCGACTATTGGGACTATCTCGGCTGGAAGGACACGCTCGCCAAGCCTGAAAACACCGAGCGCCAATACGCCTATATGCGCAGCTTCGGCGACCGGTCCATCTACACGCCGCAGCTCATCGTCAACGGGCGGGGCGATTTCAAAGGCGGCGACCGAAAATCGGTAGAAGACGGCCTTGCGCTTTTCGACAAGCAGGGAGAGGGCATGGTGGTGAACCTCACCGTGTCCGAAACGAAGGACAGCATCATTATCAAAGCGGGTTCAACCACGCAGCCTGCCGCCGAGGCGAATTTGATGCTCGTCTATTTCGAGCCACCTCGCGCCATCGACATCGACAGGGGCGAGAATGTCGGGCGCAAGGCCATATATCTCAATGCCGTGACCGGTGTCCGCGCAGCGGGCGTATGGCACGGCAAGGCGACCGAATTCGAGCTTCCGAAAAGTGAGTTTGACAGCAAAGGCGGCTGTGCCGCGCTTTTGCAGGGAGCCACGGAAGACGGCAAGCTCGGGCCTATCGTCGGCGCCGTGCTCATCCGGCATCCCTAGATCTGCAAACTTAATCAACTCTGCGCTCAGCCGGGCGTCCCGCCAAGCAGGCGCGGCGCCGCTGCGAGAAGCTGCTTACCGATTGCGGATCGAGGAGCGGAGATCACCTCCCGCGCCGGTCCAGTTTCCGCGATCCGGCCCGCATCGAGGATCGCAACGCGATGAGCGATGGCCCGGATCATGCCGAGATCGTGCGCGATAAAGAGATAGCTGATACCCTGGGCGCGCTGAACGTCGAGCAGGAGTTCGAGCAGGTCGAGGCGGATCGACGCGTCCACCGCCGACAATGCCTCATCCAGCACGATCAAGGCCGGACGGCTCGCAAGCGCGCGGGCAAGCGCGACGCGCTGGCGCTGTCCGCCGGAAAGTTCGTGAACCGGGCGCGGGAGCAAATCGCGCGCAAGCCCGACCCGCGCCAGCAAGGTTTCAGCCTCCGCAATCCGTTCCGGTCCCGGAACGATATCGAACGCTCTCAGCGGATCGAGCAAAGCTGAAGCAACCGTCGCGCGCGGGTTGAAGGCGGAATTCGTATCCTGAAACACCATCTGTATATGGCGGCGGCGGGACCGCAACGCCTCACCCTTCAAACGGAGCAAATCCTCGCCCATGAAGCCTATGCGACCGCCATCCGGCTCCAGCAAACGCATGACGAGGCGCGCAACGGTCGATTTGCCGCCGCCGGACGGCCCGGCAAGGGCGAGTGTCTCGCCAATGCCTATATCGAACGACACCCCGTCAACTGCGCGAACGCCGCCGAAGCTCTTGTGCAATGCCTCGACGGCGAGCAGCGGCGCGATCATGCGCGTGACCCGTCTCGGTCTGGCAACAAGGACGGACCATCGAGGGCGAGGTGCGACCGGACGAGACCGGCGACATACGGATCGCGCGGGGTCTCGACAATCTCGCGCGACGCACCGCTCTCGACGACGCGCCCGTCGCGCAGCACATAGAGCCGGTCGGCGAGCGTGCTCGCGAGCGCGAGGTCATGGGTGACGAACAGCAGGCTCAGTCTTTCTTCCCTGTTCAGCCGGTTGAGAAGCCCGACGATCCCCGCCTGCACGATGGTGTCCAGCGCGCTGGTCGCTTCGTCGGCGATGAGCAATCCGGGCCGACCGGCGAGCGCGCAGGCAATCGCGACGCGCTGTTTCTGGCCGCCGGAAAGCTGGTGCGGATAGCGCGCTGCCATCAACGCGGCATCGGGAAGCGCAACCCGCGACAGCAGGCCGAGCGCGACGTTTCGGGATTCGTGCCGCGACAGGCCGCGAAGTACGCGCACCACCTCGGCGAGCTGGTCGCCCACCCGAATGAGCGGATCGAGGCTGCCGGTGGGGTCCTGGAACACGTAGCCGATGTCGATCCCGTTTCGTGGTGGCAAATCGGCCTGCTTCCAGAAAATGGAGCCTGCGGTTTGCGCAGTTCGCGGCAGCAGCCTTGCAATGGCCAGCGCCAGCGTGCTCTTGCCGGAACCACTTTCACCAATCAGCCCGACACGTTCGCCGGGTCTGACGTGCAAGGAGACCGCGTCGAGCGCGCGGATCCCGCCGTCATAGGTGACGCTCAGCCCGTCGATCTCGAGCAGCGCCGTCACGCGAAGCTCCGCTTCGTCAGGCGCGCTTTGGCGACGCCCTCGCCAAGCAGGTAGACGCCCAGCACCGTCAGCACCAGCGCGATACCGGGAATGATCGACAGCCAGGACGCACTGCGAAGCACGGTGCGGCCTTCTGCGATCATGCCGCCCCATGTCACGCGGTTGGGGTCGCCAAGCCCGAGAAAAGACAGCGCGGCCTCGATCAGGATCGCGCTTGCGACAATCACCGAGGCCAGCGCCAGAACCGGCGGCAGCGCATTGGGCAATATTTCACCGAAGGCGATTTCGAGAGGCCGCTTGCCCACCACGCGCGCGGCGGCGACATAGTCCTTTTCGCGGATCGAGAGAACCTCGGCGCGGGCGACACGGGCGGGCGCGGGCCACGCGCCGAGCGCGATGGCAAGAATGATCGACGACAGCGAGGGACCGATGACGCTCACCAACGCGAGCGCCAGGACGAATGCCGGGACGGTCTGGAAGGCTTCAGCGGCGCGCATCAGCGCTTCGTCGGCAAGGCGCCCGACGAAGCCCGCCAGCGTGCCGACAACCGTGCCGATGCACAGCGCTGAGAGTGCAGCGGCAAGCCCCACCGCCAGCGAGGTTCGCGCGCCGTGGACAAGTTGCGCAAGCACATCGCGCCCGAGGCGGTCTGTGCCGAGCGGCAGCGCGCCGTCCTGAAACGGCCTCAGCAATGGCTGGCCGACAATCGCCATCGGATCGCGTGCAAACAGGTAGGGCGCAAGCAGGGCGAGCACACACATCGGAACCAGCAGGCACAGACCGGCCCGGGTTTCGGGAGTGGACAGGACGCGTCGCAGGCCGCTCATAGCGTTTCGCCACTCGACCCGATGCGGGGATCGAGCCATACGTAGAGGAGGTCGACCAGCAGGTTGACCGCGATGACGAAGACGGCGCTGATAAGTATAATGCCGAGAAGGAGCGGCGTGTCGCGCTGGGCGACCGCTTCCTGCGTCAGCCGCCCGAGGCCGGGAACGGCGAACACACTTTCGATGACCACCGAGCCGCCGAGCATCACGGCCGCCTGCACGCCGAGCATGGTGACCAGCGGCAGCAGCGCATTGCGGGCGACATGTCGGACGATCCGGGCATGGCCGAAGCCGCGCGCAATCAGCGCGCGCACGAAATCCTCGCGCCATATCTCGGCCATCGCCGCGCGCATGACGCGCATGTAGAGCGCCATATAGACAAGGCCGAGCGAAACCACCGGCAACGCAAGGTGGCGGACAATGTCGAGACCACGCTCAAGGCCCGTGCTGCCGGATGCGATCGTTTCGAAGCCCGACAATGGAAACCAGCGGAGGTTGACGGCAAACACCACGCTCAGCACCAGCCCCAGCCAGAAGCTGGGCATGGCGTAAAGCGCAAGCGAAACGATGGAAAGCGAACGGTCGCGCAGGCTTTCCGGCCTTGCGCCTGCCACGATGCCGAGCAGCGACCCGAGCGCGAAGGAAAGCGCCGTTGCCGACCCCATCAACAGCAGCGTGCGCGGCAGCCTCTCCATGATGACATCCAGAACCGGACGCGAGAAGCTGATCGACCAACCGAGATCGCCATGCGCCAGCCGGGTGAGATAGAGGCCGAAGCGCGCCGCCGCAGACTGGTCCAGCCCCCAAGCCTCGCGCAGTCCGGAGATCATTGCCGCGTCGCCTCCGGTCGATACGACATATGCGTCGACCGCGTCACCGGGCGCGAGTTCGAGCAACAGGAATGTTCCCGCGACGACAATCGCCAGCACCGGGATCGCGCCAAGCACCCTGCGTCCGATCAGGCGGAAGGCGCGGTCCAACGCCTGCTCCCAACCCGATTCTATGTCTGGACCGAAGTATCGGCCCAGTTGGAGACTGCCCAGCGCGGATTGTTGGAAACGTTCTTGACCGACCACCGGCTGACGGTGATGAAGGTCCATTCGACCACATTGATGAACGGCAGATCGTCCACCACCTTGCGCTGAAATTCCTGATAGAGCGCGATACGCGCCTGCTCGTCCAGCGTGACGGCGGCGCGGTCGATCAGATTGTCCAGTTCGGAATTGACGTAGCCACCCTGGTTGGAGAAGGGCACGCCGTCCGGCGTTCCGCTGCGCACGAGAATCGTCGTCGAGATCGCCGGGTCGCCGCGAAAAACCGGAGGCGCTATCGCCAGGTCGAAATCGTGGTCGGTGTAGACCGCTTTCTGGTGCGCCGCCGCATCGTTGCTGACCAGTTGCGCATCGATGCCGATTTCGGCAAGCGCCTGCCGCAGATAATCGCCAAACTGCTTGGTCTCGTTGAAATAGGGCGCGGGCAGCAGCCTCAGGCTGAAACGGCGGCCATTCGTATCGCGCCGATAACCCGCCTCATCCAATAGCGCGTTCGCCCTTGCGACATCGTATGGATAGGACGGCACATCGGAAGTGTAGAACTGCGTGTCGTTGCGGGGCACGGGTCCGGTCGAGGCGGTCGCGTGGCCGAGGAAGATGGTGCGCACGACATAGTCGCGATCGATGGCATGGGCAATCGCGCGCCGCACCTTGAGATCGGCCAGTTCCTTGCGGCGATGGTTGATTTCAACGATGAGCTGGTAGGTCAGCGCCTCGTAGCCGGTGGTGACGACCGCGATGCCCTCGATCTTGGAAATGCGGTCCAGATCGGCCAGCGGCACGGCGGAAAACGCCGCAAGCTGGATTTCGTCGGCCTCGATGGCGTTCGCCGCCGCCGCCCGGTCGGGAAGCACGCGGTAGAGGATTTCATCGAGCTTCGGCTGATCCTTCTGCCAGTAGTTCTCGTTGCGCACGAGCCGGTAATATTCGCCGGGTTTGTGTTCGCCGAACTTGAACGGCCCGGTGCCAATCGGCGCCGCATTGGCGGGATTTTCCGCAATGTCTCCGTTTTCATAGATGTGCTTCGGCACGACGCTCGTAAGCGCCGGCAATGCGTTGCGCACAAGCTGGAAAGGCGTCGGCTTCGAGAAGCGGAAGATCGCCGTGGTTTCATCCGGCGTCTCGACGCTTTCGAGGTCCTTGAACACGATGCGCCCGAGATTCTGGAGCGGCTTCCAGATCTGCATCGCGGAAAAGGCAACATCGGCGGACGTGAAAGGCTTGCCGTCATGCCATGTCACGCCGCCGCGCAGCTTGAAGGTGGCGCTCAATCCGTCGTCCGAACCGGACCAGCTCAGGGCGAGGCGGGGCGCAAGACCGTTCTGCCCGTCATAGGACGCTTCCGCCAGCGGCTCGACAATCTTGCTCGAAACGAAGAACACGCCATTGGACGCCACCATCGCGGGATTGAGGTTGCGCGGTTCGGAATCGGCGGCCACGATCAGGCGGCGCGGCGCGTCCTGCGCGTGCGCCCGGCGAGTGGCGAAGCCCGCGATTGTCGCCAGCGCGGCCCCTTCCAGCAATTGTCGTCTTGTCGTCGAGATCAGCTTCATCCGTCGTCTTTCCCCTCGGTACGGGGCCTGCCGCCAGCGGTCATGCCGCTGCTGCGCACCAAATAGCATTCACTTCAACAGGTGAGAAGAACAAGGTACCGCCTGCACCAAACGTTCCTTCTCCATGTCGGGATCAAAAGTTTCAATGCGACGACTGGTTGCATAGCACAAAATCCGGATTGCGAATCGCGCGCATCCCACCGAATTGCGCGCCTCCTACGGAAAGGTTTTTCCTGCGGCGTCCGCATGGCAGAAAAGATGTGCGGCCTTGCTCTTGCTGCCTTATCGGTGGCAAACGGCTGCAAAGCGGAAAGATGCCCTGAAAATGAACAGACCGGAAAAAAACGTCCTGATGGCCGTCATCGGCGCGGCGCACGGCATCCGTGGCGAGGTGCGGGTCAAGAGCCATATGGAGGACCCGCAGGCGCTGGGCAGATATGGACCCTTGCATGACGCGGCAGGACGCGCATTCGAAATCGAATCCCTTCGCCCGCAGCAGGAGGTCGTCGTCGTGCGTTTCAAAGGCGTCGATAACCGAACCGCGGCGGAGAGCCTGAATGGCACAAAGCTCTTCATCGAGCGCGCGCGGCTGCCGCCGCCCGCCGAGGAAGAATTTTACCACGACGATCTCGTCGGCCTCGAAGTGCGGGACGAAAGCGGAAAGCGCATCGGCAAGGTCACCGCCGTTCAGAATTTCGGTGGCGGCGACGTGCTGGAGCTTTCGGTCGGTGGCCGCAAGGACACGCTCATTCCTTTCACACGTGCCGCCGTGCCGGAGGTTTTCCTGGGCGACGGCTTTATCCGCATCAATTCCGTCGCAGCCGGATTGGTGGAAGCGGACGACGAGCGTGTCGGAGTGCAGCGCCGCAATCGCGGACCGAAGGACGCGGGAGGAAACCGATGAGCCGCTTTCGCGCGACCGTGCTGACGCTCTACCCGGAAATGTTTCCCGGCGCGCTCGGGCTTTCACTCGCGGGCCGCGCCATGCAGGCCGGAAGCTGGTCGCTTGAGGCCCTGCAGATCCGGGAATTTGCCGCCGACAGGCATCGCACCGTCGATGACACACCTGCAGGCGGCGGGGCGGGAATGGTCATGCGCGCCGACATTCTTGCCAAGGCGATCGACCATGCATCTCCTCCCGGAGATTTGAGGCCCCGCCTCCTGATGAGCCCGCGCGGGAAGCCGCTGACGCAGGCAAAGGTTCGCGACCTTGCGAAAGAGGACGGCGTCGTGATCGTCTGCGGACGTTTCGAGGGCGTCGACCAGCGCGTCATCGATGCGCGGCAATTGGAGGAGGTCTCGATCGGAGACTACATTCTTTCCGGCGGCGAGCCTGCAGCCCTCGTCCTGCTCGATGCGATCGTGCGTCTGCTGCCGGGCGTCATGGGCAATGAGGAATCAGGCGTTCAGGAGAGCTTTGAAAACGGACTCCTCGAACATCCGCACTATACGCGGCCCCCCGAATTCGAGGGAACGGCCATTCCCGACGTGCTCATTTCCGGCAATCATGCGCGCATTGCCGAATGGCGGCTCGAACAGGCGCGGCGGCTTACCGAGGAGCGCCGCCCCGACCTCATTCAGCCCGTCACGAAATAGTAGGCCGCCAGCAACACGCCGACGACGATCACGAAGGCGCGAACCACGCTTTGCGGCGCCCGCTTGGCGGCCCACACGCCGGAATAGCCGCCGAGCGCCACCGCGGGGATCATCACAACGGCCTGCGGCCAGGCGACCACGCCGCCCAGCACGAAGACCACGATGGCGATGGCGGCTATGACGATCGAGAGCATGTTCTTCAGCGCATTGAGGCGGTGGTAGTCGCCGCTCTGCGTGAGGCCGAGCGTGGCGAGCATCATCACGCCCATTCCAGCGCCGAAAAACCCGCCATAGATTGCGGTCAGAAACTGAATCAACGCACCTGCGAACGTGCCGCCTGACGGCTTGTCGCCTGCTTTCGGCTTCGGTTTCAGCCAGGGACCGGCGGCAAACAGCGCAGTCGCGGCAATGAGAAGCCACGGCACCATCGCCCTGAACGACGGGTTGTCCAGCGCAAGCAGGATCAGCGCACCGGCTAGCGCACCGGCAGCCGACACGGCGCTCAACAGCAGGCCCTCCCTCCAGAACGTCCTGATGTCGCTCCAATAGGCCAGGGTAGACGTGATATAGCCGGGAAACTGGGTGATCGAGGATGTCGCGTTCGCGACGATAGGCGGCATTCCCGTTATGCTGAGCGCGCCGAAGGTCAGAAATGTCCCGCCCCCGGCAATTGCGTTCACCACGCCGGCGAGATAGGCCGCGACAAAAAGCAGGACTGCGTCTAACAGGATCAAATCGGACTCCCCACAACCATTTCGGCGTCTATAAGCTGGCGCATGTGAGCGCAAGGGCCGGCATGCGACAGCGCCGGGCAGGGCGAATTCACAAAAGTGCCACGCAAGGCGTGACAAATGCCCAAAACTGGTGTATCGCCCCGCCCGAAATCGGGCAAAATGCCCGGTCCCGTCAACTGTGGCGGTGAATTCGCTCCTGCCGGACCATTTCGTGGAAAGGCATAGCCGAACGGTCTGGAACCGGACGGCGAGTGTCGGGCGCTCTGACTGTCGGAAGAACAAGAAGTGGATTATCGAGATGGACATCATCCGTCAGCTTGAGGCCGAGCAGGCCGCCCGCATCGTCGCAAAGCGCACGCTTCCGGAATTTCAGCCGGGCGACACCGTTCGCGTCCAGGTGCGCGTCACCGAAGGAAACCGCACCCGCGTGCAGGCCTATGAAGGCGTCTGCATTGCCCGTTCCGGCTCCGGCATTCATGAGAGCTTCACCGTGCGCAAGATTTCCTATGGTGAAGGCGTCGAGCGCGTTTTCCCGGTCTATTCGCCGCTGGTGGAAGGCGTCGAGATCGTGCGTCGCGGCAAGGTCCGCCGCGCCAAGCTCTACTATCTGCGTGACCGTCGCGGCAAATCGGCCCGCATTTCGGAGAATACCGGCGTCCGCGCCCGCAAGCTGAACGACGCCGAACGCGCTGCCTTCCAGCAGGAGCAGGCGCGGCTTGAAGCCGAGAAGGTCGCTGCCGCCGAAGCGCTCGCCGCCGAAAAGGCCGCACAGGAAGCCGCGGAGAAGAAGGCCGCGGAGGCTACTGCCGCCGCTGAATAGGCACGCAAGGCATAGACAAATCAGGAAGCGGCCTTCGGGCCGCTTTTTTTATGCCCGAACGGCGCTTGACAGATTATCAATCGTATGCGATTAAATCGCTCACGATCTAACAAGGAGACAGATCATGTCAGCACTCTACACCGCGACGGCTCATGTGACTGGTGGGCGCAACGGGCATGGCAGGACCACGGACGGCCTGCTCGATCTCGATCTGGCAGTACCGAAGGAACTCGGCGGCGCAGGCGGCGCGACAAATCCCGAGCAGCTTTTCGCAATCGGCTACGCGGCTTGTTTCGAAGGTGCCTTGCGGCTTGTTGCGCGGCGGCAGAAAGCCTCACTCCAGGACGCAGCAATCAACTCAAGCGTATCGCTTCTTCCGCAGGGGGAAGGTTTCAAACTGGCAGTGGCTCTCGACGTCGAGACAAAGGGCGTCGACCAGGCAACGGCGGAGCAGCTTGTCGCGACTGCCCATCAGGTTTGCCCCTACTCCAATGCCACACGTGGCAACATCGACGTGACGTTCAGCGTCAAGGCGGCCTAGGAGAAGAGGATTGAGGACAGCTTGCGGCGCGCGGAAAGCGTCGCTTCGTCCGTCGGTCCCCAGGCTTCGAACAGCTTGAGCAATTGTGCGCGCGCGCCGTCGTCGTTCCATGTGCGATCAGATCGCACGATAGCGAGCAGATTGTCTGCGGCGGCTTCGCGCTCGCCGCGCGCGTTTTGAACCATGGCAAGGTCGAAACGCGCCTGATGATCCTTCGGATTTTCGGCAAGCTTTTGCTCAAGCAATGCGGAGTCGCCAAGCGATTCGGATTGCTCCGCAAGCGCGACGCGCGCGCGCAATGCCGCGATCGGGGCGGCGTCGGCCTTGTTTGCGGGAACGCTGTCCAGTACCTGTTGGACACCTTCATTGTCGCCTGTTTCGAAAAGGATTTCTCCCAGGCCCGCCAGCGCTTCCACGGAATCCGGCGTCTGCTGCAGGATCATCTGGTAAATCTGCGAAGCGGTTTGCGCATCACCCTCGGCTCGCGCCTGGGTCGCAGCGGCCAGCGCCTCCTCAAGCTCGGCCTTGGCGCTATCACCACCGATCCGCTTGATGAAATCATTGATCTGGCTCTCGGGCACCGCGCCCATGAAGCCATCAACCGGCTGGCCGTTCTTGAAAGCGATCACCGCCGGAATTGACTGGATGCCCAGTTGCCCCGCAACTGACGGATGATCGTCAATGTTCATCTTGACCAGCTTGACCGCACCGCGCGCCGCTAGCACCGCTTTCTCCAGAACGGGGGTGAGCTGCTTGCACGGGCCGCACCACGGCGCCCAGAAATCCACCAGCACCGGCTGCTTGCGCGACTCCTGTATGACGTCGGCGGTAAAACTCGCGGTCGTCGTATCCTTGATGAGCCCCTCGGGGGCAGACGCACCGTTAGACGGAAGGCTCTGGTCGTTGCCCGTGAGCTGGGGCGCGTTCATGGTGTAGCCGCCGCCTGCCCCGTAAAAATTGTCCTGGCCGCTCATCTGACTATGCCTTTCTGCCTTGGGGTGTCCCTGAATGCCGTTTTTTGCTGGTCGGCATGTGGCGATCGCGCCTAAAGTTTCAAGACCTGCGGTTCGTGGCCGGTCGCCTTCACGAAGCGCAGCAGGTCGTCCGCGCGAATCGACGTGGTCGCCGTGTTGACGAGCGGATGCACGTTGACGACCTCGCTTTCGAGCAGGTTCGCCGCAATGATCGGCTTCACCCGGTGCGCCTTGTCGTTGATGAGGCCCATGATCGATACGGAACCGGGGGCGACGCCCAAAAGTTCGAACAGCGCTTCGGGCTTGCCGAACGAAACCTTGCTCGCGCCGCCGATCGACTGGTGGATCGCCTTGAGATCGACGGATGCGGTTTCTTCCACGGTCATGAGAAAGTAGTTGTCCTTCTTGTCCTTGAGGAAGAGGTTCTTTGTGTGCGCGCCCGCGATCTGGCCGCGAAGCTCCTGCGATTCGGAAACGGTGTGCAGTGCCGGATGTTCGAACGTTTTCACCTTGATGCCAAGATCATCGAGAAAAGCGAAGAGCTGGTCGGGCGTTGCAGGCATGTGGGTATCCTTTGCCTGTGGGGGTCTAAGCAAACAGGCAGCAGGAAACAAGGAAAATCAAACCATCGTGCCTTGCTGCGGCATGCCGAAAATATAGCAACATTCCCTGTTGCAATGTCATGGCTCTTCGGCCATATAGGCGCGGCTTGCGGCACCGCCGCACGAGCGGGTGTAGCTCAGGGGTAGAGCACAACCTTGCCAAGGTTGGGGTCGAGCGTTCGAATCGCTTCACCCGCTCCAAATTTTCCTTAGGGAAATCAAGCAATTAAAGCGGCCACCTTCGGGTGGCCGTTTTGCTTTGGATTTCTGGGGCCACGCGGGGGCCACATTCGAACACCGCGAAGGCAGGGGCAACATTCCGGGGCCGCGCCTTTTCAGTCTGCGGACAAGTTGATCGTGGGCGTCAGACGCGTATGGTGCCTCGTGGGTGCCGTTCGCATCTCTGGAGGGGGAGAACATGGCAATAGATTCAATAAATGAAATTCCGTTCTTCTATCATTTCACGGACAGGCGGAACCTACCGATGATCCGCGAAGCTGGCGGACTGTATCCCATTGCACAATTAGAGAAGATGGGTCTCAAGGTGCCCGCTCCGGGCGGAAACGAGTGGAGCCGAGACGCTGACGCCTTCAAGGGAATGGGCAACTATGTCCATCTCTGCTTCCGCAATAATCACCCGATGGAGCATGTAGCTCGCCAGGCGGGGCACATTGGAGACACGGTTTTTCTTCAGATACATCCCTCAGTGCTGCAATTCGAAGGAGTGCGGTTCACCAATGACGTGTCCAACAAAGCTGGCGTCGAGTCTGTGCCGATCGACAAGGCTGGAGGGATGATCGACTATGAGGTGCTTTACACTTGGACGAATTGGTCGGACGCTGACATCAAGCTTAGACTAAAGCAGGCCGAGAAGTACGAGTTGTTAGTGCCCCAATTCATCCCGCTCGCATTGATACGGAATATGCCAGATGGCTGAGAGACCGATCTTTGTTCCTTCATCCGAGGACCGTGGCTACGTGCGGCGTCTGGATTTCGACATTCCATGGGCTGGCGGATTTGCAGAAGTCCAGAAGAAGAAGAACATCCGGTCGCTTCACGACGCGGCGAAGAAGGCGGGATATAGCCCCTTGCTGGAGGTCTCCAGCAAGTCTGATGAGATCGCTGGCCGTCATCTCAGTGCATTCCATTTGCGTGTCATGACTCACGTCGGTGACATGCCGCTGGAGAACGCGTTCCAAGGTAGCAAGGTATTCGAGCACGGCGGTCCCTACACCGATCTTTATGATGTCGATCCGAGAGAGGCGAAGCGCGATCCCCGGCTTCGTGGTTCCGGCGCTTTGATCGGATTTAGGTTTGAGGGCTTCGATTTTCCATTAAATCCCACGACCGTGTTCTACGATTGGCTCTATCTCAACGCGATCTTTCCGCACCGGCTTTGGCTTAAGAATCGGATCGATGGTGAAGTGAAGTATGACGGCTTCACCGATATCTCGTTCAATCCAAGCAAGTCGATCAATTGTCAGGCTAAATCGTGCGCGTTGTTCGTAGTTCTGATGAGAGAGGACAAGCTTGAGCGGTATTTGGAAACTCCGGAGACTTTCATTGCCGCTATGGCTGCGCATTCAAATCCGCCCGTCGAGCATCAGTCACATTTGAAGCAAGCAAGACTTCGCGTGGGTTGAGGCGGATGCGCAACTTCTTCCGCAGATCGGGCAAGGTGACGGCCGCGACGGCACGTAAGGTCACCGGGTTCAGCACACCGTTAGGCGGTATCCAATGGTCCGACCCCGGTCCCGGTGAGGCGGAAATGGTCCGCCGATTCCTCGTGTTTCTCGAAGATCGCCGCGTCCTCTACAACCCGTTCGACATGGAGACGGAATCCGAAGTGGAACATTCCGTCCATAAGATACGGGAGGAAAGCACCAAGACCTTGCAGGCGTTATCCGCCGACGCTTTCGCCGTTACTCCCCTTCGCGCCATCCGCGAGGCTGGACGCCAGTTCCACGACGACCAGCGCGAGCATTATCGCCACTTCGATTACCAGTGGCGCGGCAACCATCCCAGCCCGGCATTCTTCGTCGCCCTAGGAGCCTTTCGCGCCACGGTTGGGCATCAGGTGGCCGTGCTCGCTGGACGCTACGAGATCGACGTGGAAGGGCCGCTGGCGAGCATCGTGCCTAGCTTGGATGAAGGCATCGGCAAGCTGGGCAATGATTCCGACCGGGATGATTGATTTCAATTGCGCAGGACGAAGACGCCGGACTCCAATGCTTGCCCGGTATCCATGATTGCGGAGCCGAGTAGGCGCTGGCGCTGGCCGACTTCGATGGCAGCTTCCTTGGTGGGAAGGGGTTGAGAGCAGAGATCGTCCAGCACGTCCCGAAGCCGCATTGTCGTGGCCGTCAGGTCTTCAAATTCCTCTGCATTGTCGATTTGCATAGTCGGCCTCCAGTGATGCCTAACGCTAGCGGCGGCGCGGACTATCATCCACTGAAATGTTGTCCAGCGATTCTAAGCATGGTGAACCGTCATCGACGCCATAAAAACGCCATGACGCGGGTCTATACTGCCAAATAGATGCTGGCCTAGCCGCGTCCTTTCCCGACATAGTTCCGGTGGAACAAACCCGCGCCCGGTGGGCGTGCGCACGACCTAGTCGCTGGCGCGGTGCGCCTTCTTAAGCCCATCCCTCCCATTCTCATTATCAGCCGCTCGATGCGGCTGGGAAAGACGCATCATGTCTATGGACGTGACCCCTCTCGCTGCCGAGACGCTTGGCATTTTCAACCCGCATCTGGACCCCTCCGGCAACGCATGCCGCGCGCTGCTTCACGCCGACCCGTCTATTCGATCCGCATGGGTCGAGTCTTTGTTCAAATGGTCCTCCGCCTGTCAGGAAGCCGAGCGCATCGCACGTGATCACGGTCGCGGCGTCGGCATCACCATGACCCTTTTCGACATCTGGCCCGGCGAGAACGAAACACGGATCGAATACGAGATTGCCGTGCGCCGACCGGGCGGGGAGTCGTTCAGCCTCAACATGACCGACGACGGCGAGACGTTCGCCGCCGCTATGTTCCTTGCGGGACAGGCTTGGCGGATTGCAGGCTATGTCATTGACGAGATTGAAATCCGCGAACAGGCGGCTGCAACATGACCGAAACCGATTGGCTGGAGTTCATCTCCTACGCGGCCGGGGCGAAGCATCTTGCGGCCGACTATGCGGCCGTGACGAAAGAGACGCCACCGACGACCTTCGACGCCCTTGGCGCGGATGTCTTGAAGGACTCCGACCCCGACCTTCGATCCTACCTCCAGTGGGCGACTGTCTCGCACTGGAGCTCCGCTGGCGTGCCGGTGAAATTCTGGGAAGAAGCACGCGCGCGTTGGCCTAATATTCGGCTACCTAAGTTCCAGATGGACTAGACGCAATATTGTCGAGTTGGAAACGCCGCGTTTCCAACTTTTTGCCGAAAGCGTTCTTAACTTCCGGTGAGCCACACTCGATTAACAATCGACCGGGACGTTGTTTTATGAGAAGAACGTATCGTGGGTCTCCGGTAAGGCAGAAGTGGCCCGTTGCTTCGGCAGCGGGTCACGCTCCACCCACCAGATGAAGTCTGCGACGGGGTCGGCAGCACAGGCATCAAACCGAACCGCGCTGCCTTCCGCACGAGAACCCACAAATCTCCGAAAAAGCAGCGCTCCCTTTGGCTTCGCAAGCGTGGCTTGCGTCGAGCGCCCACGCGCGCCTCGTTTTTGGAGTATTCTCATGTCCGCGCTTTCGCGTTCAAACGATTTCCAGCCTATCCCTTCCGCCGACATTATTGACTTGCGCACCAAGGAGCCTTGGTCGCCGCAGACGGCGTTCGACTGGCATGGTTCGCAGCTTGCGGCGGAGAACGACGCAGACGTGACGCCGGAGCCCGCGCCGGACGAGCCTACTGAATACGTCAACGACGCCGAAATCTGGGGCGAGTGGACGCCCGAAGTCTCCGAGCTTCCTATTGCGATCAGCACCGCAAAGGACCGGAATGTAAAGAAGTGGCACAGCGCAGATGAAGCGCCGTTCGCGGATGTCTTCATCAAGCTGCTTTCGAAGCACGTCGTCGGCAAAAAGGAGGGAACGTGCTTCGTCACCGGTACGCTTGGCGAGGGTGGACTGCGCACAAAGCACAATGTCCTCCGAAACTATATGATGGGTCTGGACATCGATTCCGGGTATCAGATGGAAGACGCCTTTCGTCTTGTTCGCGAAACGGGTCTTACCTGCATTTTTTACACCACGCATTCGCATCTCACGACGCGGGTCGAAATCGCCTATGACAAGTTTTATGCGTGGGCGACGAAGCTTGGCGTCGATCCGGACGCCCCGTCCGACAGTGACGTTCGCCGCTACATGCTGGGGGAAGGCAAATACGTGTCGGCCGTCTGCAATTCGGCGACGTTTGTCGAGAAAGCTCAGGCCAATGGAATGAAGATCGTGGTCGAAACGACCCCTATCCCAAAATTTCGCATGGTCTTCCCGCTCGCCAAGCCCTTCATCTATAAGGCCCAGTTGGGCGCACATAAGGACGTGATCAGCCTCTGGTCTCGGAAGGTTCTCGGTCTCGGTCGCCAGTTTGGTGTGGAGCCGGACAATGCGGCTCGTGATCCGTCCCGCCTGTTTTATTTGCCGCGCCACCGGAAGGGTTCAACCGGCCATCGGATCATGCTGACCATTGGAAAGCTGATCCGGTTCGAGGACATCCCGGAGGGTACCCCGCACGCGAAGCAGAGCAACGACCCATTCGAGAAGGCTGGCGCTGCCATGGGCGCGACCAAGGGTGGCGACGATCGGTTGAAGTCGCCCGAACTTGGTATTGACCTCATGACGTGGGCTGCGCAGCGCGCGCATGGCTTCGACATTGCGCAGGTGTTCAAAGATCACGCCGATGACCGCATTCGCGAAGAGCATTCGGAGAGCAAATATGCGGTTGAATGCCCCTTTGACGAAGGGCATTCCGATCCCGGCAACCCTGACGATCGCGCTTGCTTTGTGGAGTCGGCCGGGCACGCCGAAACCTTCGCTTTCTCATGCCGCCATGAAGGTTGCGCTGGGTATGACCGCCTTCACTTCATGCGGAAGTGCTTAGCGGATAGCTGGTTTCCGGAATCGGTACTGACCGATCCCGACTATTATGTGTGTGAGATTGAGGACGACGCAGGGTCGGAGTCAGCGGGTGATCCATCGGACAAAGCCGCGCCCGGCGTCGGTAAGCCGTGCGTCGATCTTCGCGGGACCGGTTTCAAGTACAACCCGAAGGACGATCCAAACTGGATCGTGACGACCGGGAAGGACGGCGATCCGGTGTGCCAGCCGTTCGAAGTTGTTGAGCATTATGAAGACGCGTTCGGCGATAACGCCACGCTGGTCCTGCGATTTGAGTCCATGGGCCGCACGAAGACGTGCGAGATGAAGCGGAGCGATCCTTGGACCGGCCGTGCCGCAATCGAGAAACTGGCGAACATGAATTTCCGCCTGTCCGGCGACGGCACGGCTGCGCTGGAGCTTCTGCGCAAGCTCCTTCCGCCTGTCACCGGGCGTTGGATGGATCGTCGCGGCTGGCACGATGGCGCGTTCCTGACGGTTGGTGGCGAGACCATCAAGGCCGAAGGTTCGGCCGTGCTGCCCATGCGGATGCTGGACACAACCCGTAAGCCGCTCGCGCCTGCCGGTACGCTTGAGGGCTGGAAGGAGGCGGTTGCCCCCGTCTGGAACGACAATGCATCCGGCCGTGAACACTTCGCCTTGGCCTTGATGATGGGCATGGCCGGGCCGGTGTCGGGCCTGTGCCATCCGGAGGGCTTCCGTATGCTCGCATTTCACGGGCCGTCCTCGCGAGGAAAGAGCCTCGCGTGCAAGCTCATGGCCAGCATTTCAGGACCGGCGCTGTCGGTCTGCTACAAGATTCTGCGCGCAACCGACAACGGCGTTGAGGCCGTTTTGCCGGATGTGTCGCATCATGCGATTGCCCTTGATGAAGGGCAGCATATGAAAGCCGACCATTTGAACAGCCTTGTTTTCATGCTGGAAGCGGGCACCGGGAAGACCACGGCAACCCGCGACCGGGGTGCCAGAGAGGTCAAGAACTTTGGCGGGTTGGCGATGCTGGCGAATGAGAAGCCGCTGGCGCAGAAGCTCAAGGATGCCGATGTAGACGTGTCGCCCGGCTTCGATGCCCGCGTTCTCGATATCAACGTCGCGAGCGTCAAGGATTACCCCAAGGGAGAAGCTACCCCCTTGACGACCAAGCTGTATGGAATCGAGCGCCACAACGGCCACGCGCTGCGCATCGTCGTCAAGGCACTGCTCGGCATGGACCCGGAGCGCATCAAGAAGCAGGTGGAACGTCTGACCACCGCGCTTGTAGGGGCCGATGCTGGCGGTTTGGAGTCGCGGGCGATGGAAACGTTGGCATGGGTCTGGTTCGGCGGCATCTTGGGCAAGAAGCTTGACCTTATCCCGGCTGATTTCAGCATCGGCAAGGTAATGCGCTGGGCACGTCAGAACCGCGTTGCCGACGCGTCCAAGCCTGTTTCCGAGCGTGTCCTGTCCACGTTGCGCACGTCTATCGCCCGTCGTCGTCGCGTCGACCTATACACGTGGGAAAAGTCGGAGTTTGCCAAGGGCTCGGATGACATCGAAGAGGGCTACAAGGGCGCGGCCGGGTACTTCTACAAGGCCCGTAACGGCGAAGAACTGATCATCCTCGCCGATGCCCTTCGCGGTATGGCTGGGAACATCTGTTCCGAGACTGAGATTGCGCAGTACCTTCGTGATGGCGATTTTCTGCGCATGTCGGGAAAAAACCTCTACCACGACACACTGCCCATGCGCGACGGCACGGCGGAGCGGGTGAAGAACTATCGTGTCGTGTCGGCCTTCTATCTGGACGACGGCAAGAATGAGCCCGAGTCGAGCGCAGACGTAGCCGCCTGACGACGGGACTTCGGCTGATTTCTGGACTTGCCCGGCCGATTTCTGGAAAGGCCTCGAATCTTTCCAGAAATTTCAGGCTATTAATATCAATGACTTAGCACTCATTTCTGGAATTTCTGGAATTTCTGGAAAGCTACCACACAGAGAGTGCGTGAGTGGCTGAAACTCGCGCGGGGTGTGTGCCAGCAGCGCCGCAGGCGGTGAATGATGGTTCTGAAAAAAGGTCTCTTTGTTGTACCTTTCCAGAAATTCCAGAAATTCCAGAAATGGTTCTTAACTAGCTGTAATCATTGATGAAAAATTTCTGGAAAGAATCGAGGCCTTTCCAGAAATGTCCAGAAATAGCCTCTGGGCTCAACCCGCAAAACCCGTCACCGACACAGCGCGTCTTACGTCCGTACCACAGTCCTGAGACCGCGTCTGTTGAGAGCAGTCGGTGACTTCGGGGGATAGCAGTGAGAACAGTTGCGAAGAACAATCACAGAACATACAAGCGTAGTCCCGAGTCGTCGGAGACGCCATTGTCGGACTTCATCGAAATCCCAGAAGCGAATCTTCGGAACATTGCCATCTTTCCCGATGAGCCCGATGAAGGGATCATCGAAGAGATAAAGGCTGTTGATTTCCGCTGAGAACTGACCCGGGATTTTCGCCGAGAAGTGACCCGTCTCATGTATGGTTTGGGTCTCAGGATTTGGTCAAGGTGGGCGCTTTCTCCTTCTTTGCGGCGGGTGTCTTTGCCGAGCTGTTCTTGAAGCGGAAGCTGTCGTTTCCGGTCTCCAGGATGTGACAATGATGGGTGAGGCGATCGAGGAGCGCCGTCGTCATCTTGGCATCGCCGAAGACGGTGGCCCATTCACTGAAGCTCAAGTTGGTGGTGATGACGACGCTGGTGCGCTCGTAGAGCGTGCTCAGCAGATGGAACAGCAGCGCTCCACCTGACGCACTGAAGGGCAGGTATCCGAGTTCGTCCAGGATGACGAGATCGGAATGGGCGAGCCGGTTGGCGATCTGGCCGGCCTTTCCCTGGGCCTTCTCCTGCTCAAGGGCGTTGACGAGTTCGACGGTGGAGAAGAAGCGGACACGCTTGCGATGATGCTCGACCGCCTGCACGCCGAGAGCTGTGGCGATGTGGGTCTTTCCGGTGCCTGGACCTCCGACAAGCACGACGTTGTTGGCCTCGTCCATGAACTCACAGCGATGGAGCTGGCGCACGAGGGCCTCGTTGATCTCGCTGCTGGCGAAGTCAAAGCCGGCCAGGTCGCGATAGACAGGGAAGCGGGCTGCCTTGAGCTGATAGGCGGTGGATCTGACCTCCCGTTCTGCCATCTCCGCCTTCAGCAGTTGCGACAGGATCGGGATGGCGGCCTCGAAGGCTGGAGAGGCCTGCTCGGTGAGCTCGGCGACGGCTTGCGCCATGCCATGCATCTTCAGGCTCCTGAGCATAATGACGATGGCGCCGCTGGCGGGATCATGACGCATGGCGCACCTCCCGAGCTTGGCGCAGCGCATCGTAGCGCTCGACATTGGCCTGCGGCTCCTTGGCCAGGCTCAGCGCCTGCGGCGCATCCACGACCGGCGTCGCGATCGGCTTGCCATCGACCAGCCTGTGCAGGAGATTGAGGATGTGGACCTTGGTCGGAACCCCGGCCTCGAGTGCCATCTCCACTGCCGCCAGCACGGCCTGCTCATCATGCTGCAGGACAAGGGCCAGGATCTCGACCATCTCCCGATCGCCGCCGGACTTCCTGAGCAGATGCTGCTGCAGCCGTTTGAAGGCTTCGGGAAGCTCTGTGAAGGGTGCGCCGTTGCGCAGAGCACCTGGCTTGCGCTGGATGACCGCCAGATAGTGACGCCAGTCGTAGACGGTTCGACCGGGACCGTCATGCGACCGTTCGATGATGCGGCGGTGCTCGCAGAGGAGCTGCCCTTCGGCGGCAACCACAATCCGTTCCGGGTAAACCCTTAGGCTCACAGGCCGGTTGGCAAAGGAAGCCGGCACGCTGTAGCGGTTGCGCTCCAGATGGACCAGGCAGGTAGGCGAGACCCGCTTGGTGTATTCGACGAAGCCGTCGAAGGGGCGAGGCATTGGCATCAGGAACTGGGCCTCTTCGGACCGGGCGTCCTCGATCGTTCCGGGTCTGAGGCCATGGGGAATCTGTTGCCACAGCTCCCGGCACCGCTGCTCCAGCCAGTCGTTCAGCGCCTCCAGAGATGGAAAGCGCGGCATCGGCTGCCACAACCGGTGGCGGGCATCCTGGACGTTCTTCTCGACCTGTCCCTTCTCCCAGCCCGAGGCTGGATTGCAGAACTCGGCCTCGAACAGATAGTGGCTGGCCATCGCCGAGAAGCGGGCATTGACCTGGCGATCCTTGCCCCGGCCGATCCTGTCGACCGCAGTGCGCATGTTATCGTAGATCCCGCGCCGCGGCACGCCACCCAGAACCGGGAAGGCGTGGTTGTGTGCATCGAACAGCATCTCGTGCGTCTGAAGGGGATAAGCTCGCACGACAAAGGCACGGCTGTAGCTGAGCTTGAAGTGCGCCACCTGTAGCTTCGTGCGCTCGCCGCCGATGACGGCCCAGTCTTCCGACCAGTCAAACTGGAACGCCTCACCAGGCTCGAACGCCAACGGCACGAAGGTGCCGCGACCGCTCGTTAGCATCTGCCGCTGACGCTCTTCTTTCCAGTCACGCGCAAAGGCGGCGACACGGCCGTAAGAGCCCTCATAGCCGAAGCTCATCAGGTCGGCGTGCAACTGCTTGACCGTGCGCTTCTGCTTGCGCGGCCTGTTTGCTTCCGTCCTCAGCCAGGCAGATAGCCGCTCGGCATAGGCATCGAGCTTGCTCGGCCGCTCCGGCACCCGAAAGCGGGGCTCGACCTCGTCGGATCGCAGGTATTTGCGGATCGTGTTCCGCGACAGTCCCGTGCGCCGCGCAATCTCCCGGATCGAAAGTCCATCCCGCAGATGCCAGCGCCGGATAACGCTCAGTAACGCCATGTCTATCACTCCAAAGTCCCCTGCGATCGTCAAGCAGGGGTGAGTTCAAACATGGGTCACTTCTCGATGGAAAAATCCCGCAATCCCGGGTCAGTTCTCGGCGGAAATCAACAGTCCGATCTCCGCAACGCTCAGGCGACGATCCTTCTTCTTGCTCGATAGTTTCTTGGCCCCCTTTGTCGGATGGTCGGCCAGAAGTCCCTTGTGCTTGACGTGGCCGATCACGGCCTGAAGCGTGCCAACGCACCGGCCTGCGACCCCAGGACCACCGGAAGCTTTGCCACCACGTCCCCCGACACGGGGCTTTGCGGTTTTTCCGTCTCTGACATCGGTCTGCATTTGTTCGACATCGGCGATCGTCAGATGGCGCACCACGCGCTTGCCGAGGAGCGGCTTGATGTGCGTCCTGATACGGCTTTCGTCCATGTCCAGTGATGACGCCTTGATGGGCCGGTTCTTGCGACCAAGGATGTTTCCGGCACGCGCTTCCGTCAGATACCAGTCGCACATCTCGGCCACCGTCATCCCCCTTCGGGCTTGGCGTACCTCGTCGGCTGGATCCTCACCGGCCGCGACCTTTCCGAACTTGACCTTGGCCAGGTCTCGGGCCTGCTCGACGGTCATGATGCCGAAGCGGCCCAGATTGATGCGGCGCTTGATCCCTTCGGAATTGCGGTACTGGACGATGAAAGTCTTGAGGCCTGACTTCAGGACGCGAACCCCGAACCCGCGAATTTCGCTGTCCCAGTAGACGATCTGCGTTTCGGCGGGCGCTGCGAATGCGTCGACGGCCTTCTTTGTCAGTTTCGTTGTCGGCATGTTATTCCTCCTGGAGACACCATCTTTCCCTCTTGGAGACAACGGCTCAAAATCAGGGTAGTGTCTCCAAAATGTCTCCACAAAAGCGCGTTTCGTGGGATAAGGAAGGATACGCCGGCGCAGAGTGATGTCAATAACTAATTGGAAAATAGACGTTTTTCGTAATGTGGCGAATCGTGGCGTAGGCTGCCGATAAAGTTGCCAAGGTTGGGATCGAGGGTTCGAATCCCTTCGCCCGCTCCAGTTTCCCAACCAGTCCAAAGCCGCGTTTTCACGCGGCTTTTGTGTTTTCCGGGCGGTTGAAATCGCAAGTCGCGGAAGCATCTCAAAAGGCTCGGGTTACCGCGCGGTCACCAGTTTGGGGAATCGACGGAGCGTGAAATCGCGGTGTCGATGGAATGCTCCGCGTTGCTGCGGAATTCAGATAACCGGTGCCGATTGTCTGCAATGGGGTGGATTGCAGACGGTCTGGTCTAAAGTAGTCAGCCGTCAAAGCAGACATTACGGTGATCGATATATTCTCGCCTGTTAGCGCGTAAACGCATAGATTGCGTTTCTGACTACTGTAACCTCTCATATTGGAGGGGCAGGTTGCGACGCGTATCCGACAGCAATCTTAGAATATCTTGCGCTCGGGCGAAAATGGGCCATAGGCGATCTCGAAGAGCGGTCGTCCGAGCTCGGCCTCCCTGCCGACAATAGCTAAGTTCTCAGCCTGAGCCGAACTCTCAAACTCGACAGTTGAAAGCGTAATAGTGTCTTCGGCACCTACGACAAGAGGCCCAAGATCCCGAGCTTCGTTTTGTTCGGTGCTAAGCCGGGAGAAGTGGATGATCAGTCCGTCAAGATAGAAGCGAAATGTCGGCTCCTCCATGGACGGCCGTCCTGCTTCCAATGAGGGAATTGTCTTCGTGAAAGCGATGGGTGCGTGATTGTGCCTTATCCCAATGGTCGAGATCTGTGTCAGGCTAACGGCATAAAAGGCTACTGGTTCCGGGACGCAGTTGAGCACCATCTGCCTCAATCGTTCGAGATGATCAGGCGGGATATCGACTTCATTGAATTCTGGCCGATCGGTAGCTGCGGCTCTCCAAAGCAAACTAAGAAAGAAAAGCCGCAACTTCTTCCAATCATCGCCGGAAACTGATCTAATTCCCCAAGGCGTACCTGGAAACTTCTGAAAATCGTTGAGGGAAATGCGTGGTCCCCAACCGCTCCATACCATTGCGTGTTTGCGAAGAATCCTGATCGCCCAATCGTCATACTCTGCCAGAATTTTTTCACCCTCAGCGATTACAAGATGCCGATCATACCAACTGCTTGATCGCTTCTCCTTGCGACCGTTTCCGATCTGAACAAGACCGGGAGCAAGGCCATCAGCTTTGGTGAGCGCTTTCGGCAGAAGGTGCGAATCTACAAACCTGCCGCTTTCTCCCGTCAGCTTGCAGACACCATCGCGAGAAACCTTTGCCTTGTTGCGCATATTGCCAACCCCACAGTCTAGCAGTCCCGCGTCTTATCAGACTAAGTGTCGTCGAATAATACCCGGCTCCATCCAAGACGAAAGCAGGATGCTTGACGAAGGGCAAACTTGGACCAAGGTCAAGCGATAGAATGACTGGGGGTGGCTTGCGGTCCGGCAGGTTTGGGCAGTTACGCCGGAGAACTCCCCTTCCTACAGAAATGAACGTCGCGAACCGCAGTCAGATAACTGAATTTTAGGGAATCGAGGGGCGATGGCAAGAACACGAATGCCGACTGAAAATGAGACATCCGCGCTCGTTGAAAGCCGCAGGAGGTGCTGCATCTGTTTTGCGCTGAACCGAGACACCGTAATAAAGTCAGGCCAGATCGCGCATTTAGATCGGAACAATTCCAATCATTCCCCTGCAAATCTAGCGTTTCTCTGCCTTGATCATCACGACGAGTACGACACAACGACATCGCAGAGAAAGGGTTTCAAAATTCAGGAAGTCAAACAATACAAGGAGGAACTGCTTGTCTGGCTAGGTTCTGCATTGGTACAAAAGGTCCATTTCGGAATTCTAGCTCTTCCCGATGCCGACCCGTACGCCGGTCAATGGGTGCGGTTAGGTAGCAACGAAGGCCCCGCCGAGCTTCAAATAATTCCTCTACCTGATCGTGCTGATGGGCAACCAAGATACTTCGTGACGGGTACGGCCTACCAAGGTATGTTGCGAGAGCACGGTCCAAACATGGGTTTCTTAGACTTTTTCTCAGAAATCATTGACGAAGCATCGCTGTTTTACAGCCGTCCCTCTTTAGTCGTACAAGGACCCGCGACCACAGAGTTGAGATTCACTGATGACGGCCATTTGAAGGTCTGGGAAGAGGATACAGGCGGACAATATGGAATGGGGGTCACGTTCGACGGCCTTTATCGTCGGGTAACCTAACACATTCTGAACCACAGTTTTACAAGCGCCTGAACGGCAGGTTTTAAGGCCGGAACCCGACGTTCGTTTAGCGTTCGGCTGAAGTTGGCTCTAGGCGCTCAGCGTTGGTCAGCTTCAATGCTTCGAATTATGGCGTGTGGATCTGCGCCTATCGCCCTGCAAACCTCAATGAATTCCGCGATATCGAGGCGGCGCTCTCCAAGTTCGAATTTTGAGACGAATGTTTGTCGCTGACCTATGCGCTTCCCCAATTCGACCTGCGTTATCCCCGCGTCCTTTCGAGCCTGCACGAGCAGTTCGATGATGTGGCGATAAAGGTCGGACCGAATTGAGGACAAGGTAGGCGCCAGTGCAAAGACCAGCGCTTCAATAGAACCCGAATTCGGAGTACCCCAAAACAGGGTATTATGACATGCTAACCCGAATAAAGATTCGGGGGGCGGGTGAAGCATCAATAAGTCGGAGACATCAACCACTAGCCGAGTAGCATAGGCGCGGTTCCGCATATTTCGGATTGTCCCTGTCTGATTATCCGGCGATTAACGGCGGCCTTGCTATCCACGAGCATGGACACAACTTCCGTCGCCGCAAAGCTACTGCCGCAGCCAATCGATTGGGATACGATCTTCGCAGAGGTCAATTCTTGGCGCGGCGCAAGTATGCACCACTTCTCGGCGGTCGAAATGGCTGTGACGGAAACCCTGCTTGCGCTGAGCACGACCATACCGGCAGGCCCCAAGGCACGCCTCCGGCATTTGATCGGGCAACGATTTGAAGATTTGGCGCTAGCGTTAGGTCCGGGTGGTTCGTTTGAGGAAGCGGGGAAACCCGTATTTGCTGAGCTTACGAATTTCCGCGAGAAACACGAATCCTTCCGTAACCTGCTGTGTCACGGGGTGGCTAAGGTGACCATCGAGCGCAGCGGTCAGTGGGTGATAGTTATTCGAACGCTGTCAATTCGCTCTCGCCAGCCGGATCGAACTACGATGGTGTTGGAACAGCGCGAGGCCGAGGCCAAACTGGCAATGCTGAAGCGTGATGGTCAAAACCTCTCATCAAAATTGGGCACGTTCCGAAAGACTGTGATCACGTATTAGGCTGGGTGCACGCCGATGCGATGGACCCGAGTTTCAGGGACTCATGGTAGAGCGCGGCGGCCACGCCGGAGCCTGTTCGACCATAGGTTTTTCCACGTGTCTTTCAACGAGCCGCCTAAGATCAGAAGGGGTTGTCTGACCAGCGAGAACCTCGTGGTAGCCAATGCCTGCGCGGCATAGTGCTTCCTTCTTAACTGCGTCGCGCGCCGCCGCCGATGCATACGGCATTGGTCAGAACCAATGAACAGCGGGGTATTACCAAGATCTTGGCCCTCTCCCTAAGCAGCCTTTGCTCATAGCCGGTTCTTATGGATGCGGCCGCTCTTCATTATCAAGCTGAGCGTTTCCCCGTGCTGTGCGAGCACCGTTGCATCCGACAACGGGTCCCCATCGACGACAAGCAAGTCCGCAAAAGCACCGGGCTTAATTGCTCCAATGCGGCCGCTCATCATCATCATCTCCGCATTGACACCGGTCGCGGAGAGGAGAGTGTCAATTGGGCTTTCCACCTTCGCACGAAGGACAAACTCTGCAGCTTGGTGTTGATGCAGCGCGATGTCGAGAAGATCAGTGCCGAATCCGATCTTGACGCCGGCCTCCCGGGCAATCTTGAGGCTTTCCAGCCCTTTGTCTCGGACCTGAGAGATTTTCCGCATGCTGACTTCAGTAAATCCGTAACGCGACGCCTCCCTCGACAATACGTCGGAAGCTACGAGCGTAGGCACAAGAAATGCGCCTCGCTCCTGCATGAGCGTGGCTGTCGCCATGTCGATCAGATTGCCGTGTTCGATCGTCCGAACACCTGCATTGACGGCGGCGCTGATTGCGCGTGGATCGTAAGCGTGTGCCGCAACATAAGTGTTCCACGCCACCGCTTCCTCGACAATTGCCGCGATTTCCTCGCTGGAAAACTGTGTATTTTCTATCGGATCCGAAACGGATGCGGCTCCGCCCGAAGCCATGATCTTGAGGTAGTGCGCACCTTTTCTAAGCTCGTCGCGCGATGCGTGACGAACTTCAGGAACGCCGTCGGCAATTCTCGAAATCATGCTACCCACGCGATCGCTCGGTAGGGTTGATGGTCCTGATATCCGGGAACGGATATCGCCATGTCCGCCCGTCTGGCTCAGTGCTGCTCCGCAGATCACCAGCCTCGGCCCATCGATGTATCCTTGTTCCACTGCTTGAACGAAACCGCCATCTGCGCCGCCAGCGTCGCGCACAGTCGTGAACCCTCTCTGAAGCATCCCTTCCATTATGTATCGTGCCTTGGTGTGCGTAAGGGAGGGCCATTCCCACCCGGCAGCCAGGTTCACGCTCGTCGCCACAATGTGAACATGCGCGTCGATAAGGCCAGGCATCAACAGCCGACCGCCGCAATCAATAGTCTCGCCGGCAACGTTCAGCTCAATTTCTGGAACAATGGAATCGATTAGGTCATCGACCACGACGACGGTCATGCCGTCTTTGGCCTCTCTTCGAAGACCATCGAAGAGCCGAATGTTCCTGAAGATAGTTGTCACGTCCGCGCCGCCTTTCCATGTGCCTAAACCAATGCAATTTTGCTCGATGAGGTCGCACTTCTGGTATGAGGGTCGTTGTGGCTACCGAGGAAATATCTATCACAACCGAACAGACGCCTCGCCAGAAGGCAAGCCCAATCACACAAAAAGTTATAATGGATACAATCTACATTCGTCAATGTGGAAGGTTGCGTTGGTCTTGCCTGCTTGCATGCTTCGCTGATGAGGTTGATACCGGCACCTTTCATCCCTTGAGGATGAAGTCTCAATCGGTCCATATTTGATGAAGTCGGCGGCAGCTATTGCTTGAGGTGGGAGACGATTTCCTTGCGCGCATCTGCGAGATGGCGTCGCATAAGTCGCTCGGTTTCGAGCGCGTTTCCTTTTCGATAGAATTCAAAGACCTCTCGATGCTCCCGACCAGCCTTTGTCTGTGCAGCCAGCGGTTCGATCTGCAGCAGAAGGTAGCGATCCGCCGAAGTGTATAGAGACTGGAGCAATGCGAGAGAACGCACCCGACCGGAAGGTGCCAATAAGGCCAGGTGGAACTTCCAGTTAAGCTGGCTTAATTCTCGCGCATCGCCGCGGGCAACGGCGGCCTCATATTCGACTAGAGCGTTTTCGACAGTCTGGAGCTCATCCGCGGTTACCCGCGCCATCGCTTTCTTGACGAGGTAGGGTTCGAGAAGCATCCGCGTATCGAAGATGTCAATTGCGTCATCTGCGGTTAGCTCCGAGACAACGGCACCGCGGTGCGCTCTAATAACGACCAGTCCCTCAGCTTCGAGCTGTACCAAAGCCTCGCGTACTGGAATTCTGCTGACTCCGAGCTCGGCGGCAATTGCTTCCTGGCGGAGTTGTTCACCGCCGGCGTACTCACCGTTTACAATCTTTCGCGCGATGTACTGCGCTACGAGATCTGTTGTAGTTTGGCGAGGCAGAGGGGTGGACATCAATATTTGCTCCTTCCGGGCCGGACAACTTTCGATTGGTTGTCAAGCAAAAACCCCATCAACGATTGCCGGCCCTAGTGCCTCTCAGCCCAGGTTCGGCAACGTCTGCAAAGCCTTATGCCACGACGCAGGCACGGGCAATATCCCTAGTTAGATACGGAGCATAAAATGTTTGACACGATTCAATATGAAGTAGATTGAATAAAATATACATAGGAGCAGTCGAATGCAACTCGACAAAATGATAACCGTTGTAGGTGCACACGCTGAAGGGGAAGTCGGCAGGGTCATTACCGGGGGAGTTTTGCCGCCGGCGGGCGATACGATGTTTGAGCGGATGCAGTCGCTCGAGCGCGATTCTGGCTGGCTGCGCGATATGCTGCTGTTCGATCCGCGTGGAAGCGTTAACGCTGCGGTTAACCTTATCACACCGCCTTTGACCCCCGAGGCGGATATCGGGATGATTGTGATGGAGTCGGACTATTTCGTACCGATGTCCGGCTCCAATTTGATCTGCACGATCACCGTCGCGCTCGAGACTGGTATCATCCCCATGAAAGACGACATCATGGTGATCCAGGTCGACACTCCCGCAGGTCTTGTGCGGGTGCTGGCAGATTGTCGTGGCGGAAAATGCAATCGGATCACCTTTTCGAATGTGCCGTCTTTCGTCATGCACCGCGACGCGGCGATTGATGTTTCGGGGCTCGGGCGCTTCCGTGTCGATGTCGCCTACGGCGGTATGATCTATTGTCTCGTCCACGCGGAGGACGTCGGACTGTCGCTCGCCAGAAGCGAAGCGCGCCACATTGTGGAGCTTGGCGAAAGAATCAAAGCTGCCGCCGCCGAACAGCTTCCGTCTGTACATCCAGAGAATGCCGGGATTCACACCATCAACCAAACTGAATTTACCGGGCCGATCGAGGTCGTCGATGGAATAAAGTCTTCTAAGAACGCTGTCGTTGTTTCTCCGGGACGTCTGGATCGATGCCCTTGCGGCACCGGAACATCAGCACGTATGGCTCTTCTGCATGCCCGGGGCGTGCTGTCCGAGGGCGAGGAGTTCCGGCACGTTTCAATTCTAGATACGGAATTCGCATGCAGGATCGTCGGTACGGCGAGCGTTGGCCCTATTGCTGGCATCATACCCGAAATCTCAGGGAGAGCGTGGCTCACCGGCATAAGTCAATACGGCGTCGATCCGTCGGATCCCTTTCCGATGGGCTACAGGCTTTCAGACACCTGGTTCTCCTGACTATCTCGAATACACCCCCGAATGGAATCGGTATCAAATGAAGCCCGGCTAGCTCGGGCGTCTGCCCTGATCGACCGGGCGAAAAGTTTCAATCACTGACTTGAAGAATACTGTAGATTGTATATTATGTTCGAAATAGCATTGGCGATTTTGGGGTTCCATATGAGCATGTGGCAAGGCGTCTTTCCTGCGGTTACGACGAAAATGAACGAGGACGGCGACATCGATCTGAAGGCGACGCAGATGAGCGTGCAAAGGTTGATCGACAACGGAGTGTCGGGCGTCATTGTCTTGCCAATGCTGGGAGAGAACGCCGTGCTCTCTCCTCGGGAGCGCGAAAGCGTTGTCCGCGCCGCGAAGGAGGTGACGACAGGGCGAGTGCCGCTCCTTAGCGGTTTGGCGGAAATCTCGACTGAGGCAGCGACACGGGCCGCGCGCAGCTACGCTTCATTTGGCGCAGAGGGACTTATGGTGTTTCCTTCGCTCGGCTACCGGACCGATCCCAGAGAAACGGCAAGCTGGTACAGATCAATAGCCGAATCAAGCGAACTGCCGATAATGATCTACAATAATCCCATTGCCTACGGCGTCGATGTAACCCCGCAGGTTCTTCAGGAGCTGGCATCCTGCCCTACGATAGTAGCGGTAAAGGAAGAAACGGGCGACGTGCGCCGCGTCACGGATATGTATGTGGCGCTGGGTGATCGCTTCCAGATATTCTGCGGGGTTGACGATCAGATCGTCGAAAGCGTCGCGCTCGGATCTGTAGGCTGGGTCTCGGGAATGACGAACGCGTGGCCTGACTATTGTGTGCGGATCTTCAATCTTTGCATCGCGGGAAAATATGAGCAGGCGAGGGAACTCTATCGAATCCTCACGCCCGCGTTCCATCTCGATACCCATGTAAAGCTCGTGCAATATATCAAGCTGGCAGAGCATGTCGTCTATGACGCGCCGGAATGGACAAGGTCACCGCGCCTTCCGCTGGTAGGCACCGAACGGGAACAGGTGCTGGACACGATCCGTAGAGCTGTCGAGGCACTACAAACATACTCCCAGAAAATGGCAGCGTGAGCGGAGCAAGACGCGCGAGGTAAGGCATGGGGTACAGCCTCCAATTCAGCGATATATTTCGTGCCGGCGACGCCATTGCACTCGGTTTGCTTCAGACGCTGCAGCTAACCGCGACGACTTTCGTATTCGGCCTCTTGCTCGCTCTTGGATTTGCTGTTCTTGCCGTATACGGCTCGCCCACGGGCAAGGCGATCGCGCGGACATATGTGGAGGTGCTGCGAAACACACCTCTCATCGTGCAACTCTTTGTCTTGTTCTTTGGTCTGCCAACGGTGGGCATTCGCCTAACTCCGATGTGGGTCGCCACTATCGGCATGATAGTCAATATGGGCGCTTATGGTGCGGAAATAATGCGGGCAGGGCTCGAAAGCATACCCAAATCACAAAAGGAGGCAGGCGTTGCATTGGGGATGAGCACAGCGCAGATATTTAGATATGTAATACTAATTCCAGCGTTTCGAAATATATATCCAGCCCTTTCAAGTCAGTTAATACTGATAATGCTCGGAACGAGCGTAGCATCTCAAATTGCCGCTCCCGAACTATTCTATGTTGGATCAATACTACAGTCCCGAACATTCCGTGATTTCGAAGTATATATCGTAATATCGTCTATATATCTTGGCCTCGCCGTGCTCCTGCGAATGTTTTTCTTTGCTCTTCGTAGAATCCTGTTCCGGTACCCATGATACGCGATCTGTCATTCATCGACGTAATGTATCTGGGCTGGGCTGCGCGCTGGACGGTTGGCCTGACACTCCTGGCTCTCGTCGGCGGCTCTCCCATCGCGTTGCTGATAGCGATCTGCGCGAACGGCAGGAGCAGACTTCTCAGTCTCCCGGCGCGGGCATACATATCCATCGTGCAAGGCGTGCCCCTGCTGGGCTGGTTGTTTCTGACCTTCTTCGGATTTTCAATTTTAGGGCTGAACGTTCCTGCCCTCATTGCTGCTGCCATCGCGTTTTCTCTCTATGCTTCGGCCTTTCTGGGCGAAATCTGGTTCGGAGCACTTGCATCAGTTCCGCGAGGGCAATGGGAAGCGGCAACTGCCATCGGCCTCTCTGGAACACAGCAAATGCGGTATGTAATCGTTCCGCAGGCTGTTCGTATCGCGCTTCCGCCGACGATCGGTTTTGTGGTTCAGCTTGTAAAGAATACGTCGCTTGCTTCGGTCATCGGCTTTGTTGAGCTTACGCGAGAGGGCCAGCTGACCGCTGCATCCACGCTCTCCCAACTGCCGGTCTATCTGCTCGTTGGGCTGCTGTATTTCCTGATCTGCTATCCGATGACCAAGCTTAGCCGGATTCTGGAAAGGTCACTTCATGCCAATAGTTGAAATGCGCGGCGCCAGGAAGAAATTCGGCGATATCGTTGTGCTCGACGGCGTGGATCTGGAGGTCGCTCAAGGAGAAACCATCGCGATAATCGGCCGCTCCGGATCCGGCAAGAGCACGCTGCTACGTTGCCTTAATGGTCTTGAGACGATTGATGGTGGGACGCTTGTAGTTGACGGCGTGACGGTCGATGCGCAGAGCAATCTCAAGATCCTGAGAAGCCGTATTGGGTTCGTTTTTCAAAGCTACAATCTGTTTCCGCACCTCACAGTTATGCGCAACATAATGCTGGGGCCGACGGTGGTGAAAAAACAAAGCCAGGCAGAGGCGGAGGCCGCCGCAGCCAATTCGCTGGCCTGGGTCGGACTCTCCGAAAAGCGCGATGCCTATCCGGCGCAGCTATCGGGCGGGCAGCAACAGCGAGTGGCGCTCGCTCGTTGCCTCGCCATGGCCCCGGTAATGATGCTCTGCGATGAGGTCACATCCGCGCTTGATCCTGAACTCGTTGGTGAGGTGCTCGCTGTTCTTGAGCGCCTCACCGAAGACGGCATGACCATGCTGCTTGTGACCCATGAAATGAAGTTTGCTCGCCGTTGCGCGACACGCGTTCTTTTTATGCACAACGGTAAGATTTGGGAGCAGGGGCCAGCCGCCACTTTGTTCGACAACCCGCAAACCGAAGAACTGAAAAGGTTCCTTGGCGCGGTCCTTCATTAGTTCTTCCTGTACGAAAGCATACCAACCAACCTCCAGAAAAAGGGAACAGAAATGTTTGGTAGATTAAAAATTATGGTCCTTGGAATTGGGCTTCTACTTTCCGGGAACAACTTGGCGTCAGCCGATATCCTGGCTGACGTCCTGGATCGCGGAACAATCCGGATTGGTGTGCCGGCGGATCTTCCACCGTTTGGCTTTCAAGGCGCTGATCGTACCCCGCAGGGGTTCGATATCGACCTTGCGACGCAACTGGCTGAGGCGCTCGGCGTCAAGGCCGAGTTGATTCCCGTAACTGGCGCAAACCGTATTCCCTATCTGCTCACGGACAAAGTGGATATCACGGTATCGCTCATGGGCTTGACGCCGGCACGTGCAAAGCAGGTATGGATGAGCAATCCATACGCTTCCACCGCGCTCGCAGTCTTCGGTCCCAAGGATCTGGACGTGTCCTCCGCCGATAAACTCGGAAGCTATACTGTTGCTGCGGCAAGAGGGAACACCGAGGAAGTTGCGCTGTCCGAAATGGCTCCGGACGCACAAATCATGCGCATGGAAAACGATGCTGCTGCAGCCGCGGCCTATCTTGCCGGTCAATCGCAACTGTATGCGTGCAGCAGCTTCGTAGCAGTCGAACTTGCCAAGAAAAATCCTGGAAAGGATTTCGACTTAAAGTTCGTCATTCGTCCCAGCCCCGGCCACATGGCGGTGAAAGTGGGCGAAGCCAACATGCTTCAGTGGCTTAACTCGTTCATCTTCTTCAAGACGATCACTGGCGATCTGGACAAGCTCCATCAGAAGTGGCTTGGACGGAGTATGGATCCTCTTCCGAGCCTCTAGATCTTCGCTGGCGCTGTTTTGTTGACAGCGCCAACCGACCACATTCATTTCAGCTTGGAGCAAGCATAGCGGAGATGACCACACTCGGTTTTATTGGAACCGGCACAATAGCGGCCGCAGTAGTAGAGGGGCTTGCTTCTTCCGGCGCCGGTTGCGATTTTGTGCTTTCTCCGCGCTCCGCAAATATATCTCGGCAGTTGGCGGCCCGATTTGACAGGGTCGTGCGCGCTTCATGCAACGAGCAAGTGGTTGCGACCTCGGATATTGTTTTTCTGTCTACTTTACCGGCTCAAGTAGAATCTGTCGTACGAGATTTGCGTTTCAGGCCGGGACAATTGCTTTGCAGCCTAGTGGCAGGTCTCGACATAGCCGAGCTTTCGAGATTGGCTGACCACAGTCAAGTGTGCCGGCTGGTTCCACTGCCGCAAGTCAGTAGACGAAAAGGCCCTATACTCCTTTACCCCGACAATCCGCAGTTGCGCGACCTGCTTTCCGGATTTGAAGATATTATACGCTGCCAGACGGAAAGGGAACTGTCGGTGCTTACCGCTGCCAGCAGCGTCATGTCTACGTTCTTTAGCCTTCAGGCGTCCATGGTCGATGGCTTGATTGAACAAGGCGCTGGTGAAGAATCAGCAGACCGGTACGTTCGGGCACTTTTCCTCGAGCTTTCGGAAACTGCTCGAGCTTCAACCAAGGACTTGGCAAGTCTAAGCGAGAGACATGAAACGCCCGGAGGCTTGAATTTCCAAACGCGCTCAAAGCTGTTGTCTATGGGCTGGTTTGAGAGCCTTCAGACTTGCGTCAAGTCAGCGATCATTTCCCGCTCCTCGGGAGTCTAAGCAAAGCTCGCTACATTCTTCATTTCTGGCTAGGGGGCTTTGTTCCGGGATTGGCTTCGTACGCCTGCGACCTAGTTCCGTGAACTAAGGGAATGACCATTTCGCTTTTCTGGTCACCGCGTGGGCACCATTTCGCGGTTTCGCTTTGCTTCACGGCAGTTCACTAAAGTATCGTGGCATTCATCGCGGTCCTCCAGGAGGGCGAGATTAGGCAGCAAAGCGGACCGGAGCAGATACCGCTGAACCCGGTGGATCACTGTGTCGCGCGCTTTGTCGAGGGAGGAACATTTTTGGCGTAGTCCCTAGTGGGCGCGTCGCGACCTAACCTCCCGCTGTGCAGATTGGTGCGGCCATCACTGAAGCAGGCGTTTTGATTGGTACTTCGGCACGGCGTTTCATTCATGTCCTCGACAAAGAGCGCGGGCCGCTCGGTGTGTTGCCAGCAACGTCGCTTGCGAAAGGTTTAAATGTGATATTAGCGGGGCTGATTCCGGCACCCGCCGCCCCTGCGACCATGGCGATTGGAAGGGCGCAACCTGTGATCGCCACCGCTGCGACCGCCCCGCCAGTCGTTGATGACGACGAGCGCTATATTGGCGAGATATCAGCCTGATCCGTGTTTTTGGGCGATGGTCGACCCTCGCGAAAGCAAAATGCTATTTGCTTTCGTGGGAAGCGTTATCTGGCACCGAAATGGAAGGTCTGGGGCTTATCTCGCTGGCAGTTGCAGACGAAGAACTGGAGCCGAAGGTACTTGAAATTGCCAAGCGCGTGGCCGATGGCGCCCTAAGCCGCAATTCACTGGACCAGCGTTCTCTACACAATTGGCTGAGAAAAGTGGCTCCGATATCTGATGCATGCCTGACTTGGGATTAATGGGGTTCACTGATCATCCGGATGTGCAGGAAGGAATAACAGCTCTGTAAAAAAACGATCTCCGCGATTTCGCTCTGACTGAGCCAATTTTCGGTGGTTTCCGCAGAAAGCTAGTCTGCGCCTCGTCGTGCTGGCATATAGAAAGCTGCTCTGCTCAGGTCGGCGCATGCTTGACCGCTATTGTCTTCAGAGTGGCAAAACCATAAAGCGCCTCCAGCCCCTTTTCCCTGCCATGTCCTGACCGTTTGACGCCACCAAACGGCAATTCCACGCCGCCGCCCGCGCCGTAGTTGTTAACGAAGACCTGGCCCGACTTTACGCCATGCGCGAGGCGCAAACCGCAGCCGAGATCAGTGGTCCATATTCCTGCTGCAAGCCCGTATGGCGTGTTGTTGGCCACATGCAGCGCTTCGTCTTCGCCTTCGAACCGGATGACCACCAATACAGGACCGAAGATTTCTTCCTGCGCGAGCCTATGATTTGCGGGAACGTCACCGAAGAGGGTCGGTCGGACATAGAAGCCGCCGGAAGGCGCATTCGACTCTATCTCGCCATGAGCCAGCACAGGCAGACCATCCTGCCGGCCAAGAGCCAGATAGTTTTCGATGCGGCGCTGCTGCGACGCATTCACGACCGGCCCCATATCAAGATCGAGATCACTCGGGCCGGCGCGCAACAGCTTGAAGCGCTCTGCCAGCATGCTAGTGAAACTGTCGTAAATCGAAGACTCTATCAGGACACGCGTGCCCGCTGCACATGTCTGGCCTGAATTTTGCGCAATGCCCCGCACGATCGTGTCGGCTGCGCTTTCCAGCGGTGCGTCGGCGAACACCACCTGAGGCGATTTTGCACCTAGTTCCAACCTCACAGGAACGGCGTTCACCGCGGCTGCCTGTTGCACCAGCGTCCCAACCTCTGGCGATCCGGTAAAGCTAACATGGCCTATGCCTGGGTGCCTGCTAAGCGCCGCGCCCACTTCGGAACCAATTCCAGTCACCACATTGAAAGAACCCGCCGGAAAACCAGCCTCTTCAACAAGTCGTGCAAGGGCGAGCGCCGTCAAAGAGGTATCCTCTGCTGGCTTGAGGACGACAGCATTTCCCATCGCCAATGACGGAGCAAGCGATCGGCCCATCATTTGCAAAGGATAATTCCATGGCACGATATGGCCGGTCACTCCGTAGGGTTCCCAGAATGTCATAACCGTATAGCTGCTCTGAGAGGGGATGGTCTCGCCCTGCACCTTGTCGGCAGCGCTTCCATAGTACTCGAAATACCGCGCAATGACCGCGACGTCGCTGCGCGCCTGACTGAGCGGTTTTCCAACGTCCAGGCTTTCCAGGCGTGCCAAACGGTCGGCATCGCGGTGAATAAGCTCGCAAAGACGGAGCATCAGTCGGCCCCGTGACACTGCGTCGAAGCGGCCCCATTCTCCCCTGCTAGCTGCCTGGCCGGCGCTTACTGCCTCGTCGACGTGATCGACCGTGCCGCGCGCGATAACGCCGATCTCATTGCCATCCGATGGATTGATGACCGGAATGGTTTCGTTTGTATCGATCCATCTTCCGCCGACAAATAGTTGGGGGGCCTGCATGGTTGGTATCTCCATGGGTTGGTGCAAAATAGATCGCTTTAGAAGCCACGGATGTCAGTCGTTTCCAAAAAAGAAGGAATGCGGTCTCTAGCTTCGACCTCATTTGACAATCGGCACAGACAACAGATCAAAAACCGGGTCGATATCCTCGACCCTTTCCAGTTGCATGATGGCATTTACCGCACGTTCAGAGTCGCCACGATTGAGCACCCCTTCAGCGTTGTGCATGAATTTCGCGACAAGTTCACACTCTTGCATGGGATTTTGAGGGGTGCCCCGAAGATGTTCAACGACGCGGCCGAAACGTTCGCCGGAGCGATAGACGATCGTAACTCCACCTCCCCACTTCGTCCGGTCAACCGCCTGCCGATCGACCTGGTAAGTAACTTTCGCGGCAAGTTTGCGGTGAGAATCATCTGCTAAATCGGCATCGCTCAAGCTGTATTTATTGAAGGTCCCATTCTGCAGGCACGCGGCGATGCAAAATGGCAGACTGTACCGCGCATGCCAGGAAGTCGCCGGATTCAGCTTTTCTTTGGCGGGTTCGCAAATGAGTGGCACCATGTATTCTGCTACTGCGCAATCGATCCGCTCGATCTGATCGATCTCGATGCTGTTGCTTTGGACAATTCCCAGGACCGCTTCTATAAAGGGCTGGATATAGTGCCCACACGGGTAGGCGCGTGGCGCGATGTTCAGCGCTTCCCAGCGTTGGCCGAGCTTGTCGCGCGCTGCGCCGAGATCAAATTCGTATTCCGGCACCTGGACATGCGAGCGGAACAAGCCAAAGCGCCCTTCGAAGACATTCGAGGGTCCGGTGACTCCCTGCCTTGCAAGGTTCGCCGCCTGTACGGCGGAGGATGCGGCCCAGCCCGTGTGAAGCGATTTGGCGGCAGTGCCATCTTCCCAGGAGGCCATAATGCCAGACGCAAAGCTCCCGCAAATACCGGCCGTATTGATGATCTGCCGCGCGTCGAATCCGAGAATCTTGGCGATCGCGTATCCAGACCCGAAGGTCGCAAAGATTGCAGTTGGATGGATGCCGACGCGATGCATCATTCCCGGCGCAACCAAAGCAAGCCGAGCTGCTAGCTCGTTGCCTATCAGGACCGCTTCCAAAAGTCTGCTTCCCGAAATGTGAAACTGGCGCCCGACGCCGAGCGCGGCCGCAATCACAGCAGAACTGGAGTGAATGCCGCTGGCGACATGCGTATCGTCATATTCGAGTACGCAAGCCATGGTTCCCTGAAGCAACGCAGCACGCGATAATTCCACGCGCTTGTCGAACCCTACAACGGGGACGGCGCCGCCGGAATCGGTAACCGATCCAAGGACCTGATTGACAAGCAAGGTTCCACGGCCGCCCAGCATGGCCCCTACGATATCGAGGACACGCAGCTTTGCGCTCTGCAAAGCGTGGTCAGGAATTTCGTCCGGGCGAAGGCCTGCCAGCCATTCAGCGATTGCGATGCTGGTCGAACGCTTTGATGTCATTTTTCGGCGGAAACAAGCGTTGGTACTGAGTAGGACCAATGACCATTCACGGGGCGGAGACCAGGCGCGAGTTTCACGGCGCCCTCATCGTTTGCGCCCGGGTCGCTGCGTGGCTGCCAGCAATCTTGCCGAAAACCGCCCCGCGAAGCACGGATGTTGCTCCCGTATAGACCTGATAGTAGAGCCCTGCCGCTTCTCCCGCTGCGTAGAGGCCGGGTATAGGGCGTCCATCGGTATCGACGACCTGTGCATGGCGGTTTGTCTTCACCCCCCCATAAGTAAAACAGATTCCTGGAATGATCGGATACGCTTTGAAGGGCGCCCGGTCGATCGGACGGGCCCAATTGGATTTCTTGATCTTCAAGCCTTGCGTCGCCAAGAAATCTTCCCGCAAAGGATGGAATTCTCCTTCGACACAGGCCTCATTGTATTCATCTATTGTTTTCACTACGGCGTCGGTCGGCAATCCACATTGTGCGGCCAACGCCTCGAGTGTATTGGCCTGGATTGCCGGCTGGTCAGTTCGAATGCTTTTTGTCCAGTTTGGCACGTCTTCGATTCGGCTATCGAAGATCACATAGGCGATACCGTCGGGCTGCTCGCCGATCGCACGCGAGATATGATCATAGTTGACGTCCACCGGGCCTGGCGCCTCGTCGACGAAGCGGCCGCCCCATTTATTGACCAGAATTCCGTAGGGAAAATTCATAACCAGCGCTTCTGTAGCACCCGACCTTGGGTCGAGAGGCTCGGCGTGATAGGAGCTGAAGTCTCCGGCGGGCGCAGCGCCGCAGGAGAGCGCCATGCGGATACCTTCGCCTCTATTGTAATACCCGCCGCGCGCGACCGGCCGTACGTAGCGGGCTTGTGTTCCCAAATATTGGGTCAGCATTTCGGGATTTCCTTCGAAACCACCGGATGCCACCACGACATTTCGGGTTGCAATGATTTTAGTATCGCCGCTCGGCACGGCAACGCTGACTCGCAGATAGCCCCGGCCATCGTCACGCAGCAGATCGAGTGCAGTGGTTTCATAAGCACAGGTCACTTGGTTCTGGTTGGCATGGGTCTTCAACGCATTGATTAGCGCCAATCCACCACCTACCGGCATAAGGCGAGGCGCTGCCGCGGTGACAAAATAGGTTGGAAGTGCATCGAACCGGACCCCGAACGTCTTCAGCCAGTTGACAGTCGGTCCGGCATTCTCCGACAACGCGCTCACCAGTTCGGGATCGGGCATTCCGTGCGACTTCACAAAACCCGGCCAGTCGCTATAGGGGCCGCCCATCGGGCCAACAATGTTCGGATCTAGATTGCAGCCAGCGTTCTGGACGAGCCGTTCCTCGAAATCGTCGCTAACTTCGTCTTCGCTCTTCATCCGAAAATAGGCTTCGGTCCAACGTGTATTTCCGCCAAAGTCTGCCTCGGGTGAGCGTTCTAGCACCATCACCTGTGCTCCGGCCATCTGCGCAGAAACGGCCGCGGACAACCCAGCTATGCCGCTGCCGATCACCAGGACATCAAGGACTTCCTTTGTATTCTCATTTCTCATGACGATGGACCAACTCTTTCGCTTTGCCAAATGTCAGGTATTACGGCTCGAAATGCGTTCGATATTCAAAGCGATGCAACCTGTCCTGCATCACACATCGTTTGGTTCAAGAGCTGCCCTTCCACGAACGAGATCCGCCGCTTTTTCCGCAATCATCATCACTGTGGCATTGGTGTTTGCGGACGGCATGGTTGGCATGATTGAGGCATCGGCAACGCGCAATCCCTCTATGCCATGAACCCGCAATTGCGCATCGACAACAGTGTCAGAATCCGATTCAGGTCCCATGCGCGCAGTACCTATCATATGATAGATCGTCGTTCCGTTTTGGTGCGCAAAATCGAGCAGTTCAGCATCGCTCTTCGCTTCGGGGTCCGGTGCTATGATCTTAGGATCGTATTGCCGCAGTGCCGGTGTCGTCAGCAACTGCAAACCCAGGCGCATACCTCGAAGCAGCGTTTGACGATCCCCCTCCGCAGAGAGGTAATTCGGCTGGATTTGCGGCTTGCTCAACGGATCAGAGCTGCTGATGCGCACATAGCCAAGACTTTCCGGTCGTTCCGGCCACACGCCGAGCGTCATCCCTGGAAATCGGTCCAGAAGCCCAACGATTCCCTTCTGAAAGCTTGCAGGCGTGAATACATACTCCAGATCGGGCATCGCCAAAAAGGGTTCGGACTTCCAGAAAACATAGACCGGTGACGGTCCCATCGACAGTATGCTGGGGCGGCGCAGCACCCAGCGCGCAACCTGGCCAGCTAAAGGCAGCCCCCGCGCGATATTGTTGATTGTTGCAACGTCCTTGCCTTCCAGTTTTGCGACCAGACGCACTCCGTAGTGATCGCGCAGATGGTTACCGACACCGGGAATATGGCAAACTACCGGAATACCGTGCTGTGCGAGCAAGTCTGCGGGCCCTAGCCCCGAAAGCTGCATCAGCTTCGGTGTATTGATGGCTCCGGCACACAGAATAACCTCGCGCCGCGCCGCTATCTGCCTTGCAGGATGCCTGCCGTCTCCGGGAACATAGGTGATGCCAGCCGCCCGCTTGCCTTCAAACCTGATCGCAGTAACAAGCGCCCGGGTTCGAATATGAAAGTTCCTGCGCCGGCGCGCAGCCTTGAGGAAGGCGCGGGCTGAGCTGTATCGAAATCCATTCAGCGTCGTCTGCTGAAAGTAGCCCGCACCCGCCTGGACAGGTCCATTATAGTCTACGTTCCTGGGGATGCCGATCGAATGCGCGCCCTCGATAAAGGAATCGCAGATGGGATGGCGCCATTGCAGGTCCGTTACCGGCAACTCGCCGGTACGTCCTCTGAAGCAGTTGTCGCCCACGCCGATCTTTCTTTCCGATCGTTTGAAATATGGCAACAGCTCCTGGTAAGACCATCCCGGATTTCCGCGCTGTGCCCAGCCGTCATAATCGAGCGGCTGTCCGCGGACGTGGTTCATCCCGTTGATGGAACTCGATCCGCCGACCACACGGCCTTGCGGCAGGATCAAACTCCGTCCCCCGCTACCATTGCTCGGGACTGATTGAAAGTTCCATGTCAAATTCTTGCTATAGGCATTCTTGATGAAGCCAGCCGGTATGTGGATCAGCGCATTTGTGTCGGAATGGCCGGCTTCAATAAGGCATACCGACGCTCCGTCTTCGCTTAGCCGGCTCGCAACGATGCAGCCCGCCGTTCCGGCTCCTACAACAATATAGTCAAAAGTATCCGCGCCTTCGCCCTTGTCAGCCACTTCTACATTCCTCAAGAGACTCGTGGTATGGCGCCGGCACGATCTCTGCCGATCGCAAATGGGGCTGGCTTCCCCGCCCTATCGCAGCGATATCTCAAAGCTTGTTTAATTCTGCCCATCAATATTTGCGAATGAACGGGTCGGGCATCTGAAGATCGGTGGATATCCAGACGCTCTTCGTCTCGAGATATTCCTTCACGGCTTCGATCCCGCCTTCGCGGCCAATGCCGCTATCCTTGAAGCCACCAAAAGGTGTCGCGAAGCTGGTGGACCGGTAGTTGTTGATCCAAACCGTTCCTGCCTTCAATTTATCTGACATGTGCATCGCCCGCTTGAGGCTTTTCGTCCAAACGCCAGCGGCCAGACCGAAGCGTGTATCATTGCCAATTCGGATGGCATCCTCTTCATCCTTGAACTTTATGACTGCTAGGACCGGTCCGAAGACTTCCTCCTGGGCAATGCGCATATTGTTCTCGACGTCGACAAAGATTGTTGGTTCAACAATGCGGCCGGCGCCATATTCAGGACCGCTCAGGGCTCGCCCACCGGCGATGCATCGGGCGCCTTCTCCCTTTGCAATGGCGATGTAGCTCATGACCTTCTCGAACTGCGGCTTGGTAGCAACCGGGCCGATCTGAATGCCAGGCGTGCGGGGATTGCCGGCTTTGGCGCGAGAGGTAATTTCCACCAGTTTCTGCACGAAGGTATCGTGGATCGATTCTTGAAGGAGGAGGCGCGAGCCTGCCATGCATGTCTGGCCACCTGCCGAAAAGATTCCCGTGATCACACCGTTGACCGCCTGATCGAGATCCGCATCGTCAAATACAATATTCGGCGATTTGCCGCCCAACTCGAGGGAGATACGCTTCAGATTTTCGCCGGCCAGGCGCGCAACAGCGCGCCCACCCTGATCGCCGCCTGTGAAGGCAATGCGCCCCACTCCTTCATGTCGGACGAGGGGCTCGCCCACTTCGGAGCCGAACCCCGTCAAGACGTTGAACACGCCGGGCGGGAGGTCCGCCTTCGCCACGATGCGTGCGAGCTCGAACATCGAGGCCGAGGTAAATTCTGAGGGTTTGGCGATGAACGTATTGCCGCCGCAAAGCGCCGGCGCCATCTTCCAAGCGGTGAGCAATAAGGACGAATTCCAAGGTGTAATAGATGCGACCACGCCGATCGGCTCATATTTCGCGTAGTTGAAAACCCCCGGCTTTTCGATCGGAATGACCGCACCTTGAATCTTGTCGGCTAATCCTGCGTAATAGTAGAAATATTTCGCTACATAGCGCACTTGCCCGGACACTTCGCTCAAAAGCTTTCCGTTATCGCGCGATTCGACCTCAGCAAGCGTGCCGGCGTTTTCGTCAATGAGAACGGCCAGTCGATGCAGCAACGAGCCGCGATCGGTGGCAGACATCTTTCCCCAAGATCCTTCAAGGGCGGCCTGAGCCGAATGTACGGCGCGGTCGACATCGGCCGCGTTTGCCCGTGGTATCTGCGCCCACGGTTCGCCCGTAAATGGATCTTCGGTATTGAACCATTCCCCCGACAGTGGATCGTGCCACTCATTGTCTACATACAACTGATACTTAGTCGTCATTCACTGGCTCCTGCATGGCAACAATGCCAAGTAAGCTAAGGTGCGTCCTCCGTCAGGAGATACCGCGACGTATTGGCAAGATGTACTTGGCTTGAGAGCATCGGCGCATCCGACCAGATATTAGATTGCCGACTCACCACGTGTCGGTGCGGATTTGCAGTTGCGGCCCTATCCGCGGTTCCTTCCAAGGCCGAAATGGTGCGCAAACTTTACAAATTCGGCAGTCCGCCTCAATGGTGGTGAGCGCATACCGCAATGATATTATGTAATAAGCCTCTGTTTGTTGACCGTGCTCTGCCGACTGGAGACACAAACGCGTCGACACCGCAAAATGCTCAGACACAAAGCAATGACATTATGTAATAGCATTGATCATGAAACCCTATTAGTAGGTTTCCACCGAGGCGTTCCATTGGCCAAAGGGATCGCATTTTTCCCTATGGACGCGACAACGATGACCCTGCCGGCGTTCGTCTAGGAGAGGTTCCTATCATAGATCATGCCGAGTTTTCCGCGCCTCCATGATCCGCACGAAATACAACCTATGCTTTGGAATTCTTCTCAATATGGAGGCTGGCATGAGTGGCGCAGAAAATAAGGCGGTGTTTCGCTTCTGGCATCAGTCCGCGACTGAACTTGACGCGCTGGGGGGGTATAAGGCCTTCATCTCGACACATGGGGCGAAGGTGTTGGAAGGACGCGCCAGCATTGAGTTGCATGGAGTGCGATCGGGATCTTATTTCGGTCGTGCCGTGACCCCTGCCTTGCGTAGTGCGTTTGCGTTTCATCGGATTCTCGATCAAATCATCGACCGTGCGATTGAAGCGGAGCGGCAGGGGTTTGACGCCTTTATTATCGCGTCGTTTAGCGAACCTTTTCTCCGCGAGATCCGATCAGTGGTTCGCATTCCAGTCATTTCCATGCTTGAAAGCGCCTTGCTCGTCGGCTGCTCCCTCGGTCGGAAAGTAGTTCCGATAGCGAACGGATCGGAAATCGCCGCCGTTGTTCGCGATGCAGTTGACATGCACGGCCTCGATAAGAGGGTCATGCCTGCCGTTTCTCTGTCGCCCGCTTGGCACGAGCCTGCGCTCGCTGCCTCGCTCAGCAATCCTTCCCCCGTTATCGATGCATTCAAGAAGGCGGCGCAGGAGGCAATTTCACAGGGCGCAGAAGTCATAGTCCCGGCAGAAGGAGTGATGGCGACTGTGCTCAGCTCACAGGGTATCACGCAAATCGACGATGCGCCGGTGCTTGATGTGTTTGCCATAGCCTGGCTGTATGCTCTGATGCTTGTCAGCCTGAGGCGGACTATCGGCACGCAAACCAGCAATGTCGGCTACTACGCACAGGGCGACCGCGGGCTGTTGAACCTGTTGATCGAGCAAGGGTGACGAGAACGCAGTCCTGACTAGGAGCGTCGCCAGCATTTTGCTAAGCTGGACAGGCTTTCAGGTAAGCGGCTGCTGCCCAGTATGGCGCAACCGGAATGTGACGTCTTCGGCGCGCCGCAGCCATTCAAGATGCTCGTTCATCAAGTGTGAACGGCGCGTTTTGCTAGGGGGAAAAGAGATTGCGTCGTAAGATTCCGAGTACCAACGCGCTTTTGGCTTTCGAAGCCGCAGGACGCCATGAGAGTTTCTCGCGCGCTGCCGAAGAATTGGCAATGACAGAAGGGGCCGTGAGCCGTCAGATCGCGCGTCTGGAAGACTTTCTTGGCTTGATGTTGTTTAACCGGGTCAAAGGTCGGCTGCATCTGACCGATCGAGGGCGCGACTACCTTGTCCAGATCACTGAAGACCTGGATCGCGTCGAGTTGCACACGCAGAGACTTCAGGCACTGCCGGAACGGGGTGTGCTCGAATTGGCAGTCATTCCAACGTTCACAAACAAATGGATCATACCACGTTTGCCTCACTTCCATGCGAAGAACCCCGGCATCCTGATTAATATGAGCGAAAGGCCGGAGCCATTCCTTTTCTCTGAAACTTCCTTTGATGCTGCGATTCACTACGACCATCCCGCATGGACAGGTATGATTAAGAAGAACATCTTCTCGGAAGAACTGATTGCTGTCTGCAGTCCGCGACTTGCCGGCGGTCGCCGCGCGCTAAACCTTGATGAAATGAAGTCTTTGCCGAGACTGCACAAGCGCAGTCGGCCATATGCCTGGAAGAAATGGTGGGACCATTTCGGTACAAGTGGGATCAATCCCACTGAAGGCGCCCAGTATGATCTGTTCTCGATGGCCATCGAAGCTGCTTGCGCAGGTCTCGGTGTGGCGCTGGTACCGCGCCTTTACGTGAACAATGAAATTGAAAGGGGCGACCTCATCACACCGCACACCCATCGGCTGTCAGGCGAGAAAAGCTATTGCGTGGTCTTTCCTGAACACAAGCACGGCTCCTGGCCGCTTACGCCGTTCCTGGATTGGTTGATCCACGAATCGCAGGAATATATCCGCCAACGCGCAGTGCATGACGAATGTCTCTCAGAGCCGGTCAGCGTACGCAAAGCTCCGCGACGGCCAGCTATCGTGGGAGGTCGGTAGGCGCATTCGTCTTGGACAATCAAGCAAGCCGCTTGCGCAAAGCCCGGTAGCTCGACCCGATTGCGCCAACAAGGCCTTCCGGCATCCAGATTGCAACAGCCAGCATCAATGCTCCGAATACGATCAACTCTGTTTCGGGAGAAATCTTGATTATCTCGGGCATTGCGAACAGAAAGAACGTACCCACTATGGGCCCGAAAATGCTCCGCTTGCCACCGACAATTACATAGATGAACAGCAGCAGCGAGTACTGAAAGCCGAGATCCGACGGCTCATATATACCAAAGCGATGTGCATTCAGAGCTCCTGATATGGCGGCCATTGCGGACCCGAGAGCAAATACGAAAACGCGCAATGTCCGCACATGGACGCCAAACGCCTGGGAGAGGACTTCGTCGTCACCCATCGCTCTGATCTGCAAACCAATATGGGAGCGGTCAAGCAGATAGGCGATGGCAAAGACAACGCAGGAAAGGACAATAATGGGCACTGGGCTTGTAACAAGGGGAATATTGAGCAAGCCAACCGGTCCGCCAAAGAAATCGATCATTCCGACGATCGAGACCGCTGCAACGGAAAGGGTCAATGTCGTAACCGCGAAAAACCAATGATGCAGACGCAGGGTAATGATCGCAAAAGCCCCACCAAAGCAAAAGCCGGCTATTGTAGCCAACGGAATTGACAACCAGGGAGAGAGGCCAAGATTCACGCACAATGAACCGGACACATAGCCACCAACGCCTACGAAAGGCGCCATGCCAGGGTTCAACTGACCACTTCTGATCTGGAGGAACAAGCCCATAGCTGCGATAGATGCGATTGACGCAGAGAGAAAGACCGTCGTCCAGAAGTCCATGAAACTGGTCTCCTCACTTGCTGCGGAATGCGCTGGAAAGCCCGTTCGGCCAGATGATCAGAGTGATTATCAAGACCAATAGCACGCTTGGATCACGCGCTTGAGAGCCGAAATAGGTGGTGGCGATCGCTTCGACGATACCGATTAGAACAGCCCCGGCTACGGCGCCGCGCAAGCTACCCACCCCTCCCACAATCATTGCGACCAGACCCTTGATTGCGTAGGGGATTCCCATCAGAGGCGTGGCTAGACCATAACTGAAACCGGCAAGGAAGCCGGCCACGGCCGCGAGGAACGATGTGATTCCGATTGTAGCGACGATGATCCGGTCCGTGTCGATGCCCATGATCCTTGCTGCGGTGGGATTTATCGCGACCGCGCGCATCATTCGGCCGAAATTTGTCTGGTTCACTACATATTCGAGCGCCGCGAGCAGTATCAGCGAGACCAGCATGCTGTAAACCAGTCCCTGCGTGAAGAAGAAGCTGCCCAACCGCCAGATGCCAGTGGCCTTGATAGGGAACGAAAGCGCCTTGTTTCCGAATATGAGTGCTGCAGTGTTCTGCAAGATCAGGCCCGCGCCGAGCGTGCCAATCAGGGGCATCTCAATCGCTGCGTCGCCTTTGAAGCGGCGGCCGGGGCGCATCGCAACGCGTTCTATAAGGAGCGCGATGATGAGGGTTACAATCACGGCTATGGCGATACCGGCGAATGGACCGAATCCCGCCGACACGGCGCCGATTACAACGAGCGCCGCGACCATTGCAAGATCCGCGTGCGCCATGTTGAGCACGCCCATAATGCCAAAAATCATTGTAAAGCCGACTGCAAATAGCGCATACACGCCGCTCGCCAGGATGCCACTTAGTATTTGTTGCAGAATCACGCTCAGCTCCCAAGATAGGCGGACTGGATAGAGGGATCATTCAACAATTCCGCGCTCGGGGCTTCCCGAGTCACCTTCCCGAGCTCAATGACATAAGCGCGCCTGCAGAGTTTGAGTGCGCGATATGCGTTCTGCTCGACAAGTAAGATGGGGAGTCCGCGATCACGAAGCCCTGCGAGCGTCTCATAGACAATGTCCTGAATGACGGGCGCCAGTCCAAGTGATGGTTCGTCGAGCAAGAGCAGTCTAGGCTTCATCACAACGATTCGTGCAATCGCCAGCATTTGTTGCTCACCACCGGAAAGAGTGCTCGTAATCTGCTTCCTGCGTTCTTTGAGGCGAGGAAATAGAGTGAAAGCCTCCTCCATGCGGGCGTTTTGGTCGGCAGGGCTCGCAAAGCGAGTTCCGATTTGAAGCTCCTCTAAAATGCTGAGACCAGCAAAAAGTTCGCGGCCCTCTGGGACATAACCAATTCCCATCCGTGCAAGCGTATGTGCCGGCTTGTTCGAGATTTGCTGACCAAAGAACTCAACAGAGCTATTGGTTATTGAGGGAACGAGATTCATTATCGCTTTTAGCAGGGTTGTCTTACCCGCGCCGTTGCTTCCAATAACGGCAACGGCCTCCGCTGGCTGCACGACCAGCCCAAGCGAATTCACGGCACTGATAGGTCCATAGGACACGTTCAGGTTTGAAATCTTAAGTGCCGGAGGCCCCAATAGGTCGTTCATTTCGTGCTGAAACTCTGTTTGGGCTAGAAGCGCGTGAACAATTTCGATTGCCTAGCTTGTGGTTCCCAAGTAGGCGGCAACTACAGACGGGTTGGAACGTATTTCCGCAATGCTCCCGGTGGCGAGTTCTTTGCCAAAATTAATCACGACGACATTGTTCGATACGCGTGCCACAAGGTCCATATGATGTTCGACAAGAATGACAGCGACGCCGCTTGCGGCAATCTCGGATATGTGGTCAGCGAGCATCATTTGCTCGGAGAGATTGAAGCCGGCGGCGGGCTCGTCGAGGAGAATCAGTATTGGCGAAGTGGCAAGGGCCCGTGCTAGTTCCAGTCGGCGACGCTCGCCATATGAAAGTTCCAAGGGCTTGAGTTTTGCCTTCTGAGTTAGCCCCACACGCGCCAGAAGGCCATCGACAGTAATGTCCAGTTGTCCCTCTTTGCCTGCTTTGCGGCCTCTCCGCGAATTGAAATAGTTTCGACGGGCCAAAACTATGTGTTCTTCGACAGTCAGACTTTCCCACAGGCGTATGTTCTGAAAGGTGCGTGCTATGCCAATCTCGACAAGATCTTGTGGAGCGAACGTTCCGTAGGATTTGCCGTCTATTCGCACTTCGCCCCCGTCAAATGCTATCACACCCGTCAAGCAATTGAGGAGCGTTGTCTTTCCCGCCCCATTCGGTCCAATGACAGATGTAACCTCGCCTGAGCGAACGCGGACGGTAACATTGTCAATAGCTTGCAGGCCGCCGAAGCGCTTTGATATCTTTAGCGCTTCGATCAGCATTCTCGGCCTCCCGGCGCAACTGCCTCATGTCCCATAGGCATTATTTCGCTAGAGGCTCGTAGCCGTTATCGCCGTAAACAAGGATCTGCGGGGTTTGCTTTTGATTGTCACCGGAGCCGTTGTAGTTGAAGGTTCCATTTACACCCTGAAAATCCTTTGTTGCACCCATCGCCTTGCAAACAGCCTGCCGGTCCGTACTGCCAGCAGTTGTAATCGCGTTGGCGACGAGCTTAATCGCGTCGTAGCCCAGCGCATTGTATGCCGAAGGCGCCGCGCCACCGTTGGCTTCTTTGAACTTGCTAACAAAATCCGAGACAACCGCGCCGGGCGCATTTGCATTGAACAACGCAAATGTCAAAACGCCCTTTGCTGCACCGTTGGTTAGTTGGCCAATCTTTTCGTCGTTTAGGCCTGATCCGCCAATTATGGTTGCATCCAATCCCAAAGCGCGAGCTTGGCTTATGATCAGAGCACCTTCATTGATCTGTCCGGAAATCCAGATCAGATCCGGCTTGGTTTCCTGAATGCGCGCGAGTTGCAGCGTGAAATTCTGGTCGCCCGCGCTGTAGGATTCCACACCCGCGAGTTCCATTCCATACTGGCCCAAGTTCTCCTTGACGATATCCGCCTCGGCCACAGTTTGGTTATTGCCTTGGTCATATATGATCGAAACGCGGTTGATGCCACTTTCCTTCAACTGCGTTAAGACAGATGCCATCGCGTTGCTGAGGATCAGGTTTATACGAAAGGCGCAATCGCTGAAGTCCTTGAACGGAATCACCGAACCTATTGAGATAAAAGGCAAGCCTACATCCTGCGATATAGGATTGAGGGCGACGAATTCGGCTGAAGAAATGGAGAGTGCGAAAGCAATCTCCGGCCGCGCGGCGAACTTCTGGTAGATTGCGACGGCCTTTGCGCGGTCGCCACCTGAATCTTCGTATTCCATAGTGAGATTACGACCAAGAACACCACCTGCATCATTGATCTCCTTGACGCCAAGGTCTACTCCAGCCTTAGCGTCCGTGCCGTAGGCTGCAAACGGCCCACTAATAACCAGCCCTGCGCCGATTTGGATATCATCTGCCTTCGCGACAGAACCGAAAACCAGTAGTGCAGCCGCTGCTGCGATCGAACGATGTTTGCGCATGAAATCCTCCCGAAGCGCGTTTTCGTATCCCATTTTGGCCAATGGCCGCGAGATTGCTCGGCCAATCGGGTTAGAATAGGCAACGATAGTCCATGAAAGGCACTCCCAAACGCCAGCCTAGCGCTCGACGCTTCCTTGAAAGCCTGTTCTGAATCCAATCATTTGGATGGTTATTCATACCGATGTCGGCCAATGCATCTCAATCGGTGTATGTGGTAAGGTCCTGTGACATTGTGTAATTGACCGAGGTTATCGTTTTGATCGGGCAATCCGGCCTGCAATCGTTCGAAATTTCTGCTTTGGAGGCGAGTGCAGGTTCGGGCCCACAAAACAGAGCAATTCGCAAAATCGCCAGTTTGCGTCCAGCAAGGCGGACTGACCCGGTTCAAACTGAATAGCAGGCGATTGAAATCGAAACATCGTCGTGAAAGCGGCGACAGGCCTTTATTGCAAGAGTAGCCCGCGGCGAGCCCATTCGATAGGTGGCACGGGATTTCCAACCCGGAAGGCGAAGGACACGACCTGTGTTGCCTCCCGGTTCACCTCGCAACGATAGCGCAGGTCGTACCACCGGCCCTCAGCGCGAAAGGCCGTATTGGGGATTTCCATGACTGTTCCCTCCTGCAACTGAAAGGACGGTAGAAGGTCGGGATTATAGGGTGGCGACGCATGGCGCAGTTGCTCACGCAGTTCCGTCACACAGAGGCGCCCGGCTCGTACGCTGCGCGGAAGGCCGCCCATTGCAATCGTCGCAGTCAGATCACCGTTAACTTTTGGCGAGAACAACTTCTTTGCCTGCTTAAGCTTGGGGGTGCTCACCACCTCGGCGACGCTCGCGGACTTTGCAGCCGGGTTCTCGGGTGCTGCCGGCTGCGATCCCTCGTCCAATGGCTTGACTGTCAAAGGTTCCGGTGTTTTTGCCTGATCCTGTTTTTTCGCGTTTTGCTTCACCGCCGGTGATGGCGAGCCATCTTCCGCGACGTTGCCGTCCTGAGATTCTCGCGGTCCCACGTCCTGTTCTCCGTACCGCACGACAGGTTTGAGAACAGGCAGAGGCGGCGCGGTATCCTTGCTTGCCGACGGCAGCGTCTGATTTTTTGCCTGCGGAGGCTTCTTGGGCGAAGGCTTTTCCGCAGACGGTGGTGGGTCGGCTTTGGCTTTCTTCTCCGGCTCGGGCGGCTTTACGAAATCCACCTTTATCTCCTGCTCCGACTGCAAGTTGGGGAGGGAGATTGGCAGTCCGAATATCAGGAGCACGACGATAAGCAAATGAACGATGACGGAGGCGGGCAGCGCCCACCCTGACACCTTGCTCTGGTCCGTCACGTAAATGCTCATTGTGATCGGTGTGATACGAAAGATTGACAGCTTCAAGCTTTGATGCCGCCAATCTCGAAATGTTCATCCAACGCCCGGGTCGGAAACTGCTAAGGTGCTGCGGCAGAGAAAAGCGTCATAGAGGAATGTAATCAATCTCCTGAAAGTAGCCAACTTCGAGGCGCCAACGCTCACGCACAAATTTTTCGTGTGCCGGATGGCGATTGTACTCATCGTAGGCAGTCTGTCCTTGAAAACGCTCTCCCGATGTTTCTGTAATTCTGCTGCATCTACAGCCAGGAGTCATCCTTCCAGTCTTCGATCAGGAAGACGTGCGCGGGAGAATGAACCAGCCCCCGAACGCGCAGCGGGAGTGCGGCGGCAAGGAAGCGATCTTTTCGCAGCAGCCACAGACGCCTTGCCCCGGCAACGAACAGCATGTTGTGCTCGTGCAATGCGCTTTCGACTTCGCGGCGACGGTCAAGCGACGTGGCTGCCGAAATATCAGAGATGATGCCGCGGGCACCCATCGCGGCCAATCTGGCTATCGCCTCGGTGGTCAGTTTCGGGCTCTCGGCAAGTACGGACGTGCCGTCCCGGCTGCCTTGATGCCAGTCGGCATGTCCCGTCCTTAGCACCACCCAGTCGCCGGCTCGGACATTGTCCAGCCGGCCCTCCAGGGCGGCCGCATCGATGAAGTCTCCCGCACCAACATCGCTGAGATCGACCAGGGAACCCGGTCCGACGAGGCGCTCTGCCGGAATGTCCGCGATATCGCCATAGAGTGGGGATGCGCCCTGGGCATCTGCCGAATAGGGGTTGACCATATGGGTGCCGGCGCGTGTCGAGAGCCTCATATATTGCGGCCCCACGAGGTCAGCGAGGCCCTGCATGCCGATGTCGAAGAAGACATATTCGGCGCGATTGAAGCTCGACCATTCGCTCGACTCGGCATGCCGGCGCGAGCCGAGCGGCCTGGCTGGCTGCGCGCGCGCCGGATAGCGGCCCATGATGTGGGTGAGGTCGAGCACCTTCACGTCCTTGGTGCCCCAGCCCTCGATGGCGACGATACGCGCCGGACCGCCCGTCAGATGGCGTCCCTTGATCGGCGCGCCAATGACCAGCACCACGCGCTCCTGGCTTATCTGGTCGAGATGAGCAATGTCCTCGACGATCAGGACATCATTGGTGTGCAATTGCTTGTGGGATGGCAGTTCCCATTTGTATTCTGGATCTTCGGGCTGGCGAAAATCCAAGGCGCAGACCTTGGCTTCCTGATCGGTCAGCCAGCGCGCACCTTCGGCCGTCAGGCCGTGGCGCTGCTTGTAGGCATTCATCGGACTGCTCTTGCCGAGCCCGGGATCCTCCCAGCCACGGTTGAAACCGGAGCGCAGGATCACGCTGTCGCCCTTCCTTATGTGCTTTCCGTTTCTGATCAGGTCGCCGGGACCGAGCGGACGCTCCAGATCGGTTATGTCGAAGACCGCCGCATCATTTACCAGGACCGACGCAGGTATGTCGCCCACGTCGCGCGCATAGCGGTCACCAGCACCTTCGTAGAACCATTTGACTGGATAGTAGGTTTCGACATGCGTCCCACAAGGGTCAACCGTGGTCAGCAGGTATTGAAAGCGATCGCTTATTGGCTCGCTCCCGATGTGCGCGTCCTCGATGTTCAGTACGAACATGATGTCTTCGCGATGGCGTGACTCGCTGAACGGCTCACGATGCGGAGGACGAACATCCGGCGGCAGGATTGATCCAAGCGGTACGGTTGGCTCGATGACCTGGCTCGCGTCAATGGTGCGGCGCATTCTTGTTCCTTTCTCGATGGCGGCTGTGGCGCGCGCCTTATGCATGGTGGAGAAGCCGGCCCCGGGCCAAGCGGCCGGGGCCGGATATGATCAGCCCTTGATACCTGCCGATGCGATCACGTCGCGCCAGCGTGCGATGTCGGCCTTGAAGTATTCGGCGAACTCAGACGGCGACATCGGCGTGGCAATCTTGCCTGTCTTGGCCAGATTGGCGATGACCTCGGGATCGGCAAGCACCTCGTTCAGCGCCTTGTTGAGCTTGTCGATGATTGGCTCCGGCGTTCCCTTTGGCGCCATGACCCCTTGCCAGGCGCTGCCCTGAAAGCTCGGCAGGAGCTGGTTGAGAGGCTGGACGTCGGGAAGCGACGCGAGCGGCTTGCTGGCGGTTACCCCCAGCGCCACGATCTGGCCACTCTCGATGAATTGCAGGGCCGGACCCGGATCGCTGAAGAGCACCGAAATCTCTCCGGCCAGCAAGGCTGTCAGAGCCGGGCCGCCGCCCTTGTAGGGAACGTGCCGCATGTCGACGCCCGTCACCTTTTTGAACTGTTCGGCGAAGAGCTGATGGGTCGAGCCCGTACCGGCCGAGCCATAGGTTATGTCGCCCGGCTTCGACTTGGCCAGATCGACGAGTTCCTGCACTGTCCTCACGCCAAGGCTGTTGCTCGCCAGCATGAGCAGCGGTGTGTCGGCAATGAGACCCACCGGCGCGAAATCGCCCTCGGTGTCATAGGGCAGCTTGTCGAGAAGGCTCGCATTGGTCGACATGGCGCTCGACGCCATCAGGAGCGTGTACCCGTCGGGCGCGGCCTTGGAGCCTGCCGTCGTGCCAATGACGGTCGCCGATCCCTCACGATACTCGATTACAAAAGGCTGCCCGAGTTTCGCCTCCAGCCCCTTTGTGATGATCTGGGCGAGAGCGCTGGCGCCGCCTCCGGGCGCATAGGGAACTATGAACGTAACCGGGTGGTCCGGGTAGTTCTCCTGCGCCCGCGCGCCGACCGTGGCCAGCAGGGCGAAGCAGAATGCAAATGCCTTGAGCAATTTCATGGTCAACCTCCCATTGTTTCCAGAGTTGCTGATGCTTTGGACGCCGGCATCATTCGACGAAGACCGTTTCGCGCTGACGGCGAACCAACGGAAAAAGGATCAGTGCGAGCACCACCGCCGCAAGCAGCAGCAGCGTGGCGCTGATCGGGCGCGTGATGAAGACCGACAGATCACCCTTCGAGACGATCATGGCGCGCCGGAAATATTCTTCCAGAAGCGGTCCCAGAACTGTGCCGAGCAGCAGCGGCGCTGGTTCGCAGTCGCACTTGATCATCACGTAGCCCAGCAGGCCGAAGCCGGAGAGGGTCAGGATGTCAAAGAAATTCAGATCGGTTGCGAACACACCGACGCAACAGAAGACAAGGATCGCGGGATAGAAAATCCCATAGGGGATCGAGAGCAGGCGCACCCACAATCCGATCAGCGGAAGGTTAAGCGCCAGCAGCATGACATTGCCGAGCCACATGGACACGACAAGGCCCCAGAACAGGTTCGGCTGGCTGGAAATGATGGCCGGGCCGGGATTGATGCCCTGGATGAGCATGGCGCCGATCATCAGCGCCATGACCGGTGTCGGCGGAATGCCAAGGGTCAACATTGGAATGAAAGACGTCTGGGCCGCGGCGTTGTTCGCTGTCTCTGGAGCCGCAACGCCTTCAACGGCGCCCTTGCCGAATTTTTCGGGCGAGCGGGACACTTTCTTTTCGATGGCGTAGGCGGAAAAGGACGAGATCGTCGCGCCTGCTCCGGGCAACACGCCGAGGAAGGAACCGAGCGCGGTGCCGCGCAGGACCGGAGCGATACATTTGCGTACGGTTGCGCCGTCCGGCCACAGGCTGCCTATCTTGCTGATGGCGCGAGGCGTCTCTGGGGCCTCCAGGTTTCGCAGGATTTCCGAGATGCCGAACAGGCCGACCGACAGGGCGACGAAGTCGAGGCCATCGGCAACATCGTAATAGCCGAAGGTGAAGCGCTGCATTCCCGAATAGATGTCGGTGCCAACAAGCCCGCACAGCAGGCCAAGCAATACCATTGCAAGGGCCTTCAGAACCGAGCCGTGGGCGAGCGCGATGGACGCGACGAGGCCGAACACGATCAGTGAAAAATAGTCCGCGGATTGAAACTTCAAAGCGATGCCCGTCAGCGGAATCGCAAACAGCGCGACGCAAAGCGTTCCTACGGTGCCTCCGACGAAGGAACCGATGGCTGCGATCGCCAGCGCCGGTCCGGCCTTCCCCTGCTTCGCCATCTCATGGCCGTCCAGAGCGGTCACGGCGGATGAGCTTTCACCCGGAAGGCTCATAAGGATTGCAGTCGTCGACCCGCCATACTGGGCACCGTAATAAATGCCCGCGAGCATGATCAGTGCCGTTTCCGGAGGGACGCCAAAGGTGAAGGGAAGCAACATCGCGATGGTTGCGACCGGACCAATGCCCGGCAGCACACCAACCAGGGTGCCGAGCAGCACGCCGAGGAAACAGTAGAGAATATTCTGCAGCGTGAACGCCACGCTCAGCCCGAGTTGCAGATGGCCGATAAGATCCAAGACGGCCCCTCCCTCAAACGGGCCAAAGAGGAATGGGCAGCCTCAGCCCGTAGTGAAACAGGGCCACCGAAAAGACCGTCAGACCGAAGGTGATCGCCAGCGCCGTGGCAATCGACTGCCGTTGCCCCGCGAGCAGCGAAAGGGCGACCGTCAGGGCGACCGAGACTGCCAGACCGAGGGACAGTGCCGTCAGACCGAACAGGATCGGGGCAGCAAGGATGATAAGTACCGGGCGCCACGGCACATGACCGATCCGCGCCAATGGGTCCTTCGCACCGCGCAAGAAGATAGCAATGCCGAACAGGCAAAGGACAATGGAGAGGCAGACAGGAAAGAAGCCCGGACCCATGTCTTCCGGCGTGCCCAAGGGCAGAGTCATAAGCGCCGTAGTCCCGAAGAACAGGCTGGCGGCAATGAATATGCCACCGCTCAAGAGGTCTTTCCGGTTCATCGTCTGCTCCTCCCCTACCCGGCTATCCACGCCTCCGAAGATACTGAAGCGCCGCGGCGACACCTCCTTCGTTGACGCGCACATTGCAGTCTGCAAGCCCCATTTCGATGCCGCCAAGGGTCCCGACGAGCATGAGATCGTTCAGGTCGCCAAGGTGCCCGATGCGGAAAACACGGTCTTTCAACCGCGACAGGCCATTGCCGAGCGACATGTCGTAGCGCTCGAGAATAGCTGCGCGCAGCCGGTCGGCTCCGGCACCATTCGGCATCATCACCGCGGTCAGTGAGTTCGACCGCTCCGCCGGATTGCGGCACAAGATTTCCAGTCCCCATGCCTCGACCGCCCGCCGCGTCGCCTCGGCGTGGCGGGCATGACGGGCGAAGACCTGTGGGAGGGTTTCCTCGTCCAGCATGTCGATCGCCGCGCGCAGGCCGAAGAGAAGGTTTGTCGCCGGCGTATATGGGGCCATTCCGCTATCGCAGGCCTCGATCATCGGTTCCCAATCAAAATAAGAGCGCGTGAGCGCGGCCGTCCGGCCGAACTCACGCGCCTTCGGACCGACGGCGTTGAAAGCCAGTCCGGGAGGAAGCATCAGGCCTTTCTGCGAGCCGCCGATCGTCACGTCGACACCCCACTCGTCATGACGATAGTCGATCGATCCGAGTGAACTGATGGTATCGACCATGAGCAGCGCAGGATGGCCGATTTCGTCCATCACCGCACGAATCGACGCAATGTCGCTGACAGATCCCGTGGACGTTTCGTTGTGGACGACGCAGACCGCCTTGATGGCATGTCCCGCGTCCCCCCGCAGACGTTCCGCGATGCCTTCCACCGAGGCGCCGCTTCGCCAATCGCCGGCGGCGAGTTCCGGCTCAAGGCCGAGCCTGCTGGCAAGGGCCATCCACAACATGGCAAAATGCCCGGTTTCGGCCATGAGCACCTTGTCGCCCGGTGACAGCGTGTTGACCAACGCGGCTTCCCAGGCCCCGGTGCCGGACGCGGGAAAGATGATGACCGGCGACTGCGTCTGGAAGACGCGGCGGATATCCCGCAGCAGATCACGAAAGAGTTGTGCGAATTCCGGACCGCGATGATCGATCGTCGGACGGGCCATCGCCGCCAGTACCCTGGGAGGTGTGTTTGTTGGTCCCGGAATTTGCAGAAAATGCCTGCCTGGACGTCGCCATGCGGCGTTCGACGCGGTGTATTCCTCCGTTTTGAATTTAAGACCTGGCATGCAATTCCTCCCGATCAGGGGAACAAAGCACGCAGCTCCGGTTGCAGCAAGTGAATTTTGCATTCAAAATGCAAAAAATCGGAATTGACTGGAATCTTATGATTTCGCAAATGTCATATAGTAGCGCGCAAAAGGAGAACGGATGACGTCGGCAGATGTTATCGTCAGGGCCTCACTGCATAACGAGGTTGTCAGTCGTATGCGGCAGGCGATTGTGGAGGGGGTCTATCCGCCCGGAGAGCGCCTGAACGAGCGCGTGCTTTGCGAGCGCTACAGCATCTCACGCACGCCATTGCGTGAGGCGTTCAAAGTGCTTGCGCTGGAGGGACTGGTCACGATCAGCCAGAATCGCGGCGCCGTCGTAACACCGCTGACACTGGAGGAGTTCGCCTCCGTCATCGAGGTGATGAGCCATCTGGAAGTGCTGGTCGGCCGCAGCGCGGCGTCGCGCATGAGTGACGAGGCGATCGAAGAGGTGCGCGCGCTGCATCATGAAATGTGCATCTGCCATATCAAGCGCGATCTCAGCGGCTACTTCCGCTTCAATCAGCAAATTCACGCCATGATCGTCGAAGGAACGGGCAATCCGGTCATTGTGTCGACCTATGCCACGTTGAATCGCAGGGTGACGCGTTTCCGCTACATGGCAAACCTGTCCGATGAGCGCTGGAAAGCCGCCATCGAGGAGCATGAAGTTTTCATGCGCGCATTAATCGAGCGTGACGGCGAAATGCTCGGCGCGCTCCTGCGCGATCACCTTCTCAACAAGGCCGCCGCCATCAGGCTTCAGTGGACAGAGCGGACGCGCGCATAGTCGTCGTGAAATTTGTCCGCCCGCCAGGCATGAAACGACGGAACCGATTTCCTGATTTCGCCTCTTCACGCCATGACGACCGTGTTGCTCATCGCTTTGAGACGGTCAAAGCAGGCGATGGAAGCCGGCAGTTCGAAGCCTTCGCTGCTTCCGAAATTTCGCATTCCGGCACCAGCACGAATATCCAGAGACCGTCACGCATTACCCCGGTAAGCGGCCTGTAAGCGATTGTGTCCCTCTCTGCGTCGCCCGTGACGGGGCCGATATTGCGGGCTGGACCGACGAATGCGAGAGGACGTTCGCCGTCAGCTTTCACTCGGTAGGCAAACGTCTCGTCCTCGGCGTCTACAGCTCGATCCCCGATATATGCAGGACCGACCATTGAGAGTTCCGCTGGGGTTGCGCTGTAAAGTCCACCCCCAAAAACGAGCGCGCTGGTTGCCAGTATCGGTTTCAGCATTTGATCCACTCCCCAGATGCTTTGCTCAACAGCGGCCAGATCGACTTTCGGCGGGTGCGTGATTGCGAGGATCGGCGATTTCCCGGCACCAATCCTGAAGCGGCTCCGAATTGATCGTAAAATTTTCAGGAAGGGCGTATGATGGCCCATGGCGTTCCAGCGCTACATATTTGGTCCGTTTGTGCTTGACGCCGGAAGCGGCGTCCTACTTGAGCACGGTCGTCCGGTTGCGATTGGAACCAAGCCCTTTGCACTGCTGAAGGCCTTGGTTGTGGCGAACGGTCAGGTGGTACCGAAGGTCGCCTTGATGGACGCCGGTTGGCCGAACACCAATGTCGAAGAAAGCAATCTGACGGTCCAGATCGCCTTCCTTCGAAAGCGGTTGGGGATCGCGCTTGATGGGGACGAATGGATCGCGACGTTTCCGCGTATAGGTTATCGGTTTGCAGGCCCACTGAGCATCGAACACCTCGATGTTCCATTTACCGATCCCGGCCGAGCGCTCGAAGATGCGCCCACCCTCGCCGTCTTGCCCTTCGCCTATATGGGCCTCGATCCAGAGCAGGCGCATTTCGCCGACGGCTTGGTAGACGACCTGATCACCGATCTTTCCAAGATTGCCGGTCTCCGCGTGATCGCAAGTCACTCGTCCTTCGCTCTCAAGGCGAGATCCGCAGATGAGAAATCAATCGCCCGGGACCTTGGCGCTCGCTATGTCGTTAGCGGGAGCGTGCGCCGTTCCGCGAGACAAATTCGAATCAGCGTCCATCTCACCGAGACGAAGATGTTCAGAAGCCTTTGGGCTGAACGCTTTGATGGCGATCTTGCCGATGTCTTTCATCTTCAGGATCAGGTTGTTCGCAGCGTCGTCAAGGAACTGGCGAAGGTCCTGCCGCTTGGTTCTTTGTCAGGTGATGCGCTGCTCACCCGACGCCGAACGGCGAACATCGACGCTTATGATTTCCTTGTTCGCGGACGCGTTTTGGTCATGCAATCGCCGGCTGGAAACGATCTCGCCCGCACTCTCCTTCTCAAGGCTTCCGAGCTCGATCCGAATCTGGCCGAGGCCCATGCATGGCTCGCCATTTCGCACTATGGCGCGGCGATCCACTACGGGGAAGACTTCAAGGCGAACCAGACCCTTGGTCTGGACTACGTGCAGAAGGCTATGGCACTGGATACGCATGACGCTATGGCTCAAAGCGTCCTTGGCTTCGCCCGGCTTTGCGAAGGTCAACTCGAACAGGCGGAATCCTCATTCCAGACGGCGCTCCGCATTAACCCGAACCATGCCGACACCATGGTGAACATGGCAAACTTGAGGGTTCTGGAGGGCCGCCCTCACGATGCAGTGCAAATGGCAGAAAAAGCCCTGCGCCTGAACCCTTATCCGCCGGGCTGGTATTATTGGGACATCGGGTTCGCTTACTATGCTGCCGGTCGCTATACCCAGGCGGTCAGGGTTCTCCGCAAGGAGGAAATAGGCCGGCTGCCGGCAAAACGCATCCTTGCTGCGAGCTTGGCTCAGCTTGGCCAACTGGCCGAAGCTCAGGAAGAAGCGCGCCGGTTCCTTGAGATCAATCCGCGATTTCTCGCTTCTCGCTGGGCAGCTACGCAGCCTTTTCGGCGCGATGAGGACCGGGAGCATTTCATCGACGGTTACATCAAGGCGGGCCTGCCGCTCTAGAGCGTTTCGCTCTAACCGCGATTCCTTGTCTTTTTGTCGATCAGCACGGCCTGCTGCCAGCGGCTCGGCGCCTTGTCGGTCCGGTGGATGCAACCCGCCCAGCAACAAGGTCGCTTCTTTCCCTCCAGCAGTTCCTCGCAGGTGCGCTCGATGCGACGCTGACGAGTCGCCGGCTGCTTTGCGTCGTCGACCCAGCAGATGAACTCATTGCGGCCAAGTGGCGTGAGGTTTTCCCACAGAGCCAAATGCTTCGGATCCGATCGCACGGCGGCCTGCAGGTCCTCGCCTGCCTCATGGACCGTGCCGTGCAGAAACGCCTTCGTCACCCTACCTCCAAACGCACTTGCCTGACTTGTCTATTCACTCAAGACGGCGCGGCCTTGCCCACGCAGGCGGACGGCATCGCGCGTCGGCGGCGCGCCAAACATTCGCGCATATTCGCGGCTGAACTGCGACGCGCTCTCATAGCCGACAGTATAAGCGGTCCGTGCGCTGTCCGCATTGACCACCATCAGCCGTCGCGCTTCCTGCAACCGGAGCATCTTCTGGTATTGCAGGGGGCTCATCGCCGTGGCAGCCTTGAAATGGCGGTGGAAAGACGCCGGGCTCATGCCCGCGATTTCTGCCAATGCCTCGACGCGAAGCGGTTCGTCGAAATGCGTGCGGATCCAGGTAATCGCCTGCCGGACCTGCGACAGCCTGCTGTCATCCCGGGCGATCTGGCGCAGCACACCACCCTGCGGGCCTCTCAGCAAACGATACAGGATCTCCCGTTCAAGCATCGGCGCGAGCACGGAAATATCCTCCGGCGTCTCCAGCAAGGTCAGAAGCCGAAACCAGGGATCGAGCAGTTGCGGCGTCACGGGACTGACGCCGAAGCCTGCGGTCTGTCCCTCGGGCCGCGCCGGAACATCCGGAAGGAGAGCAGCGATGGTCTCCCTGTTCAACGCAAGACTGACGCAGACATAGGGACTTTGTTCCGTCGCCTCGATCACCTGTCCAGATGCCGGCAAGTCGAGCGTGGCGATGAAATAGGAGGCGGGATCGTAGCGCAGCAGGCGATCCCCGATCATCACCTGCTTCGCGCCCTGAAGCACAAGGCAGAACATCGGCTGATAGAGAGTCGAGGTCGGGCATGTGACCGATCTCGCGACAAACAGCGACACGCCGGGATAGACCTCGGCCCTTCCGGCGATGCCGGCGTGCCTCTCGACCAGACTGCACATCGTGCTGAGGAGATCATGTTGCATTGCGCTATATTGGGCGCTCCTGCCGTCCCGGACAAGCGGCTCACAGCCGCCAGTCGAGAAATTTGATAGAATTAGGCAAGACATCGACGCGATCGGGCGCTGCCCGAGCGCGACGAAACCCCAGATAGGGGTGACCGGCGCAACATGCGCTGTGACCGGCCGCCAACCGCGCCGGCCTTGCACAACAGACAATTCAAGAGGTCAGCAATGACAAATTCATTCGGTGCCGAATCGACCACGGACGACGTGCTTCAAGGTGTCGATCTTTCAGGGAAACGTATCCTCGTGACAGGCGTGTCCGCCGGGCTTGGCGTGGAGACGGCAAGGGCATTGGTGGCGCACGGGGCCGATGTGGTGGGCGCAGCGCGCGATCTGGAGAAAGCGCGAAACGCGACCCGTGTGGTGCGCGAGGCGGCAGCTTCCGGCGGCGGTAGCCTCGAACTGGTCGAGCTGGACCTTGCTTCCCTTTCCAGCGTGCGCGCCTGCGCGGACGCGCTCATGGCCCATGGCCGGCCCTTCGACGTCATCATCGCCAATGCCGGCGTCATGGCCACGCCCAAAGGCACGACGGCGGACGGTTTCGAGACCCAGTTCGGCACCAACCATCTCGGCCACTTCGTCCTCATCAACCGGATCGCATCCCTGCTGAACGACGGCGGGCGCGTGGTGAACCTGTCGTCGGCGGGCCACCGCTACGCCAATGTCGACCTGGACGATCCGGGTTTCGAGCACACGCCTTACGCGCCATTCGTCGCCTATGGACGTTCAAAGACCGCCAACGTCCTGTTCGCCGTGGAGTTCGACCGGCGGCACAAGGACCGGGGCGTGCGAGCCACCGCGGTGCATCCGGGCGGCATCCTCACCGAGCTGGCGCGGCACATGACCAAGGAAGAACTCGACGCCCAGATCAGGGCGACTGTCACCCAGCCGACGGACGGCGAGCCGCCAATGAAGCTCAAGACAGTCCCCCAGGGCGCCGCCACATCGGTATGGGCCGCCGTGGTCGCACCTGCGGCGGAGGTGGGCGGGCGCTACTGCCTCGACTGCCATGTCGCCGAGATCGACGACAAGACGGCGCGCGGCGGTGTGAAATCCTATGCGCTCGATCCCGACAACGCGAAGGCGCTGTGGGCGAAGAGCGAAGAAATGGTCGGCGAGCGGTTCTGACCGCCGCCGGTCTCAAACCACAAAAAGGAAATCCCATGAAGACCAGCGGCTATGCGGCGACTGACGCCACCCAACCTCTCGTGCGATATGAGTTCAACCGGCGAGACCTGCGCGCCAATGATGTATCGATCGAAATCCTCTATTGCGGCGTCTGCCACTCCGACCTGCACATGACCCGCAACGACTGGGGCGGCGCGATCTACCCTTGCGTTCCCGGCCATGAGATCGTCGGCAAGGTCATCGGCGTCGGCAGCGAGGTTGCGCGCTACAAGGCCGGCGACATGGTGGCCGTGGGCTGCATGGTCGACAGTTGCGGCAAGTGCGACCAGTGCCTTAGGCATGAGGAGCAGATGTGCCGGCAAGGCGTGACGCTCACCTACAACGGACACGACCGGATCACGGGCGACGTCACCTTTGGCGGCTATTCGAAGCACATCGTGGTACGCGAGGAGTTCGTGCTGTCGATCCCCTACAAGCTCGATGTGTCCCGCGCCGCGCCCCTGCTGTGCGCAGGCATCACCACCTATTCGCCGCTGCGCACGTGGAATGTCGGGCCGGGCAGCCGGGTCGGCGTCATCGGGCTCGGCGGCCTCGGCCATATGGCGGTCAAGCTGGCGGTCGGGCTCGGCGCGGATGTGACCGTCATAAGCCGCACCGACGCCAAGACCGCCGACGCGCTGGCGCTCGGCGCCGACCGCGTGCTGGTGTCCGGTGACGCGGCAGCGATGGCCGCAGCGGAAAACGCATTCGATCTCATCATCGACACCATTCCGGTGCGTCACGACATTTCGCCCTATCTGCCGTTGCTCGACATCGACTCCACACTGGTGATCGTCGGACAGCTCGGCCTCGTGGACGAGCACAGCACGATGCCGCTGCTGACAGGACGGCGGCGCATCTCCGGCTCACCCATCGGCGGGATTGCCGAGACGCAGGAAATGCTCGACTTCTGCGCCCGCATGAACATCCTGCCGGACTGCGAGACGATCGCCATACAGGACATCAACACGGCGTTCGAACGGATGGAGCGCGCGGATGTGCGCTACCGGTTCGTCATCGACATGGCATCGCTGGAAGCGGCTTCGACGGGCTGAACGCATTTTATCGAGGCAGGAGAGTTGACACCGGCAAACTCGTTACGTACACGTGTACGTAACGACAAGGTTTTGTGTTTTGCCGCACCATTCGCATCCAGTCTGGTACGATCCGACGCCTCCGGCCCGGGAAGCCTGTGTCGCGCGATATCTGCTCGACAGGTCATCCGGGGAAAACCCGAACGCACCGGCTCTCGTCTTCGAGGGCATGCCCGTCTGGAGCTGGGAGCACCTTGCCGGATTGGTGCGCAGGCGCGCGCGGGGCCTTGAAGCGCTCGGAATAGGCAAAGGCGACGTTGTCGCGGTCTGGCTGCCGAACGGCCCGGACCTGCTCATCACCTGGATGGCCGCAAACTATATCGGAGCGATCTTCGCGCCGATAAATGTGAGCTATCGCGGGGACATATTGCAGCACACGCTCAACATATCGCGCGCCGCGATGCTGTTCGCGCACGCCCGGCTTGCGGAACGGATCGCGGGCCTCGACCTGCCGCATCTGCGCACATTGGTCTGCGACGGAGATTTCGTCTCAGACGCGCCGGGAACGACGACCATTGCCCCATCCGCCCTTGACAATTTCGGAGAGCGTCCCGAACGGGACGTTTCCGTCGAGGCCATCGATCCCGCTGCGATCATCTTCACCTCGGGCACGTCCGGGCCGTCAAAGGGCGTGCTGTGCAGCTACCTGCAGCTCTATGTCGGAAGCACTGCAAGCTTCGGCTATGTACAGGCTGAAGACCGATGCTTCTGTTACATGCCGTTGTTTCACATCGCCGCGATAGCATCGGCTTATATCGTGCTGGTGCGCGGCGCATCGCTGGCCGTTGTCGAGCGATTCCAGACGGACCGTTTCTGGCAGCAGGTGGAGGAACTGGGCTGCACAGCTTTGTGCGGGCTGTTCAACAGCGTCATTCCATTCCTCGCCAAGCAGGACCCCGCCCGGCGCCCCCCGAGGCGCGCGCTTGGGCAGACTTTCGTGGCGCCGGTCTCCGATGACCTGCGGGCGCTCGCCACCGAGCGCGGCTTCGATTTCTTCACAGCTTTCAATATGTCCGAATGCCCGATGCCGCTGGTATCCGAGATGAACCCCAACGGCGGCGGCGGCTATTGCGGCAGGCCTCGGACCGGCGTTCAGTGCCGGATCGTGGATACTGAAGGAAATGCGGTCGCGCCCAACACGACCGGAGAACTGCTCGTAAAGGTCGCCCTGGAGGGCGAACTGAGCCTCGGATACATCAACGATCCCGACGCGACGGCACGCTCGCGAACGGGCGGATGGTTCAGGACCGGCGACGCCTTCTATGTCGACGAGGCGGGCAGCTATCATTTCGTGGACCGGATGAAGGACACCATCCGCAGGCGCGGAGAAAACATCTCCTCCTTCGAGGTGGAGCATGTGGTCCGCAGCCACCCGCTGGTGCGGGACGCGGCGGCCTATGCCATCGCCGACCCGCTCTCGGGCGAGGAGGTGATGGTCGCTATCCAGCGCAACGGCGGCGACCTAGACCCTGCCGAGCTTCACGAGTTCTGCCGCGAGCGCATGGCGCATTTCATGCTGCCGCGCTTCGTCCGCTTTGTCGCAGAGCTTCCGAAAACCGAAACCGGCAAGGTCCTGAAGCGCGCGCTGCGCAGCGAGGGCATCACCGAGGACACCTGGGACCGGGAACGCGCCGGCATCAGGGTGAAGATGGAGAAGCTCGCATGAATGAGCCGCTTGCGCCGCGCCAACGGGATTGGGGAAAGCACTCGCTCTATTATGAAGACCTCGAAATTCCGATGCGGCTGCTCAGCACGGGCCGCACGGTGACCGAGGCGGATGCGACCATGTTCTGCATGATCTCCGGCGACTGGAACCCGCTGCACTGCGACGACGAATTCGCGAAGACAACCATGTTCGGAAAGCGGGTCGTTGCCGGCGTGTTCGGATTTGCGCTCGTGGCGGGAATGTTCACACGGTGGGGCATTTTCGAGGAAAGCGGATTGGCGATGCTCGCAATCGAGGACTGGACATTCAAAGGCCCGATCTTCGTCGGCGATACCATCAGGGTTGAGATGGTCATCGAGTCCAAGCGGCTGACGAGCAAGGGCGACAAGGGCGTCATCCAGCGCGCCTTTTCGCTCATCAACCAGCGCGACGAAGTGATTCAGACCGGCAAATCGCCAATGCTGATCGCGCGATCACCACACGCACACACCTGATCATTTTCTTGGCAATCGCCAACTAGGGAGGAAGACATGAAAGGCATGGAAGCACGACAAAGGCATGGCTGCGGGAGCGCCCTGCGCGCATTGGCGGTTGCCACGGCGCTCGCAATGGGCTCCGCGATCGGCGCGCAGGCGCAGGAAGCGCCGGGCATCACCGCCGACGCAATCGATCTTGGAGGCGTGTTCGCGCTCAGCGGGCCGGTTTACCTCGTCACCGAGGACTATCAGAAAGCCATCCAGGCCTATTTCAACAAGATCAACGAGGAAGGCGGCATCAACGGCCGCAAGATCGAATGGCAGGTGGAGGACGACGCCTACCAGCCTGCGCGGACACTTGCGGGTGCGAAAAAGCTCGTCGAACGCGATGATGTTTTCATGATCTTCGGCCAGATGGGCACCTCGACCACGCAGGCGGTGGCCCCCTATGCCGAGGAAAAGCAGGTGCCGTTCATGACGGTCAACGCCTCGCCCCAGCCGCCGTTCAAATACACGTTCGGGCTCATGGCCGAATATCCCGATGTCATGTATCGCGTCGCGCGCTACCTGATCGACGAGTTGAAGATCAAGAAAATCGGCTATCTCTACCAGAACGACGATCTCGGAAAACTGGGCAGGGAAGGCATCCAGCGGGCGCTTGACGAAAGCTCGATGAAGCTGATCGAGGATGTCGGGTTCGAGCGCGGCGCGAAGGATTTCAGCACGCAGGTGCTTCGCCTGAGGGATTCCGGCGCGGAAGCGGTCATCGCAATGACCATCGCGCCGCAGACCGCCACCGCCATCAAGCAGGCCGACGGCATCGGCTTCTCTCCGACCTGGGCGACATTCAGCGTCGGCGGGACGAGGATCATGAAGGAACTCGTCGGCGACAAGCTCGAGGGTCTCGTCTACGGAACCGAAATCGATTCAACCACCACGGACACGCCGGCCGCCAAGGAACTCCTCGGAATCCTTGATAAATACTACCCGAAGGTGAAGTTCGACTGGGGTTCGGCCATCGGCTATGCCCATGCGAAAGTGGTGGTCGAAGCGTTGAAGGCGGCCGGCCAGAACCCGACGCGCGACTCTATGATGCAGGCCATACAAAGGCCGGAGGGCTTCGACGTTGGTTTGATGGATAAGGTCAATTTCGACGGCAAGCATTCGGGCGCGTCGGCCATCAGGATCTATCGATGGGAAGGCGGAGAGGCGAAGCCGGTTACCGACTGGATTCCGACTGAGAAAAAGTAAACCCTCCGACTGATTATCCGGAAAGGTTGCGCCATGTGGCAGTACCTCGTCACCGGCCTGGCTATCGGTAGCCTCTACTCGATGCTCGGCCTCGGTCTCGTCCTGACGTTCAGGAGCACGAACGTCCTGAATTTCGCGCAGGGCGAGATGGCGATGCTCATGGCGTTCGTGACGTTCTATATGATGGTGGGCGCCGAGGCAGGGATCGCGGCGTCCGTCATCGTCACCCTCGTCGCGGGGGCGGCGCTCGGCGCCATCCTCTACAATTGTTTCATCTATCCGAACCGCGAGCGCGACCATGAAGGGCTGGCTCTCATCTCGCTCGGCCTGAAACTGGCGATGGTCGGCCTTGCCGCCTATTATCTGGGCGTCGGAGACCGGGTGTTCCCCGACCTTTTCAGTACGCAAAGCTATGACTTTGCCGGGCTGATCGTCGCGCCCAACCAGTTCTGGTCGATTGCCATCGGCGTGATCGTCATGGCGCTGATCACACTGTTCCTGCGCTACACCAATTTCGGTCTGGCCATGCGCGCAGCAGCCGAGAACGTACGCGTGGCCGAACTGCTCGGCGTGAATCCGAGGCTTGTCGGCACGGTCGCCTGGATCGCGGCGGCGTGGCTCGGCGGAATCACGGGCGTGCTGACGGCGGGCGCCTTCTTTCTCAGCCCTTACATGATGGGGCACGCGGTCCTTAAAGGTTTTGCGGCGCTCGTGGTGGGCGGAATGACCAGCGTTCCGGGCGTGATGATCGCGGGCCTGCTCATCGGCGTCATCGAGGCGGTCGCGGCGTATTTCCTTGACCCCGTCTTTCAGGAATCGGTGTCGCTCGTTCTGATCATCTTGATCCTCATCCTCAGGCCGCAGGGCTTGCTCGGCACCCGCGAGACCTGGAGAGCATGATGACCGATCGCCGTCTTCTCCTCCCGGTTCTGTCCGTCGCGGCGGTCCTTGCCGTCGCTCTGGGCGCCAGCCTCGGGTTGATCAACACCTACTATGTCTATCTCGCCAATCTCACGCTGATAAACGCCATCGCCGCCGTCGGCCTTGTCGTTCTGTCGGGCGCGGCGGGCCTGCTGTCGCTCGCGACCGCCGGTCTCGTGGCAATCGGCGCCTATTCCACGGTCATATTGGTCAATCAGGGATTGAATTTCGCGGTGGCCGCAGCGCTCGCGCCCTTCATAACCATGGCCATCGGTTCGCTGATGGCAGCGCCTGCCATGCGCCTCACCGGGCTGCATCTGGCCATCGTCACGCTGGCGTTCGGAGCGGTTGTCATCCAGCTCATTGGAAATGGCGGCGACCTTACCGGCGGCATGACGGGGCTGACGCTCGACAATCCAACCATATTCGGCTGGGTCGTCGATACGGAAGCCCGCAAGTTCATCGTCATCGGCGTGGTGTTCCTGCTGAGCGCGCTGGCGACCTCCCGGCTGCTGCGGCTCAAACACGGGCGCGCGCTCTTCGCGTTGAAGGAGCGGGAGCTTATGGCGCGGTCGCTCGGGGTCAACGTTCCCCTCTACAAGCTGCTGGCCTTCGCCTATTCCTCGTTTCTCGCGGGTATTGCGGGCGCGTTGTTCGTGATGATGAAAAGCTTTATCGCCCCCGACGATTTTTCGCTCGACCTTTCGATCTACTATTTCGTGATGATCGTCGTGGGCGGCATAACCTCCACTCTTGGCGGCGTCATCGGGGCGGCATTCATCACCCTGCTTCCCGAGGTGCTGGGCACGCTCAAGGAAGCCGCGCAGTCCGTCTTTGGAATTATGCTGGTTCTGGTCATTGTCTTCATGCCGGGCGGGCTTGTCGGCGCCTTCCGGACTGTGCGCCAGCGTTTCGAGAATGCGGCCCGCCGCACGAGGGGGGCGCAATGACAAAGGCAATCATATCGATACGCGATCTCGGCGTGCGCTTCGGCGGCGTCGAGGCTCTGAAGAAGGTGTCGGTCGATGTGCCGGAAGGCAGCATCTACGGGATCATCGGCCCCAACGGCGCGGGCAAGACCACGCTTTTCAACTGCATCTCTGGCTTCATCCGGCCCACGCCCCAAAGCCGGGTTGAGATGTTCGGCGAGGACATCACCTGGCGTGACGTCGCGGCGCGCTCGCGGCTCGGCATCAGCCGCACCTTCCAGAATATATCGCTGGTGCGCACCGAGACCGCCAGATGGAACATCGTCGCCGGCCTGCACTCGACGCTCGAATACGGCTTGCTTCGCGCGGTGCTGGGCCTGCCTTCCGTCGCCCGGGCCGAACGGCGCGCCGAAGAGAAGGTCGAGGAGGTGGCCGCCATTCTGGGTCTCTCGAATGAGGTTCTCAATACCAGGGTCGAATACCTGCCCATCGGCCTGCAGAAGCTGGTCGAGCTTGCGCGCGCGCTGGCGCGCCAACCCCGGCTGCTGCTGCTGGACGAACCCGCGAGCGGGCTGAACAATGCGGAAACCGGCGAGCTTCTGGAGAGCCTCAAGGTCGTCGGGAAGATTCCGGGCGTGACGATCATCCTTGTCGATCATGACATGGAGCTTGTGATGCCGCTTTGCGACCGCATCTGCGTCCTGAATTTCGGCGAGAAGATCGCCGAGGGAACGCCGAAGGAAGTCACGACGGTCCCGGCGGTGCTGGAAAGCTATCTGGGGCCTCAATACGATGCTTGACGTCAAGAATCTCCGCGTCAGCTACGACCGCATGCTCGCGGTCGAGGACGTTTCGCTCAAGGTGGGCAAGGGGCAACTGGTCGCGGTGGTGGGAGCCAACGGCGCCGGCAAGTCCACGACCTTGCGCGCCATCTCCGGGATCGTGAAGGCCGAAGGCGGCACCATCCGCCTGAACGACACCACGCTCAACGCCCGTTCCGCCTATCAGATCGCCCGGCTCGGCGTGGCGCATGTTCCGGAAGGCCGGGGCCTGTTCTCCAAGCTCACGGTCGACGAGAACCTCAGGCTCGGCTCGATAAACAGGTCCGACCGCGCTGCTATTTCACGGGACAGGGAGAAGGTCCTCGCTTACTTCCCCGCACTGACCAGCAGGATAAACCAGCCCGCCGGGGTGCTCTCGGGCGGCGAGCAGCAGCAGCTTTCAATCGCGCGGGCATTGCTCAGCGCGCCGCAGGTCCTGCTCGTGGACGAGTTGTCGCTCGGCCTTTCGCCTCAGCTCGTGTCGATGCTCATGGGCGTACTGGTCGACCTCGCCGCTTCGGGCCTGGCCGTGCTCTGCGTCGAGCAGAACACCCGCATGGCGCTGTCGCACGCCGCCTATGGCTATGTCATCGAAAATGGCCGCATTTCGCGCGAAGGCCCCGGGAAGGATCTGCTGAACGACCAATCCCTCGTGCAGGCCTATCTGGGATCGCATCATGTCGACTGAGACCGGACCGCTCTCCACCTATCCACGGCGCGAGACGTTGGGAGCCGCGCTGGCGGCTGCCGTCGACCGGTGGGGCGATACCACGGGCTGGGTGTTCGAGGACCAGCGCATCTCATTCGCCGAAATGAATGCGGCGGCTGACGCCGTGGCGGGCGCGCTTCTTGCCTCCGGGGTCGGACAAGGGGACGTGGTTGCGCTGTGGACCGGCAACATCCCCGAATTCGCCCATGCGATGTATGGCTGCGCCCGGATCGGCGCAATCGCTGCACCAGTGAACATCAGGTCGCGCAGCTTCGAACTGTCAAACCTTCTGGCCGACAGCGGTGCGAAGGCGTTGATCTTCGCCGAGCCGCTGGGAGATGGCCGGCTGGACGCCATCCTGAACACCTCGCTGTCGGAACATGATTTCCCCGGCATTTCGCTGATCGTCGAGATCGGGACAAACGCCGGCGCACACATTCTCTGGAAAGACTTCTTGCGGCGGGCAGATCAAATATCGGCGCATCGGCTCGCAGACGCGACCTCGAAAGTCGGGAGCGAAGACCCGGTGCTGCTGCAATACACGTCCGGCACGACGGCTTCGCCGAAGGGCGCGCTTCTCAACCACGTTTACGTGCTGAATTTCGGCACCGAGCTTTGCAGCAGGCTGGGGGTGGGCGAAGGCGAGTCCTTCCTGAACACGCAACCCTTCTACCATGTCGGCGGCTCGTGCGGCGCGTTGCCGGTTCCGCTGACGCTCGGATGCATCATCGTCAGTCCGGGCCACTACGAACCGCTCCGCATTCTCGAGCTGATCGAGCGGGAGCGCTGCGTGTCGCGCTCGGGCTATGGCGCGATGTATGTCACCGAGCTGAACCATCCGCGTTTCGGTGATTTCGACATCAGCAGCCTCAGGAGCGGGTGGTGCGTGGGCACCCCTGCCCTCCTCAACGAAGTCCGCGACCGCATGGGCATCGATGGCCTCGTGCAGATCTACGGTTCCACCGAGGCCGGCGGCACCGGAGGCTCCATCGACGAGCCCTGGGAGAAGCGGTCGACCACCTGCGGCAAACCCGTGACCGGCGTCGAGCTTCGCATCATCGATCCGGATACCGGCGCCGAGCTTCCGGCCAATCAGGTCGGCGAGATCGTTCTCGGGGGCTGGTGGCGCATGAACGAATATCTCGGAAGGCCAATGGAGACCCGCAAGGTTGTCGATCCGAAAGGTCGTATCAGGACAGGCGACCTCGGCTTCCTGGACGAGGACGGTTACCTGCATTTCTCCGGGCGCATCAAGGAAATGCTCAAGGTCGGCGGCGAAAACGTATCTCCGCTGGAGGTGGAGAGCGTGCTGCTCACCCATCCCGACGTGGCGCAGGCGGCGGTCATCGGCATGCCCGACCCGAGACTCAACGAGGTGGTTCTCGCCGCGGTCAAGCTGAGGGCGGGCGGCACGGTGCGCGAACAGGAACTGATCGAGTTCTGCCGCAAGCGCATGGCCGGCTTTCGCGTGCCGAGGGAGGTACGGTTCGTCAGTTCATTTCCCGTCACGGACAGCGGAAAGATCCAGAAGCGGCTCCTTGCCGAGCAGTTAGGGAGCGACGAATGACCGGACACGTCATCCATCCGAATACAAGCCTCGACACCGCGCCCTATTGGGAAGGCTGCCGGCAGGGACGTTTGCTCTTCCAGCGCTGCTCATCCTGTCAAAGCGCGGTTTTTCATCCGCGCGCGCTGTGCCCCTATTGCCTCGCGGACGCGCTGGAATGGGAGGAATCCAAAGGCGGCGGCGAGGTCTATTCCTTCACCGTCCAGCACATCCCGGTGTTTGCGGACCAGAAGGACTGGAAGCCGATCGTGCTCGGCATCATCCATGTCGACGAGGGCTATCACATGTTTTCCGAGATCGACGCGAACGGGGCCGAGCCGTCGATCGGCCAGCGCGTGCAGGTCTATTTCGACCGGGTCGACGCGGACCTCGTCCTTCCGAAGTTCAGGGTGGCAGCATGAGTTCCGCGCGCGAACTGAGCAACAAGGCGGCGATCGTCGGATTTGGCGACAGCTATTGCCGGCGCGGCGAGACGAAAACGGCGATGCGGCTCGCGATGGAAGCGACCGCCCGTTCGCTCGACGATTGCGGCCTCCGGAAGGACGAGATCGACGGCTTGCTGACCGGCCGCGCGCCGATGTCGGACCTCAGGGAACAATGGAACAATTATTTCGCGTCATACGCCAAGATCACGCCGACCTATTCGTCCGAGATCACGATCCATGCGGCAGGCATGAACTCGATGCTCAAGCACGCGGCGCTTGCCGTGACGTCGGGGGTGGCAAAATATGTGTTGTGCGTGGGAGCCGACGCGGCTGCGGGCTTGACCGACACGCGCTCGGGTATCGCCGCGCTGGACGCCGATCCTGAGTTCGAACAGCCCTACAATACCGTGATCCCGTCCATCTACGCGCAGATCGCGCGCAGGTTGATGCATGAATACGGGATCACCGAGGAACACCTGTCCGCCGTGGCGGTGCAGTGCCAGGAATGGGCGACGCACAATCCTTACTCGGCCAAGGGCTACAAGGGCCGCATCACCCTGGACGATGTGATGCGGTCGCCGATGATCGCATCGCCGTTGCGCCTGTGGCATTGCGCGAGCTGGGGCCCACCCGGAACGGCGGGCGCCTGCATCGTCACCACGGCGGAGCGCGCGCGCGACATGGTCGACGCACCAATCTACCTGCAAGGGTTCGGGGAATGCGAGACGCATGAATATCTGACCGACCGCATGGCGCTTCGGACAAGCTGGCTGGACCTCGGCGCCTTGCCCAACATCACCTCGACCGGGTGCCGCATCGCCGGGCGCATCGCATATGAAATGGCAGGGCTGAGTCCGTCAGACATTGATGTGTTCCAGACCGCGTCGCAGTTCGCTCATGTCGAGATCATGTCGCTGGCGGAGCTTGGCCTCGGTTCCATGCAGGACGTTGCCGAGATGATCGCCGCCGGGGAAACAGGCCCTGGCGGACGCTTTCCCACTAACACCAATGGCGGCTGGCTCTCCTTCGGACAGCCCGGCGTTTCCTGCGTGATGGACAGCATCATGGAAATGATTCGCCAGCTTCGTGGGCAGGCGCTCGGCCTTCAGGTCGAGAAGCCCCGGCGCGGACTGGTGCATGCGCTTGGCGGCATGATGTCGTGCCACAGCGTGGCGATCATGTCGTTGGATCGATAGCAATGAACAGGCTGAACGATGCATCGCTGGAGCTTGCGGACATGGGCAGCTTCCATGTCGGCGGACGCGTCGTGCACGTTTCGGGCCGTGAGACGATGCAGGCGAGACTTTCCGCCGACTCGACCGTCGAGCATGACCCGAACGGCGAGTTCTGGATCGAACAGTCCTACGTCCAGTATTTCATTCCGAAACGGCAAAGCGTTCCCGTGCCGGTCCTGCTCGTTCATGGTGGCGGACTGACCGGCGCATGCTGGGAAACCACGCCCGACGGGAGGCCCGGCTGGCTGCACCTGCTGTTGCGGGAGGGCTTCCCCGTCTATGTGACCGACATCGTCGAACGTGGCCGATCGGGGTTCAGCGTCATCGACGGAGAATGGCCGCAACAGCCCTTCATACGCGGCGCGCAGGATGTGTGGACAAGCTTCCGGTTCGGAACGTTCAACGATTTCGACGAGCGCAGGCCATTTGAAAAGCTGAGATTTCCGATCGGCGCGTTCGACCAGCTCATGAAGCAGATCGTGCCCCGCTGGACGTGCAACACGAACAGCCAGGTGGCCGCGCTTCGCCTGATACTGGACCGCATCGGCCCGGCAATTCTGATCGGTCACAGCCAGGGCGGCGGCCTCGTCACGGAACTTGCCGAGCAGGCGCCCGATCTCGCCGCAGCAACCGTCCTGCTCGAACCGCATGGCGGCCCCGATCCTTCCGACAGGACAATCGAAAAGGCAGGGCCGCGTTGCCTTGTGGTAGGCGACTATATCGACAGATCACCGCTGTGGATGGAGATAACCCCGATATTTCGACATAGATTCGATACCTACAGAAAGAAGAGCGAGAGATCGATTCTCATAGATCTTCCTGCGTCCGGCGTATTTGGAAATTCCCATATGATGATGATGGAAGAAAACAACGATTATATAGTTTCTCAGATCACGACGTGGTTGAGAAATACTCTTGGTACGTGATCTTAGAAGAGGGAAAAATCTGTGAAAATTACGGATTTGAGGGAGCTGTCGGTGCCTCTTGTCGGCAACGTGGCCAACTCGCTTGTGAACTTTTCGGAGCACACCGTTTCGATGGTCGCAATCGTCACGGATGTCGTGCGCAACGGCAAGCCGGTTGTCGGCTTCGGCTTCAATTCCATTGGCCGCTTTGCGCAAGGCGGCATTATGCGGGAACGGCTGTTTCCGCGTCTGGACCGGGCCGGTTCGGATATGCTGCTGGCCAAAACGGGCGACCAGTTCGATCTGAACAAGGTCTATTCGGTGCTTGTCGCGAACGAGAAACCCGGCGGTCATGGCGACAGGGCAACCGCAATCGGCGGACTGGAACTGGCCTTCTGGGACCTGAATGCGAAGCTGAACGACGAACCGGCCTGGCGGACGATTTCGCGGCATTTCGACAGGACGCCTGAATGCGCAGGCGCGCCGGTCTATGCCGCCGGTGGCTATTATACGTCGAACGGGAGCGTCGAGGCGCTGGCCGACGAAATCAGGTCATACCGGGATGCCGGTTTCGAGAAATTCAAGATCAAGATCGGCGGCGCCCCCCTGCTGCTGGATTTGAAGCGGATCGAAGCTGCGATAGAGGTCGCCGGAAGCGGGAGCAACCTGTCTGTCGATGCGAATGGAAGGTTCGACAAGACGACCGCCATCGAATATGCGCGCGCATTGGATGCCTACGGCCTGAGATGGTATGAGGAGGCGGGCGATCCGCTCGACTTCGAACTCAACCAGCATGTCGCGTCCAACTATCAGGGCGCGATTGCAACCGGCGAGAACCTGTTTTCGAGCCAGGATGTCCGCAACCTCATCATCTATGGCGGAATGCGGCCCGGCAAGGACATATTCCAGATGGACCCCGGCCTCAGCTACGGGCTGACCGAGTTCAACAATCTTATCGGCCTGATGGAGGCGAATGGTTTCAGCCGCGCCTATTCCTATCCGCATGGCGGCCACCTCATCAATCTGCACGCGGTGGTGGGGCTGGAGCTTGGAGGATGCGAGGCATATCCGGCGGTGTTCCAGCCATTCGGGGGATATCCGGCGGGCTGTATTCGCGACGGCAGGGTCCATCCGACCGACGCACCCGGCTTCGGCCTTGAACAGAAGGCCGAACTCAGGCCGGTTCTGGAAAAAATTCTCGAAGCCTGACGAAGAGGATGTCCGATGCGAGTTGCCATTATCGGTGCCGGCGCAATGGGTTCGGTCTATGCGGGACTGTTCGCCGCCGCCGGCAATGATGTCCTCGCGGTCACCCGCAACCGCAGCCATGTCGACGCGATCAACGGCGCGGGCCTGAGGGTCGAAGGCGCAAGCGGCGACCGCACCGTCCGCCTGACAGCCTCCACCTCCGCACAGGGAGAAAAGGCTGACCTCGTGATCCTTGCGGTCAAGGCTTCGCAGGTCGCGCAGGCCGCAACCGAGGCAGCGCCGCTCATCGGGCCTCGCACCACCGTGCTCACCATACAGAACGGCCTCGGCAGCGCCGATGCCGCCGCTGCGGTCGTCGGCGCAGAGAAGCTGGCGGTCGGCATCGCGGGCGGCTTCGGTGCGTCGCTTCCCGCTCCCGGCCATGTCTACCACACCGGCATGCAGGTGGTGCAGATCGGCGCCTATTTCACCCTCGACAAGGCGCGGTTGGACGCCGTGGTCGATGCGTGGAAGGCAGCCGGATTCAACGCCATGGCCGCGCAGAATATCGCGGCGATGCAGTGGGAAAAGCTGATCTGCAACGTCGCCTTCAGCCCCATCTGCGCGCTGACCGGCATGACCTGCGGGCAGGTGATGGACAATCCGGCGACATGGCGGCTCGGGATTGCCGCATCGCAGGAAGCGTGGCGGATTGCGAAAGCCCTGAATGTCGGAATCAAGGTTGAAGATCCTGTCGCCCATGTTCAGTCATTCGGCGAACGCGTCCGTGGCGCAAAGCCGTCGATGCGCATGGATCATGAAGCGGGCCGCGCGAGCGAGATCGATGCGATCAACGGGGCGGTGCCGAGGTTCGCCGCCCAGGTCGGGCTGGAAGCGCCCGTGAACGAAATGTTGACGACGCTGGTCAAGGCGAGGGAGCAGGTCTTTCTCAATGCGAGCTGAACGGATGCCGAGGTGCTGAACGACGGTTTCCGGTTAGGTGACCGGCGCTGCGACCGAGCCTCTTATGACGAGCGTCGTCGGAAATTCCGTCCGTTCCGGCCAAACTTCGGCGGATGCAGTTTCGACCTGCGCGCACAGGAACCGCGCGGTGTTGGAGGCGATCTGTTCGACGGGCAGGGATATGGTCGTTATCCCGCCGCCCCATTCGGAGAGCCATTCCGGGTCCCCATAGCCGATCATCGACATGTCGGACGGAACCGAAAGTCCGCGCTCCCGAAGGGCGCGCATCACGCCCAGCATCAGTTGCGAGCTTCCGATGACAATTCCGGTTGGCGGATCGGGCCGATCGATCAGGCGCAGGGTCGCGGCATAGCCGAATGCCGGCCTCGGCGAGCCGAGTTCGATCATCGCGAGATGGCGGATGTTCGCCGCGTCGACGGCTTCCATGAACCCGGCGACACGCTCTTCGCCGGTGCTGAGCGTCTCCGGTCCGCCGCTGACCAGCGCGATGCGCCTGTGACCCATCTCGATAAGGTGTCGCGCCGACTGCGCGGTCGCGCCGCGATCGTCGGCGACCGTCAGCGGCTTGGAGAGCACGGGGCTGCGCCGGACGATCTGCATGGCGGGAATTTCCTCCAGCAATTCGGCGGATTCAGGCGTCAGACCGGCGGTCGGGGTCAGCGCTATTCCGGCCACGCGCGCGCGTCGCATCGCGACGATGTGGCGATATTCGAGCGCCGGATCGTCCTCGGAAATCGCCATGACCAATTGCACGCCCCGCGAGGCGGCCTCGTCGGCAATGATCTTCGACAGGCGGCTGTAAAAGGGGTTCTCGATGTCGGGAACGATCAATCCGACCAGACTGGACTTCTGGCGACGCATCATCTGGGCCCAGGAATTCGGGATATATCCCATCGCCCGGGCGGCCGCCCTCACCTTTTCCTTCGTTTCCTCGCCAATTTCCGGCGAATCGTTCAGTGCCCGCGAAACGGTTGGATGAGACATGCCGAGGTGCCGGGCAATGTCCCTGATCGTAACCGGTCCCCTGCCTGTTCCGTCTCTGCTCATTCTGCGTTCATTCGTTCACGAAGGTCAGGACCCTACAGTCGCTTCAGCAAATCGTCTTGCCGGTTCTCCATTGACGACACCCGGTCTAGCGTCAACGGGACGGCGATGCAAAATTCTGTGCACACGTGTACGCTACCTTTGGCATATTTCAAATCGGGCTTTGGAAGGATCTTGTGGAGGCGAGTTTGAAACGACGCAATCTCTTTGAGAAGATCTGGGACGAACATCTGGTTGCCGAACTCGACGGCGGCCAATCGCTTGTCCATATCGACCGCCATCTCATCCACGACTTGACCAGCCCGCAAGCGTTTGCAGGGCTGGAGGAGGCGGGTCGCAAGGTGCGCAATCCCGAGCTGACCTTCGCCGTATCGGATCATATGGTCTCGACCCGTCCCGGACGATCCACCGAATCCGTGCCGGGCGGCAGGGAGATGCTTCTCGCCTTGCGCAGCAATGCCCGCAACAGCGGGATCACGCATTTCGACATCGAGGACCGGCGGCAGGGAATCGTCCACGTCGCAGCTCCGGAGCAAGGGATCATTCTCCCCGGAATGATTGCGGTTTGCGGCGACAGCCACACCTGCACGCTGGGCGCGCTCGGCTGCTGGGCGTTCGGGATAGGGACATCCGAGGTCGAGCACGTGCTTGCCACCCAGACCCTTGTCGTCACCCGCCCGAAATCGATGCTGATAGAGTTTCATGGCGCACCCGCGGCCGAAGTCACGGCAAAGGATGTTGCGCTGCATCTGATCGCGCGGCTCGGAGTGAAGGTCGCAAGCGGCTTTGCCGTCGAATATGGCGGCGACTATGTGAAGGGCCTGCCGGTCGAGGCACGCCACACGCTGTGTAACATGGGCGTGGAAATGGGCGCGCACGGCGCAATGGTTGCACCCGACCGGATCACTCTCGACTATCTCGCGGGCCGCCCTTTCGCGCCCCGCATCACCGCTGAACTCGAATCGTGCTGGCTGAACTATGCGAGCGACGAAGGCGCAAGCTATGACCGCATTCACTCGGTCGAGCTTGCGGAACTGGAACCCCAGATAAGCTGGGGCACCAATCCGTCGCAGACGATTGCCGTCAACGGCGTGGTACCGCCGCTTCCCGACGACCCGCGCGAGGCGGCGGCGATGCATCAGTCGCTGAGCTATATGGGACTGAGGGCCGGCGAAAGGCTGGAGGGCATGCCGGTCGACAACGTGTTCATCGGATCGTGCACCAATGGTCGCCTGTCCGACCTGTCGGCAGCGGCGTCGATCATCGGATCGAAACGCGTTGCGCCCCATGTCCGCGCCATTGTCGTTCCCGGTTCGAGCCAGGTTCGCAGGCAAGCCGAGGAACTGGGCCTCGACCGGATATTCATGGATGCGGGGTGTGAATGGCTCGAATCCGGCTGCTCGATGTGCGTCGGCATGAATGGCGACTATGTGGGACCCGGCAAGCGAAGCGTCTCCACCTCGAACCGCAATTTCGAGGGTCGACAGGGCAGCAAGGCACGCACCCACCTTGCAAGCCCGCTCACTGCGATGGCGTCAGCGCTGGCCGGGGAAATCGCCGATCCCAGACAATTCGGGGCTGGAAAATGAAACCGCTTCGCCACATCGAGGGTGCGATCGTTCCCGTCGACCACGACAACATCGACACCGATACGATCATCCCGCAGCAGTGGATGGTCACGACGAGCCGCAAAGGTCTCGGCAAGGGCTTCTTCGCCGATTGGCGGCAGGATGCGGATGGCACGCCGAACCGGACCTTTGCGTTGAACCTCCCGAAATATGCGGGCGCAAGGATCCTGCTGGCGAACAACAATTATGGCTGCGGTTCCTCCCGCGAGCACGCCGTATGGGCGCATCTCGATTTCGGCGTGCAGGCCGTGATCGCCGCCAGCTTCGGTTCCATCTTCTACGGCAACGCATTCAAATGCGGCCTGCTTGCAATCACCCTACCCCATGAGCAGGTGCGCCAGTTGTTCGACCGTTCACGCGACGAGGTGCTTTCGGCGTCGATCGAAGTGGCAACCCAGACGCTGCGCATCGATCCCGATATTCAATGGCAGTTCGATCTCGATGACCGCCGCCGTCGCATGCTGCTCGACGGCGCCGACGAGATTACCGAGAGCCTGCGGCACAGGCACGAGATCGACGCCTTCCAGGACCGGGATCGACAAAAACGACCGTGGATCTGGAACAGGTCGCCGGGCTAGAAACGCCCTCCGTCATTTTGCGGGAACCACGAACGGCTCCGGCTTGAGGAAGCGCTTCAGGACATTGCCGGTGATGCGCGACACGTTGTTCTCATATTTGTTGTGGCTGAGCGAACCGGCATAGGCGATGGAGCCCACGCTGAACACCGCGCCGCCGCCCTGCGTTTCGAAGAACACCATGTCGGCCTTGACCTGCTCGCAGACGTCGCCGCCCGAATCCATGATGTTGAAAAGCATCTCGTCGAGCGCGAGAAGATGGGCGGGCGTGTGGTTGTGCGAACTGGCGAGTACCAGCGTATGCGGCGGCGTTCCAAGATCGTAGTTGATCGCGTCGACCTCCATGCCCGCCGCTCCATTGCCGATCAGGCCGAAATCGCCGATCTTCTCGTCGGCCCCGACGCCCGCGAAAATGAAAGCGGCGCGCGTGTCGAAGCTGTCCGGGTTGCGCGTATAGAAGGTCGATTCGTCGAAGCCCTGCGCGACATAGGCCACGCCGCAGATGGCATTCGGCGCGCGCCCGCCCTGCCTTCGCCACATGCCGCCATATTCGCCCGTGAAGCTGTGGTAATATTCACCTGTCGGCGGCTCCCATGCGCGATTGCCACCCTCGGCCCGCCGCACCTCGATTACGCCGGGCAACTCCTTGTGATAGGCGATGCGCCAGTAGAAGCCGTTGCCGCCGAGATACATCAGGCGGCCACCCCGGTCGATATAGCGCTGCAAGGCGTCGAGCATCCTGAGCGAATAATATTCGGGATGCGTCGAGGTGATCACGACATCGTATCCCTCGAACAGCGAGATGCCTTCGACGTGTAGATCCTCGTCGGTCGCGACGTCATAGTCCACGTCATGGGCTTCCATCCAGTCGGTGATATGGGTGTCCGCGTTGAACAGCCACAGATGCGCCGGGCCTGCGCCGTGGTTCGCCTCAACGAATGGCTGCATGTTCATGATCGGGCGCAGGCGCGAGGAATAATAGACGCCGCTGCCGTCCGAATGCACGTCGTAGAGCGAATGCCCGTATTCGCGGTGTTCGTTGAGGAAGACCTGATGCGGATGAAGCACGGTGACGCGGTTGAGATGAAGCTCGACCATGGCCGAGTTCGTCCCGAAATGCTCATTGGCATAGGCGATATAGGTCGCGAGCGAGAAGAGAAACAGCACCTTTTTGCGCTTTGCCGGCGCGGCCCGAACGACAAAGGAAATGTAATAGGCTTCCTCACCCGCCCTCAGCCGCACCGCGTAGATGCCGCTGCGAAGTCCCGACGGTACCGTCAGCTCGAAATCGACATCCCATTCGGCGTCATAGATGTCGTCGTCGTGAAAGTGGATCGCGCCCCACTGCTCCGGGGCCATTTTCCAGTCATGGCTATCGAGCGTATGAAGGTGGCCGACGACGCCTCGCGCCGGCAGGTTGACGATGTGTCCGTCGGCGCCGTTCGCGGAGATGTCGGAAATCTTCGTACCGGAAATGTCCTTCGAGAAATCCCACGCACCGAGCAGGTTGAGCGAGAGGCTCGACGGAAACGGCGTGGTGCGCAGCTGCTCGATCTCTGAGGCGCCGAGCGCCACCGACGAAAGACGGGGCGCTTCAAGCTTGCCGTTGTAGAAATTCTTTGCGAGCAGCCGGCGGGACGACCGGCCAGCGATCTCTCCCGCGAAAAACAGTGGCGCGGCGGCAGGCGCGAACGAAGCGGGCGCTTCGGCGAAAGCCGCTTCGGACGACGCGGTGTAGGACTTGAACGGACGCTGATAGACGCTCGCCGTGCCGGTAGATGCATCGAAGGAAGCCGCCACGACATACCATCCGAGCCGCCGCAAGGGCGCACCGCTTGAGACAACCGTGGAGCCGCCCTTGCCATCCCTCACATCGAGCGCCGCGCAACCTTTTTCATCGATGATGAGACCGAAGCCCGCCTTGCCCGCCTCGTCATAGCAGGCTGCGATCGCCTGTCGTCCCTTGGTGGGCGTCGTCGGCTGAATGACGGCCTGAACGGTGAAGCTCTCGAGCGAAGCCAGCGCGGGCATCTTTTCCACGACGGCGAAGGAACCGGCATGGATCTTCTGCGCGCGGCCCTTGTATTCGCCGCCGAACGAGCTTTCGATCTCCTCGATCTTGACACCCGGACCCTCCGGGCTGGTGTCGCCGCAAATGATCCTGATGAGATCGGCGCGAAAGCTTTCATATTCACAGTTGACGTGGAAGCGTATCGTCTCGTTCGGCGAAACGCTGATGCGGTCGCCATAACCGGTAAGCTTGATCATATGCTCAGTCCTTCGCCTCAACTGTGTCTGCGCCCTTCATCTCCGCAAGGCGCATCCTGTAGATCTCGACTTCCGCTTCATCGAGATTCGTGAACTTTCGGTCCCAGTAGAATGTGATCGGCTTGGCGCGTCCGTTCAGGCGGGCGAGGATCCATTCCTTGTGCGGCTTGGTGCAGAAGAGAACGAGCTTGTTGTTTACCGAGCCGCCCCGCATGCGGTTGACGATCTTCTGCAAGGCGGGCGAGTGCCGTCCGGCGGGATCGTGCTCGAACTCGTGCAGCGCTTCCTGCTCCTGCGCATCTAGATCAACGACCTGAACCTTCGACATCCGCTCCGCTCCTCTTTGCCAAATCCTGCCTGGCGAACGTCAGCCGGCGACGGTCTGTGCGACCCGTTCGCGCGGCGTGATCTCGCGTCGAATCAATGCGGCGTTCGTCACCGCGCTGTCATCCGAAATGAGATGGCACGCGCTGAAATTGCGACCGTCGCGGGAATAGAGCGCCGGGTCCTCGACCGAGCAGCGCTCGAATGCGAACGGGCACCGCGTGCGAAAGCTGCACCCCGGCGGAATGTCGATCGGGTCCGGCGGCTCGCCGTCCAGCAGATAGGTGCCGGTGTCGTAGCGCTTCGCCTCGATGACCGGCGCGGCGCTCAGGAGGGCGCGCGTATAGGGATGGGCGGAATCGAAGAACAACGTCTCGTTGTCGGCGAGTTCGACGACGCGGCCGAGATACATGACCGCGACGCGCGTGCACACGCGCCGCACCATCGCAAGGTCGTGCGAGATATAGATGTAGGACATTCCATGCTTGGCCTGCAGCCGCTCGAACAGGTCGATCAGTCGGCCCTGCTCGATCTGGTCGAGCGAGGACAGCGTTTCATCGAGGATCATCAATTCGGGTTCGAGCACGAGCGCACGCGCAATGTTGACGCGCTGCCGCTGCCCCGCGCTGAGCCCGATCGGGAGATTGTCGAAAACGCCCGCCGGCAGCCCCACTTCCGCGATGGCGGCGCGCGCCCGCTCCCTGACCTCGGCGCCGGTCATTCCGCCATGGATCCTCAGCGGCTCGCAGACGGTGCGGCCCACGGGGAAATGCGAGGGGATCGCGTTGTAGGGGTCCTGGAGAAGGAGCTGGAAACTCTTGCGCAGCATCAGCAGGTCGCGCGAGTTGAGGCGGGCAATGTCCTTGCCCTTGAACATGATTTCGCCTGCGTCCGGCGCTTCGAGGCGACTCAGCAGCCGTGAAAGAGTGGATTTACCGCAGCCGGATTCGCCGACGATCCCGAAATTCTCGCCGCGCTCCACGTCGAACGAGACATTGCGAACCGCCTGCACCGACTTGGTCTGGAACAGCGCGGACCGATCCTTGATGGCGTAGGATTTCGAGATGTCGCGCACGCTGAGCACGATGTCTCGGTCCGCCGTCGTCTTGATGGTCGGTGTGACCGACTCCGCCGTCCAGATGCGCGGAACCTTGGCGATCAGGCGACGCGTGTAGGCGGCCTCGGGCTCGCGGATCAGCGCCTGCATCTTGCGATGCTCGATGACCTTTCCGCTTTCAAGCACCAGCACCTCGTCGGCCACATCCTGCACCACGCCGAGCGATGACGAAACGAACAGGATCGCGGTGTCGAAATCCTTCTGAAGCTCCTTCATGATGCGGATGATCTGGGCGCTGACCGTAACGTCGAGCGGCTGCGTGATGTTGTCGGCGACGAGGAATGCGGGCCGCGAGACAAGGGCGTCGACGATCAGCACGCGCTGCATCATGCCGCCGCTGAACTGGAACGGGAAATCGTCGAAGCGTTGCCGCGCCGAAGGAATGCGCACGGCGTCGAGAAGATCAATGACGCGCGCCTTGGCATCGGCTGCCGAGGTGCCGGGCACGACCTGCTGGAGCTTCTCCACGATCTGTGTCCCGATCGAAAGGGTCGGATCGAGCGCGCTGCCCGGATTTGCCCCGACATAGCCGATGGAGCGTCCGCGAATCGGCTGCATTTCGCGCTCCGGCAGGGTCAGCAGGTCGTGCCCCTTGAACATGACCTCGCCGCCGGTCACGCGCAGCGGCGGATTGATCCAGTTCACCACCGCCCGCGACAGGACGGTCTTGCCCGACCCGCTCTCCCCGATGATCCCCAGGACCTGTCCCTGAAGCAGGTCGAACGAAACATTGGAAATGATGGGGCGGCGCTCGCCCCGGCCTTCGAGGTCGATGCTCAGGCTGCGTACCGAGAGAATCGCTTCCGACATCATTCGACCCCGCGTATGACTTTGTTGCGCGCGCGTTCCAGCGCACTGCCCATCAGGTTGATGCTGGCCAGCGTGACGGTCAGGATCAGGCCGGGGACAACGGTGATCCACCAGGCGTTCAGCAGATATTGCGTGCCGGCGGCGATGATGTTGCCGAAGGTCGGCGTCGGCGGCTGTATGCCGATGCCGATGAAGCCGAAGATCGCTTCGAAGATCATCATGCGCGCGACGTCCAGCACCGCCACGAAGGCCATTGTGGGCAGGATGCTCGGCGCGATGTAGCGCAGCATGATGCGGAAATTGGAAGCGCCGATGATCTTTGCGCCGCGCACATATTCCTTCTGCCGTTCCGCAAGCACGACGCTGCGGGTAACGCGCGCATAGGCCGGCCATCCGGCAAGGATCAGCACGGAGATCACGAGGATTTCGTTTGGCCGCGTCACGCCGAGTATGGCTATCGCCAGTATGACGACCGGGATCGACATCTGCACGTCGGTCAGGCGCATCAGGATGAGATCGGTCCATTTGCCGTAATACCCGGCGATCATGCCGATCGCCGATCCCAGCACAAACATGCCGACGACGCTCGCCACGCCGATGACGAGCGCATTGCGCAAGCCAACGAGCGAACGCATCAGCAGGTCACGGCCAAGCTGGTCGGTGCCGGCAAGATGACCGATCTGCCAGCCATCCATCGGAAACGGCGGAAGGAACTTGGCCTTCACGTCCATCGCGGTCGGCGACACGTCGATGATGTAGGGTCCGAAAATGGACAGGAGGATGAGGGTCGCCGCCACGGTGAAACCGATCTTGAAGTCGATGGACTTCCAGGCAAGGCGCAGAATGCGTCCGCCGAGGGTTTCGTTGCGAGGGGCGCGTTCCAGTTTCGTCGTCTCGGCCAGCGCCATCAGTACTGAAGCCTTCTATCGATATTGGTCGCGATGAAATCGACCATCATGTTGACCACGACCAGCACGGCGCCGGACAGGATGGCGACCGCCTGGATAATCGGGAAATCCCGCTGGAACACCGCATTGATGGTGAGCAGGCCGAGGCCGGGATAGCTGAAGATGAACTCGACCACGAAGAGGCCGCCGAGCAGCATGCCGATCACCTGCACACCGAAGAGGTTGAGCAGCGGGATCGAGGCATTGCGCAGCACATGCTTGGAGATGATGGTGCGGCGCGTCAGCCCGCGCACCTTTCCCACGTCCACATAGTTCTCATGCAGCCCGCTCGCGACCGATACCGAGATGGACCGGATCAGCACCGGCGCAAGCTCGAACGCGATCACCAGCGCCGGGAGCACCGCATAGGCGGGGCCTTTGTAACCTATCGCCGGAAGCCAGCCGGTCTTGGCGGAGAAAAGGAGAATAAAGACAATGCCCAGCCAGATGTTCGGCAGGGACACGAGAAAGGAAGAGAGATAGACCGCCGCGCGGTCGGGCCATCGGCCTGCATTGAGACCCGCATAGATCCCGACGGGCACCGAGACGATGATGGCGAAAAGGATTCCAAGCCCGCCCAGCAGCAGGCTGTAGGGTATGGTCTGGACGATGAGGCCGATGACAGGCGCACGGTTCTCGGCGCTGTGCGTGGTTTCGCCGCGCGAGCCGCCCGTGCTTCCTCCCTGCGTGCCGCGAATGAAAGAGGTTCCGAAATTGCCGACCGCGATCTGGCTGATATAGCGCGCGAACTGCACGGGTATCGGATCGCGCAGGCCAAGCTCGCGCGCCGTCTCCTCCATGACTGAGGGCGGCGTCATCGGGCCGAGCATCATACGCACGGGATCACCCGGCACGACGCGAAGCAGCGTGAAGACGAGGAAAGCGACGAGGGTGACGATCACCAATCCCTGCGCCAGTCGGCGCGCAAAAAAGTCGAGTGCGAAGATCATGATCGTCTGCCTTCAAGTGCCGGTGGCGGCGGGGTGCGCCGCCACCGCGATCGGTTGACGTGACTGCCTTACGAAAGTGTCGCCTTGGAAAGGTCGATCGGTCCGTTCGGCGCGAACACCACATTGTCGAGGCCCTTGGCCATTGCGTGGAAGTGCACCGCCGAGAACAATGACAGGCTCGGCACCTTGCTGGCGATGGTCGGCAAGGTTTCCTCGCGGATGATCTTGGCGCGCTCTTCCGGTGTCGCGGCATTGCGTTCCTTTTCCAGCACCGCGTCGATTTCCGTATCCACAAGGCCCGGGAACAGCGAGCTCTTGGAGAACCAGTTCGGGAACAGCACGAGGTCGGGTTCGGGCGAGCCGGTCATCCAGCCCACATCGACCATGTGTCCCGCGCCCTGGCCGTCCGCGCGCCGGTAGATCTGGTCTTCCCATGCAGCCGGCTCAAGAACGGTGAGCTTCACCGGGAAGCCCTGCTCCTGCATCATGGCGGTGATCAGCTCGCCATATTCGCGCGTCTTGGGATAGAAGCCAACCGAGGTGATGTATTCGAGTTCGGGCAGGCCCTGTCCGTTCGGGAAGCCCGCCTCGGCAAGCAGTTCCTGGCACTTCGCCGGATCGTAGGTCGGATAGTTCGGGATGTCGGCATAGCCGAATTTCAGCGGCGAGATATAGCTGCTGGATTCCTGGCCGGCGATGCCCACCACCTCCATGATCTGCGACCGGTCGATGGCGTGGCAAGCAGCCATGCGCACGCGGATGTCGTCGAAGGGCGGCTTGTTGCAGCGGAAATGCAGGTACTTGTTCTCCAGCGACAGCGCGCGGTCCACCTTGACGTCGGGATTGGATTCAAGCGTGGAATACTGCTCCGGCTCAAGGCGCTCGATGATCTGGTATTCGCCGTTGAGCAGGCCGAGGACGCGGGTATTCGGGCTGGGAACATAGGCATAGACGACCTCATCGATCTGCGGACGCCCGTCGTAGTAGTCGTCATAGGCGGCGAGCGTGGTCTTGTCGCCTTCCGTCGCGGCGAATTTGAAGGGGCCGGTGCCGTTCGGCTTCGCCTGCAATACCGAAGGATTGGCGATGTCGGCCGCGGACATGATCGGCAGGAAGCTGACCAGATAATAATAGGCTGCGGCGGGGTAGCCGTACTTCTCCGTGTTGATGCGCAGCGTATACTTGTCGACGACCGTGATGTCTGCCTTGCCCGGATAGAGCGAGGCGGAGGGCCGGGACGGGTCCGATGCGTAGTCGAACGTCGCCTTGACGTCCTCGGCGGTGAAGTCCTGCCCGTTGTGGAACTTCACGCCCTCGCGCAGCTTGAACTCGATCGTATGCGGATCGACGATCGTCCAGCTCACTGCGAGATCGGGAAGCAGTTCGTCCGGCTTCTCCGGCTTCATCGGAGCCTTGGTCAGGTGGCTGAAAATGAAATGTTCGGCGTTCCACTGGCCGACCGTGGTGTGCGAGGTCGTATCCCAGTTGCCCGTGATCGGGCCTGCAGAGGCGAAAGTGACGCGCTTGACGCCCTGAGCGTGCGCGGTGCCGCCAAGCGACAATTTTCCGCTCGACATTGCAACGCCAGCGAGCGCGACCCCGCCAAGAAAAGTCCGTCTGTTCGTCTTCATGATGTTCCCTCTGTTCGTTGGGGCCACTGCCCTTCGTCCCTCCACATGCCGCGAGAGGCGCCCGAGGAGCTGCCATTCACCATGTCCACGATTGCCCGTTCAGTCAACTAACTTTTTTGTACGGCCGATCACAACGACCATATATGCGCACTTCGCCTTCTTTTTTTGCACATTGCATAGTGATTCTGCCCAAAACGCATGCACCGTTTTTCTCTAAAGGCCATTTCGACCGACCACCACCTCGACGCCGGCCACTGCGAGCGCTTCCTCGTAGGGAGCCTGGAGCATCTCGTCGGTGATGATGATGTCGGCAGCAGCCAGAGGGCACACCTGGAACAGCGCCGACCTTCCGAACTTCGTGCTGTCGGCCAGCACGAAAAGCTTCGCCGACTGCGCGATCATGGCTTTGGCTATATCCGTCTCCTGCAGGTCGTAATCCAGGAACCCGCCCTGGCTGACCGCGCCCACGGTGATGATGGAGTGCGAGGCGTTGAAGCGCCCGATCTGGTCGATGGTCAGCGGTCCCACGCTTTCGCTACCACCCTCCCGATACTCGCCGCCGAGCAGAAAAACCTTATTTCCCTTACCCTTAACGACCTGCGAGGCAATTGCGCCCGAATTGGTTATGACCGTAATGCCTTCACAGCGGGCGATTTCCTCGGCCAGGAAAACCGTCGTCGTCCCTGTGTCGACAAAGACCGTGTCGCCCGATCTGAGCAGCCCGGCGGCGGCGCGCGCAAGCAGCCGCTTGCCCTTCGCATTCTCCGCCAGACGCGCCTGGAACGAGCCTTCGGAAACGGCTTCCGACTGATTCGCCTCCACGGAAATCGCGCCGCCGTGGATCTTCTTGAGCAGGCCCTTTGAATCCAGCGCCCCGAGATCGCGCCGAATGGTCTCGCGCGAGGATTTGAGCCATTCCGCCAGATGATCGACGGTCACCCTGTCGTTTTCCCTGACCAACTGAATGATCCTGTCCCGCCTTTTCGCTGGCGTCATGTTGCCTCCTCAATTTTACCGAACAGTCATTGACCTTGAACGTTTGGTCACAGTATATCTCCGTGCATGGTAATCTCCGCCTACCGTCCGCACAAGACACAGAACTCGTCCGACCGTTCGGAAAGCACAGGCATTGTGTTCGACGTGGCGATCATCGGTGCGGGCGTGGTGGGCTGCGCGATGGCGCGGCGTTTCGCCCTGAACGGCCTGCGCGTGGCGCTGCTGGAGCGCGGTGACGACATATTGTCCGGCGCAAGCAAGGCCAACAGCGCCATATTGCACACGGGCTTCGATGCGCCGCCCGGAAGCCTTGAGCTTCAATGCATCCGCGACGGCTACCGCGAGTATCTCGATATCCATCGCACGATGAACCTGCCCCTATTTGCATGCGGCGCGATGGTGGTGGCGTGGACCGAACAGGAAGCGGAGAAGCTCAGGCCCATCCGCGAGCAGGCGCTTGAAAACGGCATTGACGACGTCATGCCGCTGGAGCGGGCCGAAGTCACGAAGGTCGAGCCCCATCTGTCCGACGCCGCGCTTGCCGGCTTGCGCGTTCCCGGCGAAGCGCTCATCGATCCATGGTCGCCGTTCCTTGCCTATGTTCTGCAATCGATCAGGCTTGGCGCACAGGTCCATCTGCGAACCGAAGTCCTCGGCGGTGATTTCGACGGCAAAATATGGACGCTGGAAACGGCCAGGAGCCGGTTTCGCGCGCGCCATGTCGTCAATTGCGCGGGCCTATACGGCGATATCGTTGAGCAACGGCTGAAAGGCGCGAGCGACTTCGCCATCAAGCCGCGCAAGGGCCAGTTTGTCGTATTCGAGAAGTCGGCTTCAAGGCTGCTCAACGGGATCGTGCTGCCGGTGCCGAGCGAGCATACGAAGGGCGTCGTCCTGACGCGCACGATCTTCGGCAATGTGCTGATCGGCCCGACCGCCGAGGAGCAGGACGACCGCGCCCGCGCCACTGTCGAGCGGGAAAAGATGCGCGCATTGATCGACCGCGCGGGGCAGATGCTCCCGGCGATCCGGCACATATCCATTACGGCCGCCTATGCCGGTTTGCGTCCGGCGAGCGAAAAGAAGGAATATCGGATCTCGATGGACGGCGCACGCAACTGGATAACGGTGGGCGGCATTCGTTCGACCGGGATGACGGCGGCGCTCGGCATCGCGCACCATGTTTTTGGCCTATATGCCGGCTCGACGCCCCGCCCGGCACCCGGGCCTGAGCCGTCCGTGAGCGTTCCGAACCTTGCAGAGCATCTGCCGCGCGACTGGCAGAAGCCCGGATATGATGAGATCGTCTGCCATTGCGAGATGGTAACGCGCCGAGAATTAGAGGCCGCCCTGTCGGGGCCGCTGCCCGCCGGCGATCTCGGCGGACTGAAACGCCGCACCCGCTGCGGCATGGGCCAGTGCCAGGGCTTCAACTGCACCGCCAGGATTACCGCACTTGCCTCGCCCCGCATCGATGCGCGTCATGACATAATCGACGGCGGCCAATCGAATGCAGGATGACGCCCGTAAGCCCGACGCGGAAGCGGACGTGTTGGTAATAGGCACGGGACCGGCTGGTCTCGCGGCGGCCACCGAGCTGAAAAAGAGCGGCGTTTCCAGCGTCATCGCCATCGAGCGCAGCGATCAGCCCGGCGGGATCCCCCGCTTTTGTGGCCATTCGCCATTCGGCATGCGCGAGTTCCACCGTGTCCTTTCAGGTCCCGCTTATGCAGACCGGCTTGCCGAGACAGCTCGCCGGGCAGGCGTCGACCTGCGCCTGCGGCACAGCGCCGTCGGAAGCAGCGCACCCGGCGAAATATCGGTCGCCGCCCCGGACGGCCTGCTCTCGATCAGGGCAAAGCGCATTGTGCTGGCGACGGGCGCGCGGGAAACGTCAAGGGCCGCCGCGCTGATATCGGGCGACCGGCCTGTCGGCGTCATGAACACCAACGCCCTGCAGCTCTTTGCCTACCGCGAGAAGCTGAAGCCGTTTCGGCGGCCATTGGTGGTCGGCAGCGAGTTGGTGTCGATGTCGGCAATTCTCACCTGCGTTTCGATCGGCGCGAAGCCGGTGGCGCTTGTCGAACCAAGGCCGTCGCCGATCCTGCGCCGCCCCTTCTCGCTTCTCCCCAACCTGCTCGGCATCAAGGTCCATTACGGCACCCGCATATCCGAGATTGTCGGGTCCCGCCGCGTGGAAAGCGTGCGTCTGCTCGGACCCGACGGCGCCGCGAGCGAAGTCGAATGCGACGGCGTGGTGCTGACGGGACGCTTTACGTCGGAGGCGGCACTTGCCCGCAGGCTCGGCCTCGAAATCGATGAAGGAACCGCTGGACCGATGATCGACGACCGGGGCCGCACAAGCGCGCCATGGATTTATGCCGTCGGCAACATGCTGCATCCCGTCGAGACCGCCGGCTGGTCATGGGCCGAAGGCAGGCGTATCGCCCGCATGGTCGCCCGGGATCTTGCCGATGCCCCGGACGAACCGGCTCGCGCCACGCGCGTGACCACGGGCCACGGCATACGCTATGCGGTGCCGCAATGGCTGGGACCGGAAGGCGTACGGGGAATGGGTGAATTGCAGGTCAGGATCGGGGAGCCCGTTTCCGGAAGGCTCGTGGTCGAATCGGACGGTCGGCAGATCTGGTCGAAGCCCATGACGGGCCGACCTGAACAGCGTGTTCTCATTCCGATCGGTGCATTATTGTCCGGCGAAGCGCCCCGCACGATTAATGTTCGATTGGAAAATGCCTGATGGTATGCGTCGCCGCCATTGACCAGGGTACCACATCGACACGGATTCTCACCGTCGACGGCGACAGCCTTTCGATAAAGGGTGGAACCCGGCACGCCCAGCACTATCCGCAACCGGGATGGGTCGAGCATGACGCCCTCGAGCTTCTCGCAAATGTCCGGTCATGCATCGGCCTGGCAGGGCCCGAGGTCCAGGCCATCGGCCTCGCCAATCAGGGCGAAAGCTGCCTCGCATGGGACCGCGAGACGCTGGAACCGCTCAGCGCTGTGATCGTCTGGCAGGACAACCGCACGACGCCGGAAATCGCCGAACTGCGATCCGCCGGAGCCGAGGAACTGACCCGCGAACGCGCCGGCCTTCCCGTCGATCCCTATTTCTCCGCCGCCAAGTTCCGTTGGATGCTGGACAATATCGAAGCGGTGGGCGCGGCTCATCGAAACGGTCGCCTGTGCCTCGGCACCACTGACGCCTTCTTCCTGCACAATCTCACCGGGCGCTTCGCAACGGATGTGACGACCGCCTCGCGCACCTCCCTGATGAACATCAGAAGCTGCGCTTGGGACGAGCAGTTGTGCGCACTGTTCCGTGTCCCCATGGACTGCCTGCCCGGGATCGAGCGAACGGTGAGTGATTTCGGTTCTGTCGGATCGCTTCCGGTCACAGCATCCGTCGTCGACCAGCAGGCGGCGCTGTACGGACATGGATGCCGGCGGGCCGGAGACAGCAAGATCACATTCGGCACAGGCGCATTCGCGCTCACCGTGACAGGAAGCGAGATCGTGCCACCGGAACAGGCGGCCGGGCTGCTTCCAACCGTCGCGTGGGACATCGGCGACGGCCCGGTCTATGCGCTCGACGGCGGGGTCTATGACGCCGGTTCATCGGTTGAATGGGCGCTCAAGGCCGGACTGGCCGACAACATGGACGATTTCGGCGCGTTCGATCAGCCGGCCGCCATCGACCGGGGGCTGGTGTTCATTCCGGCATTTTCCGGCCTTGCCTGCCCTTACTGGGACAGAACCGCCAGCCCCGTCATGCTTGGCCTGACGCCCGAGATGTCGCGCAGCGACATGCGCCAGGCCCTGCTCGAAGGCATCGCGCTGCTCACCGCCAATGTGCTGGCGGCGATGAGCGGCAGCGTGCCACTCGCCCCCGCTATCAGCATCGACGGAGGCCTGTCGCGAAGCCCCTATTTTGCGCAATTCTTGGCCGATTCCCTTGGCCGGGAGGTGAGGACGAGCAGCTTCGACGAAATGACGGCGTTCGGTACCGCCTCGCTTGCCGCGAAAGGACTCGGAGCCGAACTGGAACTCGCCCCCGGTGCGGAGACGGTTCGCACTTTCAAGCCACGTCCGACATCCCCCGAGCGCGCCACGCTCTTCGCACGCGCGGTGGAACGCGCGCGCGGGTGGCGATGACCTGAGGTGCTATTTCAGCGGGCCATGTCCCGCGGCAACAGACAGCGCCGAGAGGCGCGACAGCATGCGTTGCTGCAGGCTTTCCCTTTGCGAGACCGTGCTCAGTTCCGGTTCCATCTGCGCCAGCCGGTCCAGCGCCTCCGCTGTTCGCTCGGGCCTGAAACCGAGGAACCGCCGGACGAGCGGCGATTGCTTGACCATCGCCTTGAGCCTTGACTTCAACGTTTCCGGCTCGTGCGTCAGTCGCTGGTCGAACTGCGCCAGCGCGGTTGCCGCATCGAACTTCCGGGTTTCGCCGAACGGCGCAACCGGACGCCCGAAGGCAAGGACCGGACCGCTGTCGGGCGGCGGCACCATGGTCAGGCTGAAATCGTGCCCCAGCGAGCCGGCCCAATCGACCCATTTCGTGACGCCGAAATTCTTCGATGTCGCAAAAGCGCGCCATGGAACGCCATAGGTGTCAGCCAGAATTGCGCCATGCAGGGATTCCGTCAGCACCATCGTCGCCCCCGCGATGCGCTCGATGACGCTTTTCGGATCGCCGCGCGGATCGAGCAGCTCAAAGCCGGTCAGGGACGCGACCTCGGACCAGCCGGGATGATCCATCGTCTCCCAGTGCGGTACGATGACCGTGCCGCCGGTCGCCGACGCCGCCCTCGGAAATCCCGCAACGAGCGGCGTCAGAATCGCGCCGTCGGTTATGGCGCGGTCGTCCGGCAGGTCCAGAACCCGCGTCGAGATCGGACCCCGCACGCACCAGTATTCCACCTGGAGATCGCGCCAGCGCGACGGCCTGTCATTGCCGATGCCGCTGGAAAAGACGTTGAGCCGTTGCAAACCGGAAATCGGCATTCCGATGATCGTGCCTATCCCGACAAAGCCGATATCCGAAGCGGTACCCGGTTCGTCGGCAAACAGGCGCGGCGCGAGCGCGGGCCACAGTTCCGCGTTGAGGTCGTCGCCGAAATTCGGAACCTGCTTTCGATAGTAGACAAGATGCATGAACGGCCTTTCGCAACCGGCAGGACGGAGATCAGGAGTGCACGAAGGGGTGACGCGCTGCGCTTTCGCCGCGCGAGGCGGCGCTGCGACCGGCGATGTGGTCGCCTGCCCTCAGCGCAAGCGCAATGATCGTAAGCGCCGTGTTGACCGCGCCCGCCGAAGGAAGCGTGGAGGCGTCCACGACATAGAGACCGGATATGCCATGCACCTGGCAGTCGGGATCGAGCACGGAGGTCTGCGGATCGGTGCCGAACCGGACCGTGCCGACTTCATGCCACAGATAGGGCGGCCGCGTTCGCGCCAGCGAGCGATAGCCGGCGCGGCGGAAAGCGGCGACGGCCAGTTCCCGCAGTTTCGCAAAGGTTTTCAGGCTGTGCACCGGCTCGACGCGGCCCGAGATTTCGTCACCTTCGAAGGTCAGCCCCGCCTCGCGCGTCGGCACCGTCTCTGTCATGTAGAACGATATGAGGCTGTGCAGGCCGATCATCTTCGCGATCGGCCTGATCGGCCTCGAAGCTTCCTCCCAGAAAGGCATCTGGCCGCCGATCTGCACCACGCCCGTCGGATAGGGCCAGTCCGGCGCTGATTCGTAGAAGGAATTGATGGCGAAGGTCTTTGTGAAGATCGGCGGCACAGTCTTCCAGCTCACGAACGGAAAGATCATCCCCACCGAATGGCCCGCGAGATAGCGGCCAAGCGCGCCGCCCGCATTGCCGAGACCGTCGGGATGCCGTTCGTTGCGCGAACGCCGCAACAGGCCCGCCGAACCCGGCAGGCCGCCGCAAACGGCAATGACCGGAGCCTTGACGACATGCTCCGCGCCGCCGCGGCGCAGCACAACGCCGGTCGCGCGGTTGCCATCCGCGCTGGTTTCGACCTTCAGGCACTCGGTTTGCGTGGACAGGTACACATTGCCGGTCGCAAGCGCCGGGCGCATCGCCGCCGTCTCCGCGTCCATCTTGGCGTCCAGCGTGCAGAAGTGACCGTCGCAGGTGGCGCACAGAACGCAGGAGCCGCCATCGCCATAGTCGATTCCAACGGGTATGGCGGCAGTCGGCGTACCGCTGGCCTCCAGACGTCGTACCATATCCGAAACGATCGGTCCGTGCGGGATCGGTGCGCCCGGAAACGGCTTGCGGCGCGGCGGGTCGCTCGGATCCCCATCGGGTGCTCCGTGCACACGAAACAGGATTTCGGCCTGCTCGTAATAGGGTTCGAGATCGTCATAGCTGATCGGCCAGGCGGGCGAGAGGCCGGCCTCGTGCTCGACCTCGCGGAAGTCGCTCTCGCGCATCCGGTACAGCGCCGCGCCATAGAACTTGCTGCGTCCGCCGATGAAAGTGAGCGCCTTGTCGCGCCCATTCATCACATGACCGATGAATTTCCCGACCGGCTCGGCATCGCCCCCGCGCGGTATGCGCAGGAAATCGCCCTGCTCGACCACGAGCACGCGCAGCCCCTGCTGGCCCAGCCGAAGCGCGAGCGTCGCGCCGCCCGGCCCGCTTCCGATAACGACGGCATCATAGCGCTTCGTCAGGACATCTGCGTGGCTCTTTCGATTGTCCATTCACCTGCTCGGCCTCGGACACCACCCCCCCAAGGTGCCGTCGGTTGATCGGTTGCTGCGCCGGTGCGGCCTGCAAGGTCCGCGCCGGAATCCCCGCTCCCGCCGAGCATTATACCCGTTATGCTGCAATGCGAAAAGCCGCCAATCCGATATCGGCTTGTGCAGCGGCTCCTAACTCGCCAGGAGCCGGTATCCAACGCCCGGCTCGGTCTTGATAATCCGGGGAATTGTAGGATCGCGTTCGATCTTCGCGCGCAATTGCCCGATAAACACTCGCAAATACTGCATATCTTCCGCATGCGCCGGTCCCCAGACCGAAGTCAGCAGGGTCTTGTGCGTGACGACCCGGCCCGCATGCCGCGCCAGCAATATCAGCAGGTCATACTCCTTCGGTGTCAGCTTGATTTCTGTTCCATCGCGGTGAACCTGCCGTTTCAGCGTGTCGATCGCCAGGCCGTCAAGCTCGACCTCGACCGCGCCTCCGTCCTGCATGACGCGATGGCGGAGCGCAGAACGAATACGCGCCGTCAGTTCCCCAATGCCGAACGGCTTTTCGATATAGTCGTCCGCGCCGAGATCCAGCGCAGCGATCTTCTCGGCTTCCTGATCGCGGGCGGAGAGAATGATGATCGGCACCTGCGACCATGCGCGCACGCGCTGCACGACTTCCTTCCCGTCCATGTCCGGCAGGCCGAGATCGAGAATGACAAGCGCGGGAGCGCCGGTGACCGCAAGCTTGAGCGCCGACGCGCCATCCCCCGACAGCAAGACTTCATAGCCCGCAGCCTCCAGCGCGGGTTTGAGGAAGCGCTGGATCTGGGGCTCGTCGTCCACGACCAGTATCCTGTCCGCGTTCATGGCTTCATTCGTTCCTGTTCGGCGGGCGGGATCGGAAAGCGCAGCACTATTCGCGTGCCGCGCTTGCGAATGGCCGGGCTCTGGGCGGCAATCGTCCCGCCCATGGCTTCGACCAGACCCTTGGCGATTGCAAGCCCGAGTCCTGTCCCGGGCGTTCGGCCATCCGGCTTGCCGCGACGGAAGAATTTCTCGAAGACCTTGTCCAGCTCCTTGCCGGGGATGCCCTTGCCCATGTCGGTGATCGATATCACGATTTCGGATCCCTCGCTGCGGGCATAGACGCTGACGGGCTCGCTTCCACCGTACTTTGCGGCGTTGTCGAGCAGGTTGAAGATGACCTGACCCAGCAGCACGCTGTCGCCGCGAATGAGCGGCAGAGCCTCCGCAAAACTGGCTTCGAACACCCGATCCGGGAAATATTTCCCCGCGCGCTCAAGCGCGCCGCCAATGACATCGCCAACATCCACCCAGTCGCGGCGCGCATCCACGGTGCCCGCCTCGATCCTCGTCATGTCGAGCAGGTTGGAAACAAAGTGGTTCAGGCGGTCGCTCTCCTCCTCGATGGAGGCCAGAAGGTCGTCCCGGCTCGCAGGCTTCATGCGGTCACCCAATTGCCGCAACGATGATATCGCACCCGAAATGGTTGCAAGCGGCGTCTTGAGGTCATGCGAGATCGACGAAAGCAGCGCCGATCGGAACCGTTCGCCTGCCGCCCTCGCGGCCTGGTCGAGGCTTTCCTTCGAGAGGCGCGCCCGGTCTATTGCAATCGCCGTCTGGTCCAATATTGCGCCGAGCGCCTGCTCTTCCTCCGCATCGAGCGGATCGTCGGCAAGGCGCAGCCCCACCACCGCCTCAATGCCCGCGGAGGGCAGGAGCGGCCTGAACTGAAACCGCGCCTTTGGCAAGGTTCCGGTGCCATTGCCCGCCGTCTCGTTCTTTTCCGCCGCCCAGCGCGCCGCCGTCATGTCGGTCAGGTCGAGCTCGGTATCCGGCGGCCACGCAGCGGCAAGCGAAAGCTCGCCCGCTGTCGCCGTAAGCAGGACGACATTGCGGCGCAAGGTGACCTGCAACTGGCTGACAGCCGCCCAGATCACGTCGTCCGCCTTCACTGTAGCAGAAAGCTTGCGTGAAAAATCATACAGCGACTGCATGGAGATAGCGCGTTTGCGGGCGCTGGCCGCCTGTGCCGAGATGCGGGAAGCAAGGCCGCCTGCGATCAACGCGGTCACGATGAAGACGATCAGCCCGAACACTTCGTGGGGTGATGCTATGGTCAGGTTGCCGGTCGGCTGGATGAAGAAGAAATTATAGGCAAGGGCGGACAGTACCGCTGCGAGCAAGGCCGCCACAGAGCCGCCATAGACGGCAGAGGTCACGACCGCGAGCAGATAGACCAGCGAGATATTCGGCAGATCGATGAAGCTCTCTATGGTCGCGCCGGCCAAGGTCGAAATTGCGACGGCTGCGAACGGAACACCGATTTCCTTCACCGGGTTCTCGATCCATCGCCGGGACGCGGGAACCCTGGACAGGATCGGGGCAGCGACGGAATCGTCGGTCACGATGTGAATGGCGGCACCTGCGGCCCTGGCGATCAGTGCGTCCGGCAGGGAGCTTCCGAACAAACGCCTGATCGACGAGGGATGCCGCGCGCCGATGACGATCTGCGTCGCACGCTCGCGCTTCGCAGCCTTCATGATCTCTTCGACGAAATCCGTGCCGGCCATGCGCCGCGTCTCGGCGCCAAGGCTCGCGGCCAATCTGAAATTGGCCTCCACAACCTGGCCCTGCTCGCGTGATTGCAGCGGCTGGTCGGGCCGCTCGACGGTTATCACCAGCCAGGGTGCGTTCAGGCTGCTTGCCAGCCGCGCCGCCGCGCGGATCACTTTCTCCGAAAGCGGATCGGGTCCGATGCAGACGAGCAGTCGCTCCGCCGTCTGCCAGTTTTCGTCAATCGCATTCTGCTTCAGATAGTCCACGACCTGATCGTCGACCCGGTCGGCGGTGCGGCGCAGCGCCATTTCGCGCAGGGCCGTCAGATTGCCGAGGCGAAAGAAGCTGTCGGCTGCCCGTCTTGCATTTTCCGGAAGATAGACCTTGCCCTCTTTCAGCCGTTCGATGAGCGCCGAAGGTTCGAGATCGACCAGCAGCACCTCGTCCGCCTGCTGAAGCACCTTGTCGGGAACTCGTTCGCGCACCTGCACAGAGGTAATCTGCTGGACCACATCCGACAGGCTTTCCAGATGCTGGACGTTCATTGCCGACCAGACATCGATGCCTGCGGCGAGAAGTTCCTGCACGTCCTGCCAGCGCTTGGGATGGCGGCTGTCCGGCGCGTTGCTGTGCGCCAGTTCGTCCACGATCACGATGCGCGGCTTTCGCAGGAGCGCGGCATCGAGGTCGAACTCCTCGATTTGGCGGCCCTGTATCCGAAGCTTGCGGCGCGGCAGCACCTCCAGACCTTCCAGCAGGTTGGCCGTGTCGGCGCGCCCGTGTGTTTCCACAAGCCCGACGACAATGTCGACGCCATCGGCCTTGAGCTTGCGGGCGCGCGAAAGCATTGCGAAGGTCTTGCCCACACCTGGCGCAGCACCCAGAAACAGAGTCAGGCGGCCCCGGCCATTCTCGGCCAGGGCCAGCAATGCATCGGGGTCGGGTCTATGATCGGGCATACGGCTCAGCCAGGCATACCGTCGTCCAATGCCAGATTGATGGACAGGACATTGACGCGCGGCTCACCGATAATACCGAAGAGCCGCTGTTCGGTGAAGCGCGCGACCAGCGCTTCCACCTCGGCCTCGGGCAATCCGCGCGCCTTCGCAACCCGCGCGACCTGCGCGCGGGCGAATTGCGGCGAGATGTGCGGATCGAGGCCGGAGCCGGAGGCGGTTGCACCATCGGCGGGGACAGCACCCGCGAGCCCTGCGGCGTGCAGCCTTTCCACGTCCGACTGCACACGCGCGGCGAGCTTCGCTGATGTCGGGCCGAGATTGGAGCCGCTGGAAGCCGCCGCGTCATAGCCTTCACCCGCAGCCGAAGGACGCGGCCAGAAATATTTCTCCGATGTGAAGGCTTGGCCGATCAGCGAGGAACCCACGACGGTCCCGTCCTTGATGACCAGCGAACCGTTGGCCTGAACCGGCAGCGCGAGCTGTGCAATCGCGGTGATGGCCAGCGGATAGACGATGCCCGTGAGAGCGATGAAAACGAGCGTCATGACGAGCGCGGGGCGGAGAATGTTCTGCATGATTACACCAGATGAAGGGAGAAGATCGCCATGTCGACCAGCTTGATCCCGGCGAAGGGCAGGGCCAGCCCGCCAAGCCCGTACACGAGCAGATTGCGGCGCAGCAGGGCTGTTGCGCCGACCGGACGATAGGCCACGCCCTTGAGCGCCAGCGGGATCAGCGCGACGATGATCACCGCATTGAATATGACGGCCGACAATATGGCCGATTGCGGCGAGGAAAGTTGCATGATGTCCAGCGCGGACAGGGCCGGATAGGTCGTCACGAACAGGGCGGGGATGATCGCGAAATACTTCGCCACGTCATTCGCGATGGAGAAGGTCGTCAGCGATCCGCGCGTCATCAGCAACTGCTTGCCGATTTCCACGATCTCAATGAGCTTGGTCGGGCTTGAGTCGAGGTCGACCATGTTTGCGGCCTCGCGCGCCGCCTGCGTGCCGGTCTGCATGGCGACGCCCACATCGGCCTGTGCGAGCGCCGGAGCATCGTTTGTGCCGTCGCCGCACATCGCGATCAGCCGCCCGCCCTGCTGCTCCTTACGGATATAGGCGAGCTTCTGTTCCGGCGTGGCCTCGGCGAGGAAATCGTCCACGCCCGCCTCCGAGGCGATCGCCGCCGCAGTGACCGGGTTGTCGCCCGTCACCATGACCGTGTGGATGCCCATGGCCCGGAGCGCCGCGAAACGCTCCTTGATGCCGGGCTTGACGACATCCTTGAGGTGGATGACGCCGAGCAGCTTCTTGCCGTCGACAACGGCAAGGGGCGTGCCGCCTGTGCGAGCAACGGAATCGACCGCCTTTCGAAACACGTCCGAGGTGCTCATCTGATCGATCCCTGCGAATTTCAGGGCCGCGTCAACGGCACCCTTGCGGATCGGGCGGCCCTTGAAATCGATGCCCGACAGCCGCGTCTCTGCCGCAAAGGCGACAACCGCATCGGGCTGAATGGCGGGCGCCTTCAACCCGAATTCACCTGTCGCAAGCGCGACGATGGAGCGCCCCTCGGGCGTTTCGTCCGCGAGACTCGCGAGGAGGGCGGCTTCTGCAAGTTCGGCCCGGGTGACGCCCGTAACTGGAAGGAAATCCGTCGCCATCCGGTTGCCGAAGGTGATGGTTCCCGTCTTGTCGAGCAGCAGCGTGTCGACATCGCCGGCAGCTTCCACCGCGCGGCCCGACGTGGCGATGACATTGAAGCGCACGAGCCTGTCCATGCCCGCAATGCCGATTGCCGAGAGCAGGCCGCCGATGGTGGTGGGGATCAGCGTCACCAGAAGTGCTGCCAGCACCGTCACGGACAGCACCGTTCCCGAATAGCCCGCCAGGCCCCACAGCGTGACCACGGCGATCAGGAAAACCAGCGTCAGTCCCGACAGCAGGATCGAAAGCGCAATCTCATTCGGCGTTTTCTGCCGTTCCGCCCCTTCGATGAGCGCAATCATGCGGTCCACGAAGCTGGACCCCGGAGCGCTCGTGATTCGTATCTTCAGCCAGTCCGACAGCACTTCGGTGCCTCCGGTCACCGCCGAGCGGTCGCCACCCGCCTCCCGGATGACCGGCGCGGACTCGCCCGTGATCGCGCTTTCATTGACCGAGGCGACACCCTCGATCACCTCGCCGTCGCCGGGAATAAGCTCGCCCGCCTCGACGATGACGAGATCGCCGAGCTTGAGGTCGCTTGCGGGGACTTCCGCGACGTCGAGTTCGTCCGGCTTCAGGACCTTGCGCGCGGTGAGCTGCGAGCGGGTGCGCCGCAGCGCGTCGGCCTGCGCCTTGCCCCGGCCTTCGGCAACCGCTTCCGCGAAAGTCGCGAACAGCACCGTGAACCATAGCCAGATCGCAATCTGGCCCGAGAACAGCGCGCCGGCATTCGTCGTAACAATGTCGCGAACGAAGAACAGCGTGACCAGTGCGGCGACGACTTCCGTGACGAAAATCACCGGATTGCGCATCAGCTTGCGCGGATCAAGCTTGAGGAAGGCGTCGCCAAGCGCGGGAACGAGGATGGCAGGGTCGAACAGGCTACGAGCCGTTGAGGGAGTGCTGGACATGGTTTCCGTCCTTTAGAACGTTTGCCCGGCGAGCATTGCGAAGTGCTCGACGATGGGGCCGAGCGCAAGCGCGGGGAAGAATTGCAGGCCGCCCAGGATCAGGATGATGCCGGCGAGCAGGCCGACGAAGATCGGGGTCGTTGTGGGGAAGGTTCCGGCCGTCGCGGCGATGCGCGGCTTGGCGGCAAGCGATCCGGCAATGGCAAGCACGGGCACCGCATAGGCAAAACGGCCAAGCAACATCGCCATGCCCAGCGTGCTGTTGTACCAGGGCGTGTTGGCGCTCAACCCGCCGAAGGCCGATCCGTTGTTGCCCGTCGCCGAGGCATATCCGTAGAGGATTTCCGACAGGCCGTGCGGACCGCCCGTGCCGACGCTTGCGACGGAGAAAGGCAGCATGGCGGAGATGGCGGCGAAGCCGAGGATCGAAAGCGGCAGGATCAGCACCGCCAGCATCGCATATTTCATTTCGCGGCTTTCGATCTTCTTGCCGAGGAGTTCCGGCGTGCGCCCGACCATCAGCCCAGCGACGAATACGGCGAGAACTGCAAAGACCACCATCCCGTAAAGGCCGGACCCGACGCCGCCCGGAAGAACCTCGCCGAGAAGGATCAGGAACATCGGCGCCATTCCGCCGAGGCCGGTGAACGAACCGTGCATACCGTTGACGCCGCCATCGGAAAGCCCTGTCGTGACGGCCGCGTAGGCAGCCGTCACGGCCTGCCCGAAGCGTACTTCCTTACCCTCCATATTGCCGGAGAGCGGATCGACGCCCAGTGCGGTGAGGACAGGATTGCCGGAGGATTCGGCCCAATAGATCGTCGCCGTTCCAACCAGGAGGAATATCGCCGTGACCGCGAGGAACGCCCAGCCCTGGCGGCGGTCGCCCACCATCTGGCCGAAGGCATAGACGAGCGCGCCCGATACGCCCAGCATCGCTATGATGTTGATGTAGTTGGAGATGGCACTGGGGTTCTCGAAGGGATGCGCGGCGTTGGCGTTCAGGAAGCCGCCGCCATTGGTGCCGAGCTGCTTTATGGCTTCCTGGCTGGCAATTGGGCCAAGCGAAATGGTTTGCCGCGCGCCTTCGAGCGTTGTCGCCGTTGCCGATGCGTCGAGCGTCTGCGGCAGGCCCAGCGCAACGAATGCAAGCGCGGTCAGGATTGCGAGCGGCAGCAGCACATAGAGCGTTCCGCGGACAAGATCGACCCAGAAATTGCCGACCGTTTGCACGCCCGACCGGGCAATGGCGCGCGTCAACGCAAGCGCGATCGCGATGCCCGCCGCCGCCGAGGCGAAATTCTGGACCGTCAGCCCGGCCATCTGGCTGAAATTGCTGAGCGTCGTCTCGCCGCCATAGGCCTGCCAGTTGGTGTTGGTAACGAAACTGACCGCGGTGTTGAAGGCAAGATCGGAAGACATGCCCGCAAAGCCCTGCGCATTGAGAGGCAGGTAGAACTGCAGACGCAGGATTGCATAAAGGGCGATGAAGCTCGCCAGCGAAAACGCAAGCATCGAGCCCGCATAGGCAAGCCACCCTTGCTCGGCGCGCGGATCAATCCCGGAAGCCGCGTAGATGCCGCGCTCGACAGGAGCGAGCACAGGCGAGAGGAAGCAGCGTTCGCCCGAAAACACGCGGGCCATGTAGAGGCCAAGCGGTTTTACGAGGGCGACGACGATGAGAAACACGAGGCCGATTTGCAGCCAGCCGACAACGGTCATGGAATGTGCTCCTGCCGATCAGAACCGCTCGGGGCGGATCAGCGTGACAATGAGATAAATGCCGAGTGCCAGCGCCACGGCGATGCCGATGAGAGGTTCGAGCACGGCGACACCCCCTCAGATCCGGGAAAGGACGCGGGCATAGAGCGCCAGCAGGGCGAAGGCGCAGACGCCGAGCGCGAGATAGGAAATATCGGACATGGAAAATCTCCAAAGCGAGTCAGGCCTTGGAGATAGGGCTTGCGGGCATCAAAACTCGATTGGGAAATCGCCCCGCCTGCATAAGGAAAGAGTAAAGACCGCTTCTGGCTCGCTTACTTATGCGATTTCGTCGGATTGCTGGTGTGGAGGCCGACGAGCCGCGACAACAGAATGACCGTATAGAGCGTACCAAGGACAGCTTCGAAGGAAGCAGCGGATTGCGCATAGAACCCGACGGGAATGATATCGCCATAGCCCAGCGTGGTCAGCGTAACGTAGCTGAAATAGACCATGCGCTGCCAGGTGATTTCCATTCCCGAGCCGGCGACGAAGGACCCGGGCAGGATCCATTCGACCAGAGTGAGTACGGCGGCAAAGCAGGAGCCGATCACGAGATAGAGCGACGTCGCCGCCAACAGCACGTCCGTCATCACCGTCTTGGCGCTGAAAGTGTAGATCGCGAGCACCATGCACATCACGATGTGATAGGCGATCGACGAGAGCAGCACGGCCAGCATCGCATCTCTGCCGGGCGTGTAGGAATTGAAGAGACCGGCGGCAAGCACTGCCGCACCGCAAAGCACAATCAACAGGCGCAATATCCGGCTTCTGCTCAATGCCCAGGTCGCGGCGACGAATATCGTCGAGTAGAAAATATAGAACACGGCAGGCCAGATGCCGCCCGCGGCCGAAAGCGGATAGGTCAGGTTATGCATCACGACGGCAAAGAAAAAGGCAGCGTTCGCGACCACTGCCTTTCGAGGCGAGAGCCCAGCCGTTGTCATTCACCAAGCTCCTTTGGCCGGCTGGCCAATGCTAGAACAATCAGGACACCAAGCACCCCAATTCCGAGCCACAGCGTCGCGAGATGCAGTTTCAGCGCCAAAAAGGCGATGATCGCGAGCGCCAGCACCGCCGCGAGGTAGCCCGTGCGCACCCGCTCCGCCATCACCCGGTGGAACATGGCGCTGCCGAGCAGGAAGATCGACGGACCCGCCGCCGCGATAATTGCCGTCTGCGGATGCACCGGCTCGTGCGGATGGGCCACCATCATTTCTATGGCGACGGCCACCACGATGGCGCCGGCGACCATCGCGCCGTGGGCATATGCAAGTCCGGCCCGCGCCAGCCTTGTATGGTCTGAGCCATGGCTGAAACGGTGCTCGCCGGTTTCCGCAAGATGCACGAAATAGATCCACCACAGCGAAACGATCAACAGGAAGCCGATGATTGCGGCAAGGATGACGTCGCTGTGCAACTCATGCTCCACCAGCAAGGCCCCGAGCAGCAGCACCGACTCGCCAAGGGCGATAATGAAAACCTGCTGATTGCGCTCGAGCAGGTGCAGACCTCTCAGCGGCCAGCTTTCCATGGGCGTGGAGCCTTTTCCCGGGAGCCAGAAACCGTGATAGGGTGCGGCATAGTCCAGAACCACCGCGACGATCCAAAGCCAGAGCCGCGCTTCCGGCAAGAACACACCTGCCACCCAGAACAGGCCCGAGATCGCGCTCCAGGCGCACAGCTGCGCATAATTCTGGCCCATGCGCTGGCCACGGAACACAAGCGCCATATAGCCCGCGCGAATCAGCGCCATCGACACATAGGCACCGACGAACATGCCCGCACGCTCTGAATAGGCTTCCGGCATCGCCACCGCCATCATGAGCGCGCAACCCATAAGGACGACCATGAGCGTGCGGCCGCTGGTGTGATCGGGGTTCAGCCAGTTTGTCGCCCATGCCGTATAGTTCCACGCCCACCAGACGGCGGCAAACAGAGTCGCGGCTTCTATCGCGCCGGTCCAGCTCTGGTGCGCGAGCAGAAAATGGGAGAGCTGGATGATGGAAAAGACGTAAACGAGGTCGAAGAACAATTCCATGTTGGAGACGCGCGGAGACTCGTTCGGTCCCAGCTTGCGAAGCGCGGAAGTCGGAATGATGCGGTTGAGAAACGATTGGCTCACAGGCTGCTCACGGTAATCGTTGATCTTAGTTCCTGTCACTGGCGGTGGCGGGGCCGCCAGTCCGCGCTAGCGCCACCCCAGCGCCGGCGCGACATGCGTCAGGATCGCCTCCAGCACATGCGCATTGTAGTCGACGCCGAGCTGGTTCGGCACGGTGAGCAGCAATGTGTCCGCCTCGGCAATGGCCTCGTCCCCGGCCAGTTCCCGGATCAGCACGTCCGGCTCGCCGGTATAGCCCCTCCCGAATATCGCCCGGGTGTTTTCCTCGATGAAGCCGATCTGGTCCTGCTCCTTGCCGCCGCGCCCGAAATAGGCGCGGTCTCGATCGTCGACCAGCGCGAATATGCTGCGGCTGACGGAAACCCTCGGCTCGCGCTTGTGGCCTGCCGCCTTCCACGCCTCGCGATAGGCTCGTATCTGACTGGCCTGCTGGATGTGGAACGGCTCGCCGGTCTCGTCGAATTTCAGCGTCGAGCTTTGCAGGTTCATGCCCAGTTTCGCCGCCCATTCAGCCGTGCCGTTGGTTGCCGCGCCCCACCAGATGCGTTCGCGCAGGCCCTCCGAATGCGGCTCAAGCCTCAGCTTGCCGGGCGGGTTGGGAAACATCGGGCGCGGATTGGGTTCCGCAAACCCCTGCCCCCGCAGCACATCAAGGAAAACCTCGGCGTGGCGGCGGGCCATGTCGGCGTCGGTCTCGCCTTCCGCAGGCGCATAGCCGAAATATCGCCATCCATCGATCACCTGTTCCGGTGAGCCGCGGCTGATGCCGAGTTGCAGCCGTCCGCCCGCAATCAGGTCAGCCGCGCCCGCGTCTTCCGCCATGTAAAGCGGGTTTTCATAGCGCATGTCGATAACGGCGGTGCCGATCTCGATGCGGCTCGTTTTCCCGCCGGTCGCGGCAAGCAGCGGAAAGGGCGAACCAAGCTGGCGGGCGAAATGGTGCACACGGAAATAGGCGCCGTCCGCGCCCAGTACTTCGGCGGCAACCGCAAGGTCGATGGATTGCAACAGTGCGTCCGCCGCGCTGCGCGTCATCGATTGCGGAGAGGGCGACCAATGGCCGAACGAAAGGAAACCGATCTTCTTCATGCGCGATACTTAGGGCATTTCATGGTCGGATTGAAGCATTCCGCCTCAGATAGCTGGAGCAAGGTCCAACGGCTGGACGATCATGCGCCCGTCAACGGTGGCGATGTAACTTTCGACGCCATACACCTCGCGTATGCGTTCAACGGTCAGCACGTCGCCCGGCGCGCCGTCCGCGACAATGCGTCCGCCGGCAAGCAGCAGAATGCGAGTGCAATGCGCCGCCGCCATTCCGAGGTCATGGGTCGACGCAATCACGCTCTTTCCTTCCCGCGCGATGCCGGCAAAGGTCGCCATGAGGGACAGGCCGTGCGCGGGGTCGAGACCGGCGGAAGGCTCATCTGCCAGCAGCAGGGGTGTTTCCTGCGCCAGCGCGCGCGCAACCAGCACCAGCGCTTTCTCCCCGCCCGACAGTTCGGCGACCGGGCGCTTTCGGAAAGCCAGAACCTCCATGCGTCGCATGGCCGCGTCCACTGCCCGCTCGTCGTCCGGCCGAAGCGACGACAATGCGGTAATATGAGGCGAGCGGCCGAGCGCCACCAGCGCCTCGACGGAGATGTTCCATGCGACATCCCGTTCCTGCGGCAGGAAAGCGAGCGTCCGCGCTCGGCGTATCGCAGGCAGCGCGGCGCTTTCTTCCCCATCGATCCTGATCGACCCCGAATAGGGTAGCACGCCCGCCAGCGTTCGCAGGAGCGTCGATTTCCCGGCGCCGTTCGGTCCGACCAGCGCGACGAATTCGCCCGGTTTCACCGCAAAGGAAATACCGTCGACGACGCGGCGCGCGCCGAGCGAAACATGCAGCGCATCGGCCACCAGCAACGTCATGCCGGGCTCCTGCGTTGCGCATAGACCAGCCACAGGAAGAACGGCGCGCCGACGATGGCTGTCAGCACGCCGAGCTTGAGGTCGCGTTCGGGCGCGATGATGCGCACCACAATGTCGGCTGCAAGCACCATGCAGGCTCCGCCCAACGCGCTGGCCGGCAACAGCCGCGAGGGCAGGCCCCCCGTCAGCGGGCGCAGCAGGTGCGGCACGACCAGCCCGACGAAACCGATTGCGCCGGAGATCGCGGTGGCCGCGCCGACCGCCGCCGCCGTGCCGAGCACGGCCTGCATCTGCGTGCGGCGCAGGTCAATGCCAAGACTTGCCGCGCTGTCGCTGCCGAGGGTCAGGGCATCGAGCGCCTTGCCCAGCGTCATCAGCAGCACCCAGCCGGCCAGCATGAAGGGCGCGGCGAGCCACACATGCGTCATGGATCGGTCGGTGAGCGATCCGAGCATCCAGAACATGATCTCGAGCGACGCGAAGGGATTGGGCGACAGGTTGAGCGCAAGCGAGGTCATCGCGCCTGCGAAGGTCGATACGGCGACGCCGGCAAGGATGATGGTCAGCACGCTGCCGCGCGTGCCCGCCAATGCCTGGACGACCAGAACACCCGCAAGCGCACCGCCCAGCGCCGCCAGCGGCAGCGCCAAGGGAAAGACAAGCGTCAACCCCGAATAGATCGCGATGACGGCCCCGAGCGAGGCGGAAGCACTGACTCCGATCAGGCCCGGCTCCGCCAGCGGATTGCGCAAAAGGCCCTGGAGCACCGCGCCCGACAGGCCGAGCGTTGCGCCGACCATCAGGCCGAGCAGCGCGCGCGGCAGGCGCACCTCGCGCATGATAAGCACCACCGCATCGGCCTTGTTCGAAAACAACGCGGCGATGCTGTCGGTGAATCCGATGGCGGCCGGTCCAACGGCCAGGGACAGAACGAAAAGGGCGAGCGTCAGTGCCGCCAGCGCACCGATGACAACGGCATATCGGTGGTTGGCGGTCATGGATTCGCCCCGGCGCGCGCGCCCGCCTCGCGCAGAAGCCGGATGGCCTCAGCTGTGAACGGCCCGCCGCAAATGGTGTATTTCGCGGGAACGACCGCCCGCGTGCTTTGCCCAGCAAGCCGCCTGTAGGCAGGGTGGACGAAATTCTGCTGCGCGAGTGCGGGCATGGAGGGTCGCTCGTCGGCATCGACCAGCACGTCCGGCGCGCCGAGCAGCAGCAATTCGAGCGGCAGTCTCGCCGTGCCCGCATATCCGAGGCGTACCGCCATATTCTCAAGTCCCGATGCTGCAAGCAGCGAATCGAACAACGTTCCCGATCCTGCCGTGTAGCTGTTCGCGAAATAGGTCGCGGCAATCTTGCCCGAAGGCTGCGCCGACGCTTCGGCAACCGCATGATCGAAAGCGCCCAGCACTTCGGCGGCGCGCGCGCTTTCGCCCAGCACCTCGCCCATGCGCAGGATGTTGTGCCTTATATCGTCCAGCGTATTTTCGGGCGGAAACTCCTCGACGCGGATGCCGAGTTCGCGGAGCAGCCCGACCGTGGCGCGCGTCGTATAGGTGCCGGCGATCACGAGGTCGGGCCGCATCAGGAAGATCTCCTCCGCAAGCCCGTGATTGAGCGCAAATCCCTTCGCCTGTTCCGCCATGGCCGAGGCTTCGCCGTCCGCCGCCAGCCAGGACACGGAATGGAGTTGCCCGGGCGCTGCAATCAGCATCGCCAGTTGATCCGTGCAAAGGTTCATCGAAACGACGCGGCTCGCCCTGCCGGCGGCGAGCGCGGAACCGCATCCGGCGAGCAACACGGATGTAATCACGACCGTCGCGGCAAGGCGTGTCCTGCAATGCACTCAGAATGACCCTTTCAAGCCGATGAAGGCCGTTCGACCGGGCGTGTTGTAGCCGAACACTTCCTCATATTCCTCATCGAACAGGTTTTCGATGCGGGCAGTCGCTTCAAGACGGTCGTTGAACCTGTAGCTGCCGCCCACCGTCACGACCGTATAGCTGTCGAGCGTCACCGGCGTCGTCAACCCTCCGAGGAATGAGTTGTCGAGCATCTCGCCGTTGAACGTAACGTCCGCGAAAACGCGCGCGCGGTCCTCATGGAACGTATAGGCCGCCGAGATCGAGCCGGAATGTTTCGGACGTCGCAGTTCCTGCACCCGCTCCCCGCCGGAGGTCTGCTGCTGGGTGGAGTCGGTATAGGTGTAGGTCGCGGTGGTCGAGAAGCCGTTCATCAGGTTCAGGGTGGCCGAGATTTCGACGCCCTGCCGCTTGCTCTCGCCATCCAGATTGACCGGGGTGGACGGATAGTCCGGCGGGCCGCCATAGACGGTCGCCATCTCGTCGGTCAGGTTCTGGTTGAAATAGGTAACGTCTGCGACCAGCCTGCGGTCGAAGAAACCCTGCTCGACACCGATGTCCCAGCCAAAACTCTTTTCCGGCTTCAGCCCGGGATTGCCGACGAAAGTTGCGGGTATGTAGCCGAACTGCTCGAAGAAGGTGGGATTCGTGACGCCGGTTCCGACCGACGCATGCAGCCGCGTTTGGGTGTCCGGCACCTTCCATGCGCCGCTGACGCTGTAGGTGGTCGCATCCTGGAAGGCGTCGTTGAAATCGCGCCTGAGCGCGGCATTCAGGAAGAATTGCTCCAGAAATGCGCCCCGATACTCGCCGACCAGCGAATTGCTGTCGCGCTCGAAGGTCTCCGTCAGGTGCGAGGGCGCATAGGTTTCGCGCTGCCACTCATAGCCGCCGGTGATCTGGTGATGCGCGTCGAGCGCACCCGGCGTGTCGAACCGATAGCTTGCCTGATAGGAGCCGTTGTAGCGGTTGCCGTCATCGTAGGTCGGCACGCCCTGGCTTTCATTGTCGCGGTGCGTGTCGCTGCCGCTGAACCGCGCCTTCTGCGTCAGCGCGCCATCGAGCGCGACGAGCGTTCCGCCGATGGAACCGTAGAATTCGCGCGTGGCGGTATAATCGTCGCCGTCGACCACCAACCCGTAGTTCGGACCGGGGAACCAGCCCACATAGCTGAAATCCTGCGGATCGATATCGCTCTTGCGGTCGACATAGCGCAGCGTGGCATCGACGGACAGCGTCTCGGAGAGGTCCGCGTTGAACCTGCCGTTCAGCGTGGTGTTGCGGTCGCCGTCCTTCTCGTCGCCGAAATCGGAAATGTTGAAGCCGTCCGTACGCCGGAACGCGCCGGACAGGGCCGCGTCGAAATTCCCGCTCCCGCCCGACAGCGCCAGCCCGCCGAGAAAGGTGCCGTCCGTGCCGATTTCGGAGCGGGCGGAGGTCCGCCAGCCATCGCGCGCGCCTCGCTTCGTGATGATGTTGACAACGCCCGCGGACGCATTGGCCCCCCAGAACGCGCTTTGGGGACCGCGCAGGATCTCGATGCGGTCGATATCCTCGACCAGCAGGCTTCCGAAATCGAACTCCCCGCTCGACGGTTCATTGGCCTCGACCCCGTCGACCATCACCAGCAACTGGTTGGCCTCCGCGCCGCGCACGCGAACCTGGGTGAAGCCGCCAAAGGAGCCGGTGCGTGAAACGGCGAAGCCCGGCACCTGCCGCAGCGCGTCGGCGACATAGCGTATCTGGTTCTGTTCGAGCTGTTCGCCGGTTATTACCGTATAGGCGCGACCGGACTTTTCCTGTTCGACGGGCGTCAGCCCCTCCGTGACGAGAACCGGCGCAAGTTCTGTCGGCTCTTCCTCCTGCGCGGCTGCTCGGCCCGGCAGGAGCAGCAGGCTTGCCCCGCAGACGATCGATGTCGTGGCGGCGCGTCGTATGGCGTTTCGCATGTTTCCCTCAGCATTTCATGCGGGGAAAATGCAGTTTGCCCCGCGGTCAAAGACAACCGCAGGCATCGGAGGTGGCGTTCAGTGAGCACACTGACCCCGGCCCCGCCATACGGCAACACATCGTGTCACCGCTACGGAGAGCCGCGCCCGACCACACCCCGTGGTCAAGCATGGGTGACCGGAACCGGCAGGTCTCCTGACTTCCGCGTCATCGCCCCTTTCCCGCCTTCCCGGACACGGATGTGTCCAGTGGCATTCAGGGAGAGGCTCAACGGTTACAGTTGCGGGGGCAGTCACGGATTGGCCGATCCGGCATCACCGTGTTCCCTTTTCATCCGCCTTTCGGCAGAACCAGCTCCATTGCTTTAGTAAATGCGGATTCGCGGAAATGTCAACGAAGCTCGCGCCGTGGACGCGGGAACTTCCGGCTTGGCATGCAAAGCCGATTATGATGCATTGCACACTGAGCAAGGGGACTTTGAAGCACTATGTCAATCAAGGCGGGGATCTATCACCTCACCCACTACAAATATGACCGGCCCGTCGTGCTGGGTCCCCAGATCATCAGGTTGCGGCCTGCGCCGCATAGCCGCACGCGGGTGATTTCGCATTCGCTGAAGGTCACGCCGTCCGATCATTTCGTGAACCATCAGCAGGACCCCTACGGAAACTGGCTGGCACGCTTCGTGTTTCCGGAGCCGGTCACCGAGTTCAAGATCGAAGTCGATCTCGTCGCGGACATGACGGTCTACAACCCTTTCGACTTCTTCGTCGAGGAAAACGCGGAGCACTATCCGTTCAGCTATCCCGAGGAGATCGCCGAGGACCTCGCCATCTATCGAGCGGCGGAACCGGCGGGCCCGCTTCTGGCCGGCTTCCTCGAAACGGTGTCGCTCGAAAAGCAGCGCACCGTGGATTTTATCGTCAACCTCAACGCGCGGCTTGCGCGCGAAATCGGCTATGTGATCCGCATGGAGCCCGGCGTCCAGACGCCGGAGGAGACGCTTGGCGTGCGCACCGGTTCGTGCCGCGACACGAGCTGGCTGCTCGTGCAGGCGCTGCGCCATTGCGGACTGGCGGCGCGTTTCGTCTCCGGCTACCTCATCCAGTTGAAGCCCGATCTGGTTTCGCTCGACGGCCCGCCCGGTACCGACCATGACTTCACCGATCTGCACGCCTGGGCGGAGGTCTATATTCCGGGCGCAGGTTGGATCGGCCTCGACCCGACATCTGGCCTGCTGACGGGGGAGAGCCACATTCCACTGGCGGCGACGCCGCACTATCGCAACGCCGCGCCCATCTCCGGCATGGCGAGCTTCGCCAATGTCGATTTCGCCTTTGACATGCATGTCGAGCGCGTCGCGGAACATCCGCGCATCACGATGCCGTTTTCCGACGAAAGCTGGGCGGAGCTGGACGCACTCGGACGCAAGGTGGACGAGATGCTGAAGGAAGGCGACGTGCGCCTGACCATGGGCGGCGAGCCGACTTTCGTCTCCATCGACGATTTCGAATCCGCCGAGTGGAACACGGATGCCGTGGGACCGACCAAGCGCGGGTTGGCAGATGAACTCATTCGCCGCCTGCGCGCCAAATTCGCGCCCAAGGGCATGCTGCATCACGGGCAGGGAAAATGGTATCCGGGCGAAAGCCTGCCGCGCTGGACCTTCTCGCTCTACTGGCGCCGGGACGGCAAGCCGATCTGGAAGGACGAATCGCTGATCGCGCCGGAAGAAGGCGGCGAACCCGCCACCATCGAGCAGGCGGAACGGCTGCTCACCGCGATCGCGGAGGAACTCGACATCAGCGACGATCATGTCGTGCCCGCCTTCGAGGACCCGGCTGAATGGATACTCAAGGAAGCGAACCTGCCGGAAAACGTCACGCCGCAGGATTCCAAGCTCAAGAACCCGGAGGACCGGAATCGCATCGCGCGCGTATTCGAGCGCGGGCTGAACAATGCGTCGGGCTATGTACTGCCCGTACAGCGCTGGCAGGCGCGGGCGACCGGCGGCTGGCAATCCGAAAAATGGAAGCTCAGGCGAGGCCACCTGTTCCTTGCGCCGGGCGACAGCCCGGTCGGCTTTCGCCTCCCACTCGGCACGCTGCCCTATGTTCCGCCATCCGCCTATCCCTATATCCAGCCCGCCGATCCGACGGAGGAACGTGGCGCATTGCCGGAAATGAACCGGCGACAGCCTGCCGCGATCGTTGAGGCCCCGGCGGGCGAGGTCGGGACGCTGATCGAACAGACGCTCGACAGCGGAGGCGGTGCGGTGCGCACGGCGATGGCCGTGGAGCCGCGCGACGGCAGGCTATGCGTATTCATGCCGCCCGTGGAGCGGATCGAGGATTATCTGGAACTGATCGCGGCTGTCGAGGCAGCGGCGAAGCAGGAAAAATTGCGCGTGCGGATCGAGGGCTATGCGCCGCCGCACGACCCGCGCATCAATGTGATTCGCGTCGCACCTGATCCCGGCGTCATCGAGGTCAACATCCATCCGGCATCGTCATGGGAGGAATGCGTCGCGACGACCGAAATCGTCTATGAAGAAGCACGCCAGACCCGGCTCGGCGCGGACAAGTTCATGATCGACGGGCGCCACACCGGCACAGGCGGCGGCAACCATGTCGTAGTGGGCGGCCAGTCGCCCAATGACAGCCCGTTCCTGCGCAGGCCCGACCTCCTGAAAAGCCTGATCCTGCACTGGCAGCGGCATCCCAGCCTGTCTTATCTGTTCTCCGGCCTTTTCATCGGCCCGACCAGTCAGGCGCCGCGCATCGACGAGGCGCGGCATGACGGCCTCTACGAGCTGGAGACCGCCCTCGCGCAGATTCCCGAACCGGGATCGGGCAGGCCGCCGCTGCCCTGGCTGGTCGACCGGCTGCTGCGCAACCTTCTGGTTGACGTCACCGGCAACACGCACCGCTCCGAAATCTGCATCGACAAGCTCTATTCGCCCGACGGCCCCACGGGCAGGCTCGGCCTCGTCGAGTTCCGGGGTTTTGAAATGCCGCCGAACCCGCGCATGAGCCTCGCGCAGCAACTGCTGATCCGTGCGCTGATCGCGCGCCATTGGAAATCCCCGCTCGACGGGCCGCTGACGCGCTGGGGCACCACGCTGCACGACCGCTTCATGCTGCCGCACTTCCTGTGGCGCGATTTCCTCGACGTTCTGGCCGACCTGCGGCGACATGGCCTCGACCTGAAGCCGGAATGGTTCGAGGCGCAGCTTGAATTTCGCTTCCCGTTCTGCGGCGAAGTGGAGTATGAAGACGTGGGGTTGGAAGTGCGGCAAGCCCTTGAGCCGTGGCATGTGCTCGGCGAAACAGGAGCAATCGGGGGCACCGTGCGTTACACTGACAGTTCTGTCGAGCGATTGCAGGTCAAGCTCACTGCAGCCGACCCTTCGCGCTATGCCGTGACGTGCAACAAGCGCACCGTGCCGCTGCAAAAGACCGAAACGCAAGGCATCGCGGTCGCGGGCGTCCGTTACAAGGCGTGGCAGCCTGCCATGGCGCTGCATCCCGTGCTTCCCGTCAATGCGCCACTGACCTTCGACATCTACGACACATGGAGCGGGCGGGCGCTGGGCGGTTGCACCTATCACGTGGCGCATCCCGGTGGCCGCAACTACGAGACATTTCCCGTCAATGCCAACGAAGCGGAGGCGCGGCGGCTGGCGCGTTTCGAGCCGTCCGGCCACAATGCGGGCCTCTATGAGGCAAAGGCTCCGGGCATCTCGCCCGAATTTCCGATGACCCTCGACATGCGTCGTCCGGCAGGGCTTTGATGGCCAAGAACAGCGACCAGCTCATGCGGCAATGGAATGCCGCTTCGCACTACCGTCCGCTGGCGGGCGTGGCAGATGAACTGATGAGTCCGTCCGGCGCCATTCGTCCGGTCTGGACGCAGTTTCTCGACTATTTTTCCTCCCTTGCGCCAGCGGATATTGCGGGCCATTTCGCGCGCGGAGATGAATATCTGCGCGATGCGGGGGTCTATTTTCGCCAGTATGGCCAGAAAAGCGCCATCGACCGCGCCTGGCCGCTCAGCCACATTCCCGTGCTGCTGCATGACAGCGAATGGACCGGCATCGCCGCTGCCCTGACGCAGCGCGCCGAACTGCTCGAACGCGTCGCAGCCGACATATACGGTCCCAACGCGCTGGTCGCCGAGGGCAGGCTGCCGGCCTCCATCGTGGCCGGCAACCCGGAATGGCTTCGCCCCATGGTCGGCGTCAAGCCCGCCGGCGGCCACTTCCTGCATTTCCTTGCCTTCGACATAGGGCGTGGGCCGAACGGCCAGTGGTGGGTGCTGGAGGACCGCGTTCAGGCCCCTTCAGGCGCGGGGTTTGCGCTCGAGAACAGGGTGGCGACGGCGCGCGTGTTCTCCGATTACTACGCCGACGCCCATGTGCACAGGCTCGCGGGTTTCTTCCGGCGCTTCCGGGAATCGCTGAACCAGATGCGCGGGGCGGAGGAGAACAGCATCGCGATCCTCTCCCCCGGGCCGATGACCGACACCTATTATGAGCACGCCTATATCGCACGCTATCTCGGCATCGGGTTGCTGGAGGGCGAGGACCTGACCGTCGTAAACGGTCGCGTCATGGTACGCTCCGTCTCCGGCAACCGACCGATCAGCGTGCTCTGGCGACGGATGGACGCGACCTTCACCGATCCGCTCGAATTCGACGGCGCATCGCGGCTCGGAACCCCCGGGCTGGCGGGCGCGGCGCGCCAGGGCCACATCGCGATGGTCAATGCGCTGGGCGCCGGCGCGCTTGAGGCGAAGGCGCTTTTCGCCTTCCTGCCCGGCATATGCGAATTCCTGATGGGCGAGCCTCTGGCGATGCCCAATGTGGCCACCTGGTGGTGCGGGCAGGAACAGGAGCGCCGCATCGTCACGGCCGAAGCGGGACACATGGTCATCAGTCCCGCCGTGCCGCCGACGCGACTGGCAGGCAGGTCAGCGCGCCCCTCCTTCGGCATCGACGATTCGGGCGCGGAGTTCGCGCTGACCGCCGAAAATGGCCGGCACTTCGTCGGACAGGAAACCGTGACGCTGTCCACCACGCCGACATGGGAGGACGGGCGGCTGACACCACGCCCCCTCAGCCTGCGCGTCTACCTCGCGCGGACCCTCGACGGCTGGACCGTGATGCCGGGCGGCTTCGCGCGAATCGGCCATTCGAACGATCCCAAGGCGGTTGCCATGCAGCAGGGCAGCGCCGTGGCCGATGTCTGGGTGGTGTCGGACCGCAAGGTCAGCACCGAGACGATGCTGGCCGAACCCACCGGGCCCTATATCCGGCCCCGGCCCGGCGCGCTGCCGAGCCGCGCCGCCGACAACCTCTATTGGCTCGGGCGATATGTCGAGCGCGCGGAATCGACCATGCGCCTCATGCGCGCCTATTTCGCCCGGCTGGCCGAAGCGGGCGAACTGGAAAGCCCGCTCCTGTCGCATGTGCGCTCCTATATCGAGGGGCTGGACATCGAGCCGGACGAAGCGATTCCGCCCGCGCTGCGCAACATGTTCGAGGCAGCGCTTGGCAGCGCCTCGAAGATACGCGACCGCTTCTCGGTGGATGGATGGCTGGCGCTCAACGATCTTGCCGACAGCGCAAACCGCATTGCCGCCACCTCCGTGGTCGGCGACGACAGCGCCCGCGCGATGGGGGTCCTGCTGCGCAAGATCACCGGATTTTCCGGCCTCGTTCACGAAAACATGTACCGCTTCGTGGGCTGGCGCTTCCTGACCATTGGACGCTCGCTCGAACGCGCGCTGGCGATGACATCGCTGCTTGGTCGCATGACCGATGAAAATGCGCCGGACGGCGCGCTCGATTTCGCCGTGGAGGTCGGCGACAGCACCTTGTCGCACCGCAGGCGCTACACCGTGCGCACATCGCGGCCGACCGTCATCGACCTGATGGCGCTCGATGGCATGAACCCGCGTTCGATCCTCTATCAATTGAACGAGATCAGGACGCAGGTGGATCTGCTGCCGGGTGCGGGCGTTCGCGGCCAGATGTCCGAGCTTGCCCGCGCAGCTCTGCGCGCGCAAACCGACGTGGCGGTGCGGACCCCGGACGGTTTCGACGTCGAGGCCCTCGACGAGACCTGGGGACAGATCGCGCTTCTGTCCGAACTGATCACGGAAACCTATTTCAAATAGATGCTGTACGAAGTCCTCCTCAATACCAAATGCGTTTACGACCGCATGGCCGCCGGCCGTCAGGTGCTGCGGCTGATGCCGGCGGACGAGGCGGGCATCCAGCGGCTCGTGGCGGGCGCCATCGATATCCATCCGGCACCGTCGGAGCGCACCGACCGCATCGATTTTTTCGGCAACCGCACCGTCGACATCTGTTTCGATACGCCGAACGAGGAGATCGAGGTGATCCTGCGCGCGCGTGTCGACCGTTTCGGCTATCCGCCCGCCATGGATGTCTCGGCGCGGCTGCGCGACCTGCCCGCCGAGCTGGCGGCGGTGCGCACGCTGGATGCCGCTTCGCCGCATCATTTCGCCGAATCCTCGCCGCTCATCGGGCCGAGCCCGGAAATCGCCTCTTATGTGCGCGACGTCGCGCCGGGCGATGCATCCGCCATGGAGATCGTCAGCGCCATCAACCTCGCTCTGCATCGGGACATGCAATATGACGGCGACGCCACCACCGTGGACACACCGCTGGAGGAAGCCTTCGCAAAACGGCGCGGCGTCTGTCAGGACTTCGCGCACATCATGATCGCCTGCCTGCGCGAGATCGGCATTCCCGCCGGCTATGTCAGCGGCTTCCTGCGGACCGAACCGCCGAAGGGCATGCCGCGCCTCGAAGGCGCCGATGCGATGCACGCATGGGTGCAGGCATGGTGCGGCGCCAATGCCGGATGGATCGAGTTCGACCCGACCAATGCGATGATGGCTGGCCTCGACCACATCGTCGCCGCGAGGGGACGCGACTATTCCGATGTCGCGCCGGTTCGCGGCGTGCTCCGCACCTCCGGCGCGCAGGAAATCTCGCAATCGGTTGACGTGATCCCGCTGTCCTGATCGCGCTCTATTTGCGCAATCCGTGCACCAGATTGTGGATGTAGCCGAGCTTCTCGATGGCCTTCGGGGGAATCACGAAGGGGTAGAGGTCCGGCAACCCCATGCAGCGGTTGAGGCTGTTCGACGCGAAGCTGACGGGCAGCCAGGCATCGACAATCGCCGAAAGCTCCTCGGTCTCGTAGGGGTCGAAGGCGATTCGTGCCGAAAGCGCTTCCGTCGCCACCTCGGGATGCGTCTCGATCCCGAAGGATGCGGCCATTTCCAGCGTGTCGACGATGTGCAGGTAGTGCGCCCAGGTCTCGGCCCAGTCCTCCCACGGGTGCATGGTCGCATAGGCTGAAACGAAGTTCAGCCGCCAGTCGGCGGGCGCGCCGTTCTCATAATGGCGCTGGAGCGCTTCATTGTAGTCCGCGCGTTCATCCCCGAACAGCGCGCGAAAGCTGTCGAGCTGGCCGCCGTCGCGCACCAGCCGGTCCCAGTAGTAATGCCCGACCTCATGGCGAAAATGACCAAGGATCGCGCGATAGGGTTCGCCCATGGCGGTCCGCGCCGCTTCGCGCTTGGCATCGTCGGCCTCGTTCAGCGAGATGGTGATGACGCCGCTCTCATGACCCGTCATCACCTTGACGCTGCCGTCCGGCGCATCGGCGAGGAAATCGAACACAAGCGGCTCGGCGACCCCGTCGGCGATGGTCGGCGTCTCAAGGTCGAGCCGGATCAGCGAATAGAACAGGCGACGCTTCGCATCCTCGATCTTGCGCCAGTCCCGGTAATGTTCCGGCGTCGAAATGTCGGGAATGGTGCGGTTGTGGCTGCAGGCGCGGCAGAAGGTCTCGCCGCTATCGGCATGGACCATCCAGTTGCAGGCGCTTTGCTCCCAATTCGCGCAGAAGCGATACCGCCGCGATGGGTCGCCCAGCGCAATCCAGTTCGGACCATCCGCGTCGACCGCGCTCATTTGACCGAGGCCGGGCAGGTAGCCCACCTGCTTGCCGCACTGCTCGCAGTACGAATTCTCAAAGTAAACCACGTTGCCGCAATTCTGGCATTGAAACAGTCGCATTCGGCAACCCCCTCGGATGTCCTGCCCAAATCTGCGAGCGCAATATTTGTTCCGGCAAGCGGATGTTTTCCGGTCATTAAGAATGATGCGGTTTGATGGATTTTGCCATGCAGGAATTTCTGATCTCCGCCCGTCCCGATCTCGCAGAAGCGAGGCAAAGCTGGCTCAAATCGCTCGCCAGCGAACGGCGGCTGTCCAAACAGACCGTCGAAGCCTATGAACGCGACACACGCCAGTTTCTCCAGTTCCTCACCGGCCATTGCGGCGGTCCGCCCGGCATCTCCGATGTAAGCGCGTTGCGACCCGCCGACCTGCGCGGCTTTCTCGCGGCGCGCCGCGCCGACGGGGCGGGCGCGCGCACGCTCGGGCGCGGCCTGGCAGGCGTGCGTTCGCTCTTGCGCTACATGGAGCGCAAGGGTCTTGCCAATGCGGCGGGAGCGGCGGCCCTGCGTGCGCCGAAACAGCCGAAATCGCTGCCGAAACCGCTTACGGTGCCCGATGCACGGCGCGTGGTCGAAGTCGGCGAACAGCTTGCCGAAGAACCATGGATCGCGGCCCGCAACGCGGCGGTGCTCGCCTTGTTGTATGGTTCCGGCATGCGTATTTCCGAGGCGCTCGGCCTGACTGGCGCGGACATCACGTCGGATGCCGGCGACGTGCTTCGGATAACCGGCAAGGGCGGCAAGACGAGGCTGGTGCCGGTGCTGCCGGTGACGCGGCAGGCGGTCGCGACCTATCGCAGCCTCTGTCCTTACCATCTGGCGGGCGACGCGCCCCTTTTTCGCGGCGCCAAGGGGGGGCCGCTCAATCCGGCGATCATCCAACGCGAGATGCAGAAGATGCGTTCGGCGCTGAACCTCCCCGAGACTGCCACGCCGCATGCGCTGCGCCATTCCTTCGCGACACATCTTTTGGGACGCGGCGGCGATTTGCGCGCCATTCAGGAACTGCTGGGGCATGCAAGCCTTTCGACCACCCAGATCTACACCGGCGTGGACTCCGCTCGACTGCTGGATATCTACGAATCAGCGCATCCGCGCGCGTAAAAGGATGCAATTCGAAGCATCGGCTTAACAAATTGTGCGACAATGGCCGTTAAGGTGGTGCCATGAGCAAAGCAGCCACCGCAACCGCCGTCGCAGAACAACTTGCCCTTCCGGCGATGAAGGCGCTGGCTTCGTTGAACCTCCTCTTTCTCCTCTCATTCATCATCGTGTTCGCGACCGCGCTCGGGCGCTGACGCGTTCACGTCAAGCGTGATTTGTCAAAGGCGACCGCTTTGATATTCTGATGCTCCGAACCAAAAAGGAGCATGCAATGAAGAAAGCTGTTCTCGCACTCGGACTTCTTGCCTTCTCTGCGCCATTGGCCGGCGCTTGCGAATATCAGCGGTCGGCCCAGGCCAAGGTTGACCAATCGGTCGTGGCGAGCATCGCCAGCGAACCCTCCACGAACATGTCGACCCCGGCACTGCCTGACGGGCAGGAGACGGTCCAGCCGCAGGATTCAGACCAGAACTGAGTTTTCGGCCCGCGCAGGCGGTGCGATCCGCTTGTTCAGGATGCAACAGAGGGGATTTTCAGGCCGAACCTTGGAACTTCGGCCTGCTTTTTGCGTTTGCCGGTCTGACGTCGAACACAAGGAGGACGGCTATGGCTGAACCTGCACGCAAATTGCACGACCTTGCCAACGATCCAAAACGTGCCCCGGATCCGGTTGGCGCTCCGATCGATCCGCTTGATCCGAGGGTCACCCAGGCAAACAACGACGTAATCGACAACAGGCGCGTCGTCGAAGGTCGCGGCACCGGAAGCGGCGCCATTATCGCGGCCATCGTGGTTGTTCTTGCTGTGATCGCCTATTTCGTATTCGCACCCGGCACGTCACAGGCACCGGCACCCAGTGAGCCGGCGACGACGAACGAGGCGGTACCGGCGCAACCGGCAGAACCCGCACCGGGCGCCGCACCCGCTCCGGCACCCTCCGGAACGAATCAGCCGCCCGCTCAGTAAGAGCGCGACTGCAAGCAGAAGGGCGGCAACAGGCCGCCCTTTTTCAATGCCAGTTGTTCTCCGCGCAAAACCTGCGCAATCTGGTGATCTGAAACCCCAGTGGAGAACCGAATGAAGGTGAATATCAATATCGACTGCACGCCGGAGGAGGCGCGGCAGTTCATGGGCCTCCCGGATGTGCAGCCGCTTCAGCAGGCAATGATGAAACACATGGAAGAGCGCATGACAGCGGAGGTCGACAGGTTTTCTCCCGAAAACCTGCTCAAAACATGGTTCACCGCAATGCCGCAGAATGCCGACTGGATGCGCGACGTGATGGGCGGGATGTTTTCACCCGGCTCTTCTTCGAAGGACACCAAGAAGTAGCTTGCCTGCGAAAGGCCCTATTTGCACTGCGCGATGGAACCCAGCGCCGCCGAGATGCCTTTGAGCGAAAAGGTGTAGTTCGTCGGATTGCCACGTTTCGACTTCGCCGAAACCTTCATGTCGGCCCCTCCGCGCATCGCGGTAATCAGCGCGGGTTCGTCGTCCGGCTTCTCCACCCAGGCCGATTTGCCCTTGGTGAACATCGAGAACGAGCGGTTGCCGACCGTGACCTGGACCTTCGAATTGGCCTGAAAATCATATGAGGCGATAAACTGCGGCTCATAGCTGGGCGTCGCACCCGGGCGCTGGCTGACGAAGAAGAAGATGTCGCCGTGATCGAGGTTGGGCGGCTGCTTGTCTGTAGGAACGGTGAGGACATAGCATACCTTGCCGTTCTGCGCCTGATAGCTGTATGTGCCCCACGCATTGTGCTGGCCAATCTTCGTGGCCGACTGCGCCAATGCTGGTGCCGCACTTACCGCCAGCACAAAACTCGAAACCAGGGCGGTTATTCTGTACATTGCTGAGACATTTCCCGTTCTGAATAAAATCATGCGCCGTGCCTGACGGGCGAGGCAATTTGGTTCATTTTGACTTAATCAGGGTTACCAAACCGTTATTCCGCCGGCTGACCTCCTGCCGACAGCCCGGCCCGGCCACATTGCCTCGCGGATCAAGCCTGCCCGATATTGAGAAAGCCATGAAAAGCGGCAAGAGTTTGACTTGTGCTTTTCGGTCCGGTTTACGACCAGTCGTCGATGGCCTTGCGCGCGGCACTTCGATGGGCCGGAGTGATGCTCGCCTTCACGGCGGCAAGGGCTGCCGACAGCACCGCGACATCGTCCGTAAAGCCGACGCCGGCGAGAATATCCGGGATGGCATCGACGGGCAGCACGAAATAAGCCAGCGCGCCGAGCAGGATGCCCTTTGTCTTGATCGAGGTATCGTGATCCAGCGCGCAATAATAAGCGGAAACCACATCCTCCATGAAGGGGACATGCCGCGCCGCCTTTCGTGCGGTTCGCCAGAAATTCAACCGGACGTCTTCCGCTCGGTGGGAAGCATCGTCGCGATACATGCGCGCTCCTTCCATCGATCCCTCCATGATCCTGCATATGATGTGGTGAAGCCAGCGCCTCCCTGCAAGATGCCGGAAACCGAATTGACCCTGCCGAAGCCGAAGCGCCCTACCGGACCCCGCGGGAGGCGTCGGACGGGCTTGCAGGCGCGCTCACCGCGCGGATATCGGTACCGAGAGGCCAGGCCTCCTCCACGATATAGGGACCGCCGCCGACCGAATCGCGCGAGGACATCAGCACAAAGCGACCGACCTTGAACGGCATTGCCGCGAAGTTGCCGCGCGCGGAAAGGTAGAGCGCCACCGCGTCCGGCGAGGTGTTGCGCAGCCGCGCCAGCGTGACATGGGGCGAAAATTTTCGGGGGTCGGAGGGAAGGCCAAGCCGCGCCGCAATGCGGTCAATCTCGGCCTGAAGGGCGAAAAGGTCGGGCGACGCCGCAACGCCTGCCCATAGCGAATGCGGTTTCTTGCCGCCGAACGCACCGACGCCTGAAAGCGTCAACTGAAAGGCCGGTCGGCGCACCCGATCGAGCGCGTTGACGATTTCGTCGGCGACGTGACCTTCGATGTCTCCGAAAAAGCGCAGGGTCAGATGGTAGTTCTCGACATCGATCCACCGCGCGCCGGGCAGCCCTCCGCGCAGGAGCGAAAGGGAAAGTGCAGCGTCCCGGGGAATTTCGAGGGCGGTGAACAATCGGGGCATAGGCAGGCTCCCTTTCTCGAATCAGACGCGCAACCCAAACGAATCATCGTTTGTGCGGCACGGCAAGCGCTTTGTGCTGTTGTTTGACCGGGTGGTTAAACTTCGCTTCTCAGCCGCTCGACGCAATGGCTTTTTCGACGGCCGGCAGGATGCGTTCGACGATGCGGTCGATACCGGCGGCGTTGGGATGCAATCCATCCTCCAGAAGATAGGTCTTGTCGGCTACGACGCCATCCAGAAAAAAAGGATAGAGCGCAACCTCGTATTTTCCGGCGAGGCGAGGATAGATGGCGTCGAACTTCGCCCTGTAGTCCATGCCGAGATTCGGTGCGGCGCGCATGCCCGCCAGAAGCACCGGAATGCCACGCTTCTGAAATTGCGCGAGCATCGCGTCGAGGTTCTTCTCTGTCAGGTCGGGAGACACGCCGCGCAGCATGTCGTTCGCGCCAAGTTCGAGGATCACAAGGTTGGTCCCGTCGGGCACAGACCAGTCCAGCCGCGACAGGCCGCCACTCGTGGTGTCTCCCGAAACGCCTGCGTTGGCGATCACGACGTCGTGACCCTTCGCCTTGAGCGCCGCCTGCAATTTGTCCGGAAAGCTCTCGCCATTTTGAAGGCCGTATCCGGCCATCAAACTGTCGCCGAATCCGACGATCTGATAGGGGTCGGCATGCGCGGGAGCCGCCGGAGCAAGCACAAGGACCGCCAGCGCGATCAGCATACGTTTGACTGCCATCTTCCAATTCCCATATGAGCCGCAACATCTTGTGCCTCCCATATAGGATTTTCTTGTGACAATGCCCGTCATCCAACTGAAGGACGTATCGCTGACGCTTGGGCAGGACGCTTCGTCCGTTCAGGTGCTGAAAAGCGTGTCGCTCGATGTCGCGGCGGGCGAGGCTACGGGAATCGTCGGGCCGTCCGGCTCGGGCAAATCGACCTTGCTCATGGTTCTGGCCGGACTGGAGAAAGTCGATTCCGGTCGCGTCATGATCGCCGGCACCGAATTGACGGGCATGGGCGAGGACGCCGTCGCATCCTTTCGCGGGCGCAATGTCGGCATCGTCTTCCAGTCCTTCCATCTCATACCCAATATGACCGCGCTGGAGAATGTCGCGGTGCCGCTCGAACTGGCGGGCCATCGCGATGCCTTCGCCGTCGCCAGGGACGAGCTTGAGGCGGTGGGGCTGGGCGAACGGACGAGCCACTATCCCGGCCAGCTTTCGGGCGGCGAACAGCAGCGCGTGGCGATTGCGCGCGCACTTGCGCCGGAGCCGCGCATCCTCATAGCCGACGAACCGACCGGCAATCTCGATCAGGCGACCGGCAGGCAGGTGGCCGACCTGCTGTTCACCAAGGCGCGCGAGCGAGGCATGACGCTTGTGCTGGTCACGCACGATCCGGCGCTGGCCGCGCGTTGCGACAGGCAGATATCCATGAGGTCGGGCATCATCGAGGCCAGCACACAGGCATCGGTGGCCTGAAAGATGGACGCCACCCGCTCCCCGCTTGCCGCTCAGCCGCCGACAGGCGTTCCGCGCTTCGGGCTGGCGTTGCGGTTCGCGCTGCGCGAGATGCGCGCGGGCTTGTCCGGCTTCCTGATTTTCGTTGCCTGCATCGCGCTGGGCGTCGGCGCGATCGCTGGCGTCAATTCCGTTGCGCAGGCAATCGCCGACGGCGTGGCCGACCAGGGCCAGGCGCTGCTTGGCGGAGATCTCCGCTTCGAGCTGAACCAGCGGGAAGCCTCGGCACAGGAGCGTGCGTTCCTCGACGGCCTCGGAACCGTGGCGGTCAGCGCCGGGATGCGATCCATGGCCCGCCTGCCCGACGGCTCGGACCAGGCGTTGGTCGAGGTCAAGGCCGTCGACGCGGCCTATCCGCTGTACGGGTCGCTTTCAACCGCACCCATGCTTCCGGGCGATCAATTGTTCGGCCAGCGCAACGGTGTCTATGGCGCCGCCGCGCCGCAAATCCTGTTCGACCGGCTCGGCCTCAGGCCGGGCGACGCTATCGAGCTCGGCAACCGGCGCATCGAGTTGCGCGCGCTTCTGGAAACCGAGCCGGATTCCATTTCCGACGGTTTCGGCTTCGCGCCGCGCCTGCTGGTTTCAATGGATGCGCTCAGGGCGTCGGGACTGGTCCAGCCGGGCAGTCTCGTCGAGCATGTCTACAAGGTTCGATTGCCCGCCGGCACAAGCGACGCAGCGTTGCGCTCGATCCGCGACAACGCCCAGCGCGAATTTCCACAGGCCGGATGGAGCATCAGGACCCGCACCAACGCCGCGCCCGCGCTTTCGGCCAATATCGAGCGGTTTTCCCAGTTCCTGACGCTGGTGGGCCTCACCGCTTTGGTCGTCGGCGGCGTGGGCGTGGCGAATGCGGTGCGCGCCTATCTCGACAGCAAGCGCAGCGTGATTGCGACCTTCAAAAGTCTCGGCGCATCCGGCGGGTTCGTGTTCGCAGTCTACCTGATCCAGATCATGCTGATTGCGGCAATCGGCATCGTGGCCGGGCTGGTGCTTGGCGTCATGATGCCCTTCATGGCCAAGTCCGTGCTGGCTTCGCTGATCCCGGTTCCGGCGGAGGGCGGTGTCTATCCCGGCGCGCTCGCCATGGGCGCGCTGTTCGGCGTGCTCGTGACGCTCGCCTTTGCCGTGCTGCCGCTCGGGCGGGCGCGCGACGTTCCGGCGACCGCCCTTTTTCGCGAGCTTGGCTTCGAATTGACCGGCCTGCCGCGCTTCGTTTACGTGGCCATCGCCGCAGGCGTCGGCATTGCGCTTGCGGGCCTCGCGGTGCTTTTTTCCTCCGACCGGCGCATTGCCATCATCTTCGTCGCGGCGGCCGTCGGGTCGTTCCTTGTGTTGCGCGGGGTCGCATGGCTCGTGCAGGTGCTGGCGCGGCATGCGCCCGCCGTGCGCTCCACCCCGCTGCGTCTTGCCGTCGGCAATATCCATCGCCCCGGCGCGCTGACGCCCTCGGTCGTCCTTTCGCTGGGGCTGGGGCTGACGCTGGTGGTGACGCTGGCGCTGATCGACGGAAACCTGCGGCGGCAGATCACAGGAACGATTGCGGAGCGCGCACCGAACTTTTTCTTCGTCGACGTGCAGCCTGCCGAGATCGACGATTTCGTCCGGTTCGTGCAGGCCGAAGCGCCGCGCGGCGCGCTTCAGCGCGTGCCCATGCTGCGCGGGCGCGTGGTTGCGCTCAACGGCATCGATGCGCAGACCGTCAAGGTTCCGCCGGAAGGCGCATGGGTGCTGCGCGGCGACCGCGGCATCACCTATTCCGAAACGATCCCGGAAAATGCGGTGATCTCGGAGGGAGAATGGTGGCCGAAGGACTATGCCGGGGAGCCGCTCGTTTCCTTTTCGGCAGAGGAGGCGCAGCAGATTGGGCTCAAGATCGGGGACACCGTGACCGTCAACGTGCTTGGCCGCAACATCACCGCCCGCATCGCCAATCTGCGGCGGGTGCAATGGGAATCGCTCGGCATAAATTTCGTCATGGTCTTCTCGCCCAACACGTTTGCCGGTGCGCCGCATAGCTGGCTGGCGACGCTGAAAGAGCAGAATGCCGCGCCCGCCGACGAAGCCAGATTGCTGAATGCGGTCACCAAGCAATTCCCTGCGGTCACCTCGGTGCGCGTCAAGGATGCGCTCGATGTGGTGAACCAGCTTGTCGGCCAGCTCGGCACCGCGATTCGCGCGGCTGCGGCGGTAGCGCTCATCGCATCGGTCCTGGTGCTTTCCGGCGCGCTGGCGGCGGGCAATCGCGCGCGCATTCACGATGCCGTGGTGCTCAAGACGCTCGGGGCAACCCGCCGCACGCTGATCGCCGCGTTCAGCCTCGAATATCTGCTGATCGGCCTCGCCACCGCCGTCTTTGCGTTGCTGGCAGGCGGCGTCGCGGCCTGGTACGTGGTCGCGCGGGTGATGAAACTGCCGTCTGTGTTTCTGCCCGAGGTGGCGGTTGCGACCATTGTCGTAGCGCTGCTGCTCACCGTGGGTTTCGGACTTCTCGGAACCTGGCGCATTCTCGGCCAGAAGGCCGCGCCGGTCCTGCGGGAACTATGATTCGTGCAATCTCACTGAAATGTTAGCATGATTTCATGCAGAATCGCGCCTCACGCCCTGTTGCAGCGCGCAACAGGTCTTGTCGTGGAGGCCAAGAATGATCATATTTCGCGCAGGCATGCTGGAAGTCCCGCCAGCGGCGCCTGGGCGTGTGCCCGACACCCGACGGGACGGAAGCAACAGAGGAAAACATGGCTGAACTTCGCAATTATCAGTCTCAACTGGGCACGGGTGCGCGCACCGGCGTCGAGATCGACGAAGGTCTTCGCGCCTATATGCTCAAGGTCTACAATCTCATGGCCGTGGCGATGGTCATCACCGGCGTCGCCGCGCTTGGCGTCATCATGCTGGCGACCACCAACGATCCGTCGGCTGCGGCTGCGACGCTCGGCAACGGCAAGATGCTGACCCAGTTCGGCGTCACGCTGTTCGTCTCGCCGCTCAAGTGGCTCGTGATGCTGGCCCCGCTGGGTCTCGTCTTCTTCCTGGGTTTCCGGGTCAACCAGATGAGCCTTTCGGCTGCGCAGACCACGTTCTGGATCTATGCCGCACTGGTGGGCGTCTCGCTCTCGACAATCTTCCTGGTGTTCACCAGCCAGTCCATCACGCAGACCTTCTTCGTGACGGCAGCGGCGTTCGGTGCGCTCTCGCTCTATGGTTACACAACCCGCCGCGACCTATCGGCGATGGGTTCGTTCCTGATCATGGGCGTGTTCGGCCTCATCATCGCGATGGTGGTGAATATCTTCCTGCAGTCGTCGGCGCTCCAGTTCGCCATCTCGGCGATCGGCGTGCTGGTGTTCTCTGGCCTCACCGCCTACGACACGCAGAAGATCAAGGAGATGTATTTCGAGGGTGACGACGTTCTCGTCGCGGGCCGCAAGGCGATCATGGGCGCGCTGACGCTCTATCTCGACTTCATCAACCTGTTCACCTTCCTGCTCCAGTTCATGGGCAATCGCGAATAGGGCGACTGGCACAAGAGTTCGAAGGGCGGCCATCTGGCCGCCCTTTTTGTTTCGGCGTATGTCTGCTGCCGATCATTGCCGGGAGAACCCATGACCGTTTCCATTCGTGACGCCACGGAGAGCGACCTTCCGGTGCTGACCGCGATCTACGCCGATGCCGTGGACCACGGCACCGCCACCTATGAGCTGGAAGCGCCGACACTCGATGAAATGCGGGCACGTTTCGCGAACCTCCGGGCGAGCGAATATCCTTATCTGGTCGCCGAGGAAGCTGGACAGGTGATCGGCTACGCCTATGCCGGGCCATTCCGCGCGCGGCCGGCTTATCGGTTCATCGTCGAGGATTCGATTTACATCGACCCGCGCGCCAAGGGCAAAGGCATCGGCAAGCTGTTGATGTCGGCGCTAATCGAGGCATGCCGGGCGGGCGGCTATCGCCAGCTCGTCGCGGTGATCGGGGACGGCCATGCCGACAGCCCCTCCGTGCGGCTCCACGACCGCATGGGCTTCCGGCATTGCGGCGTACTGGAAGGCTCCGGCTACAAGCACGGTCGTTGGCTCGACACCGTTTTCATGCAGCTTGAAATGAATGGCGGGAATCGCGCCGAACCCGATCCCCAATCCGTGCCGGAGCGGCTCTACCACGCTTCCTGCGGCAGAGCCTGAGCGTCAGCCCATCCGCTTTTCATAGGCGTCGCGAATTTCCTGCATTGCGGCCTTGATTCGCTCGCGCAGGATTTCGGTCGATTCCTCGCCGGACTTGCGCACGATCTCGCCCACTTCTCCTGCATGCTTGACCGCCGCCTCGAACGATTTGCGGGCAAACTCCGCATTCTTTTCGAGCGCTTCCTTCGGCGCGCCGCTGGTGCGCATCTTGTGCATCATCTCGGTCATGTCCTGCATGCCTTCCTGCAGGGCCTCGCGCTGTTTCGCCAACACCGAATTTGCACCCGCCGCGCCTGCCGATGCCGCCTTTTGCAGCGCTTCGAGGTTTTTGCGATGGTGCGCGAGGATCGCGTCCACATCGACCTGCGGCATCTTCAGGTCTTTTCCGAACTGCGAGAACATTTGCATGAAGTCCGGCATTTCCGGTTGCTTGGCCATGTTTTCCTCCCTGACATGCTTTTGCATGAGAATATGCCAAAGTCCGATACGGTCAATTCAGCCTTCGATCAGGCGCAGCTTCTTGTCAAACACGCCGAGCACGCGGGCCAGTTCATGGCCACGCTTCAGCACCTGCCCGGTTCCCGTTATGACGGCGAATGCGCCCTGCTTGCGCGCCAGCGCCGGATTCTTCACGATCTGGAACAGCGGCGTCTCACTCGCGCGCCGAAACACCGAGAATATGGCACGGTCAAACGTGTGGTCTATCGCGTAGTCCCGCCATTCATTTGCGGCGACCATACGCCCATATAACCGAAGGATGGAATCAAGCTCGCGTCGCTCGAACGAAACCTGGCGCAGCGGCTTGCGCTGCTTCGGATCCGGAAAAGGAATGAGTATTGCCGGCTCACCCTCGCCCTTTGATCCGCTTCCACGTTCCGTCATTCAGAAGTCCTTTGACAACGGAATTGCAGGGTCGCCTTTTCATTAAGGAAATGCAAGAGTTAGTGGTGAATGGCGCGGGTTTTGCGGGGCGGCGCTGATCACGGGATGAAACATTCTGTAATGATTGGTGATTATGGGCCGCATTCTTGCCGCAATTTATCCTAGTTGATGCCCAAAATAAAATCGACGGTGTTGCTGTTGCCTGAGACGGTTCGGTCCGGTTTTGCTCGTAACCCCAAGCCCCCCGCCCACGAGCCTTACCGGATCGAATCAGGCATCCCCGTCAGAAACGGGCAATTGACCGGCAGGCTGTGAAGCTTCGCCGGTTTTGTTTTTTCCCGATATTCGTGGCTTTGCAGGTTTTGAGAATACCCACGCGAGCATGAGAACAAAGGCCGGCGGCATGGTCAGCCAAAGCGCCTTGATCGCATCGGGCGAAGCCCGGTAGCTGATGAAAAAATCCTGCCAGAAACTATAGCTGTCCAAATTGCGCCCCCGATGCGAATGCGGTCACCGAGGGGCCCCTTTTCAAGCCCGTATTCCCCTCTGGTGACCGGGGGGTTCACAAGCCGCCAAGAGACGACCGCCTCCGTCTTTAAGCGTGAGCTCTGGACATGCACGGAGGCCCCCCCGGCGTATCCCGTCGAGGAGTTGTCGTTTTGCAGTCGACAAGGACCGCTCTTGGAGGGGTTGTGACGCCCCGGGCCTGACTGACAGGCCCAACGTGACGCTATTCCACAATTTGCTAAAATGGAAGCGTGATTTTATGGCTGGCGCTTGCGCCGCCCCTCATCCGCCTGCCGGCACCTTCTCCCACAAGGGGAGAAGGCGGGCATCAGCAACGTCTCGCTCCTTCTGCAACGCCGACGATTGAAGCTGGTGCGCATGACATCCTCCTTCTCCCCTTGTGGGAGAAGGTCGCGGCAGCGGGATGAGGGGTTGTGCAAGCATGGCAAAGACGTTCGGTGAATCGTTTGATGGTGGAGAGAGGCAAGGGTGAGGGGCAGCGCCGACCTATCTGCCGAATGACTCTTGAACGGCGGAAAAATGCTGATAGGCAGAACCGATGGCTCAAAAGAAGGCGCATGAGGTCGATGGCTGGCTGTCCCGCCCGGACGCCGGCAAGCCGATTGTCCTGCTCTATGGGCCGGACCATGGGCTGGTGTCCGAGCGCGCCGCGGCATTCGTGAAACAAACAGGCTTGCCGGTCGACGACCCCTTCACGGTCGTGCGACTTGATGCCAGCGAGGCCGACGAAAGCGGAAAGCTCACCGCCGAGGCGAATACCGTCTCCATGTTCGCGGAAAAACGTCTGCTCTGGATACGCAACGCGCAAGCGCAAAAGGGATTGGCCGACGAAGTCAAGGCGCTGTGTGCCGCGCCGCCGGAGGCCACGCTTGTCCTGATCGAAGCGGGAGACCTTAAAAAGGGCGCGCCGCTGCGCGCGGTGATTGAATCCTCCGACAAAGCCGTCGCGCTTCCGTGCTATGCCGACGCCGAACGCGATCTGGAAGCGCTGATGGACCAGACGTTTTCAGCAGCAGGACTGTCGATTTCGATGGAAGCCCGCAACGCCCTGCGGCGAAATCTCGGCGGCGACAGGCTGGCGACGCGCGGCGAACTGGAGAAGCTGTCGCTTTACGCCCACGGGAAATCGCGCATCGAACTTGACGATATCCGCGAACTGACGGGTGACGTTGCCGAATTGTCGATGGACGATTGCATGGATGCGGTTCTGGAGGGGCGGCTGGAGGTGTTCGACACACTTTTTCGGCGAAACGTCCGTGCGGGTTCTCCGGCCTTCCTGCTCGCCAATGCGATGATGCGGCAGATGCAATCCCTGCGTGTGCTTCGCGCTGAACTGGATGCGGGCAAGCGCAGCGCCTCCGAGATTGTTGGTGCAGCCCGTCCGCCGATCTTCTTCAGCCGGAAACGAACAATCGAAAACGCGCTGCGTCGCTGGTCACTGCCATCGATCGACCGCGCGTTGGCGCGATTGAGCCACGCCGTACTGGAAACGCGGCGCCGTCCGGAATTGGCTGATTCGATTGTCAACAGGGCGCTGACGGCGATCGCAATCGAAGGAACCAACCGCTAAAATTAGCCGATTAATTATATTTAATTTGCCGGCATTTAATGCTGCAATCGCCGGCAAAGCGCATCGAGCTGATCGAGCGTTTTGTAGTAAATCCGAACTTCGCCGCCCTTTTCCTTGTGATTGATTGCGACGTTGAGGCCGGAAATGTCCGACAGCAGCTTTTCAAGCGCCCGCGTGTCCGGGTCCTTTTCCGACGGAAGCCGCTTGGCTGCCGTGGATGTATTCCGGTCGGAAGCAGGCATTTGCGCCAGCGCTTCCGCCTGGCGCACCGACAGTCCCTCCTCGACGATCCGCTTCGCAAGCCAAGCGGGGTCCTCAGCGGTCACGAGCGTGCGCGCATGACCGGCGGAAAGCGCTCCATCTACAAGCATATCACGAATGACCGGCGGCAGTTTCAGCAACCGGAGCGTGTTGGCCACGTGGCTGCGGCTCTTGCCGATGACCTGGCCGAGATCGGCCTGCGTGTAACCATGCTCATCGATGAGCTGCTGATATCCAGCGGCTTCCTCGACGGGATTGAGGTCCGCGCGCTGCACATTCTCGATGATCGCAAGTTCGAGAGCCGTGCGGTCGTTCACCTCGCGGACGATCACCGGAATTGCGGTTAACCCGGCGCGCTGCGCGGCGCGCCAGCGTCGTTCGCCCGCAATAATCTCGAACTGACCGGCGACGCTGGCGGACGGACGCACAACGACGGGTTGTACAACACCATGTTCCCGAATGGATTGCGCAAGGTCGACCAGATCGTCCTCCGCGAATGACCGGCGAGGATTGCGGGGATTGGGCGCGATCAGTTCAATCGGAACGCTGCCATCTGGACGCGGGGCAGGCGATGACGGCGTTGCGGGCCTGTCGATTTCACCGATAAGGGCCGCGAGGCCGCGTCCCAGGCGCTTTTTTGTCGGATCTTCATTCATCTGCGCTGGTCCTGTCGTTAGGCCGCCTTCAATCGCCGCTCCCGGCGAATGACTTCGGATGCGAGTTGCAGGTAGGCCTGGCTGCCCGTTGACTTCAAATCGTACAAAATCGCAGGCTTGCCATGCGAAGGGGCCTCCGAAACACGCACATTGCGCGGAATCACCGTCTGGTAGACGGTCTCCCCCATATTCGCCCGAACATCCTCAACTACTTGATTCGCAAGGTTATTTCGTCCGTCAAACATGGTCATGACGATGCCCTGTATGGTCAGCGCGGGGTTGATGGAGCCACGCACCTGCTCGACTGTCTGGAGCAGCTGGCTGAGCCCTTCGAGCGCAAAGAACTCGCATTGGAGCGGAACCAAAACCGAATCCGCCGCTGCCATCGAGTTGAGCGTCAGGAGATTGAGCGAAGGCGGGCAATCGATCAGCACATAGGTGTAATTCATCGGCTCGGAGCCACGCAGGGCGTTGCGCAGGCGCAAGACTCGGTCGGGCGCCGCCGAAATCTCCATTTCGAGCCCTAACAGGTCCAGTGTCGATGGCACGATCCAGAGACCGGGCACTGCCGTCTCGACAACAGCATCCTGAAGCGTCGATTCTCCGGTCAAAACGTCATAGGAAGAGCGCTCGCGGTCCCGCCGATCGATTCCAAGGCCGGTGCTTGCATTGCCCTGCGGGTCGATATCGACGATCAGGACCTTTTCGCCTATCGCAGCAAGCGCAGTAGCCAGATTGATCGCCGTCGTGGTCTTCCCGACGCCGCCTTTCTGGTTTGCAACCGTAATGATCCTAGGTCCGCCAGTCATTTTCGTCACCCGGCATCGATGCGCGCCACGTTGGAAACCTCGAGAATGACACTTTCCGCGTCAATTCGACTTGGATGTCTTATCAAATCGAATCGCCACTTGTCAGTGCTTTCTTCAACTTCCCGCTCATAATCCCGGCCTTTGTGGAACAGGCCGCGTGTACCGGCCGCAAGCCAACCCTCTGTCAGCCCGAAAAGATCGCTGAGCGGGGCAAGCGCGCGTGCTGTTATCACTGGCGGCGCAGCATTCTCCGCGACGACACGTTCGATCCGATCCGCACTCACGATGGCCGGAATATGCAGGGCCCCGCTAGCTGTTTGAAGAAACGACGCTTTTTTACGATTGCTTTCAACGAGCCTAATCCTGCCGGACGGGCGCGAGCGCAGCAAAATACCGAGCACAAGACCCGGAAAGCCACCGCCCGAGCCCAGATCGGCAATTTCGGTTGCGTCGCCAAGATGCGGCCAAAGCTGTGCGGAATCGAGAATATGCCGCCGCCAGGACTGTTCGACGGTAGAAGGCGCGACAAGATTGATGCGTGCACTCCATTTGTGGAGAAGCCGGTCGAGATCCACCAGTGAATCGAATGTTTCACGTGAAACGTTGCCGGCGATCTCTCGTAGCTCCGCGTATTGGTCGTCGCTCACGCAGCACCCCGAACGGCAGCCCTTTCCGCCTGCCGGATACGCACGAGCAATATCGCCAGCGCCGCCGGGGTCATCCCCTCGATCCTTGACGCCTCACCGATGCTCGACGGCTTTCGCTGCTGGAGCTTCTGCTGCAATTCCTTGGAAAGGCCCGGCATTTCACTGTAGTTCAGGTCAGCCGGTATGCTCAACCGCTCTTCCTTGCGAAGCTCCACGACATCTGACGCCTGACGCTCCAGATAGACGGCGTATCTTGCCTCAGTCTTGACCGCCTCGACGGCCTTCGCATCAAAACTCGCCAATTCCGGCCAGATTGCAGCCAGTTGGTCCTCTGAAACGTCCGGATAGGACAGAAGCTGGAACCCGCTGCGCTTGACGCCATCCATATTGACTGCGATTCCATGGCCCCGCGCATCATTCGGCGTTAGAAATACATTTTTCAGATAGGATCGCGCTGCAGAGACCGCCTCCTGCTGGCGCACAAACCGATGCACCCGCTCAGTCGAAGCAATCCCCCATTCCATCGCCTTCGGCGTCAGGCGCTCATCGGCATTGTCCGCCCGCAGCGAAAGGCGAAACTCCGCCCGAGACGTGAACATCCGATAGGGTTCCGAAATGCCCCGGCTGATCAGATCGTCAATCATCACGCCGATATAGGATTCCGTACGACTGAACCGTACCAACTCGGACCCGCCCGCCTTGCGCGCCGCGTTCAGCCCAGCGACGATGCCTTGCCCTGCGGCCTCCTCATAGCCGGTCGTCCCATTGATCTGCCCCGCGAGAAATAAGCCGTCGATGCGCCGCGTTTGCAGCGAAGCGTCCAGTTCGCGCGGATCGATATGGTCATATTCAATTGCATAGCCCGGTTGCAGCACCGCCGCATGCTCCAAACCGGGTATCGTCCGTAGGAAAAGGTGCTGCACTTCTTCCGGCAGGGACGTCGAAATCCCGTTTGGATAGATTGTATCGTCGTCCAGCCCCTCCGGTTCAAGGAAGATCTGGTGGCCATCGCGCTCACCGAATTTGACGATCTTGTCCTCGATCGAAGGGCAATAGCGCGGCCCGACGCCCTCGATCGAACCGGAATACATTGCTGAACGGTGCAGATTGTCCTGAATGATGCGGTGTGTTTCCGGCTGGGTTCGGGTTATGCCGCATTCGATCTGCGGATTGGTGATCGCATCCGTCATCAGAGAAAAGGGCTGGGGATCGGCATCGGCATCCTGCTTGTCCAGACCCGACCAATCGATGGTTCGACCGTCTAGGCGCGGCGGAGTACCGGTCTTGAGGCGGCCAAGTGCAAAGCTATGCGCAGCGAACGTCTTGGACAGACTCATGGAGGGCTGCTCGTTCATCCGTCCCGCCGGAATCTTCCGATCACCAATATGAATCAGGCCCCTGAGGAAAGTGCCTGTAGTCAGCACGACACTGCGGCACGCGATCTCGCCAATGGACGACACGACTCCGTTTATCGTTCCATCTGTAACAATGAAGTCGAGCGCCTCGGCCTCGATGACATCAAGCCCCGCCTGCTCGGAAATGGCGGCCTGCATGGCCAAACGATAGAGTTTTCGATCCGCCTGCGTTCGGGGGCCGCGCACCGCCGGGCCTTTCTTGCGGTTCAGCATACGGAACTGAATTCCGGCCGCATCGGCAATACGGCCCATCAAACCATCGAGCGCATCGATCTCGCGCACCAGATGGCCCTTGCCGAGACCGCCAATGGCGGGATTGCACGACATCACCCCTATCGTATCACGCTTCAAGGTGAGGAGCGCCGTGCGCGCACCGGCCCGCGCGGAAGCACTTGCGGCCTCACAGCCTGCATGCCCGCCGCCGACGACGACAACGTCATATGTCCTCGAACCGTTCATGGCCTTGCGGCTGACACAGACAGTTCCCGGGAGTCAAGTGTTTCACGTGAAACGCCCCACATTTCTCCCCGTCCCTGTTTCACGTGAATCATTTCCCGATGCAGAATCGCGAAAAGATCACATCCAATATGTCCTCAACATCCACCTGCCCGGTGATCCGCCCAATATCCATCGACGCTCTTCTCAGCGCCTCGGCCTGCAACTCCGTCTGTCCGTCGAAGCCCTCCATCGCTTCACGGATCGACGAAAGCGAGCGTTCAAGCAACTCCACGTGCCGACTGCGCGCAGGCAAGATATCCGCCACGTTGCCAACCGCATCCCGGGCGCGCGCAGCGATCTCATCCAGCAATTCCAAAAGCCCTGCACCCGTCGCCGCCGATATGCAAATATCAGCGCCCAAGACAGGGACCCCAAGATCGAGCTTCGATCCTACGAGCAACGCACCGGGAATGCGCTCGACGGCCGTGCCTGACGAAAGGTCATGAAGCTGCAGGACCAGATCGGCGTCCCTCGCGCGTGCCCTCGCACGCTCAATACCGAGCGCCTCAACCTTTCCAGCTCCTTCGCGTATCCCGGCGGTATCCGTCAGCCGCACCTTCATCCCGTCGAGATCAAGCGCCACTTCGATGAGGTCCCGCGTCGTGCCCGGTTCATCCGAGACGAGCGCCACATCCCTCCGCGCAAGGGCATTCAACAAGCTCGACTTACCCGCGTTTGGCGGCCCGACAATGACCACATCAAAACCGTCCCGCAGGATTTCCGCCCGGCCAAACCCCTCCAGATGCGTTTCAATCGACCGGGCCAACCCAGCCAGTTCTTCACGAACCCGATGCGAAACTGATCCCGGCACATCTTCCTGATCTGAAAAATCCAGCTCAGCCTCCAGCAACGCCCTCGCGCCGATCAATTGTGATCGCCAATCCTCATAGAGCTTCCTTTGACCGCCCCCGCTGTTCAGCAGAGCAAATCGACGTTGCGCTTCCGTATCGGCTTCGATCAAGTCCGCCAGCGCTTCCGCCGCCGTCAAGTCGATCTTACCATTCAGAAAGGCGCGCCTGGCGAACTCTCCCTGTTCCGCCGAGCGCAGGCCGGGCCGCCTCGCAAGCTCGGCCAGCATTCGCGCCACCACCGCACGGCTGCCATGCAGATGAAACTCCGCGACATCCTCACCCGTAAAGCTCTGCGGTCCGGGGAAATAGACCGCGAGGCCAGAATCGATCCTGCCACCCTCAGCACCGCAAAACGATCCATAGGACGCCACGCGCTCCTGCGGCAAACGACCGAACAATGCCTTTACTGTCGCGGTGGTCCCCGGGCCGGAAAGCCGGATCACGGCTATGCCTGCCGGGGTCGGACCACTCGAAAGCGCAAATATGGTATCGATCATTGCCGGCCCTCGTGCTGGGGCATAGGGTGTGGCCCATGTCCCAAATCGCAGTCAATCCCCGATCAGAAAATCTCCTCGCGCACGAGACGAGCCCATACCTCTTGCAGCACGCGTCCAACCCTGTCCATTGGCGGCCGTGGGGACCAGCGGCGCTTGAAGAAGCGAGGAAGCGCAATTGCCCGATACTGCTTTCGATCGGCTATGCAGCGTGCCACTGGTGCCATGTCATGGCGCACGAGTCTTTCGAGGACGAAGAGGTGGCCAAACTTATGAACCGCCTTTACGTAAACGTAAAGGTCGACCGTGAAGAGCGCCCGGATATCGACCAGATCTACATGGCGGCATTGTCTGCCATGAACGAACAGGGCGGATGGCCGTTAACCATGTTTCTGACACCGGATGGCAAACCGTTTTGGGGCGGCACCTATTTTCCTAAGCTGCCCCGCTATGATCGCGCCGGATTTGTCCAGATCCTTCAGGCGATCAGCAATGCATGGGCCGAAAAGCGCGAAGAAATTGAAGGCAGCGCCGGCTCCCTGACAGCACACATCGATTCTCGCCTCGCTCGCAGCGCTTCCGATCCGACAAACGATGACTTCCTGCCACGTCTGGCAGGCGCGCTGCTGCCCATGATCGACCGGCAGCGCGGCGGCCTGAAAGGTGCGCCGAAATTTCCCAACGCTCCCTTCCTCACCACACTGTGGCTGCAATGGTTGAATGTGGGGGACACCGACTGTCGTGAGGCGGTACTCATAAGCCTGCGCAAGATGCTCGCAGGAGGAATATACGACCATGTCGGAGGAGGGCTGGCGCGCTATTCGACCGATGACGAATGGCTCATCCCCCATTTCGAAAAAATGCTCTACGACAATGCGCTTCTGTTGCGCCTCTGCAACTGGGTCTATGCCCACTCGGCTGAGCAACTGTTTCGGAAGCGAATCGAGCAGACGGTCGATTGGCTCCTGCGCGAGATGCAGACCGATGCCGGCTTTGCGTCCAGCCTTGATGCCGACAGCGAAGGCGAGGAAGGCGTTTTCTACACCTGGTCAAATGCGCAATTGCGGGACGCACTCGGCAACCAGCTTCCGAACCTCTCAACCTTTTATTCCCAGGGCACACAGCCCCAATGGGAGGGCGACCCTGTTCTGTTCCAGACCCCGGACCAGATCATCGCCTCCGAAAGAGGCCCGGAAGCCGATGCAGCTATCCGTTCCTTGCTGCTGGCAGACCGCGAAAAGCGCCGCACCCGCCCGTCGCGCGACGACAAGGTCCTCACGGACTGGAACGGCATGGCAATCCAGGCGCTGGCCGAGACTGGAAAATCTCTCCAGCAGCCGAAATGGATCGAATGCGCCGCAGTGGCATTCGAGAGAATCACAATGTCCGCGGACGAGGGGGGACGGCTGCCGCACGCCGCCCGGGCCGACCGGCGGCTCTATCCGGCATTCTCGAGCGACTACGCCGCAATGATCAACGCATCCGTCTCTCTTTACGAAGCGACAGGCACAACCACCTATCTCGATCATGGGCGTTCATTCCTGAAGCTGCTCGACATATGGCATGGCGACGATACTGGCCTCGGCCATTATTTCACGGCCTCCGACAGTGCGGACGTCCCGATCCGTATTCGCGGCGATGTGGACGACGCTACGCCTTCCGCCAACGCCCAGGTCATCGAGGCCATTGCGCGGCTGGCGTCCGCAACGGGCGAAGCAGCGCTCGCCCTGCGGGCGCAAGAGATTTCACGGCACGCGCAGGCGCGCATCCGCGACCAGCAATTCGGCCAGGCGGGGATCATCAACGCATCCGCGATTGCCCGCCAATCGATCAAGCTTGTTCTCGTGGATGACGCGAAAGAGAGGCTCGTTGCGGTAGCGAATCGAATTCCCGATCCGCGCCGTGTCGACATCGTCCATCGCATGGGCGAGGCCGGAGCCGTTCCCGAACTGACCGAAGGCGTTTATCCAACGACCGAGCGGCCCGGCGCGTGGCTGTGCACGAACCAGACCTGCCTGCCCGTCATAACCGACGAAAACGAACTGGCGCGAGCGCTGACGGCCCGCGCCGGTTAGGTGTTCATCGAATCGAAGAAATCGGAATTGGTCTTGGTCTGCTTCAGCTTGTCGATCAGGAACTCGATAGCGTCCGTGGTTCCCATCGGCGCGAGGATGCGGCGCAGAACGAAAATCTTCTGGAGATCCTGCTTCGGCACCAGCAGGTCCTCCTTCCGCGTGCCGGACTTGAGAATGTCCATGGCGGGATAGATGCGCTTGTCGGCGACCTTGCGATCGAGCACGATTTCCGAATTACCCGTGCCCTTGAACTCTTCGAAGATGACTTCATCCATGCGGCTGCCGGTATCGATCAGCGCCGTCGCGATAATGGTCAACGACCCGCCTTCCTCGATATTGCGCGCCGCGCCGAAGAACCGCTTCGGTCGCTGCAGCGCATTCGCGTCGACGCCACCGGTCAGAACCTTGCCGGATGACGGCACGACCGTATTGTAGGCGCGGCCAAGCCGCGTGATCGAATCGAGCAGGATGACCACGTCACGGCCATGCTCTACAAGGCGCTTGGCTTTCTCGATCACCATTTCGGCGACCTGCACATGGCGTGCCGCCGGCTCGTCGAAAGTTGACGAGATTACCTCGCCCTTCACCGAGCGCTGCATGTCGGTGACCTCTTCCGGCCGCTCGTCGATCAGCAGCACGATGAGATAGCATTCAGGATGATTGGTGGTGATCGAGTGGGCAATGTTCTGCAACAGCACGGTCTTGCCGGTGCGCGGCTGCGCCACGATCAATGCACGCTGGCCCTTGCCCAGCGGCGCGACCAGGTCGATCACGCGCGGCGAAATATCTTTGCCGGTCGGGACCGCCATCTCCATTTTCAGGCGCTCTGTCGGATAGAGCGGGGTCAGATTGTCGAAGTGGATCTTGTGACGGATCTTTTCCGGATCATCGAAATTGATGGTGTTGACCTTGAGAAGCGCGAAGTAGCGTTCGCCTTCCTTCGGGCTGCGGATCGGGCCTTCTACCGTGTCGCCCGTCTTGAGTGAAAACCGGCGAATCTGAGAGGGCGAGATATAGATGTCATCCGGGCCGGGAAGGTAATTTGCGTTGGCCGAGCGGAGGAAGCCGAAGCCGTCCTGCAACACCTCGACCACACCGTCGCCGATAATCTCGACATCCTGCGCCGCGAGCTTCTTGAGAATCGCGAACATCAGCTCCTGCTTGCGCATGACGCTGGCGTTCTCGACCTCGAGCGATTCGGCGAAGGCGATCAGATCGGTCGGCTTCTTGTTCTTGAAATCCTGTAGTTTCATTTCCTGCATGGGTGGGCTCTGGGTATGTAGGGGGAAGATGTCGGCGATGCTCAGAATGCCGAAAGCGCCCGATCTTGGAAAGGAAACGCGCGCGGAACGGGAAGGAAGAACCGCTTTTTACGCTTTGCTGAAGGAAAGAGCAAGAGGCGGCTAATAATGCCCTGCAATCAAAAAGGCTTTACCACAACCAGCACGACGATGACGATCATCAGTACGGTCGGCACTTCGTTCACAATGCGCCAGTGACGCGCCGGCCTGACGTTCTCGTCATTGGCGAACCGCCGGACCGCAACCGACAGATAACCATGCACGCCCGACAATACAAGGACGGCGAAAATTTTGGCATGCAGCCAGCCGCCCATGAAGCCGAAACCCTTCCAGGCGAGCCATAGGCCGAACGCCCAGGACACCACCATCGCCGGATTGATGATGCCGCGCAGGAGCCGCCGCTCCATGACCTTGAAGGTTTCCGACTGCGGCGAACCCTTCGCGGCCTCCGCGTGATAGACGAAAAGGCGTGGCAGATAGAGCATGCCCGCCATCCAGGAAATCACCGCGATGACATGGATCGCCTTTGCCCAGTTGTAGAAGCCGTCACCGCCCAGAATGAAAAGCAGGGCGGTCAGCACGATCAGAATGCCGATCCCGGCGGCCATCCTGACATAGGCGATGCGCGGCGACGTCGTGCCTTGTTCGGTCATCGTGGCCAGCTCCTCACCTGCTTGAGCATCGCTTCGACATGCGGAATCGGTGTTTCGGGTGTAATGCCATGGCCGAGGTTGAACACCAATGGGCCAGTCGCAAGATTCTCGAGGATCGCCCGCACCCCGTCCTCCAGCGCCTTGCCGCCCGCCACCAGCCGCACCGGGTCCAGATTGCCCTGCACCGCGCCCGCCTTCTGCAATTCCCGCGCCTCAGAAAGCGGGACCGTCCAGTCGAGTCCCAGCGCAGCAGCTCCCGTCACTTGCCGGTAGCTCGAATACCTGCTGCCCGCACCGCGTGGAAAGGCAATAACCGGCACATCGGGACAGGCTTCCGCAACGCGTCGCACGATCTTCGCCACTGGCTCCACGCAGCAGCGCTCGAACAGATCCTGATCGAGGACCCCTGCCCATGAATCGAAGATCTGCACGACGTCCGCGCCAGCTTCGATCTGCCTGATGAGATATTCCGCCGACTTTTCCGCCAGCAGGTCGAGCAGCCGCTTCATTTCAGCCGGATAGCGATAGGCAAACAGCCGGGCAGGGGCCTGATCACTCGTTCCGTGCCCGGCGATCATATAGGTCGCCACGGTCCATGGCGCGCCGCAAAAGCCAATCAGCGTCGTCTCGTCCGGCAGCTCCGCCCGCAACCTGCGCACAGTCTCGTAGACCGGCGAAAGATTCACGTGAAACGCGTCCCCCTCAATCCCCTCGACCTCGTCCGCCTGCAGAGGCGTCATCAACGGACCCCGACCCTCTTCGAAGCGCAGGTCGCGACCCAGCGCGTGCGGCACGACCAATATGTCGGAAAAGAGGATCGATGCGTCGAAGCCGAACCTGCGTATCGGTTGCAGCGTCACCTCAACGGCGAAATCGGGATTGTAGCAAAGATCGAGAAAGCTCCCTGCTTCAGCGCGCGTCTGGCGGTATTCAGGCAGGTAGCGTCCAGCCTGACGCATCATCCAGATCGGCGGCGGGAGGCCGTCTGTTCTTCCCTTCAATACCTCGACAACGCGTCGCTTGCCGGTTGGCGTCATAAATAATCAATCTCTAGAGAAAAGAGTCTTTTGATTCTTAGACTCTGTTGGAATCGGGAATAGGCCATCATTCACAATGGTCGGCCGCCGCGCCAGATCGCATAGTGTCGCGGAACCCCGGTTAAGGATTTGTTAACTGTGGGGATATCCGGAAACTGCGAGCGCCGACAAGGATTTGCGGAGTGCATCCCGCGACCGCGCCATCCGTGCTCCGATGGCGGCAAGACTTTCCCACGCAATCTTCCACAGGGGTCAAGCCGCCCGCGCATCCGTGTGAATTGTGGACAAGTGGCGATCTGATACAGTCCGCCCGGAGCAGGCAGGGTTTTTCTCCAGCCTTTTCCACAGATGCCCACAGGGCCGGGAAAAACCGTGTGAACAGATCGCAGAATTTCTTCCATCTCCACCTGATTTCCGACGCGACAGGCGAGACGCTGCTGGCGGCGGGCCGCGCGGCTTCGGCACAGTATAAGGAAGCGCGCGCCATCGAGCATATCTATCCGCTGATTCGCACGGACAAGCAGTTGACGAAGGTGTTCGAGGATATCGAGGACGAACCCGGTATCGTGCTCTACACGGTGGTGGACCAGTCGCTCAGCCGCCAGATCGACGAGCGCTGCGCGACGCTCGGCCTGCCATGCGTATCGGTGCTGGAACCCGTTCTGACCGTGTTCCAGACCTTTCTCGGCGCACCGGCGGGCAGGCGGGTGGGCGCGCAGCACGTGCTCGACGCGGACTATTTCAAGCGCATCGACGCGCTGAACTTCACCATGGAACATGATGACGGGCAGCTCCAGCATGATCTGGACGATGCCGACATCGTGCTGATCGGCATTTCACGCACCTCGAAAACGCCGACCAGCATCTATCTGGCCAATCGCGGCATCAAGACCGCGAACATTCCCATCGTGCTGGGCGTGCCGCTGCCGCAAAGCTTGTTCGAGGCGAAAAACCCGCTGATCGTCGGCCTCGTCGCCACCGCCGAGCGCATATCGCATGTGCGGCAGAACCGGCTCCTTGGGGCCACCTCGGGCTTCGATCCCAATTCCTATGCGGACAGGGTGCATATATCCGAAGAACTCACCTATGCGAGGCAGCTTTGCACGCGCCACGGCTGGCCGATGATCGATGTCAGCCGGCGCTCCATCGAGGAGACCGCAGCGGCCATCGTTGCCTTGCGGCGGAAGAATCGCTAGAGCGTTTCATGGTCAGGTTGAGGCATTCTGTTTGTCGGTTGGCGAGGCGATCCGCAAGGAAGGCCGTGAAGTGCGGGCTGGTGGCCCGTTCGAGCGGCATGACGAAGCGGGCGCCCGCCAACCGCAAACCCGAAGGGCCGGGCTGGTTTGGGCCAAATCCTTCGGCCATCGTCTTGTCCGGGCAACCAGCCCGACCTGCGACAATGCCCTCGGCCTTGTCGCAAACCATCATCGGCAGAATGCTTCAACCTGACCATGAAACGCTCTAGGCACAGCCGATGACTGAAAAGCTGATCCTTGCCTCCGCAAGCCCCTTCCGCAAAGCCCTGCTGCAAAATGCCGGCATTCCCTTTGAGGCTGTCCCTGCCAGGGTCGATGAACGCGCGCTGGAAGCTCCACTCAAGGACAGCGGCGTTTCGCCGGAGGATGTCGCCCTTATCCTCGCGGAAGCCAAGGCCGAGGAGGTGAGCGGCCGCCTGCCGGGCGCACTCGTGCTGGGCTGCGACCAGACGCTTTCGCTCGGCGACGAAGTGCTCCACAAGCCTGCCGACATGGAAGCGGCAAGGCGGCAGCTCCTACGCCTGTCCGGCAAAACACACAATCTCAACAGCGCGCTTGTGCTGACGCGAAACGGCGAGGCGTTGTGGCGGCACGTATCGGTCGCGACCCTTACCATGCGCGCATTGGAGCCGGGCTTCGTCGGGCGCTACCTGGCGCGCGTCGGGGACAAGGCGCTTTCCAGCGTCGGGGCCTACCAGATCGAAGGCGAGGGCATACAGCTTTTCGAGAAGGTCGAAGGCGACTACTTCACGATTGTCGGCCTGCCGCTCCTGCCTTTACTCGCCGAACTTCGCCGGATGGACTGGATCGATGGCTGACACGTCCCGCCGCGCATTCGTATGCGGCCATCCCATCGGGCATTCCCGTTCGCCCGCCATCCATCGCTACTGGCTGGCCCAGTACGGGCTCGCCGGCACCTATGATGCGATCGATGTCGCGCCGGAAGAGTTCACAGCGTTTGCAACCGGCCTTGCCGAGCGAGGGCTCATCGGCGGCAATGTCACCATCCCGCACAAGGAGATCGCCTATCGGCTGGCAGTGCGCCGGGATGCGGCGGCGGAAGCAATCGGTGCGGTGAACACGCTTTGGCTGGAAGACGGGCTTCTGTGCGGAAGCAATACGGACGCCTATGGCTTCGCGGCAAATCTCGACGACCGTGCTCCGGGCTGGCACGAGGTGCGAACCGCCGTCGTGCTTGGAGCCGGCGGCGCGGCGCGAGCGATCGTCCACGCGCTTCTGGGACGAAATATTCGCGATGTGCGCGTGCTGAACCGGACGCGCGAACGGGCGCAGGACCTTGCCGACAGCTTTGGCGGAGATGTGTCAGCGCATGACCTGTCCGCTGCTGGGGGTCTGCTTGCGGATGCGGGACTGCTCGTCAACACGACGTCGCTCGGCATGTCGGGCCATGGCGGGCTTCCCGCCGATCCCGGCCTGTTGCCGGAGGGCGCGCTGGTGACCGACATCGTTTATGTCCCGCTTGAAACGCCTTTTCTTGCCGCGGCCCGGCAGCGCGGCCTGAAAACCGTCGATGGCCTCGGGATGCTGCTGCATCAGGCTGTGCCTGGCTTCGAACGCTGGTTCGGCATGCGTCCCAAGGTCACCGAAGAGCTTCGACGCCATGTCCTCGCCAGCATGGACGCGCATTGATGATCGTGCTCGGCCTCACCGGCTCCATCGGAATGGGAAAATCGACCACAGCCAAAATGTTCGCCGAAGCGGGCGTGCCGGTCCATGATTCCGACGAGGCCGTCCACAGGCTCTACCGGGGCGAGGCGGCCCCGCTCGTCGAGCAGGCTTTTCCGGGCACCACGCATGACGGCGAGGTGGACCGTGCGCTGCTGGCGCAAAGGGTGCTCGGCGATGCCGCGGCGTTGAAGAAGCTGGAAGCCATCGTTCATCCACTGGTGCGCGGCGATGCCGATGCCTTCCTCGACTGTCATCGCAAGGCGGGTGCGCCGCTCGTCGTGCTCGACATTCCGCTTCTGTTCGAGACGGGCGGGCGCGAGCGCGTCGACAGGATCGTCGTGGTCACGGCGTCACCGGACATCCAGCGCAAGCGCGTGCTCGAACGCCCGGGCATGACGGAAGCCAAATTCGAGTCGATCCTGCAAAAGCAGATGCCGGATGCCGAAAAGAGACGGCAGGCGGACTATATCGTCGACACGGGGGAGGGCATGGAAGCCGCGCGCGCCGCCGTTGCCGCGATCATTTCCGACTTGCTGAACGGCGATTGATCTACGTCGGCTTCTTTTCCCCGGATTTTCGTGATCGGGGATTCCATCGCAAATGCATAGCGGCTACGATTCACGTGAAACAGAGCGGCGGCCCATGCGCGAAATCATCTTCGACACTGAAACAACGGGACTCGATTTCCGGCTCGACCGGGTGATCGAGATCGGGGCCATCGAACTGGTCAACCGTTTCCCGACGGGCCGCATGTTCCACGAATATATTCATCCCGATGGCCGCGACATCCACCCGGAAGCACTCGCCGTGCACGGCATCTCGCTTGAGTCGCTTACCGGAAAGCCGATCTTCGGCGGCATCGCGGACCGGTTCATGGAGTTCATCGACGGCGCGAAGCTCGTCGCGCACAACGCCACCTTCGACATGAATTTCATCAATGCCGAGCTTGAACGTCTCGGCTTCCCGGCGGTCGAGCCCGCCCGCGTCGTGGATACGCTTGTGCTCGCCCGGCGCAAGCATCCGATGGGTCCCAATTCGCTCGATGCGCTCTGCCGGCGTTACGGCATCGACAACAGCCGCCGCACAAGGCATGGCGCGCTGCTGGACTCCGAACTGCTTGCCGAGGTCTATGTCGAACTGATCGGCGGCAAGCAGGCCGCCATGCTGCTCGAAACGCCGCTCGGCGGAATCTCCTCTTCATCCAACGGCGCGCGCTCGGAAATCGTTCTGCGCGCCCGGCCAATACCGCTGCCGCCGCGCCTCAGTCCGGAAGAGAAAGAGGCCCATGACCGGATGGTCACGGGCCTCGGAGACAATTCGATCTGGTCGAAACTCGGCCAGTAGATACTGATCCTAGTTGTTCGCCGCCTGCACCTTGGCGCGCGCCTGGTCCTCGGCGATCTTTTGCTGGAACATCTGGACGAAATCGATCGGATCGAGCATCAACGGCGGGTATCCACCATTGCGCGTGGCATCGGCGATGATCTGCCGCGCGAAGGGGAACAGCAGGCGCGGGCATTCGATGAACAGGATCGGCAGCATGTGCTCCTGCGGAAAGTTCTCGACGTGGAAAACGCCGCCATACATCAGCTCGACATTGAACAGCACGGTGCTGTCGACCTGAGCCTTCGCATTCAGCGAAAGCACGACATCGAATTCTGTATCTGACACGGGATTGGCGTTCACATTCACGCCGATATTGATGTTCGGCGCCTTTTCGCGCGCCTGAAGCGTCTTGGGAGCACCGGGGCTCTCGAAAGAAAGGTCCTTGAGATACTGTACAAGGACATTCAGCACCGGCGGCTTGCCGTTCGCCTCACCCTGCGCGTTTCCGTTTTCGGGGGCCGTTCCCTTTTTCTCAGCAGCCATTTGCTAAGTTTCCTTGTTCTCTTGGGCCGACGAGGCCGAAAAAATCCCGCGCTCGCTAGCACGCTGTCTCATCAAGCACAAGCTCAACGGCCATCGCGGTCGATTCGCCGCCAGGGCGAATCGGGATTGGGATCGGCCTCGTAGTCGTCCTCGTCAAGATCGATGGTCCGCTCGCGGCGCGGCGCTCCGCCAAAGTCGCGGCTGACGACGACGGTCCTGAAATCCACATTGCGACTCAGCCACCGCCAGACGAAGTCCCTGACCGGCGGCACGAACAGCGCCAGCCCGAAAATATCGCTCACGAAGCCCGGCACCAGCAGCAGAAAGCCCGCCAGAAGGATCATCGCGCCATGCGCAAGTTCACGTCCCGGGCTGCGTCCTGCTTCCATTTCCGAGCGGAGACGCGACAGCACCCCAAAACCCTGATGCCGCAGCAACGCGGCGCCGAGCACGCCCATGGCGATTGTGAGCGCAATGGTCGACAGCACCCCGACCTCTCGACCGACAATCACAAAGCCGGCAATCTCGATCAGTGGCCAGACAAGGAATATGAGAACCGAAAAGCGCACATCAAACCCCGAGCTGCTATTATTGCCGACTACGAAAGAAGGCACTTGATCTACATAGGGACATTATTGCTTGATTTGAATGCTGCGATGATGCGTTCTATATGCATTGGGAATTCGCGCAATTGCGCGCAGCAGGCCGGTAAGGCCGGAACAAGGGTTATTGAAGCGTGGAATTCCTGGACTTCGGCACGATTATCTTCATGGTCGCGGCGGTGGTGATCTTCTACCAGCTGCGCAACGTGCTCGGGCGGCGGACGGGAAATGAGCGCCCGCCCTTCGATCCCTATTCGCGCCCGGCCCCGAACGGCGCATCCGATCCGGCCAAGGCCGAAAATGTCGTTTCCCTGCCGCGCAAGCGCGCGCCCGGCGAACCCGAGATCGCCTATCTGGCCATCGATTCGGTCGCCAAGCCGGGCACGGACCTCAACAAGGGGCTGCGCGCCATCCGCGACGCCGACCCATCGTTCGATCCCAAGGCGTTCCTCGACGGTGCGAAGATGGCCTATGAGATGATCGTGACGGCCTTTGCTGCGGGCGATCGGAAAACGCTGAAGAACCTTCTGTCCAAGGAGGTTTATGATGGGTTCATCGCTGCGATCAACGAGCGCGAGACCAAGTCCGAGCAGATTCAGTCCTCCTTTGTCGGCATCGACAAAGCCGACTACATGTCGGCGGAAATGAAGGGCACAGAGGCCCACGTCACGCTGAGGCTTGTAAGTGAACTTATTTCCGCCACGCGCGACAAATCGGGCGCTGTCATCAACGGTGATCCCGAGACCGTGGCCGAGGTAAAGGATGTCTGGACATTCGCGCGCGATACACGCTCCAAGGACCCGAACTGGAAGCTCGTCGCGACCGAAGAGGAAGAATAAGTCTTATTGGCCTTGGCCATGCTGTCAGGCTTTCGTCCCATCTCGTTTCGCGACATTCCGGGCTGGATTGAGGACGACCAGTCCGGGGCATTCGATGCGTTTCGCAGGTGCGCCGGACATGCGGCGCACAAGCCCTACCGAACCGGATCGCTGGGCGTGAGCTTCGAATCATTCCTACCCTCCTTTGAGGACGCGCGGGGCCGTACCCCGCTCGACCGGGTGGCGGCACGGCAGTTCTTCGAGCGGCATTTCCGGCCCGCGATTGTCCTCAATGAGTCCGGTTCGACGGACGGATTTGTCACCGGATTCTATGAGCCGGAGGTGGAAGCCTCGCCGGTCAGGACGGAGCGGTTCAACGTCCCCCTCCTGCGCAGGCCTTCCGATCTGGTCGATGTTGACGATCACAGCCGGCCCGCCGCGCTCGATCCCTATCTTGCTTTCGCGCGAAAAACCGGCTCCGGTCTGGTCGAGTATCATGATCGTGAAGCCATCGACCGGGGCGCGGTTTCCGGGCAGGGGCTGGAAATGGCTTGGGTGGCCGATCCCGTCGACGCCTATTTCATCCATGTCCAGGGCGCGGCCCGCCTCCTGATGCCGGATGGTTCGGTGCGTCGCGTGACCTATGCCGCCAAATCCGGCCAGCGCTTTACCGGGGCGGGCAAGGTGCTGGCGGAACTGGGCGAGATTCCGCTTGAAAAAATCACCATGCAGTCGATCCGCGCATGGTTCAGGTCGAACCCCGGCAGGGTGCATGAAATCCTGTGGCGGAACCGCTCTTACATCTTTTTTCGCGATGCGCCGGTCGATGACCCCGCGCTTGGGCCGGTTGCGGCGGCAAAGGTGCCGCTGACGCCCGGCCGTTCGATTGCCGTGGATCGCCTGCTCCACACATTCGGCACGCCGGTCTTTGTCGATTCGCCGACGCTTTCGGCCTTCGGCGGCAGGTCGTTCGCCCGCCTCCTGATCGCGCAGGACACGGGTTCGGCCATCGTCGGCGCCGCGCGTGGCGATCTCTTTGCCGGTTCCGGTGCTGCGGCGGGCGAGATTGCCGGTGTGGTGCGCAACGCCGCCACCTTCTATGCCCTTATCCCGCGTTCATTGGCCGGAGGCGACGGATGAGCGGCCAGAAGGGGAGGGAGCTGACCGAGGACGACCGCATCCTGTGGGACATGGTGGCCCGGTCCGTTACGCCGTCCGTCCCGCCTAAGCGCCATGCGGCGGCGAAGCCGAAACATCAACATGTCCCGGGCGAGCAACCCGAACCGAAGGAGCCCGGCGGCGGCAAGACGGTCGCTCTGCCGGCGTACCGGCCCGCCGCGCCCGTGCGTCCGCCTGCCCGGTCGCATCTCGATTCGCAAACCCTCGACAAGCTTGCGAAAGGACGCCTGCCCCTGGAAGCGCGTGTCGACCTGCACGGAATGCGGCAGGACGAGGCCCATGGTCTGCTCCTGTCCTTTCTCGCACGCGCCCATGCGCGCGGCGTCCGGTATGTACTCATCATCACCGGCAAGGGATCTTCTTCCGGCGGCGACGGCGTTCTGCGCCGTTCGGTTCCCGGCTGGCTTTCGACCGCGCCTTTCAGGCAATATGTTTCCGCGCATGAAAGTGCGGCCCGTGGCCATGGCGGATCGGGTGCGCTCTATGTGAGGCTGAAGCGGGTGCGCAATCCATGACTCCGTTCGGTGTGCGAATCAGGCAATTGCGGGAGCAGAAGGGTGTCTCGCAAAAGGAGATGGCGGCGGCCATCGGCGTCTCGCCTGCCTATCTCTCCGCGCTCGAGCATGGCCGGCGCGGCACGCCGAGCTGGCCCCTGCTCCAGAAGATGCTCGGCTACTTCAACGTGATCTGGGACGAGGCGGAGGAGCTGAGTCGTCTTGCACACGAATCCGACCCGCGCGTGACTGTGGACACGTCGGGTCTGTCGCCCAAGGCGACCGAGCTTGCCAACCTGCTGGCAGAGCGCATCTCATCGCTGGATGACGCGCAACTTGACGCAATTCTCGCGCAAATTCGAAATTATGCGGGCGCGTTTCGGTGAGTTTTGCGATTTTTGCGCCGGGAATCGCCCTACTTAGCTAGAATAGCGCGCTCAGTTCGGCGAGCTTTTCGTTCACCAGCCACCCATAATAGTTTTCCTGCGGAAGCTTTTCCGCTTCGCCCGCTGCCTGTCGCTTCGCGTTCTCGTTGCGCAGCGCTGCCGCCCTCGCTTCGGGGTTCCCGAGATTGTAGAGCGTGGCCGTGATGCCCGGATTCCGTGAGATGTCGAACCCGGCGATATTCTTATAGGCATCGATCGACTTACGGAGCGTTGCGGCCACGTAAGGTATTGATTTATCTGGGTCCATGATCGTTTCATAGACGTCGTTCGGCTCCGATGCGTCGAGCTTCTCGAAGCCGGAGGTCCGGTTCACCGTGTCGCTCATCTGGAGCGCGGTCAGCGGGTTCAACTGGCCGAGTCCGAACGTCTGCCCCGCATAGAAGGGCTGGAAGAACACCGCGCTGAACCTGTTGTTCGGATAGCTGCGACCGTCGACGGTCTGGCCGCGAAAGCTGCGGTTCCAGACGTCCTCCCGGCAGGTCCACAAGGTGTAACTATCTGATTTTGAAGCGCAAACAGAAAATTGCGGCCTTTGGACAAAGCTCGCGACATCCTCACCCTTGTACTCGAACTTGAGGCTGTTGCTCAGATAGGCGATGGCCTTCACATAGTAGGTCTGCAACCTGTCATAGGCGTCGACATTGTAGGTGTGTTCGCCAACGATCGCGCCGACGATGTGCATCGGGTCGATACCGTAGGCCGCGGCTGCCTGCTTGATCTTTGAGCGCAGCCGCGAGTCATTCTCCAGGAGATTGTAAACCTTGCGATATTTGCTCTCGAAGCTGCCTTTGGAAGCCTTGGTGCGCTTGATCGAGGCACCCGGCACAGGAGGCTGCTCGGCGTTGCGGTTGCCCGGCGGCACGACGGTGAGGGCGTGCGCCGCCACCACAGCCTGGGCAAGGGTGAGCGCTGCAAGAACGCCTGCCAGAACGAATTTTCTCATTGTAAAGCGCATACTCCGGTCACTCACCCTTTATCGGGGCGGGCGGCAAAAGTCACGCTTTCGCCGCCGATCGTGGCCGCATGATGGACTCGCCTCAAAGAATGAATCGGGACAGGTCCGTGTTCTTGGCAAGGTCGCCGACCTGCTTGCCGACATAGTCCGCGTCGATGGTCACCGACTTGCCGGACTGGTCAGGCGCTTCGAATGAAATCTGGTCCAGCACGCGTTCCATGACCGTTTGCAGCCGCCGTGCGCCGATGTTCTCGACCGATGCGTTCAGGTCCACGGCGATGCCGGCCAGCGAGTCGATCGCATCCTCGGTGAATTCCAGCGTCACGCCTTCGGTCGCCATCAAGGCTATGTATTGCTTGATGAGGCTCGCCTCCGTCTCGGTCAGGATGCGACGGAAATCGTCCTTTTCGAGCGCCCGAAGCTCGACGCGTATCGGCAATCGGCCCTGCAGTTCGGGGAGGAGGTCCGACGGTTTGGAAACGTGGAACGCACCCGAGGCGATGAACAATATATGGTCCGTCTTGACCGGCCCGTACTTCGTCGCAACCGTCGTGCCCTCGACCAGCGGCAGCAGGTCGCGCTGCACGCCCTCGCGCGAGGGCCCGCCGGAAATGTCGCTGCGCGCCGCGATCTTGTCGATTTCGTCGAGAAAGACGATGCCGTCGTTCTCGGCGGATATGAGCGCCTGCCGCACGACTTCGTCCTGGTCGAGGAGCTTGTCGGATTCGTCGGCGATGAGCACCTCGTAGGACTGTTTGACGGTGGTCTTGACGGACTTGGTCCGCTTGCCGCCCATTGCCTTCTGCATCATGTCGGAGAGGTTGATCATGCCGACGCCGCCCGGCATGCCGGGGATTTCGAAGCCGGGCATGCCGCCGGTGCCGGTGTCGCTTATTTCCACCTCGATTTCCTTGTCATCCAATTCGCCGTCCCGCAGCCGCTTGCGGAACGAGTCGCGCGTTGCAGGGCTTGCGGTCTTGCCGACAAGGGCGTCCAGCACGCGTTCCTCGGCATTGACGTGGGCGCGGGCCTTGACGTCCTCGCGCATTTTCTCGCGGACAAGGCCGATGGAGACTTCGACCAGATCGCGCACGATCTGCTCGACGTCGCGCCCGACATAGCCGACTTCGGTGAATTTGGTCGCCTCGACCTTGATGAAGGGAGCGCCCGCCAGCTTGGCGAGACGGCGCGAAATTTCCGTCTTGCCGACCCCGGTCGGGCCGATCATCAGGATGTTCTTCGGCATGACCTCTTCGCGCATCTGGCCTTCAAGCTGCTGGCGGCGCCAGCGGTTGCGCAGCGCGATCGCGACCGCGCGCTTTGCGTCCTTCTGTCCGATAATGAAGCGGTCGAGTTCGGAAACGATCTCGCGGGGGGAAAAATTGCTCATGATATCCTCGATAGGTCACAGGCTCCGGGAAAGCCCGCGGTTCTTGCTTGCGGGCTATGGACGCCATCAAATCGTCTTTGGCAAACGGGTCTCAGGCCGCATCGAGCGCTTCGACCACGACATTGTGATTGGTATAGACGCAGATGTCGGCAGCGATCTGCATTGCCTTGCGTGCGATCTCCTCGGCCCCGGCATCGGTGTCGATCAGGGCGCGCGCAGCGGCGAGCGCGTAGTTCCCGCCCGAACCGATGGCCATGACGCCATGTTCAGGTTCGAGCACGTCGCCCGTTCCCGTGAGCGCCAGAGTCACGTGCTTGTCGGCCACCAGCATCATGGCTTCAAGACGGCGAAGGTAGCGATCGGTGCGCCAGTCCTTGGCGAGTTCGACACAGGCCCTTGTGAGCTGGTCAGGATATTGTTCGAGCTTGGCTTCGAGCCGCTCCAGCAGCGTGAAGGCGTCCGCGGTCGCCCCGGCGAACCCGGCGATCACATTGCCTTTTCCGAGACGGCGAACCTTGCGGGCGTTACCTTTCATGACCGTCTGGCCGAGGCTTACCTGCCCGTCGCCTGCGATCACGACCTTCTTGCCCTTGCGCACGGTCACGATGGTCGTGGCGTGCATGGTCAATTCATTCGACATATATTTCTCCGATGGCGCGCAGCCCCGGACGGCGACAGCGCGGTACGAGTTGATGCAACGATATGTAGGCCGGACCGACGCGAATGCAATGGAAGTTGCCAACGGGCAGCCCGACATCCTGCAGCGGCGACTCTGCGTGCCCGAACTACCACAAAAGGCGTAGAATTTCCGAAAGAGCGACGTAGAACCGGCTACGACTAACGCCGTTGAACCGCTGTCCCCGCATCCACCAATGACTCGCCGTTCGGCCTGTTTTGCCAACATTCGCCTCGGCCCGCTTTCCGGCATTCTGCAGATTGGCAAAATAAGGGGCGGACTATGCAGAAGATTGGCAAACGCCAACTGATCAACAAACGCGCGGCCGAAAAGAAAGAGGGTGCGGAAAAGACGTTCCGCTATGCGGCGCAGCAGGGTGACCCGGCCACGCAGGGAGACGTCGAAAACGGCGTCTGGACCGTGGCGCAGGCGACCACCGCTCAGTCAGAGGCGCAGACGACCCCTGTCAACTCGTCCGGCAAGCAGGCGGTTCGCAGCTTTTCCGTGGATGCGGCATCGTTCGACACGGTCGAGAGCGTCACGGTAACGCCCCAGAGTTCTCCCAGCGATTCCGGCGGCGAATCCAGCCTGGATCTCGGCAGTGCATTCAACGCACTTTCGACGTCGACCCCGACCGACACGACCGGCTCGGGCAGTTCCTTCTCCACCTCCGCCAGCACCACGATTGTTCCGCGCACCGAAACGACTTCGTTTTCCACCGATAGCGGAACAACGACGACGACAACCACAAAGACCACAGCAGCGCTGACGTCCACCGCACCGGCTGCTCTCGCCGCCGCAGGACCCAACAAGATCGTTCTCGAGAACCAGAAGCAGGGCACCCCTGAAAGCGAATGGGGTGTCGAAGGTGACGGCGATCCGACGATCCAGGGCTTTGCCACGCAGATCAGCACCAATGTCGGCGGCACGGTCGATTTCAAGATCGCGACCGATTCGACGGACTATCGCATCGAAATCTACCGCATGGGCTATTATGGCGGAGACGGTGCGCGCAAGATCGCGACCATCGACAAGAACCTGACGACCGCGCAGGTCCAGCCGCATCCGCTGGTCGACTATACGACCGGCCTCATCGATTGCTCCAACTGGTCGGTTTCGGCGAGCTGGCAGATTCCCGAAGATTCCGTCTCCGGCATCTATTTCGCGAAACTGGTGCGCGAGGATGGCGGCGGCTCGAATGGCGGCGCGAGCATCGTGCCGTTCATCGTGCGCGAAGACGGCTCGACCAGCGACATCGTGTTCCAGACCTCGGACACCACCTGGCAGGCTTACAATGCCTGGGGCGGCGCGAGCCTCTATGAAGGCGATCTGCCGATCGATCCGAACGACATGATCGGCTGGATCCCGCCAAACTGCCATTGCTCGATCAATGCGATCGGCAAGGCCACGGCGGTCAGCTACAACCGCCCCTTCGCCACTCAAAGCAGCACCATGGGCGGAACGTGGGACTACGTGTTCGGGCCGGAGATGGCCGCCGTTCGCTGGCTTGAGCAGAACGGCTACGACATGTCGTATATTTCCGGCGTGGACACCGCGCGCAATGGCGCGCAACTTCTCAACCACGACGCCTTCCTGTCGGTCGGGCACGACGAATACTGGTCTGCCGAACAGAGGGCAAATGTGGAGAACGCGCGCGATTCGGGCGTGAATCTCGCATTCTGGAGCGGCAATGAAATCTACTGGAAGGTCCAGTGGGCGGCCGACGCGGAAGGTAATGCATATCGCACGCTCGTTTCCTACAAGGAGACCTGGGGGCTTCGCGAAAACCCCACCGACATTTCCACCGGCACGTGGCGCGACCCGCGCTTTGCCGACGAGGGGCAGGAGCCGGAAAACTCACTTACCGGCACGATGTTCAGCGTCGACGCTTACCGGGCCGACACCATCACCATTCCGTATGAAATGTCGAACCTGAGGTTCTGGCGGAATACGGACGTTTCCGAGCTTCAGCCGGGCGAAACATACGCGCTGGTCCAGAACCTGCTGGGCTATGAGTGGGATTCCGACGTTGAGAACGGATACCGCCCCGCCGGCCTCATCAACATGTCGTTGTCGACCGTGGAGGTCAATCAGTACCTGCGCGACTATGGCACCCAGGTTGGATACAATCCTGCCGCCGAGCACAGCCTTACAATGTATCGCGCGGAAAGCGGCGCGCTCGTCTTCAGCGCCGGGACCGTCTTCTGGTCGTGGGGTCTCGACGACGGCCACTACGGAACGCCGACGCCGACCGACCCGAATGTCCAGCAGGCCATGGTGAACATGTTTGCCGACATGGGCATCCAGCCGGAAACATTGCAGGCAAGCCTCGTAATTGCCACGCAAAGCACGGATTTCACCAAGCCCACATCGACCATTACATCTCCGATCGTTGGGGCCACCTTCGTGGAAGGCCAGCACGTGACGATCACGGGCACGGCGTCCGACACAGGTGGGGGCATCGTCGCGGCCGTCGAATTTTCCTACGATGGCGGGCAGAGCTGGTGGAAGACCACCGGCCGGGAGAACTGGTCCTATAACTGGGTTGTCCAGGCAAGCGGCAACTACACGCTCATGTCGCGTGCGGTCGATGACAGCCTCAATATGGAGACACCCTCCGCGGGGAAGTCGGTGACCGTGGCGCTTCCGACGACATCAAGCCTGTGGACCTATGCCTCGACTCCTGACGAAGAGACGGTTCTGGACAAGGAGAGCGTCGAACTCGGCGTCCGGTTCCAGTCTTCGACTGCCGGAACGGTTCAGGGCATCCGCTTCTTCAAGGGTTTCTATAACATCGGCCAGCATGAGGTGAGCCTCTGGAGCGCCAGCGGCCAGCTTCTCGCACGGGGAATTTCGACGGGCGAATCGCTCGACGGCTGGCAACAGGTGCTGTTCTCGACGCCTGTGCAGATCAATGCGAACACGACCTATATCGCGTCGTACCACACAGGCGGCTATTATTCCGCCGATACGGGCTATTTCGACTCGTCCTACTCGACCGGACCTCTGACTGTGCAGGCAGGCGGAGGGGTTTACGCCTATGGCGACTCTCCTCTCTTCCCAAACAATGTCTTTGAGAACGAAAACTACTGGGTTGACGTGGTGTTCCAGCCAAACCAGCAGAACGTCGCGCCGGTCGCTAACAATGATTCAGGCTTCACCACTGTTGCGGGAAGCCCGCTCACGCTTGCATTCGCCGCACTGACCGCAAACGACACCGACGCGAATGGAGATGCGTTGAGCGTCACGGGCGTGTCCAACGCCGTCAACGGCACCGTCGCTATCAACGCCCAGACCGGTTCGGTGGTTTTCACACCAACCGCCGGCTATACCGGCGCGGCGAGCTTCAAATACACGATTTCCGACGGACGCGGCGGCACCTCGACGGCGACCGTCAACCTGAACGTCAATCCGGCTCCTTCGGGCGTTTCACTTTTCGGCTCCGGCGCGGGATCGAACGGCGCATCCGCGTCCGACGGACTCGGCGTCGAGCTTGGCATGCGCTTCGTCAGCTCGGCAACCGGTACGGTCTCGGGGATAAAGTTCTACAAGGCCGTCGGTGAAACCGGCACACATACAGGCTCTCTCTGGAAGGCCGACGGCACCCTGCTCGGCACGCTCACATTCTCGGGCGAGTCCGCAAGCGGCTGGCAGACGGCGGTATTCTCGAATCCCATCGCGATCGTCGCCGGGCAGCAATACATTGTGTCCTATCACTCGAACGGCACGTATCAATACACCACCGGCTTCTTCAACGCGCCGGTGACGAATGGGCCGCTGACTGCGCCAGCCAATTCGGGAAGCAGCGGCAACGGCGTCTACAACTATTCGAACAATGTCAGCTTTCCGAACCAGACCTGGCAGGCGTCCAACTATTGGGTGGACGTGCTGTTCAACCAGTCTTCGGCACCCAGCAACACGCCGCCGGTTGCGACCAACGACAGCGGCTATTCGACAGCCTTCAACACGCTGTTTACGGTCGGAGCGGCAGCGTTGCTTGCCAATGACACCGATGCCGATGGCGATGCGCTTGCGATCACCGGGGTCGACCAGGCCACCAACGGAACGGTTTCGTACAATGCGACGACGCAGACCGTGTCGTTCACGCCGACGACCGGCTATTCAGGCGCAGCGAGCTTCCGCTACACTGTTTCCGACGGAAAGGGTGGAACGGCCACGGCAACTGTCAATCTGACTGTTGCCGCGCAGGTCAACACGCCGCCGGTCGCGACCAACGACAGCGGGTACTCGACCAACCAGAATACGGCGCTTTCGCTGGCGGCTTCGACGCTGCTTGCCAATGACAACGACGCCGATGGCGACGTGCTTTCGATCACCGGGGTCGACCAGGCCACCAACGGAACGGTCGGCTACAATTCTACGACCAAGGTGGTGACGTTCACGCCGACGACAGGGTTCACCGGCGCTGCAAGCTTCCGCTACTCCATTTCGGACGGCAAGGGCGGGACCTCTTCTGCAACGGTCAGCTTCTCGGTGAATGCCTCCGGCTCACAGACCGTAAGCCTGTTCCCCAACGGGACCCCGGCCAATACGGCAACCGACGACCCGAATTCCGTCGAACTCGGAATGCGGTTCACGGTGAGCCAGACGGGGCTCATCACCGGCATCCGCTACTACAAGGGCGCAAACGACACCGGGACGCATACCGGCTCGCTGTGGACGTCCGGCGGTACGCTGCTCACCAGCGGCACCTTCACCAATGAAACGGCCAGCGGCTGGCAGACACTGACGTTCTCGCAGCCTGTCAACGTTGCGGCCGGCACGCAGCTCGTGGTGAGCTATCACTCCAACGGCAGTTACGCCTCGACGACGAACTACTTCACCTCGGCGATCACCAACGGCCCGCTCACGGCGCAAGGCACCAACAACGGTGTCTATGCCTACGGTTCGAGCAGCCTGTTCCCGACACAAAGCTGGCAGGCGTCCAACTACTGGGTCGATGTCATGTTCCAGAGCGGCAGCGCGAATGTGTCGCCGGTCGCGGCCAATGACACGGGGTTCAGCACGTCGTTCAACACGGCCAAGGTCATCCAGGCGAGCCAGTTGCTCGCCAACGATACCGACGCGAATGGCGACGCGCTGACGGTCACCTCGGTGTCGAACGCGGTGAACGGAAGTGTGGCGTTCAACCAGAGCAACAACCAGGTGACGTTCACGCCGAATGTCGGCTTTACGGGAGGTGCGAGCTTCACCTACTCGATTTCCGACGGTCGTGGCGGCACATCGTCGGCAAACGTCAGCCTGACGGTGAACCCCGCTGTCGTGGCGACGCAAAGCCTGTTCTCGGCCTCGGACGTGCCGACCATACTGAACGAGAACGACCCGCAGCCGGTACAGCTCGGCATGAAGTTCCAGACCGATGTCGCGGGCTGGATCACCGGCTTCAAGTTCTACAAGGGAACGCAGAACACCGGCACGCACACGGCAAATCTGTGGACCGCCTCGGGCACACTGATGGGCAGCGCGACCTTCACCAACGAAACGGCAAGCGGATGGCAGTATGTGGCGCTGGCGCAGGAGATCGCGGTGCAGCCGAACACGACCTACGTCGTTTCGTACAATGCCCGCAACGGCTACTCGGCAACGACGAATTACTTCACGACCGACCGTGAGAGCCAGAACCTGACCGCGCTTTCCTCGGCGCTTTCTGGCGGCAACGGTGTCTATGCCTACGGTTCCGGCACGCTGTTCCCGACATCCACCTACAACAGTACCAATTACTACGTGGACGTGGTATTCCGTCCGCAATTGGCGGCATAGGCGGGATGAAGGAATGGAAGACCATCGGGCGGGTGGATTGCTTCCAGTGACGGTCCTGGCCGGCTTCCTCGGAGCCGGCAAGACGACACTGCTCAACCATGTGCTTCGCAATGCGGGCAGCCGTCGCATTGCGGTGATCGTGAACGACATGAGCGAGGTCAACATCGACGCGGACCTGATCCGCGATGCCGATGTGACGCGCACCGACGAAACCATGGTCGAGCTTTCCAACGGCTGCATCTGCTGTACGCTGCGGGAGGATCTGCTGGTCGAGGTGCGGCGTCTCGCCGAGGCTGGACGGTTCGACTACATATTGATCGAGGGCACGGGCATCGCCGAGCCGCTGCCGATTGCCGCGTCCTTCTCGTTCAAGGACGAGGAAGGCCGCTCGCTGCGCGACGTCGCGCGGCTCGACACGATGGTGTCCGTGGTCGATGCGGCCAATCTGCTGCGCGACTTCAGAAGCGAGGAGCTGTTGAGCGACCGCGGGGAGGTGCGCGACAACGAGGACGAGCGCAGCCTGATCGACCTGTTGGTGGACCAGATCGAATTCGCGGATGTCATCGTCGTCAACAAGGCAAGCGAGATCGACGAGGAAGAACTGGACGAGGTCCGGCGTATCATCCGGTCGCTGAACATCGACGCCAAGCTGGTCGAGACCAATTTCGGAAAGGTTGACCTTTCCCGGATCCTGGACACCGGGCTCTACAGCGAGCAGAAATCCGCGACCCATCCGCTCTGGCACAAGGAGCTTTACAGCCCGGCCGAACATGTGCCGGAAACCGAGGAATACGGTATTTCAAGCTTCGTTTATCGGGCGCGTCGTCCCTTCGATCCCGAAAAGTTCCATGCATTCACCGAGCGCGAATGGAGTGGCCTGCTGCGCGCCAAGGGTCATTTCTGGCTGGCGACCCGCCCCGACTGGATAGGCCTCTATTCGGTTGCCGGCGCACAGACTAAAGTGGATCAGCGCGGCTTTTGGTGGTCCGCGGTACCGCGTTTGTACTGGCCGCGCCACGCGCAGTTTCAGGCTATGCTTCAGCGCAACTGGACGGAGGCATGGGGCGACCGCCGCCAGGAGATTGTTTTTATCGGTATTGACCTGCCCAGGGAAGAAATGACAGCGGCGCTCGACGCATGCCTTGCGGGAAGCGACGCGGGAATTGACAAGAAGGAAGTGGCCGGGATGCGCGACCCCTTCCCCGAATGGGTTCGGCACGATCACGCCGCAGCCTGATTTTTTGACCAGATGCAGTGGAGAGTGAGATGGCGGACGAACTCTATTCCGATGGTATTGGTGAGATAACGGTGACGGGGCCGATCGTCAGGATCGACCTGGTCAGCCTGTCACCCAACGAGCGCGACGCGAAAGGCAACCCGAAGCCTGTATTCCGGCAGCGCATCGTCATGCCGGTCGACGCATTTGCGAACTCGGTCGACGTGATGAACAAGGCGCTGGCCGGACTGGTCGATGCGGGCGCCGTGCGTCGCAACAATGAAGTCTCGACATTGCCGACCGCAGCAGCGGCGCCTGTCGAGCAGCCGCATTCGAAGAAGGCGGCGCCCCAGGAAAACACCTCGCCGAATTTCAACTGATATCGCGCGGAAGCAGGGGGGCCTGACGTCCGATGTCGATTGAGCAACATACAAATATTCAATGCCTGGCGCTGGTCGCCCGGCATCATGGCGTGGATGTCAGCGCCGACCGCCTCGTGCACGACTATTCGGTCGGTGAGCAGCCGGTCCCGACGCAGAAGCTGCTGCGCATGGCCAAGGACAAGGGCCTTCGCGCCAAGGCGGCGCGCATGGACCTGTCGGGCCTCGGCAAGCTGCGCGATGCCTTTCCGATTCTGGCCGAACTCAACAACGGCAACTGGGTGGTCGTGGCGAATGTCGCGACCATGCCGGACGGGCAGGTCCGCATTGGCGTGATCGATCCGCTTTCGGTCAGGCCGGAAGCGCTCATGCTCAACCAGGAGCAGTTCGAACGTAGCTGGAGCGGCAATGTCGTCCTGCTCAAGCGCGTGTTCAAGCTTTCGGACAGCAACCAGCCGTTTGGCATTCGCTGGTTCATTCCCGAGATCATCAAGCAGCGCAGCCTTTTCCGCGATGTCGCGATTGCCGCGCTGGTTCTCTACGCTCTCGGACTTGTGACTCCGATCTTCTTCCAGCTCGTCATCGACAAGGTGCTGGCGCACCAGAGCTACGCGACGCTCACCGTTCTGACCGTCGGCATCGTTGTGGCATTGCTGTTCGAGGCGACTTTCACGTTCCTGCGGCGCTATCTGCTGCTCTACGCGACGAACAAGGTCGACGTGCGTGTCTCGACGCGCACCTTCTCGCATCTCCTGAACCTGCCGATCGCGCTGTTTGAACATGCGCCCGCGGGCCTGCTCATCAAGCATATGCAGCAGGCGGGCCGCATCCGCGAATTCCTGACGGGGCGGCTGTTCCTCGGATTGCTCGACGCGTTTTCGCTGGTCGTTTTCATCCCTGTGCTGCTGCTCTACAGCGTCAAGCTCACAATGGTGGTGCTCGGGTTCACGGCCCTCGTCGGCCTCACCGTATTCATGCTGATCGGACCGTTCCAGCGCCGTCTCCAGAAACTCTATCAGGCCGAAGGCGAGCGGCAGGCGCTGCTGGTCGAGACTGTGCATGGCATGCGCGCGGTGAAATCGCTTGCGCTCGAACCGCGCCAGCGCCGCGTCTGGGACGACCAGTCCGCGCAGTCGATCTCCGAGCGCTATCATGTCGAGAAGATTTCCGCGCTGGCCCAGTCGCTGACCGGCTTGCTGGAAAAGCTGATGGGCATCGCGATCATCGTCATCGGCGCGCTGGACGTTTTCGCCGGCGCGATGACGGTCGGCACGCTGGTCGCCTTCAACATGCTGGCCAACCGCGTGTCGGGACCTTTGGTGCAGATCGTGACGATGGTCCACGAATATCAGGAAGTGTCGCTGTCGGTTCGCATGCTGGGCGAAGTGATGAACCAGCGCCCCGAGCGTTTCGGCATGGGCACCGGCCTGCAACCGGACATCAGGGGCGAAATCGAGTTCGACGCTGTTTCCTTCCACTACGGCCCGGATCGCGCTCCGGCGCTGGACGACGTGTCGTTCAGGATAGAGCCCGGCATGGTGTTCGGCATGGTGGGCAGGAGCGGTTCCGGCAAGACGACGATCACGCGCATGATCCAGGGCCTCTATCCGGTGCAGAACGGACTGGTGAAGATCGACGGGGCGGATTGCCGCGAGATCGACCTCGTTCATCTGCGCAAGAGCATCGGCGTCGTGCTTCAAGACAGCTTCCTCTTCAAAGGCACGGTGCGCGATAACATCGCTATCGCCAAGCCGGGCGCGACCCTTGACGAGATCGCATCCGCGGCGCGGCTCGCCGGCGCTGAGGAATTCATCGAACGCCTGCCGCGCGGCCTCGAGACCGAGTTGGAGGAAAACGGTTCGAACCTTTCTGGCGGCCAGAAGCAGCGGCTGGCGATTGCGCGGGCGCTGATCACCGATCCCAAGCTCTTGATTTTCGACGAGGCGACCAGCGCGCTCGATCCCGACAGCGAGGCGATCATTCGCCAGAACCTGCGCAGGATCGCCGAAGGCCGGACCGTCATCATCGTGTCCCACCGCCTGTCCACGCTGACGGACGCCGATGCGATCCTTGTGATGGAGCGCGGCAAGGTGTCCGACATCGGTCGCCATGACGAGCTTGTGTCGCGTTGCATGACCTATCGGCACCTGTGGAACCAGCAGATGAAGCAGGTGGCGTGATGGATATGAGCCAGCACAGCAAGGATGTAATGCCCGAAGTGACCGAGGCTGAGGCGAAGGGCGTTCCGTCGCCCGCGCCCGATGTTACGGTGCAGATGGCCGCGCCCAAGGCGACGCGCGAGATCATTTCCGAATTTCAGCCCGATGCCATCGAGATCGAGGAGAAAGCGCCGCCGCGCGTGGCGCGAATCACGCTTTACACGATTACGGCTCTGATCATTGCCGGAGTGACATGGGCCTCGCTGGCATCCATCGACGAAGTCGTCGTGGCGCGCGGCAAGCTCGTGACGACCAAGCCGACCATCGTCGTGCAGCCGCTCGAAACCTCTATCGTGCGGACCATCGAGGTACAGCCGGGCGATGTCGTCAAGGCGGGCCAGACGCTGGCGACGCTGGATGCGACGTTCAGCCAGGCGGATGTGGATCGTCGGCGCACGGAATATGCGGCGCTGGACGCACAGGTCAAGCGCATGGAGGCCGAGCTTCTTGGCCGCAATTATGCGGCGGAAGCAGGGTCTTCGCCCGACGAGATGCTTCAGGTTCAGGTGTTCACGCAGCGCAAGGCGTTCCATGACGCGCAGATCCAGAATTTCGACCAGCAGATCGCCGGCCAGCAAGCCGCGATCACGGCCAGCACCGACCAGCAGGCCATCCTCGCGGAACGGCAGCAGACGCTGACGCAGATCGAACTTGCCCGCGAGAAGCTGGCGAAGCAGGAAACCGGCTCGCTGATGAATATGCTGACCTCACGCGATGCGCGTCTGGCGGTCGACGCCAGCTATGCGCAGGCGGTTGGAACGCAGGCGACGGCGGAGCACGCGGTGGCGAAACTGGAAGCCGACAAGCAGGCCTTCATCGAGGATTTCCGCCGGGTAACGATGGAAACGCTTGCCGACAAGCGCAGCCAGCGCGATTCGATCGGCGAGGAGCTGAAAAAGATGGAGCTGCGCCGTGACATGGTGAAGCTCACCGCGCCTGCGGATGCGGTGGTGCTCGACCTCGCGCAGCGCTCCATCGGTTCTGTCGTGCGTGAAGCGGAACCGGTGCTGACGCTGGTGCCGCTCAACGTGCCGCTCGAAGCAGAAGTCACCATCAACGCCGGGGACATTGGCCGCGTTGCCTCGGACGCGCAGGCGCGGCTCAAGTTCGACGCCTTCCCCTTCCAGAAATTCGGAACCGGGTCGGGCTCGGTCCGCACCATCAGCCGCGACGCCTATTCGCATGACAGTTCGGCGAATGGCGGCAATGGCGGGGAAGCCGAGAGCGCAGCACCCTACTACAAGGCCCGCGTGCGGCTCGACAAGACGGACCTGCGGACGCCGACCGAAGAGGTGCTCCTTCTGCCCGGCATGGCGGTCACCGCCGAACTCAAGGTGGGCCAGCGCAAGGTGATGTCCTATTTTCTCTACCCCATCCTCAAGGGGCTCGACACGGCGATCCGGGAACCCTGATCCGCCCGGCGGTTTTGGCGCATGCCTGACGTGCGCCAAAACGCTTCATTCCTTAAGATAAATCGTCTAGAAGCCCCGCTTGGACAAGCGAGGACCATTTGTCATGGCTGGACGCAGCGCCGAAGTGAGCCGAAAGACGCGGGAAACGGACATCTCCGTTTCCCTCGATGTCGACGGCACGGGCAAGGCCGAGATCGCCACCGGCGTCGGCTTCTTCGATCATATGCTGGACCAGCTTTCGCGCCATTCGCTGATCGACATGAAGATCCTCGCGAAGGGCGACCTGCACATAGACGACCACCACACCGTCGAGGATACGGGCATCGCCATCGGACAGGCCCTGTCGAAGGCGCTGGGAGAACGGCGTGGCATTATGCGTTATGCCTCGCTCGACCTTGCCATGGACGAGACGCTGACGCGGGCGGCGGTGGACGTCTCCGGGCGGCCCTACCTCGTCTGGAAGGTCGATTTTTCGGCGCCGAAGATCGGCACATTCGACACCGAGCTTGTGCGCGAATTTTTCAATGCGCTCGCCCAGAATGCCGGCATCACCCTGCATGTGACCAATCATTACGGGGCGAACAACCACCACATTGCCGAGACCTGTTTCAAGGCGGTGGCCCGGGTGCTGCGCGCCGCGCTCGAGCGCGATCCGCGCCAGCCCGACGCCGTGCCTTCCACCAAGGGAAGCCTGAAGGGCTAGGGTCGGGATCTGGGCGATGGCGAGCTTTGTGGTCATGGAACCGCCTGCCGGTCGCAATGCCGAGACGGTTCTCGTAAAGGACGGGTTTTCCGTTTTCGGCTTCCTTGTGCCGCCGCTTTGGCTCGCCTGGCATCGCCTGTGGCTGGAGGCGCTTGCGGTCGCGCTGATGCTGGCTGCGCTGGAGAGGTTTGCCGCGATGGGTGGTTACGGCGTGTTTGCCGCGCTGTTGTCGTTCGCAATCTGCGTGCTTGTGGGGCTGGAAGGCGCGCGCCTGCGGATTGCGGCGCTTGAGCGGAAAAACTGGCATCAGGCAGCCCATATCGAGGCGCGGGACAGCGATGAAGCCGAGGCGCGCTTTGCCTTCGGGCGTTTTGGAGAAGCGGGCTGATGCGTGTTGCGATCATCGATTATGGATCGGGCAATCTGCGTTCCGCGACCAAGGCGTTCGAACGGGCCTCACGTGAATCCGGCGTGAACGCCGATATTGTCCTGACCGACGATGCGGAAACCGTGCGCAATGCCGATCGCATCGTGCTGCCGGGCGTCGGGGCCTACGCCGATTGCCTTGCCGGACTGCTTGCCGTGCCCGGCATGATGGAAGCAGTCGAGGAGGTTGCCGTGCAGCGCGCCCGCCCTTTTCTCGGCATCTGCGTGGGCATGCAGCTCATGTCCGAGCGCGGGCTTGAGAAGAAGATCAGCAAAGGCTTCGGCTGGATCGCGGGCGACGTCAAGGAGATCGAGCCGAACGACCCGTCGCTCAAGGTCCCCCAGATCGGCTGGAACACCATCACCTTGAAGCAGCAGCATCCGCTGTTCGACGGCATCCCGACCGGGCCGAACGGGCTGCACGCCTATTTCGTGCATTCCTACCACATCGATGCGAAGCGGCCTGAACAGGTGCTGGCGGTGACCGACTATGGCGGGCCGGTCACGGCGGCGGTGGCTGACGGCAACCGCGCCGGGACGCAGTTCCATCCTGAAAAGAGCCAGACGCTGGGACTGGCGCTCATCGCCAACTTCCTGAGGTGGCGACCATGATTCTCTTCCCCGCAATCGACCTTAAGGACGGCCAGTGCGTGCGCCTCAAGCTCGGCGACATGGACCGTGCAACGGTCTACAACGCCGATCCCGCCGCCCAGGCGAAAGCCTTTGAGGATCAGGGATTCGAATGGCTGCATGTGGTTGACCTGAACGGCGCATTTGCCGGTGAAAGCGTCAACGGCGCAGCCGTCGAGGCAATCCTCAGGGCGACACGCAACCCGGTTCAGCTCGGCGGCGGGCTGCGCACGCTTGCGCATATCGAAAGCTGGCTGGCCAAGGGTCTTGCGCGGGTCATCCTCGGCACCGTCGCCGTGCGCGATCCCGATCTCGTGAAGCAGGCCTGCAAGCTGTTTCCGGGCAAGGTGGCGGTCGGCATCGATGCAAGGGGCGGCAAGGTCGCCGTGGAAGGATGGGCGGAAGCGTCCACGCTCGGCGTTGTCGAGCTGGCGCAGCGCTTTGAGGGCGCGGGCGTTGCCGCGATCATTTACACCGACATCGACCGCGACGGGGTGCTGACCGGCATCAACTGGGAATCTACCATTGCGCTTGCCGACGCCGTCGGCATTCCGGTGATCGCCTCGGGCGGGCTGGCGTCGATTGCCGATATCGTGCGCATGACCATGCCGGACGCGCGCAAGCTCGAAGGCGCGATTTCAGGCCGCGCGCTCTACGATGGACGCATCGATCCGGTCGAAGCGCTTGGCATCCTGCGCGGCACGCTGAAGGCCGAACCGGCCATGTTCGAGGAAAAGCGATGACCCTGAAGGCACGCGTCATCCCCTGCCTTGACGTCAAGGACGGCAGGGTCGTGAAAGGGGTCAATTTCGTCGATCTGGTAGATGCTGGCGATCCGGTCGAAGCCGCGAAAGCCTATGACGCCGCCGGCGCGGACGAGCTTTGCTTCCTCGACATAACGGCGTCGTCCGACAATCGCGAAACGATCTTCGACGTGGTCGCGCGCACGGCGGAGCAATGCTTCATGCCGCTGACGGTAGGCGGCGGCGTCAGGCAGGTCTCCGACATCCGCAAGCTGCTTCTGGCGGGCGCCGACAAGGTGTCGATCAACACCGCTGCCGTGAAAAACCCGGATTTCGTGGCCGAGGCCGCCGACAAATTCGGCAACCAGTGCATCGTCGTCGCCATCGACGCCAAGAAAACCTCACAGCCGGGGGAAACCGAGCGCTGGGAAATTTTCACGCATGGCGGGCGGCAGGCGACCGGCATCGAAGCGGTCGGGTTCGCGCGCAAGGTCGTCGATCTGGGCGCAGGCGAGATATTGCTGACATCGATGGATCGTGACGGAACCAAGGCCGGCTACGACATTGCGCTGACGCGCGCGATTGCCGATGCGGTGCGCGTCCCGGTCATCGCGTCCGGCGGCGTCGGCACCCTCGAACATATGGTGGAAGGCATCCGCGACGGGCATGCAACGGCTGTGCTTGCAGCGTCGATTTTCCATTTCGGCACCTATTCGATCGGCGAGGCCAAGGCATTCATGGCGAAGGCCGGACTGCCGATGCGGCTGGACTCAGGCGCGTTCGCGTCCTAAACGGCTGAAATGAGTTCATTTTCGCTCCAGGACCTCGAAAAGATCGTCGCCGAACGCGGCCGTTCGGGCGATCCGGATTCGTGGACCGCGAAGCTTTTCGCAAAGGGGATGAACAAGGCCGCGCAGAAGCTCGGCGAGGAGGCCGTCGAAACGGTGATCGCCGCCGTCAAGGAGGATCGGCAGGGCATCGTGTCGGAAAGCGCCGATCTCATCTATCACTGGATGGTGGTACTGGCGTTGGCGGGCGTGCCGCTGTCGGAGGTGCTGAGCGAGCTTGAACGGCGCACCGGCCAGTCAGGCATCGCCGAAAAGGCGTCGCGCGGCGGGTAAATTGCGGCGTCGGGGAGGGGACATGGATCAGCTTGTACCCGGCGAGAAATACTCGCCCTATCGCTTCTTTTCTGCTGAGAAGTGGTCGCAGTTCCGCGCCGACACGCCGCTGACGCTTTCGGCGGACGAGATCAAGCGGCTGCGGTCGTTGAACGATCCGGTCGATCTCGAAGAGGTCAAGCGCATCTATCTTTCCATGTCGCGGCTTCTTTCCGCGCATGTGGAGGCGAGCCAGCTTCTGTTCGAGCAGCGCCGCAAATTTCTCGATGTACCTGACGCGCTGAAAACGCCGTTCATCATCGGGGTGGCGGGATCGGTGGCGGTCGGCAAGTCGACCACGGCGCGCGTTCTGAAAGAATTGCTGGCCCGCTGGCCGTCGAGCCCGAAGGTCGATCTGGTCACGACGGACGGCTTCCTTCTGCCGAACGAAGTGCTGCGCGAGCGCAGCATGATGGACCGCAAGGGCTTTCCGGACAGCTATGACGTCGGTGCGTTGCTGCGCTTCCTTTCGGCGATCAAGTCGGGCAATGCGGACGTTCCCGCGCCCGTGTACTCGCATCTGATCTACGATGTGCTGCCCGGCGAATTCGTCATGATCGACCGGCCCGATATACTGATATTTGAAGGCATCAACGTTCTGCAGCCGGGAAAGCTGGCCCCCGACGGCAAATTTGTGCCCTTCCTGTCCGATTTCTTCGACTTCTCGATTTATATCGACGCGGAAGAAGAGCTGATCCACGAATGGTACATCAAGCGCTTCATGCGCCTGCGTGAAACCGCCTTCCTCGATCCGCAGTCATTTTTCCATCGCTATTCGCAATTGTCGGAAGATGCCGCACGCGCCATTGCGGAAGGGCTTTGGGAAAACATCAACCTGAAAAACCTGCGCGAAAACATTCTGCCGACGCGGCCCCGCGCCGATCTTATCCTGCGCAAGGGAGCGGATCATCTGGTGAAGGAAGTCGCCCTGCGGAAGCTGTAGAGTGTGTTACCGCCGCCGGTTTTCCAGTTTCTCCAGCCGTCTGAGCATCTCGTCCATGTCGGGCGGAAGGTCGGCGGGAACCTCGAACTGGGGCAGCGAGGCGGCATAGCGGCGCGTCGCCGGACTGGACACCATGCGTCGGATCATCTCCGCATCCTTGCTTCGGGTGCGGACATCGCTGGGGGGCATGGGTTTTGCGCCGCGCGGAGTCATGGCCGCATAATGCCCCGACCGGCGCCTCTTCTGAACCCGCCCTTTGAAGATAGGGTAAAACTTTCGTAAAACTTGAACGTTTCGGACTATCTCGCGCGCACTTGATTTTTGCGTGCCGAACCTCGATATCGGACGCAAGTTTGGAACCTTTCCAAGGTCATGTGATGAGCAATAAACCCAAAGACGAATCCGTATCCGAAGAAGCACCCCGCGTGGAGGAGGCTGCGGCGCCCGGCGCCGAAGGCGATTTCGAAGTGCTGGAAAGGCTGATGAAGGAGAATGAGGATTTGAAGGACCGCGCGCTGCGTCTGGCGGCGGAAATGGAGAACCTGCGTCGGCGTACGGCGCGCGATGTCCATGATGCGCGCTCTTATGCGATTGCCAATTTCGCGCGCGACATGCTGACGGTTTCCGACAATCTGCGCCGCGGCCTCGATGCCATTCCGGCGGAAGCGCGCGCTGCGGGCGATGCCGCTTTCAAGGCCTTGTTCGAAGGCGTGGACCTGACCGAGCGCGCCATGCTTTCCGCGCTGGAGCGCCACGGCGTCAAGAAGCTCGAGCCGCAGGGTGAGAAATTCGACCCGAATTTTCATCAGGCGATGTTCGAGGTGCCGAACCCGGATGTTCCGGCCAATACCGTGTTGCAGGTGGTCCAGCCGGGCTATTCCATCGGCGACCGCGTTCTGCGCCCGGCAATGGTCGGCATATCGACCGGCGGACCGAAGGCGGCTCCCGCAAAAAGCGAGGCTCCTGAACCCGGCCCGGTTAATGAACAGGCCGAAAAGGACGCTTGATAGTCCGGCCCCGGCAGCGATCACGGGAGCGCCGTGAGTTTTCCGGTACTATGGAGCAAACTCACCAAATACGATGACGTGTTTGCCTCCATCACATATTCTTTTTGAGTTTCTAGGCTCACCTGCCGAACCCCGATAGCGTCCATACACATCATAAAGAACGCGGCGGTGAAGCTTCCTCGGCTCATCTTGTTCGCCAGATTCGTGCGCTCCCCGCTCCTTCAATTTATCTGCAAGCTGCGCATAGGTCATACCCCGGCGCTTTAGCTCGCCTTTCAGTATGTTCTTAGCCTGTTCTTCGTAGAACGCAGTCACGTTAGATCGGCATCCTTCACCACGTTGCAGGTGAATATCTGGACGCCTACGCCGCCGAAATCGCGTGGCAACCAGTATGCCATGGGTGTCAGGGCCGTTGCCGCCGCACTTAAATCCGGGAGGCTTTGCGGCTACTGGCAGCGCCGTGCTTAGAACTCTCAATCATCGAAGGGAGCGGGCGGCTCAGATGATTCGGGCTTCGGTGCAGAAAGCATAGATTTGAGGCCGTTGATTACCGCAATTACATCATCGGCCTCGGCCTGGTCGCGAATTGTTCCCGATAGCCATAGCATCTTTTGCCGGATGCTGACTTCGTATGGCTGCGGTCCTTGATCCGGGTTGCCCTGCAGTCTATCCGCGCGGGGCGGAGGCAGTGGGGTAGCGTTCATGTGCGGGGTCCTCTCAAGCTGTTGATTTATCTGAGATTCAAGCACCGCAGGAGCAGCCTGTGAATAACTTTCGCTTCCTATCGCATTCTCCAAAAAGAGAAAGGTATCTAAAAAGGCCCGCGATGCGGCGGGAATAGCCGTATGCGTGAACCCTTGTCTGATAAGGAACGCCTCAAGCGCCGCTTGGGATGGCAAGCCATCGGTGAAGCGATCCATAATACGTTGAAAAAGCTCCGGTTCTCTGGCGGCATCTTTAAGCGCCGCCACTCTGGAAGCTTGTGTTTCAGGGTAAAGGATTTCAACAGCTCTCGATGTCAAACGGACCTCGTTTTTCCCCGTCTTGGCCAGTAACCCAAACTGGATAAGATTTGAGAGTACAGTTGCCGAGCGGCCGGAAATGCCACTATAGCCCATAGCCTTAGCGGCGACTTCCCGGTCCACTGGATTCGTGCGCTCGACAAGATGTAATTCTCTAGCCATATCAATTGCTTGTTCAAGCGGCGTGCTTGGATAGCTGGGGCTTCTTTGACGTGAATCCATGTGCCAATCTCCATCTAAAATCGACGCGTAATCGGCGGTAGTATATTCTCATCAGCGCAAGAAAGAAAGAAAATCGTGAGGATGAGAAAATGTTCGAAGAATCTTTTCTCTTGACCGACCGCCCGCGCCAGACGATGATTGCCGCTGCGTGAGGCGATTCCTGCGCGAGCGTAGATTGGAGGTATCATTTGAAAGCGGCAAGCCGAACGGCAGCAATTGAGCACCGGGCCGGCTGGCGATAACAGAAAGGGCCACAAAACAGATCAGTCGGAAACCGAAATGCAATGTGACCCCGTGGTGTCAGTGGGCAAACCCAACCCGCTGGGCGGGAGTGCTGGGAATGACGATCTAACAGCGCTGCAGCTAAAGATTCGCATTTCCTGGCCCCCGCTTCAAGGGTCTTTTTGGAGTATGCGAACATGCACGACCGTAAGGTCACGCCGGATATGGTTCCGGTAATAAAGCTGGCCCGCGATCTGGGCATCAACTACGCGCTTATCGCGTCGTACTATCAGATCAATCAGGGCCGCATCGCAGACGTGATGAAGGGGCGTTTGTTTCCCGAAATTCCATCCGCGATGGAACTTCCCGCCGACTTCCCAATATCTATGGCGGCTTAAGAAATGGATTGGGGCGGCCTATCGGTTGCCCCTTTTCAGTTGCCAAAGTTTATACGCCTATTTGCGCCGTGGTCCTCTGTCCAACCGACATCTTCAACGAGGCTCTGGTTTACGCAAGACTTTATGCACGCTCCGACACGCTTTCGGATCATGGCGTAGGTTGCAGCAACAAGGCCGCGATCTGCCGCCCAGATTTCTTTGATCTGGCGAGACGTAACTGAGCCTTAGCTTCGCACATCGTATTGAACAGGAACCGCTTCACGGAACCTTTCTCGACCCGATGCTTGGTTACGTACTCTTTTAGTGGCGACGTTCGAATTGAACAACCGAATTGCAGCGTCCAGATGGTCTATATCGACCGTCAGTTTTTGATCTCAGCACGGTACTTTTCCCGCAAGGCGGTTAGTTTCGCGTGCCTGCCGACCAAACCCGCAACCTTATTTGGTCTAGTGTATTCAGATAAGTTCCTTATAAGCGGTGCGTATAACAGCAAATGCTATATGTAAACATCGTGTTTAATGAGTTTATTCCATAATACCGCATTTTTCCATGGCCCGTCATTGACGGGCCATTTGCTTTGCGACCGGCTTTAAGCCGGATGTTTTTTCCTCCCTTGACTCTTACGCTGAAGAAGCGTTTGAAATAGGAACATAACAGGAACAAATATGCGATGCCCGATCCGATCCAGCGGCTGCGGGATCGGACTTCTTTTGCCTCCGATTCCGTCATGACTTCCATTGAACGCGCCAGCACGATGGCGCGTCCTGTCTTTGCGAGTCCCACAACGCCGGAATCGGAGGGAAACGAGTTCAGGGCGCTTTTCCAGCCTGCCTTGCATGAAGCCTATGCCGCGCCGGCAGATCATGCGGCGCTGATCGGGTTCGGTCTCGGCGTGCTGCGCAGCCTGAGGCAAGGGCCGCTGCTTTGGGTGAGGCAGGCATTTCTGGATGGGGAAACGGGCGGCGTTTATCCATCCGGACTGCGGGAATACGGCATCGACCCGGACAGGCTGATTCTCGTGCAGGCAAGCCATGCGCGGGACCTGCTTCAGGCGGGGCTGGAGGCTGCACGCTGCAAGGCGCTGGCGGGAGCCATGCTTGAACTGAACGGCGAAACGTCGCTCTACGACCTGACCGCCAGCCGTCGCCTGATGCTTGCCGCGCGCGCCAGCGGCGTGAGGTTGTTCTTCCTCCGCTCCGCCGCCTCTCCCGTTCCTTCCGCCGCCGAAACGCGCTGGCGTGTGCGTTCGCTGGCGTCCGCGCCGCTCGCCGCCAATGCGCCCGGCCAGCCTGCTTTCGAAGCGGAGCTTTTGCGCAGCAGGCGCGGCGCGGAATCCAAAACCTTTGTGCTGGAGTGGAATCCCGATGCAGGAGAATTTGAAAAAAGAAGAACCGGAGCCGCCGGAACCGGCAATGCCGGTCCATCGCGAGATCGAGCGGAGGCGCTATCTGGCTCTGTGGTTTCCTTTCCTGTCCACGGACAGGCAGCGCCTGGCGGAAGGCGGCGCGCCGGATGAAACGCCGCTGGTGCTGACGGACAAGGAGCATGGCGCTCTCAAGATCACGGCCGTCAATGAGGGTGCGCTCGGGATCGGCCTTGTGGCGGGCATGACGCTGGCGGATGCGCGTGCTCGTGTACCGGCGGTGCGCGTCAGTCCCGCCGACCTGTCAGCGGATATGCGGCTGGTCAAACGGCTTGCGCTCGCCTGCGAAATGTTCACGCCGCTTGTCGCATTCGATGCGCCTGCCGGGTTGATGCTGGACGTCACCGGCTGCGCGCATCTGTTCGGTGGCGAGGCGGGATTGTGTGAACGCGCGCAGCGCCTGTTTGCGCGCGCAGGCGTCAAGGTGAAGATGTGCCTGGCGGGTACGCCGGATGCGGCGCGTGCGCTGGCGCGGTTCGGAAACACGCTTCTGGTTCCGCCGGGCACTGAAAGACAGGCGGTTCGGGACTTGCCGGTTGCCGCGCTCCAGGCGGGGAACGAGACGACGATTTCGCTTTCCCGCGCCGGATTGAAAACCATTGGTGACGTCGCCGGACGACCGCTCAAGGTGCTGGCCGCCCGGTTCGGCAAGCCGATGACGGACAGGCTGCTCCGCATTGTCGGAGAGGAGGATGTTCGCGTTACGCCGCTGCGTGCGCCGCCGGACTGCATTGCCGAACGCCAGTTTGCCGAACCGCTGGGCGAAATCGACAGCCTGCTGTCGGTATTGTCCGGGCTGGCGCGCGAAACCTGCGCAATGCTTGAGCGGCGCGGCCTGGGCGGACGCCTCTTCGAGGCGGGTTTCTTCCGGTCGGACGGGATCGTGCGTCGGTTGCGTGTGGAAACGGCGCAGGGCGCCCGCGACCCGGACTCCATTGTCCGCCTCGTGAAGTTGAGGATCGAGACGCTGGCCGACCCGCTCGACCCGGGGTTCGGCTTCGATCTCGTGCGCCTGTCTGTGCTGCGTACGGAGGCTTTCCGGCAGCCGCAAAAAAGCCTCGACGGACAGCAGGAAGACGAGAACGCCGTCGCCATTCTGGTCGATCGGCTGGTTGCAAGGCAGGGAGCGGACAAGGTCCTGCGCCCGCTCGCGCGCGACAGCCATGACCCTGCGCTGGCCGGCGGGTTTGTGCCTGTTGGCGCGCCTGCTGTGTCTGCAAGCTGGCCCGAGCCGGAAAAAGCCGCACCGCCCTCCCGCCCCTTGACCCTGTTTGAACCGCCGCAGAACATTGAAGCCATGGCGGAAGTGCCGGATGGCGCGCCGGTCCGCTTTCGCTGGCGGCGTGTGCTGCATGAGGTGGCGCGCGCCGAGGGTCCCGAACGTATATCCGCCGAATGGTGGCACGGAGAAGGGACGCGTCCGACCCGCGATTATTATCGCGTCGAGGATTCGCACGGGCGGCGTTTCTGGCTGTTCCGCGAAGGATTGTTCGAACGCGAGGAAGGGCAACGGCGCTGGTTCCTGCATGGTCTTTTCGCATGACGGAAGGACCCGCCTTCGCCGAACTTGTCGCGGCGACCAATTTTTCCTTCCTTCGAGGGGCGTCATCCGGCGAGCATATGGTGCTGCGCGCCATCGCGCTCGGCCATGACGGGTTGGGGATTGCCGACCGTAACACCGTTTCGGGCGTGGTGCGTGCCTATGCGGCGCTGAGGGACCTGCGGGAAGAAGGCACCTTGCCGACGCTCAAATTGCGGGAGGGGTCCGGTCCCGGCGAATATCGGCGGCAGAAACAGATGCCGGATGTTCCAGCGGATATATGCGACCTGCTCAGGGAACGGGCGAAGGCATTCAAGCTGGTCACAGGAGCGCGGCTGGTTTTTGCGGACGGCACGCCGGATATAGTCGTGCATCCCCAGAACAGGACGGGCTGGGGCAATCTCTGCCGCCTGCTGACGCTCGGAAACCGGCGCACGAAGAAGGGCGAATGCCATCTGGAGCTTGACGATCTCCTGCGCAATGCGAGCGACCTGCTTCTGGTCGCGATGCCGCCGGATGAGTCCTCCCCGATGGAAGGACTCCTGCCGAAGCTGTGTGAGGCTGCGCCCGGCGCGGTCTGGCTGGCGGCCTCCATGCACAGGCGCGGAAATGACCGGCGGCGTCTCGCGACGTTGAAGGCATTGGCCGAGGGTGCGGACGTGCCGCTACTGGCCACCAATGAGGCGCTTTATTCGGAACCGGGCCAGCGTGATTTGCAGGATATCCTGACCTGCATCCGGCATGGCGTGTCCATCGACAGGGCTGGCCGGTTGCTGGAAGCCAATGCGGAGCGGCACTTGAAAGCGCCCGCTGAAATGGCGCGGCTGTTTGCGGATTGCCCGCAGGCAATTTCTGAAACGCAGGATTTTCTCCTGCGGGTGGATTTCTCGCTGGGTGAGTTGAAATATGATTATCCCGATGAGCCTGTTCCGCCGGGCAGGGATGCGCAGGGCTGGCTCAAGGAACTGACATGGCGTCATGCGGCCATGTGCTACCGGGAAGGCATTCCCGAAAAGGTCGAGCGATTGTTGCATGATGAGCTGGCGCTGATCGGCCAGCTCGACTATGCGCGCTACTTTCTCACCATCTACGACATTGTGGAGTTCGCGAGGTCGAAAGGCATTCTGTGCCAGGGGCGCGGTTCCGCCGCCAATTCTGCGGTCTGCTACGTGCTCGGCATCACGGCGGTCGATCCAAAGGACCACGATGTGCTGTTTGCCCGGTTCATTTCGACCGAGCGGCGGGAGCCGCCCGACATCGACGTCGATTTCGAGCACGAGCGCCGCGAGGAAGTGATCCAGTATCTCTATGAGAAATATGGACGCGACCGGGCGGGCATCGCCGCGACGGTGATCCATTATCGCCCGCGCAGCGCCATCCGCGAGGCGGGCAAGGCGCTGGGCCTTTCGGAAGATGTGACGGCGGCGCTGGCGAATACCCAATGGGGCAGCTACGAAAGCGACATAACCCGCACGCAGGTTCGGCAGGCGGGGCTCGACCCCGACAATCCCGAAATCGTCCGGGCAGTCGGCTTCGCCAGGCGGCTGCTCGGCTTTCCGCGTCATCTGTCCCAGCATGTCGGCGGCTTCGTGCTGTCGCGAGGCAGGCTGGACGAGACGGTTCCCATCGGCAATGCGGCGATGGAAAAGCGCACCTTCATCGAATGGGACAAGGACGATATCGATACGCTGGGCCTGATGAAGGTCGATGTGCTGGCGCTCGGAATGCTGACCTGCATAGCGAAAAGTTTCGAGCTTCTGCGCGACCACAAGGACATCGACCTGAAACTCCACACCGTGAAGAAGGAGGACGGCGAAACCTACGCCATGCTTCAGCGCGGCGATTCCATCGGCGTATTCCAGGTCGAAAGCCGCGCGCAGATGAGCATGCTGCCGCGCCTGAAGCCGAAGGAATTCTACGATCTGGTCATTCAGGTCGCCATCGTGCGGCCCGGCCCGATACAAGGCAACATGGTGCATCCCTATCTGCGGCGGCGGGCGGGCGAGAAAGTGGTTTTTCCAGCCCCCTCACCTGAGCATGGACCGCCCGATGAACTGGCGGGTGTGTTGGGCAAGACACTCGGCGTTCCGCTCTTTCAGGAACAGGCAATGAAACTTGCAATGGTGGCCGCGGAATTCAGCGACGAGGAAGCCAATCGCCTGCGCCGCGCCATGGCGACTTTCCGCAATGTCGGCACTATAGGAGAATTCGGTGACATAATGGTGGGACGGATGGTGGCGCGCGGCTACGATCCCGGCTTCGCCAAGGATTGCTTCGAGCAGATCAAGGGTTTCGGCAGCTATGGCTTCCCCGAAAGCCATGCGGCCTCATTCGCCAAGCTGGTTTACATTTCCGCCTGGATCAAATGCCATCATCCCGATGTTTTCGCCTGCGCACTGCTGAACGCGCAACCTATGGGCTTTTATGCGCCCGCCCAGATCGTGCGCGATGCGCGGGAACATGGTGTCGAGGTAAGGCCGGTCGATATCAACCATAGCCGGTGGGACAACACGCTGGAGGAGAAGGCGGGCAAATGGTGCGCGCTTCGCCTCGGTTTCCGGCAGGCGCAGGGCGTACACGAGGCGGAAGCGGAACGACTCGTCGGCACGCGGGGCGCGGGGTTCGATTCCATCGAGGCCCTGTCGGTTCGCGCGGGCCTGCATGGCCGTCCGTTGCGCGCACTGGCCGATGCGGATGCGTTCCGTTCCATCGGGCTGGACCGGCGCAAGGCGCTGTGGGAAGTGAGCCGGTTGCCGGACGACGATCCGCTGCCGCTGTTTCAGGTCGCGGATGCGCGGGAGCTTGCCGAAGAACCGGATGCCGCGCTGCCGGACATGCCGCTCGGCGAACATGTGGCGACCGACTACCAGACCATGCGGCTGTCGCTCAAAAGCCATCCGATGCAGATCTTGCGGCCCATTTTCGAGCGACGGCGGATCCTCACCTGCGAGGCGGTCTCCGCGCGGCCCGACGGGGCGTATGCGCATGTCGCCGGCATTGTTCTGGTGCGGCAAAGGCCGGGCAAGGGAAACGCCATCTTCATCACGCTGGAGGACGAGACAGGCATTACAAATGTCGTCATGTGGGCGACCAAATTCGAACGCTTCCGGCGCGAGGTCATGGGCAGTCGCCTGATGACGGTGGAAGGCCGGGTGCAGAAAAGCCCGGAAGGCGTGGTGCATCTCATGACGCAGCGCATCTTTGACCGCTCGGCGGAACTCGACCGCCTGTGGCAGGCGGACCGCGCGGGCGTCGCCTTGCCGCAAGCAGCGCCGTTCGTGCCAGGCGTTCCGTCGATCGCCAGCACGCCGCCGCCGCGCCAGGGTCATCCGCGCAATGTGCGCGTGCTGCCGAAGTCGCGCGATTTCCATTGACGCCGGGCCGGTCTACAAGATGTCGTCCAATCGCGCCGGTTTGCACATGACATCAATCCAGTTCCTCGACTATGCGGGCGTCGCCGTCTTCGCGGCGACCGGCGCGCTGTCCGCCTCGCGCAAGCAGCTCGACATGGTCGGCTTCATCTTCCTTGCAGGCATAACAGGCATAGGCGGCGGAACGCTGCGCGATGTCATTCTCAACGTGCCGGTCTTCTGGGTGGGAAACCACATCTATGTCCTGATCTGCGTGGTGACGGCCATGCTCGTGTTCTTCACGGCGCATCTGGTCGAATCGCGCTGGCGGTTGCTGCTGTGGCTGGACGCGGTAGGTCTCGCCGCATTCGCCGCCATGGGCACGGCCAAGGGGCTGGCGATCACCGGCTCGCCGGTCATAGCCATTGTCATGGGCATGCTGACGGCGACCTTTGGCGGCATATTGCGCGACGTTGTCGCGGGCGAACAGTCGGTCTTGTTGCGTCCCGAAATCTACGTGAGCGCAGCGGGGGCGGGCGCAGCCGCCTATGTGATCGCAGACTGGATGCTGGCAGCGCCGGGACTTGCCGCGACGCTCGCCTTCGCGGTCGCATTGGTCGTGCGCGGCGGTGCGCTGTGGTTCGGCTGGACCCTCTATCCTTACAGGAGCCGCCCCGGACGCAGGCCGGAGGAAATTCCCGACCGGCGGTCGAAACGGCACATGCAGTAAAGATCAGGCCACGAGGCTCTGGCCTTCTCCGCCATAGTAGCTGATGTAGCGCTGCGAGATGAAAGACACCGGCAGCACGACGAACACGTCGGTAGTGCCGAATTCCCTGTCGATCACGCATCCCTCGCCGAAGCGCGCGCCAAGCCGCAGATAGCCCTTGATGAGCGGCGGCATCGCCAACAGCGCGGATTTCGCGTTGACGGCTTCCTCGGGCATCAAATCCATCGGGCAAAACCGTTCGGAGACGGCGCGCACGGCCCAGTTTCCTTCCGCCCGGCAATGATGGGCGAGAAAGGAGAGAGCCTCCGCATGCGCGGCGGGCACCGTGCCGTGGAATGAGGCGCAGCCCGCCATCACGTCTATCTCATGGTGGTTCACATAGGCCCAGATCGCCTGCCACAATGCCTCGATCGTGCGTTTTGTCCGGTAGGCGGGCAGCACGCAGGAGCGCCCCAACTCCATGAAACGAAGGCCCGGATTGCGCGCGACCAGGCCGTCCAGTTCGAACTCGGAGACGGAGTAGAAGCCGCCGTGCAGCGCCGCGCGCTCCTGCCGGAGCAGGCGATAGGTGCCGACCACCCGCCGTTCATCGGGACCGGGCAGGTTGATGTCGCAGACGATGAGATGGTCGCAGACCGCATCGAAGGAATCGACATCGCGTCCGGGCACAGTTGCAGCCAGCGGCAAGGACGTCTGCGCGCCAAGCTCCTCGCAAAACACGCGATAGCGAACCTCCTGCGCAGCCGCGATTTCCTCGACGCTGCGGGCAAGCCTCACCTCGAGCGAACCGATGCGTCCCAGAAGGCAATTCGCGCCGACAGACATGTGCGAGACAGCGCCGGCCGAAATATCTTTCGCTATATCCTGCATCTCGATGCTCCCACGCGCCCAAGGTCCAATCAACAGGTCCTGACCCTATTCAATAGGGTGCTAACATGGGCATACTACATCATCGTGACAGGGTATCACGTGCCTTGACGCGCAAAATTGCGGCTTCGCGGCTGCTCTTCCACGGCCTGCACCAGCGTTTCGGGATCGATGGGCTTGGTCAGGAACCCGCTTGCGCCGCCGGCAATCGCTTCGTGGCGTGTCTTTTCCTGGCTATCGGCCGAGAGCACCAGGATGGGAGTGGGCTTCTGCCCGCGCTGCTCCTCATGCTTGCGAATCATCGCAATGGCGTCGAAGCCGTCCATGACCGGCATGCTGAGGTCCATCAGCACGACGTCGAAACGCGTACCGGATTTCCCGCACGTCACCGCTTCCACCGCGGCGCGGCCATCGCTCACCGTTTCCACGCGGTGCCCCGCGCGCGACAGGGCTGTGCGCGCAAGAAGCGCGTTGATCTCATTGTCTTCGGCAAGCAGCACCGACAGGCTTCTCGCATCCGCTGTCCGGCGCGATGCAGCCTGCAACTTTCGCGAGCCTGGCTTTCCGTCGCCCAGTCGCATTTCCAGAAGCCGCAGCAGGGTCTCGCCGCGCACCGGGCGGACGAGGAAATTGCCGTAGCCGCGTTTCTGAAAGCTGTCTAGTTCGCCGCGCCCGTCCGGACCGATGACGATAATGGCGTCCGCCTTTTCGAGCCCGGCCCTGCGCAGACGCGCCAGAAGTCCCTTCTTCTGCCGCTCCATGCCCGCGTCGACGAGAACGGTGTCCCACCCCTCGCGCGCAATTGCATTGGCGGATTCGATGCTGTCGACGACCGCCGCATGGCCGCCATAGGCATCGATGGTCCGTCGCAGAGCTTCGGACTCGATGGCATTGCCGGAAAGGATAAGGCACCTTTTCCCGGCGAGCGAACTGGACGTTTCGAGCCGGGGAATTTCAACCGGGGTGGCGGGAACCGTGAAGGAAAATTCGGAACCCTTGCCCGGATTGCTCACCACCGCGATCTCGCCGCCCATGCCTTGCACAAGCCGCCGCGAAATGGACAATCCAAGACCGATGCCTCCCTTCGTGCGGGTCGACGTGCCGTCCGCCTGTTCGAACTCCTCGAATATCCGGTCCAGATCCCTGCTCTCCAGACCGGGACCCGTGTCGGTCACGGTGAATCGCAGCATCGGCTGGCCGTCCTTTTCCTCGCTGGCCACGCCGACCAGCACGCCGCCCGTATCGGTAAACTTCGTCGCGTTCGCGACAAGGTTGATGAGCACCTGCCGCACGCGGCCCGGATCGGCCATGATCCGCATCGGCACGTCGGGCGAGACATAGCAGCCCAGGCCGAGTTCCTTTGCATAGGCGCGCGAGGCGAGCAGTTCGATCACATTGTTCACAAGCTCACGCGGAGACACGCGTTGCAGTTCCGGCACGAAGCGGCCCGCCTCGATCTTGGAAAAGTCGAGAAGGTCCTCGATCAGGGCGAGCAGCGAGGTTGCCGAGGTCGAGATCGCGTTGACATATGTGCGCTGCTCGTCGGAAAGCTCGGTCCCGGCCAGAAGCTTGGCCATGCCGGTAATGCCGTTCATGGGCGTGCGGATCTCGTGGCTCACGGTTGCCAGAAAGCGGGACTTGGCGCGGCTGGCATGTTCGGCCCGCTCGCGGGCATCGATCAGGCCCGCTTCCGCGTTCTTGCGCACGGTGATGTCGCGTGCGATTGCCCGATGCGAGACTTCGCCGGTGTGCTTGTCACGTACCGTAAGCTCGACCCATGAAAACCACCTCGTGCCGTTCGGCGCAGAAATCGGCACATCGGTTGAACTGAGATACTCGCCTCCGGCGAACGACGCGTCGGGCACCACGCCGACATCGATGCCAAGCTCCTCAAGAGTGCGGCCTGAAAGATTGCGCTGTTCCGCTCCGACCAGTCCGGCGAACACCTTGTTGGCGTAGACGATGCGGCCTTCGCGGTTGCGATGAACCACGATGTCGCCGAGCGTGTCACTAAGTTCGCGAAAGCGCTGTTCGGTTTCTTCCAGCTCCCACATGCGGTCCGCGAGAGACTCGATTTCCGACTGTCTTCGGAACAATGCAACACGTCGCAAGCCGTAAAGGCGACCGCGCAGCCAGACCGCGACGATGCCGGAAGCGGCGGCTACGCCAAGCGCCACGGCAGCGGTCTTTGCCGTGGTGTCGCCATTCTCGAAATAGACGATTGCGCAAAGCGACAGCACCGCCAGCAGCACAATCAAAAGGACGGCCGCGAAATCGATTGAGTCCCCCGCTACCACGTCGCGCGAGGGCTCCTCTTCGACGGTGTCGTGATCTTCATGCTGGCGCAAGGGCATCCTTCCAGTCCCGAGCCTGATGCGGGAACCTACCAGATATTAGCCCCGAAGTTTCGCCTTTTCCCTAACGGCGCAATATCACATGAGCGAAACTTCATTCGCCGGCAATTGCACGATCGGAGCGGGAACCGAGCACGACTTTTCGTCAAACTTGCACAGGTCCGCGATGATGCAGGCCGGGCAGTCCGGCTTGCGCGCCTTGCACACATAGCGCCCGTGCAGGATCAGCCAATGATGCGCGTGCAGCAGATATTCCTTCGGGATCACCCTCAGGAGATGCTGCTCGACCGCCTCCGGCGTAGCGCCGGGAGCAAGCCTTATCCTGTTCGCGATGCGGAAAATGTGGGTGTCGACCGCGATCGTCGGCTGTCCGAAGGCGATATTGAGCACGACATTCGCGGTCTTGCGACCGACTCCCGGCAGCTTGACCAGTTCGTCCCGGTCGGGGGGAACCTTTCCCTGGTGGTCCCTGATGAGCACTTCCGAAAGGGCGATCACATTCTTCGCCTTGTTGCGCCACAGGCCAATGGTTCGAATGCGGTTGCCAACGGTATCCACGCCGAGCGCGAGCATTTTCTCCGGCGTGTCGGCGACCGCAAACAGACCCTCCGTCGCCTTGTTCACACCCGCATCGGTCGCCTGCGCCGACAACACCACGGCGACCAGAAGCGTGAAGGGATTGACGAAATGGAGTTCGCCCTTGGGCTCCGGCCTTTGAAGTGCGAACCTGCGGAAAATTTCATGGACCTCGTCGTGCGTATAGGCGCTTCGGCGGCGGCTTGCGGATTTTGCCCGGCGAGGTGTTGTTTTGACTTTTGGATCGGCCATAGCCTCTCTATAATCTGCGCCATGAGCGATACAACATCGACCAGCGCTGCGGACGAGCCGTTTTTTCGAGCGATGCTGACGCCGCACAGGTCGCTTGGCCGCAAAGGCTTCCTGATCCTGATGCTGACCGTCACCGGAGGCTGGCTGACGACCGGCGCATTCTTTCTCGCGCATGGTGCATGGCCGGTCTTCGGGTTTTTCGGCCTCGACGTGGTGCTGCTCTATGTCGCCTTCAAGCTGAACTATCGCGCCGCCCGCGCCCATGAGGAGGTTTCGGTGTCGCGCACGAGGCTGGACATTCGCAAGGTCGCGTCCTCGGGAAGGAGCGAGGAACATCGCTTCAATCCGTTCTGGACCCGCTTCAACATTGCGCGCCATGAGATGATCGGCATAACCAGCATGACGGTCGAGGGGCAAGGACGGCGCGTGCCGCTCGGGTCGTTCCTCAACCCGGATGACCGCGAAAGCTTTGCAAAGGCATTCGGCGCGGCGCTCATGCGGGCGCGCGGACGCTGAACAAGGCGTATATCGGGTGGTCTTGCACATTCGGGATAGCGATATTGGCTGAAAAGGAGAAAACGGCCATGAACGCGCCCGTCGCTATTCTGGAAAAGGATGTCACGCCGCAGGGCGGCGACTATGAGATTATCCGCAGGGTGGTCGAAAAGATCAGCCTCGATTATCGCGCCCAGCCGTCGCTGGACCAGCTTGCCGCAGAAGTGGGAGAAACATCCGGCGGCTTGCAGAAGCTGTTTACACGCTGGGCGGGGCTTTCGCCCAAGACGTTTCTACAGGCCGTGACGCTCGATCACGCGCGCAGGCTTCTGGACACGGGCCTGCCGCTGCTCGATACCGCCTATGAGGTCGGCATGTCCGGGCCGGGCCGTCTGCACGACCTGTTCGTCACCCATGAGGCAATGTCGCCCGGCGACTACAAGACGCGCGGCGCAGGCCTGACCATCCGCTTCGGCTATCATATTTCGCCCTTCGGCGTGGCGCTTGTCATGGTGACGGACCGTGGCCTTGCGGGCCTGTCCTTCAACGATCCGGGAGACGAACGCGCCGCCTTCGCCGACATGTCGGGACGCTGGCCGAGCGCGACCTATGTCGAGGACATGTCCGCAACCGCGCCCTACGCCGCGAGGATTTTCGATCCGGCGCGCTGGCGCTCGGACCAGCCGCTCCAGGTGGTGTTGATCGGCACTGACTTTCAGGTCCGGGTATGGCAGGCATTGCTGCGGATCCCGATGGGCCGCGCACGCGCCTATTCGGAAATCGCCAATGAAATTGGCGCACCAGCGGCAAGCCGCGCGGTCGGAGCAGCCATAGGCGCAAATCCGATTTCCTTCGTGGTGCCCTGCCACCGTGCGCTCGGCAAGTCCGGTGCCCTGACAGGATATCACTGGGGCTTGACGCGCAAGCGTGCCATTCTGGGATGGGAAGCGGGCCAGCTGGCGACCGGCAGGTAGCTTCGCCCCAAACACTGGAGCAATGCTTTGATAACGGTCATCGGTTCGATCAACCTTGATCTTGTGGCGAATGTCGCTCGTTTGCCCAAGCCGGGCGAAACCGTTCCGGGCTCGACCTTCAAGACCGCACCCGGGGGAAAGGGCGCCAATCAGGCACTCGCCGCCGCAAGGGCCGGTGTACAGACCCGCATGATCGGGGCGGTGGGACGCGATGCCTTTGCAGACGAGGCGCTGGCACTTTTGCGTGCGGGAGGGGTCGATACCTCCCACCTGCATCAATCGGCTGCCGCCACCGGCACTGCCCTGATCATGGTCGACGATAAGGGCGAGAACATTATCGCAGTCGTTCCGGGGGCAAATGCTTCAGTGCTTCCGGGCGGAATTGCCAAAAGGCCGCTGGAACCGGGGATCGTCCTCCTGCAACACGAAATTCCGCTGGAGACGGTGGATGCAGCGCTCGATGCGGCGCGCGCCGCGGGCGTCACCTCCATTCTCAACACCGCCCCGTTCAGGATCGAGGCGGCAGCGATGCTTGAAAAGGCAGACTATGTCGTCGCCAATGAAACCGAATTCGACCTCTATGCCAAAACGCTGCATCTGAAAGGCGCAAAGCGGCTTGATTCCATGCAGGACTTTGCCGGCCGCACCGGACGGACAGTGATCGTCACGCTCGGTGAGGATGGTGTGATTGCGGTGACGCCAAAACAGACAATCGAAGTGCCCGCGATGAAGATCGATCCCGTGGACACGGTTGGCGCGGGCGACACGTTCTGCGGCTATCTGGGTGCGGGTCTCGATGCGGGTCTGCCCTTGCGCGACGCGCTGCACAGGGCGGCGGTTGCTGCATCGCTCGCTTGCCTGAAGCCGGGCGCGCAGCAATCCATCCCGATGGCCGAGGAGGTAGCCGCCACGCTAAAGCCTGCCTAGCCTTTCGACAAGGAGCGCAAAGAAACCGTCGGCATCTATGTAGCGCATGACTGTAGCGTTCTTCACAAGACCGGTAACGCCCCACCAATCGATGACCGTCATGCCCATCGTGAGTTCCGACGAAATCTCGACCTGGACATTCACCTGCCGTCCCTTGAACAGATCCGGCCGCAGGAGATAGGCAATCACACACGGATCGTGCAGCGGCCCGCCGTCGGTTCCGTATTTCTCTTCGTCATAACGTTCGAAGAACTCCAGCAGCGCAACCGCGGCGTCGCCGACCGGGCTGCCGAGCCTGCGGAAAGCGTCGAGACGCTTATGCGTGGTGAGTGCCTGGTGCGTTACATCGAGGGGCATGATGACGGTGGGGATCCCGGCGCGTAGCACGATATCGGCGGCGTAAGGGTCCACATAGATGTTGAATTCGGCGGCTGGGGTCTTGTTGCCGCCTTCGAAAAATCCGCCACCCATCAACACGATCTCGCCGATGCGCGGCGCGATTCGAGGCTCGCGGATGAGAGCGAGCCCAATGTTGGTAAGAGGGCCGAGATGGCAAAGGGTGACGGTGCCGCTTTCCTCGCGCATCAAGGTCTCGACAATGAAATCGACGGCATGCTGCGATTGCAATTTCATTGACGGCTCAGGCAGCACCGGCCCGTCGAGCCCGGTCTTTCCGTGCAGATATTCGGCAGTCACCAGCTTTCGCACCAAAGGCCGCTCGGCCCCCGCGAAAACCCTCGTTTCGGGCCTGCCTGCCAATTCGCATATCTTGCGCGCATTCTTCTCTGTGAGGGCGAGCGGTACGTTGCCGGCTACTGCCGTGATGCCAAGTACATCAAGCTCAGGACTCGCCAAAGCCAGCAGGATCGCGATTGCGTCATCCTGTCCGGGATCGGTGTCGATTATGATCTTGCGCGCCATGCGGGTCCTTCCACTCACTTGAATTCAAGGTGCGGACGGACCATATCAAAGCCAACGGTCGGAATGCCATCAGGGTCTGGCCGTCATGTCGCTCGATGAGGACAGGAAAATGAGCCGAATGACCATGTTTTCGTCACCGCTCCTGCTTGGCTTCGATGCCATGGAAAAGACCATCGAGCGTGTGGCCAAGAACGGTGACTCCTACCCGCCCTATAATATCGAACGGCTCCGCGTATCCGAAGGCGCGCCCGAGCGCCTGAGGCTGACACTGGCTGTCGCCGGGTTCACGGAGAGCGAGCTTGAGCTGACGACCGAGGACAACCAACTGGTCGTGCGCGGCAGGCAGTCCGATGAGGAAGAACGAGAGTTCCTGCATCGCGGCATCGCCGCGCGTCAGTTCCAGCGCATTTTCGTGCTGGCCGACGGCATGCGGGTGATCGGCGCGGAATTGAAGAATGGTTTGCTGTCGATCGACCTCGATCGCCCGCAGCCTGAAAAGCTGGTCAAGAAGATCAGCATCGCAGTGAAAGAATAGCCGGTTCCGAAGGAACCAACATGCTCTGGAGCGGGTTGGCTGTCAGCGTCCCGCCCGAAGGAGGCCTGAAATGACCAGTAGTGAAACCAAGATCAACGTTACCGAGGCCCAGCTCGCCCATATAGGCGAGGGCGTGGTGGCCTATGTCCGCGAAATGCCCAGCGAAGAACTGGTCGACAAATTTCCAGGACTTCCGAAGATCCAGCCGGGAACGAAGCTGTGGGCTTTGTTCGCAGCCAACGGACAGCCCATATTGCTCGCCGACGAACGTGGTCGGGCGCTTGCGGGTGCGATGGAAAACGACCTGACGCCCGTCGCGGTTCATTGACGCGATGAAAAAGGCGCGATGCCGATCGCATCGCGCCCTGCAGCTATCGGATGCTGTGCCTACGCCGCGTGAGGCGTCGCAGTCTCTGAAAGAAGCGCATAGATCGCGTTCGCATCCCGCGTACCGCGGATCTTGTTCACCGTTTCGGTGTCGCGCAGCACGCGGGCGATCCGCGAAAGTGCTTTAAGATGGTCTGCACCTGCGCCTTCGGGCGCCAGAAGCAGGAAAACGAGGTCGACCGGCTGGTCATCCAAAGCCTCGAAATCGACCGGAGCCTCAAGCCGCGCAAAAACTCCTACGATTTTTTTAACACCGTTGAGTTTTCCGTGCGGGATTGCGATGCCGTTGCCGACGCCGGTGGAACCCAAGCGCTCCCGCTGCAGGATCGTGTCGAATATGACCCGCTCGGGCAGTTCCGTTACAGCGGCCGCTTTTTCGGCGAGAAGCTGCAGGAGCTGCTTTTTTGAGTTCGCTTTCAAGGTCGGCATAATCGCCGATACCTCGATCAGATCGCTCAAATCCATTCCAACGTCCTTTGCACTTAGCTCGGCCCAAAAGGCCGGGGCAGGTGTTTCAGTTGCTTTTGGGGGGCTTCTATTGCCCGTTGCCTGGAGCCGTTGACGGATCGATCCAGCCGATATTTCCGTCCGGCCTGCGGTAAACGATATTCACATGTTCGGTTCCGGCGTTCCGGAACACGAAAACGGGGCTTTCCTTGGTGTCCAGCTCAATGACGGCGGACGCGACGGACATGGTTTTCAACGCCATGGTCGATTCCGCGACAATTGCGGGCGCATAGTCCTCCGGCACTTCCTCGTCGTCGTCGGCGACGGGCGCCATCACGGTATAGGAAATGTCGATTGCATTGCCGTTGGCGCCCTGCCCGTGGGACTTGAGCTTGCGCTTGTATCGTCGAAGCCGCTTTTCCAGCCGCTCCGCAGCCGATTCGAATGCGGCGACCGGTTCCTGAGCGTCGCCTGTTGCCTGAAGGGACATGCCGGTATCCAGGTGAATCATGCAATCGGCACTAAATCGCGAACTGGATTTAGAAACCGTGACATGGCCTGAGAAGCCGCCGTCGAAATATTTGTCCACTGCTTCGTTTACCTGAGTCTCGATGCGCGCGCGGAACGCATCGCCGATGTCCATCTGCCTGCCGGAAATACGCAAAGTCATGAAAGCGAACCCTTATGCTCAGACAACCGTCCGGATGCAGTCTATACCCGTGGTCAGGGGGGACAAGGTTTGCCGCATCGGCAAACCGGATTTGGTCTTCAAATTTTCTGGTTTATGACGAGTTACGAGCCACCAACTCTGCATTTCCCATGCCGGGGGTCTCTTGCGGGCGGGCTTCTAGACATTTGGCCCGCTCTTGTCAATCAAGCTCGGCTGTTAAGCTGTTTGCTCGATCACGCAGCCGCCTGCGCCCGTTTCTCGCGCCGCCGTTGGACAGAGGACAGAATGTTCATGCTCTCGCGATATTTTGCGACCGTGCGGCGGGCGATGTCGACGCCATCCTTGCGCAAAATGTCGACGATGGCGTCGTCGGAAAGCGTTTCGTCGCCTTCGTCGCCGATAAGCGCGCGGATGCGGTCGCGCACCGCTTCCGAGGAATGGGCTTCGCCGCCTTGGGCCGACTGGATCGCCGCCGTGAAGAAGAACCGCAGTTCGAACACACCGCGCGGCGTCGCCATGTATTTGTGTGCAGTGACGCGGCTCACCGTCGATTCATGCATGCCGATGGCGTCGGCCACGGTTTTCAGGTTGAGCGGTCTCAGATGCCGGATTCCGTAGGCAAGAAAGCCATCCTGCTGCCGCACGATCTCGCTTGCGACCTTGAGGATGGTGCGCGCCCGCTGGTCGAGGCTGCGGGTCAGCCAGTTCGCATTCTGCAGGCATTCGGAGATGAACTCGCGGTCCTCCCGGCTGCGCGCGGCCGATGAAACCTCGGCATAATAGACATTGTCGATCAGGACATGCGGCAGAGCGGATGTGTTGAGTTCCACAGCCCAGCTGCCGTCGCTGTTTGGGCGAACATTGACATCGGGAACGATCGTATCGAGCGACCCGCTCGTAAACGCCAAGCCCGGACGCGGGTCGAGCGCACGGATTTCGGCCATCATCTGGGTCAGGTCTTCCTGATCGACGCCGCAAATGCGCATCAGCGCCGCAAAATCGCGACGGGCCAGAAGAGGAAGGTTTTCCAGGAGCTTCGCCATTGCGGGATCGAGCCGATCCTTCGCCTTGAGTTGCAGCGCCAGGCACTCCGACAGGTCGCGTGCGAAAAGTCCGGCGGGCTCGAAGGTCTGGCAGATCGCAAGGGTCTTTTCGACTTCCAGCACCGGCACGCCGAGGCGCACTGCGGTCTCGTCGAGTTCGGCCCGGAGATAACCCGTCTCGTCAAGGCTGTCGGTCAGGTCCCAGGCGATCGAAGACTGCATGTGACCCAGTCCCGACATCGCGATCTGTTCACCCACATGGTCGCGCAGGCTTGGCTGGACCCGCGCCACGTCCTCCAGGTCGAAATCCTCGAAACCGCCGGTCGATCTCGGACCCGCACCCGACTTCCAGCTGGCCGCAAGGTCAGGGCTTACAAGCTCGCGGGCGTTGTTGTCGTCGGGAAAGACGTTTTCGAGCGAAGTGTCCAGCGTACCGGCCATTGTGTCGCTGCTGGGCGGCGCGCCCGTTTCGAACCACTCATCATCATTGCTGGCGTGGGCTTCCGGTTGCGGCGCGTCGTCCTGTGGCGTCGAGGGCAGATCATCGCCGTCGCGCCGTTCAAGCAGGGGGTTGCGCTCGATTTCCTGGTCGATGAACGCATCCAGTTCCGCATGTGTGAATTGCAGCAGCTTGATGGATTGCATCAACTGCGGCGTCATCACCAGCGCCTGCGATTGCCGCAGCTGAAGTTTCGCAGAAAGCGCCACGATTTGCAGAAGCTCCCAAGGACCCGTTACAGATACAAAAGCCTCGCCATGCGGATACGCACAACAGTTGCAGACAATCTGGCCCGGATATTGCTTGTCAAGGGAGAAAGGGCGCTCTGGCGGGGGTTAGGCGCAATTTGGCCGTCCAAACGCGGTATTTCACAGCCCAGGGTTGCCATAAAGTGACGATTTCGATCGAAATCGCCGGCCCTGTGAAGGAATAGCTAAAGGCTGAATGCCTCGCCGAGATAGAGCCGGCGCACATCGGGATTGGTGATAATGGCGTCCGGGCGCCCATGCGTGAGCACTTCCCCCGCATGAATGATATAGGCGCGGTCGATCAGGCCGAGCGTTTCCCGCACATTGTGATCGGTGATCAGCACGCCGATGCCGCGCGCGGTGAGGTGCCTTACGAGTTGCTGGATATCGCTGATTGCAATGGGGTCTATACCGGCGAACGGCTCGTCGAGCAGCATGTAGTTGGGGCGGCTGGCCAGCGCCCGGGCGATCTCGAGCCTGCGCCGCTCGCCGCCTGACAGCGAAATCGCGGGCGCGTTGCGGAGATGGCTGATGTGGAACTCCTCGAGCAGCGCGTCGAGGTCCGCCTCCCGCCGCGCGCGATCCGGCTCGATGACTTCGAGCACCGCGCGCACATTGGCCTCCACGCTGAGGCCGCGGAAAATGGAAGCTTCCTGCGGGAGATATCCGACGCCGAGCCGTGCGCGTCGATACATCGGCATGCCGGTAACGTCGAACCCGTCGATGCGGATCGTGCCCTCGTCGGAGGGGACCAGCCCCGTCACCATGTAGAAGCAGGTCGTTTTGCCGGCGCCGTTCGGTCCAAGCAGCCCGACAGCCTCGCCCGCGCGCAATTCGAAGGAAACGCCGCGTACGACCTGCCGCCCCTTATAGCTCTTGACCAGTCCGGTCGCGGTCAATGTGCCCTGTTCGGGCGGTGCGCCATTGGGGCGGCCCGCGGGACCGCTTCGCGCCTGCGTTGCTGCCGCTTGGGAATAGGACATTACTGGCTTTGCGATTGTTTCTGCGAACCTGGCTGCATAAGCACGCGAACGCGTCCGGTGCTCTGGCCGCCGCCACAACCGTCAACATTGGCGAGGCCGGTCTTCATCTGGACCGTCAGCTTGCAGCCGACGAGGACATTGGGGCCGTCCGACAGCACCACTTCCTTTCCGGAAAGGGTGAGGACTTCCGACTTCATGTCGAATGTGCCACGGTCGCCCGTCGCGACCTGGGTGTCGGCCTTCACATAGACCTTGCCCTCGACTTCGAGGTGATCGATGTTCGAGGCTCCCCCGGTCGCCACATTGGTGTTGCCGTCCTTGACGTAGTAGACGGTCATTTTGCCCGCCTTAAGCACGGTGGCGCCCTGCACGACATTCACATTGCCGGAAAACACGGCCATGCTTTCCGACTCGTTCACCTCAAGCCTGTCGCTTTCGATCTGGATCGGCTTGTCGCCGGAGAGCTTGAGGCCGGAAAGCTGGCTCGCTCCGCCACTGTTCTGGGCCATTGCAGCCGGTATCGCCCCCAGCAGAACCAGAGCGGCGCACCCCGTGCGCCAAGAGAAGCCTTTGTCCTTCATGTCAGCTCCCGTCCGCCTTCTGCAAAGACGCGTCCCTGGGCTCGACGACCATGCGGACGCGCTTGTCAAACACCATGCGCTGCCCCTGGTCCTGGATGCTCATGGAATCGGCCTGGATTCTTGAGCCCTTGAGTTGAATATCCACCGGCAGGTCAGTCTTGAGATTGCCCTTCGCAATATCGATGTGGGCAGTGTTCAGCTTGACCGACATGCCGTCAGTCGTGGTCACCGTCAAGCCGTTTTCGAGCTGAAGCGTATTGGCCTGCTGATCATAGAAGCCATGCGACGCTTCTATGGTTGCGAAATTCTCTTCGTCGTAAGGCAGCTTGGCGCTCACGTCCTCAAGCTCGATGAGACCCGGCTTCGTCAAATCCTGATACGCGCGCAATGCCGTCATCGAATAGGGCTTGTTGAGCTTTGTGAAACCTTCCAGCTTGGGACTGGCCATCACCAGCTTGCCATCCGAAATGGCCGAATCCGCCACGTCGAGGCTGACTTTCGCAGGTGTCACGGCATAAGAATAGGCGAAGAAGCCGGTCGCGATCAGGATCGCTGCGAGCGGAAGCACGAATTTCAGGACGGAGACGCGGCGCGAATGCCGCTGCGCGTTGCGGAACGCGGCAAACTTCACCGCGCCGTCGTCCGACGCCACGGGGTCGAAAATCTGCGGCTGCGCCGATTGTAGGCCAGTCTCGTCTAGCACGTTCACGAATTCCATTTGCCGCCACAAGGCGAATAGTCGAATGATTGCGGCGGCGCTGCCGAGCGCACTCAGGCGCCCCAACGTCCCCGCCAGTATAGAATTTTCAGTTTAGCCAAACCACCGATTTCTCAATCAGCCGTTGAGCTTACACCGAAAATCCTGTTGCAGGCAGCCCATCTCATCTCAATATGGTCATTTGGTGGTTCGAATGGAAGTGTCGCTGGACCGCCAATCTTCAAGCGCGCTTCTAAGGCGTAGAAAGTTTACGACATGTAAACTTCTGTGAAGGCGCGTCAATCATATCTTTCGGCTTAGAAAAACAGTGCAATTTGGCCGCCTGAATGAGAACAGGATTTCAATACACGGTCATTTCGAGTTACAGAGCTTCTCGATTTTTGCCTGCCACGGCCTAATGTGAGGCCCGAAAACCGGATGGGAGAAAGATCCATGGCAAAGGAAACGCGCGGTCGCGGCAAAGTCTACAACTCGATCACCGAAACGATCGGCGACACGCCGCTTGTGCGGCTCGACAAATTTGCCCGGGAAAAGGGGATCGTCGCCAATCTGATCGCGAAGCTCGAATTCTTCAATCCGATAGCCAGCGTGAAGGACCGCATTGGTGTGGCGATGATCGAGTCGCTGGAAGCGGCCGGCAAGATTACGCCGGGCAAGACCACGCTGGTCGAGCCGACATCCGGCAACACCGGCATCGCGCTTGCCTTTGCCGCCGCCGCAAAAGGATACAAGCTGATCCTGACCATGCCGGAAACGATGTCGGTGGAGCGGCGCAAGATGCTGGCGCTGCTCGGCGCAGAGCTGGTGCTGACCGAAGGCGCCAAGGGCATGAAGGGTGCGATCGCCAAGGCCGATGAACTGGCCGAATCCATTCCGAACGCGATCATCCCGCAACAGTTCGAGAATCCCGCAAACCCGGAAATCCACCGCACAACCACGGCGGAGGAAATCTGGAACGATACCGGCGGCAAGGTCGACATTTTCGTTGCGGGCATCGGCACCGGCGGCACGATCACCGGCGTGGGCCAGGTGATAAAGAAGAGAAATCCCGCGCTGCACGTGGTTGCCGTGGAGCCGGAAGCGTCGCCGGTTCTGTCCGGCGGCCAGCCCGGCCCACACAAGATTCAGGGAATTGGCGCGGGTTTCGCGCCCAAGGTGCTCGATACCTCGATCTATGACGAGATCGTGAAAGTTTCGAACGAGGATGCCGTGGCCAATGCGCGGCTCGTCGCGCGGCTGGAAGGCGTGCCGGTCGGCATTTCCTCGGGTGCGGCGCTGCAGGCGGCGGTGGTCGTCGGCTCACGCCCGGAGAATGCCGGGAAGAACCTCGTGGTCATCATTCCGTCGTTTGCCGAGCGGTATCTTTCGACCGTGCTTTTCGAGGGTCTGGGCGCCTAGAGCGTTTCGCAGTTAGTTTGAAGCATTCTGCCGGCGACGGTTTGCGGCAAGGCCAAGGGGTTTGTCGCAGGTCGGGCTGGTGGCCCGGACAAGACAAAGACCGAAGGATTTGGCGCAAACCGGCCCGGCCCACCGACCGCCCCCCGTTGCTGCGCAATGGGAAAGGGCGTTCGGCAGGGAATATCCGATTGTCGATTTGCCTGACGGCAAATCGACAGGCGGGGTTTGCGTTTGGCGGGCACCCACTTCGTCATGCCGCTCGACCGGGCAACCAGCCCGTCCTTCGCGCCCTTCCTTGTGAACCGCCGCGCCAAAACGACAAACAGAATGATTCAAACTAACTGTGAAACGCTCTAGCCGGAGCCTGAAAAACAGACACCCGCGCCCGATAGGCGGGCGCGGGCGCTGCTGCCTGAGATCCGGCTTCGGAAGGGAGTTCTTACTGCGCTGCCGTCTGGCTGAAAGAGCCGCCGAGGCGGCGTGCGCAAGCGGGGCCGGGGCCGCGCATGTAGTGGCGCTCCGGTCGATAGCTTGGAGCTACAAACTCACGAATAGCCGTCGCGCAACGGGCGACCTTGATCCACACAACCATTGCCCTGTCCCCTTCGGATGTCCCTTCCGAATATGGAGCGAAGTTTTACGGTCAACTGGTGAATCGACCGTGAATGCGGTGCGACCAAAGACGCCGGCAAAGGCCGAATTTTGCCCTTTCAAGCTAATTCTTTCGAGGTAGGCGCGCATATCGGGTTTGATGTGCTGTTTTAGCAACAGCACTAAATCGCCGCTTTGAAATGAATCCCGGAACCCGGGCCAAGCTGCCGCGTTGCAAGGGCAGGAAAGCAGGTGCGCGCACGTCATTTCCAAAAAATCTCAAAACAGGAGGCCACAATGGGCTTTTTCTCAAAAGACATCAAAACGTTTGACGACCTGTTCGTGCATACGCTGCGGGATATCTATTACGCAGAAAAGGAGATCAGCAAGGCGCTGCCGGACATGATCGACAAGGCGACCAATCCGACCTTGCGAAAGGGTTTCGAGAAGCACCTTGAGGAAACCAAGGGTCACATCGCCAATATCGAGCAGGTTTTCGAGATGCATGGCGTGAAGGCGAAGGCCGTGCGCTGTCCTGCAATTGACGGTATTCTCGAAGAAGCGAACGAGGTTGCCGGCGAGGTGGACGACAAGCAGGTGCTCGATGCCGCGCTTATCGCTGCGGCGCAGGCGGTCGAGCACTATGAGATAACACGCTACGGCACCTTGATCGAATGGGCGAAGCAGCTTGGTCGCGACGACTGCGCGTCCGTGCTGAAAAAGAACCTGGATCAGGAGAAGGCGACGGACCGCAAGCTCACCGAACTTGCAGAAAGCAAGATCAATCTGCAGGCGGCAGAGTAAACATCTCGCAGGCGGCGCGGAGCAGTTCGCGCCGCTTCGCATTGCGTCAAGGAGGGAAGGATGGCGCCGCGTCCCATTTGGAAAGGCTATCTGAAACTGTCGCTCGTCACCTGCGCGATCGAGCTGTCAAACAGCACCACATTCTCCGAAAAAGTCTCCTTTCATGTCCTGAATCGCAAGACGGGCAATCGAGTGAAGCGCATCTATGTGGATGCCGACACCGACAAGCCGGTCGAAACCGACGAACAAGTAAAGGGCTATGAGGTTGAGGGCGGTGAATACGTGCTCATGGAGGAAAAAGACTTCGACGCGGCGCAGATCGAATCGTCCGATACGGTGAGTCTGGAAAGCTTCGTCGAAAAGAGCTCGATCGAGCAGATCTATCTGGACACGCCCTATTATGTCGCGCCCGGCGACAGGGTTTCCGAAGAAGCCTTCGCTGTCATCCGCGACGCGATGCGGGCGAAGAAGATGGCTGCGCTGGCGCGGATCGTGCTTTATCGGCGCGAGCGACCCGTTGTCATCGAACCTCTCGACAATGGCATGCTGCTGACGACGCTGCGCTACCAGAGCACTGTGCGCAAGCCGGAGACCGTCTTTGACGAAATCCGGAAGGTGAAGCTGGATTCCGACATGCTGGACCTCGCCGAGCACATCATCGACAAGAAGAAGGGGAAGTTCGATCCGGCCGCATTCGAGGACAAGTATGAGAATGCGTTGCTGGAGGTGATAAAGGCGAAGAAGGCCGGTAAGAAGATTGCCGCGCCGAAGAAGGCAGCGAAACCCTCCAACGTGGTCAACCTCTTCGACGCGCTGAAGAAGAGCCTTGCCGAGGATGGCGGCGGAGACACCGCGCCCAAGCCGAAATCGAAAAAGAAGAAGGCTGCATAGGCCGTGGCCGATCCTCTTCAGACATACCGGCAGAAGCGCGATTTTTCGCAGACGCGCGAACCGCCGGGGATTGTTTCAAGCCGCAAGGAAGGGGGCGGCAAATTCGTCATTCACAAGCACGCGGCGACCCGCCTGCACTATGATCTGAGGCTCGAGCACGACGGTGTGCTGTGGAGCTGGGCCGTCACCCGCGGGCCAAGCCTCGATCCCTCGGAAAAGCGGTTGGCGGTCCATGTCGAGGACCATCCCTATGACTACGGAACATTCGAAGGAACGATCCCGAAAGGGAACTACGGCGCGGGCGAGGTGATCGTCTGGGACGAAGGGTCGTGGAAGCCGGAAGGCGATCCGATCCAAGGCATGAAGAAGGGACATATCTCCTTCGAACTGGATGGCCAGAAACTGCATGGCGGCTGGCATCTGGTGCGGTTGAAGCCGCGCAAGGGTGAAAAGCGCGACAACTGGCTGCTCATCAAGGCGGAGGATTCCGCCGCGCGGCCCGAAGGTGATATTCTGGAGGAAGAGCCGCGCTCAGTGGTTTCCGGGCTTTCGGTCGAGGACATCGCCGAGGGCAAGACGCCGAAGGCGGGACGCAGGAAAGGCAAATCCGCCCCCACCACGACGCGAAAGGCGGTCACCGCTCCGATGCCCGACTTCATTCCACCCTGCCTCGCCACACTGAAAAGCGATGCGCCCGAGGGCAAGGAATGGCTCCATGAGGTCAAATTCGACGGCTACCGCATGCAGGCGCATATCGCGGGCGGGAAGGTTCGTCTGCTGACGCGCACCGGACTGGACTGGACCGGAAAGTTCGGAAAGGGGATTGCGGGCGCACTGGCGGCGCTCGATTGCAGCGATGCCATTCTCGACGGCGAAGTGGTGGCGCTGGATGAGACCGGCGGCACATCCTTTTCGCGGTTGCAGCAGGCGCTGTCGTCGGGCGACGGCGATGCGCTGACCTACTACCTGTTCGATCTTCTCTGGCTGGACGGGTCGGACTTGCGCAAGGAGCCGCTGATCGAGCGAAAAGCGGCCTTGAAGGATTTGCTCGGGCCGGAGGCGGAGAATTCGCCCCTTCGCTACAGCGATCATTTTGTGCAACCGGGCAGCATGATGCTTAAGCATGCCTGCCGGCTCGGGCTCGAAGGTGTGGTTTCGAAGCAGGCGGACGCGCCCTATGCGAGCGGGCGTTCGCCCTCATGGATCAAATCGAAATGCACGCAGCGTCAGGAATTCGTGATCCTCGGCTACCTGCCATCGGAATCAACGGGGCGCGGCCTGCGGTCGCTGCTGGTCGGGTACAACGAAAAAGGCAGGCTCAGATATGCCGGGCGCGTGGGCACGGGTTTCACCGTGGCGTCCGGCGACGATCTGTTGGCGCGGCTGAAAAAGCTGCGGGTGGAAAGCCCTGCCTTCTCCGGTGAGGGCAGTCGCCAGAAGGGCGCGGTCTGGGTGCGCCCCGAACTGGTTGCGGAGATCGAGTTTCGCGCATGGACGCAGGATGGTATTCTGCGCCATGCCTCCTATCAGGGGCTTCGCGAAGACAAACCGGCGAAGGAAGTCGTGGAGGAAAGGCCGAAGGACGATGCGTCACGTGCCGTCGAACGTTCACCGGCGAAGGTCGAGACGTCGGTGACGCTTTCCAATCCCGACAAGCCGCTTTGGCCTGACGAAGGGGTCACCAAGCAGGCCCTGCTGGACTACTACGCGCTGGTGTGGCCGCGCATGAAGCCATTTGTCGTTGAGCGGCCCCTTAGCCTTGTCCGCGCGCCTGACGGAATCGGCAAGCAGCGCTTTTTCCAGAAGCATGCGTCGAAGGGAATGGACGAGGCCGTAGGCGTGATGAAGGACGCGAAGGACGGCGAGGAATTGCTGTTCATCCGCGACTTCGACGGGCTCGCTGCGCTGGTGCAACTCGGGGTGGTGGAGGTTCACATCTGGGGCAGCACGACCGCCGAGATTGAACGCCCCGACCAGATCATATTCGATCTCGATCCTGATGAAGGGCTTTCGGTCGAGGATGTCATTGCCGCGACGCTGGATGTGCGCGCACGTCTGGACGATCTCGGGCTGGCGAACTTCGTGAAGCCCTCCGGCGGCAAGGGATACCATGTGCTGGTGCCGCTCAAACCGTCCGCCGGGTGGGACGTGGTGAAGGAGTTCGCGCATCGGTTCGCGAAAGCCATGGAGCAATGCGCGCCGGAAAAATACACGGCGACCTTGTCCAAGGCGGCGCGGAAGGGACGCATTTTCATAGACTACCTGCGCAATGGCCGCGGCTCGACAACGGTTGCGCCCTACTCGTCGCGGGCGAAGAAGGGCGCGACGGTGTCGCTTCCTGTTCCCTGGGCGGACATCGAAAAAGGGTTGCCGCCCAACGCGTTTTCCATGACCGAACTTGCAGAAGTCGAGAGGCGAATCAAGGCAGCCGATCCGTGGGAAGGGTTCTTCGAAGCGGGGCGAAAACTGCCGGGGTGAGAAAAAAGACTGCTACATCAAACTTTTCAGCCGATACAGTGCGTCGAGCGCTGCACGCGGGGTCAGTTCGTCGGGGTTGATCGCTCCGAGCGCATCGCGCACGCCGTCATTCTTCGCAGGTTTCGGCGCTTCGGTCCTCGCTGCTGCGGAGAACAGGGGCAGATCGTCGAGCATCCTGTCGGCCTTTCCCGCGACCTCGCCTTGCTCAAGCTGGTGCAATACGTCGCGGGCGCGCCGGACCACGGCGTCCGGCAGGCCGGCGAGCTTCGCGACCTGCACGCCGTAGCTGCGGTCGGCTGCGCCCATGGCGACCTCGTGGAGGAAAACGACATCGCCTTCCCATTCCTTCACACGCATGGTCACGTTGTGCAGGCGCGGCAGCTTCGCCGAAAGCGCGGTGATCTCGTGGAAATGCGTCGCGAAGATTGCGCGGCAACGGTTCTGCTCGTGCAGATATTCGACCGCTGCCCAGGCAATCGACAGCCCGTCGAAGGTTGCCGTACCGCGCCCGATTTCGTCGAGAATGACCAGCGCTCGCTCGCCCGCCTGGTTGAGGATCGCGGCAGTCTCCACCATCTCGACCATGAAGGTCGAACGTCCGCGCGCCAGGTCGTCGGAAGCACCCACGCGCGAGAACAGCCGGTCCACCACGCCGATATGGGCAGCCTGCGCGGGCACGAACGAACCCATCTGGGCCATGATTGCGATCAGCGCGTTCTGGCGCAGGAAGGTCGACTTGCCGCCCATGTTCGGGCCGGTCAACAACCAGATCGCGCCGTGACGGTCATTGTTCGTAGGTGAAAGATCGCAATCGTTCGCCACGAAGGGTGCTTCGGCGGCGCGACGCAGCGCCTGTTCTACCACCGGATGGCGGCCCCCCTCGATCCGGAAGGCGAGGCTGGAATCCACAGTGGGGCGGCAGTAGGTTTCGGCCTGCGCCAGCACGGCCAGCGCCGCCGAAACATCCAGCGCCGCAATGGCCTCGGCTCCCGCGCGCAAGGCGTCTGCGTGGCCCACCGCCTCGGCGGTCAGCGCGTCGAATACGCGCTGCTCGATGGCCAGCGCCCGGTCGGCGGCGTTGGCGATGCGCGTCTCAAGGTCGGCGAGTTCCGTGGTGGTGAACCGCATGGCGTTCGCCATGGTCTGGCGATGGATGAAGCGGCCCTTGGCGTCGTCCGAACCGTTCAGTGCGGACTGGTTGTTCGACGTCACCTCGATGTAATAGCCAAGCACGTTGTTGTGACGGATCTTGAGCGAGCGGATGCCGGTTTCCTCGATCAGGTCGCGCTCCATGCCCGCGATCACGCGGCGCGACTCGTCGCGCAGCGCCCGCATCTCGTCCAGCTCGGCATCATGGCCGGCGCGTACAAAACCACCGTCACGCTTCAGAAGCGGGAGTTCGTCGTCGAGCGCGGCGGAAAGATTCGCCGCGAAATCGGCGGGCAGGGCCCGCAATGCAGCAACCGCGCGCGCGATCTCGACCGGCGCGACCGAACCCGCCAGCACTTCGCCGAGGCTCGCCGCCGCCTCCATGCCCGCGCGCAGCGCGCCGAGGTCGCGTGGGCCTCCGCGATTGAGCGCCAGCCGCGACAGCGCGCGCGGCATGTCGGCGACACCCTTGAGTAACATGCGTACAGCCTCGCAAAGGCGCGGCTCGCCGAGGAAGAACGCAATCGAATCCAGCCGCGCGCCGATTGCGGCGGGGTCGGTCAGCGGCGACATAAGTCGTTCGGCAAGCATGCGTCCGCCGCCGCCGGTCAGCGTCCGGTCGATCGCCTTGAACAGCGAGCCGTCCCGTCCGCCATTCATGGCGCGCACCAGTTCCAGATTGCCGCGCGTGGCCGGATCGATGAACAGCGAGGAGGCGCTCTGCTCGCGCTCGGGACGGGCGAGCGGAGGGCGCTCCGCCTTCTGCGTCTTTTCCACATAGGCGATCGCGCCCGCGACGGCTGAAAGCTCGGCGCGCGAAAACGCGCCGAAACTGTCGGGCGTAACGACGCCGAAGAAATGGGCGATGCGGCCCGCTGCGCCGGACGATTCGAAAAGCGAGCCGGGCACCGGGCTTGCCGTGCGTCCCAGCACATCGATCACGTGCTTGAGTGCCGCGTCGTAGAAGACAGGTTCCGCCACGATGACCTCACGCGGGTCGATGCGCAAGATATCGGCCAGCAGGCGGTCCGCATTCGTTTCCGCGACACGGAAGGAGCCGGTGGAAATATCGATCCATGCGAGCCCGAAAATATCCTCCGGCGAACTCTTGATGCGCCCCACCGCCATCAGGAAATTGCTCTGGGCCGGATCGAGGAGCTTGTCCTCCGTAATGGTGCCGGGCGTCACCAGTCGCACCACGTCGCGCCTGACGACCGATTTCGAGCCGCGCTTTTTGGCTTCCGCCGGGTCCTCGATCTGCTCGCAGACGGCGACGCGAAAACCGAGCCCGATCAGCTTTTGCAGATAGTCGTCGGCAGCATGGATCGGAACGCCGCACATCGGGATATCCTCACCCTGATGCTTGCCGCGCTTGGTCAGGACGATGCCGAGTGCCCGACTTGCCTTTTCGGCGTCATCGAAGAACAACTCGTAGAAATCGCCCATGCGGTAGAACAGCAGCGAATCCTGGTTCGCCGCCTTGATCTCGATATATTGCTCCATCATCGGCGTCGCGCCCGCAGCCGAGAGCCGTGCGCTGTCAATGGCGGATGCGTTCAGCATGTCGTCACGGCGCGAGGCCCACGTTCAACGGTCGCAAATGTTCTGCGATAAATTCCATTCTTCCTGCTTGGCCCTTCCTTTCCGTCAAGTGTAGCCTTATTCCTCGACGCTCCACAAAAAAGCACTGCCGCAATGCACGGCATGGGTAAGGAAACGCACATTCATGGCACGAAAGACAGACCAGGCGGGACCATCCGTTACCGCTGAAGAAGCGCTCGACTTCCACGCATCCGGACGGCCCGGGAAGCTCGAAATCAGCCCGACCAAACCGATGGCGACGCAGCGCGACCTGTCGCTCGCCTATTCACCCGGCGTGGCCGTCCCGGTCAAAGCCATCGCCGAGGACCCGTCGCGCGCCTTCGACTACACCACGCGCGGCAACATGGTGGCGGTGATCTCGAACGGGACCGCGATCCTCGGACTCGGCAATCTGGGCGCGCTGGCGTCGAAGCCGGTCATGGAAGGCAAGTCGGTGCTGTTCAAGCGATTTGCCGACGTGGATTCCATCGATCTGGAAGTCGACACGGAAGACACGGACGCCTTCATCAATTGCGTGCGCTATCTCGGGCCCTCGTTCGGCGGCATCAATCTGGAGGACATCAAGGCCCCCGATTGCTTCATCATCGAGCAGAAGCTGCGCGAGATCATGGATATTCCGGTTTTCCATGACGACCAGCATGGCACCGCGATCATCGCAACGGCGGGCCTGATCAACGCGCTGGAGATCACGGGGCGCGACATGAAATCCACCAGACTCGTCTGCAACGGTGCGGGCGCGGCGGGCATCGCCTGCATCGAACTGGTGAAATCGCTCGGCTTCGCGCCTGAAAACGTGATCCTGTGCGACACCAAGGGCGTCGTCTATCAGGGTCGCACGGAAGGCATGAACCAGTGGAAGTCCGCGCATGCGGTCAAGACCGACACTCGCACGCTGGCGGAAGCGCTGGAAGGCGCGGACGTTTTCTTCGGCCTTTCCGCCAAGGGTGCCCTGACCCCGAAGATGGTGCAGTCCATGGCGAAGAACCCGATCATCTTCGCCATGGCCAATCCCGATCCCGAAATCACTCCGGAGGAAGTGGCCGAAATCCGCACCGACGCGATCATGGCGACGGGGCGTTCGGACTATCCGAACCAGGTCAACAATGTGCTGGGCTTTCCCTACATTTTCCGTGGAGCGCTGGATGTGCGCGCCACGACGATCAACGACCAGATGAAGGTCGCCGCCGCCCGCTCGCTCGCCGCGCTCGCCCGGGAGGACGTACCCGATGACGTTGCCGCCGCCTATCAGGGCAATCGCCCGAAATTCGGACCGAACTACATCATTCCCGTTCCGTTCGATCCGCGCCTGATCTCGGCCATTCCGGTCGCCGTTGCGAATGCGGCGATGGAGAGCGGCGTCGCCCGCCGCCCCATCATCGATCTCAACAAATATGCGCAGGAACTTTCGGCCCGCCGCGATCCGATCGCCTCCACCCTGCAGCGCATTTATGACCGTGTCCGTCGCCAGCCGAAGCGGGTGGTCTTTGCGGAAGGCGAGGAGCAGCAGGTGATGCGCGCCGCTGTTTCCTTCGTCAACCAGCGGCTCGGCACGGCGATTCTGGTCGGACGCGAGGAGCAGATCAAGGAGAGCGCGCGGCAGGCCGGCGTCGACATCAACAAGGCAGGCATCGAGATCATCAATGCGAGGTTGTCGCGCCGCAACGCCGTCTATGCGGACCACCTGTACGAACGGTTGCAGCGCAAGGGGTTTCTGTTCCGGGACTGCCAGCGGCTCGTCAACAACGACCGCAACCACTTTGCAGCCACCATGGTGGCGCTGGGCGACGCCGACGCGGTGGTGACGGGTGTGACGCGCAACTATTCGACGGTCCTCGACGATGTCTCTCGCGTCATCGACGCCAAGCCCGGACACCGCATCATCGGCGTTTCGATAGCGTTGTGCCGCGGGCGCACGGTCATCGTGGCCGACACCGCCGTCCATGACATGCCGAACGCCGAGCAGATCGCCGATATCGCCGAAGAGGCGGCAGGCTTTGCGCGGCGCATGGGATATGAGCCGCGCGTCGCCATGCTGGCCTATTCCACCTTCGGTCACCCGCAGGGCGAGCGGTCCGAACGCGTGCAGGAAGCGGTCAAGATATTGGACCGCCGCCGCGTCGACTTCGAATATGACGGCGAGATGGCTGCCGACGTGGCGCTGAATTTCAGCCTGATGCAGCGGCAATATCCGTTCTGCCGCCTGTCCGGGCCTGCCAATGTGCTGGTCATGCCGGCGTTCCACTCCGCCAGCATCTCGACCAAGATGCTGCAGGAACTGGGCGGTTCGACAGTGATCGGCCCGCTGCTGGTGGGTCTCAACAAGTCGGTCCAGATCGTGCCTCTCAACGCCAAGGACGCCGATGTGGTCAATATGGCCGCGATTGCCGCCTACAATGCGGGGGCGTGAGAGCGACCCCGAAAACCCACGAACCCGCTGTCATAAAAAACGGTAGCAATTTGGCCCTGCATCCACTATATGCGCGCCAGCATCGCGCAATATTGGCGCGTGCATCATGGCCCCTGCTGGACGACATCCCGGCCGAGGGCGTCCCGTTTCCTCAAAGCAGAAAGGAAAAACACGATGTCGATCACTGCTGAACGCAAGCAGGAAATCCTGAAAGAATTCGCCACAGCCATGGGCGACACCGGCTCGCCGGAAGTCCAGGTCGCGATTCTTTCGGAGCGCATCAAGAATCTGACCGAGCATTTCAAGGGTCACGTGAAGGACAATCATTCCCGTCGCGGCCTTCTCGCCCTCGTGTCGCAGCGCCGCTCTCTTCTCGACTATCTGAAGAGGAAAGACGACGCGCGCTATCAGGCGTTGATCGAAAAGCTCGGCTTGCGCCGCTAAAACGTCCGGCGGGTTTTCGCGAGGAAACCCGCCGGTCGCCAATCAGGGCCGTGAATGGCCCGCAGGGTCCGCGCGAAGGGACGCGGGACCGCCTCATGGACAGGTCATGGGGCAGGATTGCAGGATGCCCGCAGGCTTTTCGAGGCCTGGATCGCGGACCTCCCGTTGTCTTGCCCGTGGCTCGTCCGAACGAAGCCGGGAAAGGTAGGGCGCGCCGAAGGGTCGGCGCGAGCCTTTCCGCATATGAAGGACAAGACATGTTTAATCAACACAAAGTCGAAATCGAATGGGGTGGGCGTCCGCTCATCCTCGAAACCGGCAAGATCGCCCGCCAGGCTGACGGCGCGGTGCTCGCCACCTACGGCGAAACCGTCGTCCTTGCCACGGTCGTATCGGCCAAGGACCCGAAGCCGGGCGTCGATTTCTTCCCGCTTACCGTCAACTATCAGGAAAAGACCTTCGCGGCGGGCAAGATCCCCGGCGGCTATTTCAAGCGCGAAGGCCGTCCCTCGGAGCGCGAGACACTCGTGTCGCGCCTGATCGACCGTCCAATCCGCCCGCTCTTCGCCGACGGCTACAAGAACGACACTCAGGTCATCGTCACAGTCGTCCAGCACGATCTTGAAAACGATCCGGACATCCTTTCCATCGTCGCGACCTCCGCGGCGCTGACGCTTTCCGGTGCGCCCTTCATGGGTCCGATCGGCGGCGCGCGCGTCGGCTACATTAACGGCGAATATGTGCTCAATCCGCATCTCGACGAGATGGAAGAATCGAAGCTAGACCTCGTCGTTGCCGGCACATCCGATGCGGTGCTGATGGTCGAGTCCGAAGCGCAGGAACTGCCGGAAGACATCATGCTCGGCGCGGTGATGTTCGGCCACAAGGGCTTCCAGCCTGTGATCGACGCGATCATCAAGCTGGCCGAAGTCGCGGCGAAGGACCCGCGTGATTTTTCGTCGCCCTCGTTCGGGGACCTCGAGAAGGAAATGCTCGGGCTGATCGAAGGCGAACTTCGCGAAGCCTACAAGAACACCGTGAAGCAGGTCCGCTACGACGCGGTCGATGCGGCGAAGGCGAAGGTCAAGGCGCATTTCCTGCCGGAGGGCGAGGAAGCGCCGAAATACTCCGCCGATCAGGTCGCGGCCGTGTTCAAGGAGTTGCAGGCCAAGATCGTGCGCTGGAACATCCTCGATACCGGCGCGCGCATCGATGGCCGCGACCTCAAGACGGTGCGCCCCATCGTTGCGGAAGTGGGCGTCCTGCCCCGCACGCACGGCTCGGCGCTGTTCACGCGCGGTGAAACGCAGGCGCTGGTCGTTGCCACGCTCGGCACCGGCGAGGACGAGCAATATATCGACTCGCTGACCGGCACGCAGAAGGAAACCTTCCTGCTGCACTACAATTTCCCCCCCTATTCGGTCGGTGAGACGGGCCGCATGGGTTCGCCCGGTCGCCGCGAAATCGGCCACGGCAAGCTCGCATGGCGCGCCGTCCATCCGATGCTGCCGGGTGCGGAACAATTCCCCTACACGCTGCGCGTCGTTTCCGAGATCACCGAGTCCAACGGCTCGTCTTCGATGGCAACGGTCTGCGGCACATCGCTGGCGCTGATGGATGCGGGCGTTCCGCTTGCGCAGCCGGTGGCGGGCATCGCCATGGGGCTGATCAAGGAAGGCGAGCGCTTCGCGGTCCTGTCCGACATTCTGGGCGACGAGGACCACCTCGGCGACATGGACTTCAAGGTCGCCGGCACCGCCAATGGCGTGACTTCGCTCCAGATGGACATCAAGATCGACGGGATCACCGAAGAGATCATGAAGGTTGCGCTGGGTCAGGCGAAGGACGGCAGGCTGCACATTCTCGGCGAGATGGCGAAGGCCATTTCCGAGGGCCGCAAGGAACTCGGCGAGTTCGCGCCCCGCATTGAGGTGATGCAGATTCCGACCGACAAGATCCGCGACGTGATCGGTTCGGGCGGCAAGGTCATCCGCGAAATCGTGGAAAAGACCGGCGCCAAGATCAACATCGAGGATGACGGCACCGTGAAGATCGCTTCGTCCAACGCCAAGGAAATCGAGGCGGCGAAGAAGTGGATCCACACCATCGTGGCGGAGCCGGAAGTCGGCGAGATCTACGAGGGAACGGTCGTTAAAACCGCTGATTTCGGTGCCTTCGTGAATTTCTTCGGACCTCGCGACGGCCTCGTGCATATCTCGCAGCTCGCCAGCGAGCGCGTGCAGAAGACCACCGATGTCGTCAAGGAAGGCGACAAGGTCTGGGTCAAGCTGATGGGCTTCGACGAGCGCGGCAAGGTGCGCCTGTCCATGAAGGTCGTCGATCAGACGACCGGCAAGGAAATCGTCCGCGAGAAGAAAGAGGAAGAGGACGCCGCATAAGCCGCGTCTGATTTGGAAACATGCGGGCGCGGCAGCAATGCCGCGCCCTTTCTTTTGAGCATGAGGCAGATAGTGTGAGCCGGGAAACCGTCCAGACACTTTTTCATCCGTTCGGCATCGGCGAACTCGACATGCCTGCGGGCGGCGCGTCCTGCATCGTGCTCGGCGCTGGCCGCGACTTCGCCATTCCGGGCGGCTTCGACATTGACCCGATATTCGTGCAGGGGTTTCGTCCGGACTTCCTGGCGCTGCAACGGCGAGGCCTCCATGTCGCGCCGGAAGCTGCCGGCGAGGGATTTGCGCTCGCGCTCATCGTTGCGGGAAAACATCGCGGCCAGAACGAGCGTCGGCTGGCGGACGCGATCCGGCGCGTCGTGCCCGGCGGATTGGTCGTTCTGGCGGGCGGCAGGACCGAAGGGATCGCAAGCCTGCGCAAGAGATTGGAAAAGGTGATGCCGTTCGGCGGCCATCTGTCGAAAAGCCACGGCGTCGTTTTCTGGCTCTGGCGAGGGCCGCAAGCCGACGAATGGGCAGAAGCCCTTGTGCTGGAACAGACGAATGCACCGCTCGTCGAAGGTCGGTTCGAGACGGCCCCGGGCATGTTTTCACATGATCGGGTCGATCACGGGTCCCGCCTTCTGGCCGGGACGCTGTCGCATGGCATCGGCGGCATGGTCGCGGATTTCTGCGCCGGTTGGGGCTATCTGTCCGTGGTGCTTGCCGAATACGCGACGCCGAGGCGCATCGATCTCTATGAGGCCGACCATGCCTCGCTGGAAGCTGCCCGGCGCAACTTGGCGCGGCTTGCACCCGATATGGATGCACGATTCCATTGGAGCGACCTTGCGGCCGAGAAGGTAGAGCGCATCTACGACGCAATCGTGATGAACCCGCCGTTCCATGAGGCGCGCGCGGCGGACCCGGCGCTCGGACAAAGCATGATTCGCGCTGCCGCCAACGCGCTGAAGCCTCGCGGGCGGCTGCTGATGGTCGCAAATCGAGGATTGCCCTACGAAGCGCTTCTCAAGACCCAGTTCGCGTCCTGCGAAACGGTCTCGGAGGACAAGGGCTTTCGCGTCTATTCGGCGATTCGCTAACCCGCGAACACTCTCTTCGGCTTGAACATGCCCGCCTCGATTGCGCCGATGGCGACCAGCCTGCCGCGTGCCATGGCGCATGCCTCTTCTGCTTCGAGCGGCGCATCGCGCCCACGGATCACGATAGGGTTCCCGAGCCTTATCTTGCCTGCGGCGTCGTCCGAAATATCGACACGCGGCAGGCATTCGAGCGCTGCGCCGGTGTCGACCAGCAGGTCGTCCAAGGCCGCGAAATCGGGCGCCTCGCCATCGCCGCCGCGCGCCATTTCAAGTTCCTCGACGGTGACGAAATCATCCTGTGTAAACGGATCGACCTCAGTCCGGCGTAGGGTTGCAATGTGACCAAAGCAGCCGAGATCGCGTCCAAGGTCGCGCGCCAGCGATCGCACATAGGTGCCCTTGCCGCACTCAATCTCGAACATGGTCCGATCTCCGGAATGCTCGATCAGGTCGAAACGGTCGATCTCGACTTCGCGGGCGGGAATTTCCACAGTCTCCCCGCTGCGCGCGAGATCGTAGGCGCGCTCGCCGGCAATTTTTATGGCCGAAAATTGCGGCGGCGTCTGCATGATCACCCCGGTATAGTTCGGCATGAGCGCGCGTATGTCGCTCTCGGTTGGCCTCGCGTCCGAGGCTTTCGCGACTTCGCCTTCCAGATCGTCCGTAATCCGTTCTTCGCCCCATGCAACGGTGAAGCGGTAGACCTTGGCGCCGTCCTGCACATAGGGAACCGTCTTGGTGGCCTCCCCGAGCGCAATCGGCAGCATGCCGGAGGCGAGCGGATCGAGCGTGCCCGCATGGCCGGCCTTATCCGCATTGAACAGCCATTTGATCTTCGAAACGGCTTCCGTCGAGCCCATGCCCACGGGCTTGTCCAGAATTACCCAGCCGGAGACCGGCCTGCCCTTTTTCTTGCCGCGTCGCGCCATCAGTCCTTGTCCTCGTCGTCCAGGTCGCGCTTCACTTCCGGCGAACGCAGCAGTTCGTCGATCCTGGCCATGTTGTCGTAGCTCGTGTCGAGCCGGAACCGGAATTCCGGCATGTATTTCATCTGACGGAGCGCCGGAGACATGCGTCCGCGAATGAACCGTGCATTGCGGTTCAGCGCATCCACGACGGCCACGTCATCACCCGCACCCAGCGGAGCAACGAAGGCGGTCGCGATCTTCAGATCGGGAGACATGCGGACCTCCGAAACGGAGATCACGGTCCGCTCGATCAGGTCGTCGCGAATCTCGCCCCGCTGGAGCATTTCCGAAAGTGCGTGGCGAACCTGCTCGCCAACCCGAAGCTGGCGCTGCGAAGGCCCGGAAGATGAAAACCTGGACATTTTTCCAAACCGGGCGGAGGCGGGATGGAACCGCGTCCGCAATCAACATTTCCGGGAGGACGGCGATCCGCCCTCCCGCTCGATCATGTGTTACAGGGAGCGCGTCACCATCTCGACGCGGAAGCACTCGATGATATCGCCCTGCCGGATGTCCTCGTAGTTCTGGAACGCCATGCCGCATTCCTGACCGCCGGGCACTTCCGGCACTTCGTCCTTGAAGCGCTTGAGGGTCTTCAACGTGCCCTCATGGATGACCACATTGTCGCGGATCAGGCGAACGCCCGCGCCGCGCTCCACCTTGCCTTCGGTGACGCGGCAGCCCGCAACCTTGCCGACCTTGGTGATGTGGAAGACCTCGAGGATTTCCGCATTGCCTAGGAAGGTTTCGCGGCGTTCCGGCGAAAGCAGACCCGACATGGCCTGCTTCACATCGTCCACAAGGTTGTAGATGATGTTGTAGTAGCGGATTTCAATGCCTGCCTGCTCGGCGGCCTGACGCGCCTGTGTGTTGGCGCGCACATTGAACCCGATGATCGCCGCGCCCGACGTTTCGGCCAGAGAGACATCAGTTTCGGTGATGCCTCCCGCACCGGAATGAACGATGCGCGCGCGGACCTCGTCGGTGCCGAGCTTTTCCAGCGCCGTGGCGATGGCCTCGATGGACCCCTGCACGTCGCCCTTGATGACCAGCGGAAACTCCTTCAGCCCGCTTGCCTGCAATTGCGACATCATCTGTTCGAGCGAGCCGCGCTGTCCGACATGCTTGGCGACCGCCTTGTCGCGCGCCAGACGCTGGCGATAGGCTGCGATCTCTCGTGCCCGCGCCTCGTTCTCGACGGTCGCGAAACGGTCGCCTGCGTGCGGCGTGCCTTGCAGGCCCAGAACCTCGACAGGCATCGAGGGCGGCGCTTCCTCAAGATGCTCGCCGCGATCGTTGACCACCGCGCGCACGCGACCCCATTCATTGCCGGCAACGATGATGTCGCCGGGCATCAGCGTTCCGGTCTGCACCAGCACGGTTGCGACCGGGCCGCGGCCCTTGTCGAGCTTGGCTTCGATCACCACGCCTTCGGCGGTGCGGTCCGGGTTCGCCTTGAGGTCGAGGATCTCGGCCTGGAGCAGAACCGCCTCGAGCAGCTTGTCCAGCCCCGCGCCGGTCTTGGCGGACACTTCGACGTCCAGCGTCTCGCCGCCCATTGATTCCACGAACACCTCATGCTGGAGCAATTGGGTGCGCACTTTCTGCGCATCCGCCGACGGCTTGTCGATCTTGTTGATCGCCACAATGATCGGGACTCCGGCAGCTTTTGCGTGGCTGATCGACTCGATCGTCTGCGGCATCACCGAATCGTCGGCAGCGACGACAAGGATTGCGATGTCAGTGACCTGCGCGCCGCGTGCACGCATCGCCGTGAAGGCGGCGTGACCGGGCGTGTCGATGAAGGTGATCCGCTGGCCGTTCTTCTCGACCTGATAGGCGCCGATGTGCTGCGTGATGCCTCCGGCCTCGCCGGACACGACATTGGCGTTGCGGATCGCGTCGAGCAGCGAGGTCTTGCCGTGATCGACATGGCCCATGATTGTGACAACCGGCGGCCGCGTCTTGAGGTCTTCCGGAGCGTCCGGCAGGTTGAAGAGGCCCTCTTCGACGTCGGATTCCGCCACGCGCTTGACCGTGTGCCCGAATTCCGCCGCTATGAGTTCAGCCGTATCGGCGTCGATGACGTCGCCCGGCTTCATGATCTGGCCCTGCTTCATGAAGAACTTGATCACGTCGACCGAGCGTTCCGACATGCGGCCGGCAAGCTCCTGAATCGTGATCGTTTCCGGCAGCGTGACCTCGCGCGAAATCTTCTCGCGCGGCTCCTGCTGCATGGCGCGCTTGAACTTCTCCTGACGGCGGCGCGCCGCAGCCAGCGAACGTCCTCGGCTGCCCTCGCCGTCTTCGGACGACAGAGCCGAGGTGACGGTCAAGCGTCCCTGCCGGCGGTCGGCCTCACCCTTTGTGCGGGCGGGGCGCGCCGGCTCGGGGGCTACCGCGCCACGACGCGGCGGCAGGCCGCGCGGTGCGGCGGTGCCGCGCTTTGGCGCGGAAGCGGTCCCCTCTTCTTCATCCTCGCCGGATGTTGCGTCGGCCTGCGGCGTGCGACGGCGCGCATCTTCCTCGGCGCGGCGGCGGGCCTCGGCCTCCGTCTTGATCCGTGCTTCTTCCTCGGCCTGGCGGCGCGCGGAATCCTCACGCTCCTTGCGGCGGCGGTCTTCATCCTCGGCGCGTCGCTGCGCGACCTCGGCGGCCCGGCGGCGATCCTCGGCCTCGCGGGCCTGGGACCCTTCGAGCGCGCGGCGGCGGGCCTCGATCTCGCTATTCGAGAGTTCGTTCAGCACGACAGCAACCGGAGCCGCGGGTGCGGGTTGCGGCTTTGCGACCGGGGCAGGCTGCTGTTGCTGGGGCGGCTGCGGCTGCGGCGCAGGTTTGGGCTTGAAAACCTGCACGGGCTCGGGCCGCTCTCCCGGCTTGACGAATTTGCGCTTGGTTTCGACGACGACCGATTTCGTGCGGCCATGCGAGAAATTCTGCCGCACGGTGCTCTGCTCGATTCCCGGACGCTTCAGCGTGAGCGTCTTCTTGGTGTTGACGTGCAACGTCTTGTCGTCACCGGATTTCGTATCACTCATTCCATATCCTCTGCGGCGCCATCGTTCGGAGCAACTGCCGCACCTATTGCCAGAACTTCCGGGGATCCGCCCCGATACCGGTCGAGCGCTTCAACGCGCTTCACGGCCGCTGTTCCCGCGTCACCCGCGAGGACCGCAGCATGTATCACATTTGTACTGCCCAATGCCAAACCCATTTCGGGCTCGGCGAAAAGTTTATAGGCGGCGATATGAGGGCCGCCGAGATGGACGGTCGCCCGCCTTGCCTGCGTGATTTTCCGGACGCCATCGTCCGCTGCTTCGAACGCGTGCAGCACAAGGGCCGCCGTGCCGGATCGCACGGCATTTTCCACCTTTGCCGCACCGAGGGCAACCTTCCCCGCCTTGCGCGCCAGGCCGAGAGCGCCGAGCGCGGACCTGGCAAGCAGCCTGTCCACCTGATCGGCGAGATCCTTTGGGACATGAACGCCCTTGCGAAGCGCGCGGGCGAACAGCTTCTTCGAAGCGACGGCCTTTTCGATATGCTCCCGGTCTGCGGTGACCCAGCAGCCACGCCCCGGGAGATTGCGCTTCAGGTCGGGAACGACGGTCGAATCAGGAGCGGCCACGAACCGGATCAGCCGATCCGGGTCCGCGTTCTGGCGGGTGACGATGCAGGTGCGATCGTTCATCTCGTCCAAGTGTTGCTCCCGACCGACGCATAATTATGCGTCGGCGGCTTCTTCGGCGGCCTCTTGCTCGGCCGCGAGTTGATCTTCGGTGATCCAGCCGGCTTTCAGCCGGGCCGCAAGCACCATCTGTTCAGCTTCCGCGCGCGATACCTGGTGGGAAGCGAACACGCCGGGAAACTGCTTGGTCTCGCCGTCCTTGCGTTCCTTCCAGCCCACGAGATCGTCGACTGCATAGCCGGCGAAATCCTCGATCGTCTTCACGCCATCCTCGCCGAGCGTCACCAGCATGGCGGTGGTGATTCCGGGAATTTCGCGCAGTTCGTCCTGCACGCCCAGCTTGCGGCGCTTTTCGTCCTGCTCGGCTTCCACCCGCTCAAGATATTCGCGGGCGCGGGTCTGTATCTCGCTCGCGGTGTCCTCATCGAACCCGTCGATGGACGAAATCTCGTCGGCGTCGACATAGGCGACTTCCTCGACGCTCGAAAAGCCTTCGGAAGCCAGCACCTGACCGACGATCTCATCGACGTTGAGGGCATCCATGAAGAGATTCGAGCGCTCGGAAAATTCCTTCTGGCGGCGTTCGGATTCTTCCTGCTCGGTCAGGATGTCGATGTCCCAGCCGGTCAACTGCGAGGCAAGCCGCACGTTCTGGCCGCGCCTGCCGATCGCCAGCGAAAGCTGGTCGTCCGCGACGACGACCTCGATGCGCTCGGCCTCCTCGTCCAGCACGACCTTCGCGACTTCCGCCGGCTGGAGGGCGTTGACGATGAAGGACGCAACGGAAGGCGACCACGGAATGATGTCAATCTTCTCGCCCTGCAATTCGGCAACCACCGCCTGCACGCGCGAGCCGCGCATACCGACGCAGGCGCCGACCGGGTCGATGGATGAATCCCGCGACGTCACGGCGATCTTGGCGCGCGAGCCCGGATCGCGGGCGACCGACTTGATCTCGATGATGCCGTCGTAGATTTCCGGCACTTCCATCGTGAACAGCTTGGCCATGAACTGTGGATGGGTCCGCGACAGGAAGATCTGCGGCCCGCGCTGCTCGCGGCGCACGTCATAGACATAGGCGCGCACGCGGTCGCCATATTTATAGTTCTCGCGGGGGATCAGTTCGTCGCGGCGGATGATCGCCTCGCCACGCCCAAGGTCCACGATCACATTGCCGTATTCCACGCGCTTGACCGTCCCGTTGACGATTTCGCCGATGCGGTCCTTGTACTCATCATACTGCCGGTCGCGCTCGGCCTCGCGCACCTTCTGGACGATCACCTGCTTCGCGGACTGCGCCGCGATGCGGCCGAAATCCATCGGCGGAAGTTGCTCGGCGATGTAGTCGCCCGCCTGCGCGTCGGGGTTGCGCAGGCGCGCATCCTTCACCGAAATCTGGCGCGCGGGCTCCTCGACCGCTTCCACGACTTCCATCAACCGCTGGAGCTTCATTTCGCCGGTCTGGTGGTTGATGTCGGCGCGAATATTCGTCTCCTGGCCATAGCGCGAACGTGCGGCCTTCTGGATGGCATCGGCCATTGCGTCGATGACGATGGATTTGTCGATAGACTTCTCGCGCGCGACCGCATCCGCGATCTGCAACAGCTCAAGCCGGTTGGCACTGACGACCATGTTCGTCTCCCTGGGTTCGCGGACCGTGGGTCCGCCGAAGTTCATTCTTCCTGCGCGGTTTCCTGTGCGGGTTCACCACGGTGCTTCTTCGCTTCCTGCCTTGCCTTCTTGTCGGCCTTCAGGGCATCGCGGATCAGATCGTCCGTCAGAACCAGCCGCGCCTCGGCAATCGCCTCGAATGGCACGACAACGGTGGGCGCGTCGCCGTAGCTTGCCTGGTCACGCTCGATGGTCACGCCGTCTTCGCCTACAGCTGCGATGCGGCCGCGAAAGCGCTTGCGCTCGGCCACCAGCGACGATGTTTCCATCTTCACGACATGGCCGGCCCAGGCGGTAAAATCCGACTTGCGCACCAGCGGCCTGTCGATGCCGGGCGAAGATATTTCAAGGTGGTAAGCCTTCTCGATGGGGTCCTCGACATCGAGCGCGGGGGAAAGCGCGCGGCTTGCTTCCTCGCAATCCTCGACAGTCATCGTGCCGTCTTCGCGCTCCGCCATGATCTGGAGCGTCAGACCGTTCTGCCCGAACAGTCGCACCCGCACCAGCCTGAAGCCGATACCGCGCAGGACCGGACCGACAATCGCGGCAATACGCGCATCGATGCCGCTTTCGCGGATGATGCGATCATCACCGGCAATGTCCGCCACGGAATCGTTCATACAAGCCTTCGAACCGTCGTCGGTAACAAAAAAGAGCGGGACCGGGTGGACCCACTCTTCGTCATACCGACCAAGAATTTGAAGCGCATATAGCGCTGTGTCCGCAGGATTGCAAGTTAAACGTGGCTTTGGGGCGCCGCGCGTACTCTTGCGTCGCGTCCCATGCACAATCGCATGGCAGCCATGCTGCGCTGCACCTAACAAACTGCGTATGGATCACCTATCTATGGTGCACCGCACAATACGATAGTGCGATAGAAAGCAGGAGCAAATGAACAAGCGCGGCACACTTTCGGTCTTCTTCGGTTCGATCGGCAGCGCGATCAATGCGGCTCGTGCGGTGGAAGGAAACAAGCTTCCGACGGCGGGCGATCTCAAGGCACTCGGCATCGACCCGACGCAGTTCCGCAAGATCATGGGCCGCTAACGCGGTTTGAAAGGTTCCGGCGGCAACTGCCGCCGGCAAAGGCGGGTGTTCAGTCGGTATCGCCCGCGATCTGTTCGAGCACCCTGCTGCCGCGATAGCGCATATACATCGGCACCAGCACGGCACATGCGGCGAGCAGCCAGAGAATGACCGCAATCCAGGAATGGAACAGGGCGGTGACATCTCCCTGGCTGATTTGCAGGGCCTGACGCAGGCTCTTCTCGGCCATCGGTCCCAGAATAAGTCCCACCACAACCGGCGCGATCGGATAGTGGAAGCGGCGTAGCAGATACCCCAGAATCCCGAACAGCATCAGCAGCCCGAGCCCGAACGATACGGGTATGCCGGCCAGCGAGAAGGTTGACCCGTCGGCACCGATCGTGCCGAGCGTCGCAAACACGAGAATACCCGCATAGAGCCATGGCCTGGGGATCGTCAGCAATTTCACCCAAAGGCCGATCAGCGGCAGGTTCAGCACGAGCAGCATAAGATTCGCCACCAGCAGACTGGCGATCAGGCCCCAGACCAGTGTGGAATTTGTCACGAACAGCAGCGGCCCCGGTTGCAGGCCGAACTGCTGGAATCCCGCAAGCATGATCGCGGCGGTTGCGGTGGTCGGAAGCCCGAGCGTCAGCAGCGGCACCAGCGTCCCGGCGGCGGATGCATTGTTCGCTGCTTCAGGCCCCGCCACGCCTTCGATTGCGCCATGGCCGAACTCTTCCGGATGCCTTGAGAAGGTGCGTTCGGCCGAATAGGAAAGGAAGCTCGACACGTCCGCTCCGCCCGCGGGCATCGCGCCGATGGGAAAGCCGATGGCGGTGCCGCGCAGCCACGGAAGCCAGGATCGCTTCCAGTCGTCCCTGGTCATCCAGACGGAACCCTTGACCGATTCCACCTTTTCCTCGTCCATGAATTTCTGGCCGGCGACGGCAAAGGTTTCTCCGATTGCGAAGAGGGCGACCGCAAGCGTGGTGACGGAAATACCGTCGAACAGGTTCGGCAGGCCCATCGTCAGCCGCGTCTGGCCGGTAAGCTGGTCAATGCCGATCAGCCCGAGCGCAAGGCCGATCACCAGCGAGGTGATGCCGCGCAGCGCGGAATCGCCGAAGGCGGCCGAGACCGTCATAAAGGCAAGTAGCATCAGCCCGAAATATTCCGCCGGTCCGAACGAAAGCGCGAACTTGACCACAGTCGGCGCGATGAAGGCGAGTCCGAGCGTCGCGATCAGTCCAGCGACGAAAGAGCCGATGGCGGCCGTCGCCAGCGCGGGTCCGCCGCGCCCCTTTCGGGCCATCTTGTTGCCTTCGAGGGCCGTGACGATCGAGGCGCTCTCGCCGGGCGTGTTAAGCAGGATCGACGTGGTCGAGCCGCCATACATGCCGCCATAATAGATTCCCGCGAACATGATGAGCGAGCCCGCCGGATCGAGCTTGTAAGTCACCGGCAGAAGCAGGGCCACGGTGAGGGCCGGGCCGATGCCGGGAAGCACGCCCACCGCCGTACCGAGCGTCACCCCGATCAAGGCGTAGAGAAGGTTGGACCACTGCATCGCGGTCAACAAACCTTGTCCGAGCAGTTCGAACGTATTCATGTGGCTTCCTAAAAGAGCTGTTCGAACGGACCTGCGGGCAAGCTGAGTTGCAGGCCCTTGGCAAAGATCAGCCAGACAATGAACGAAAACACGATGCCGATGGGGATTGTCATCCAGAGCGGCCCCCTGCCGAAGCCTTTGGCGGTCGCAGCAAAAAGCAGTCCGGTCGCCAGCGAAAATCCTGCAGTTTTCATTGTCAGCATCTGAACAGCGAGGCCACCGACGATCCACAGCATCGGGGGCAGGTTCTGTTCCTCGCGTTCGGGGAATTCGCCGCGCAGACCGGCGATCGCGGTGAGCACCGACAATCCCGCAAGCGCCGCCGCGATGATATAGGGCACCGTTTTCGGCCCGACGGGCGAATAGCCCGCCACGCCGCCTTGCTGCGTGGTTCCGTAGAAGATCGCAAGCGCGACCGCCATCAGCACTGCGGCGATCACCAGCACCGCCCGATCGGGGCGATGCTGGTTTCCGGAGCCTTCGGCGCTCATTTCACCAGACCGATATCTTTCAGAATGTCGGTGGTGGAGGCGACGTCCTTCTTGAGCTGATCGGCAAAGGCGTCACCTGCGAGCCAGGTGTTCGCCCAGCCCTTGTCGGCCAGGGTCTTCTGCCAGGTGGCGGATGCATTCATCTTCTCGATGTCGGCTGTAATTGCCGCTTTCTGCTCGTCCGTGATGCCGGGCGCGGCGGCAACCATGCGCCAGTTCTGGATCGACACATCCACCCCGCCTTCCTTGAAGGTCGGCGCGTCGATGCCGGGTACGCGTTCGTCGCTCGAAATGCCAATGACGCGCAGCGTGCCGGCCTTCACCTGCTCAGCGAACTCGCCATAGCCGGAGATGCCGACGGTGACCTGATTGCCGAGAATGGCCGCGAGCGCCTCTCCGCCGCCGGAAAAGGCGATGTAGTTGACCTTGGTCGGATCGACGCCAGCAGCCTTGGCGATCAACCCGGCGGTGATGTGATCCGTGCCGCCTGCCGATCCGCCGCCCCAGGACACGGAGCCCGGATCAGCTTTCAACTTCTCGACAAGCCCCGCCATGTCCTTGATGTCGGACGCAGCCGGAACCACGATTGCTTCATACTCGCCCGTTAGCCGGGCAATCGGAGTGACCTGATCGAGCGTCACCGGCGAGTTGTTGGTCAGGATCGCGCCCACCATGACGTAACCGCCGACGATGAGCTGCGTCGGGTCGCCATTGGTCTGGTTGACGAATTGCGCCAGGCCGATGGTGCCACCCGCGCCCGGCACGTTCGTGACCTGCACGCTGCCGGAAATGCTCTCATCCTGAAGGGCCGACTGCATGGAGCGCGCGGTCTGGTCCCAGCCGCCTCCGGGCGCGGCGGGGGCCATGATCTTGTAGTCCGCCGCAAATGCCGGCACGGCGATTGCGCCGGCCAGAACGGTAGCCAGAATATACTGCTTCACTGATTTTCCTCCCTAGGTACTGAAGCCGACTATGACTCAGCAATTCTCATATTTCTAGCCACGGAGAGCGCCTTTCGCCGCGCTCCGCGCAAAGCTCAAATAGGCGGGCGTCCTTCCCTCGCGCAGCGCCTTGGCCTCGTATCGCGTGCCGGGCCATCCGTCATAGGGCTTGCGCCAGTCGTTTGCATCCTGCGCCAGCCACTCGAATCCGCCGTGCTTCCGGCACTCCAGGAGCGTCCAGTTCACATAGTGATCGATATCCGAGGCAAATCGGAATAGTCCACCCGGCTTGAGCACCCGCCAGATACGGTCGAGATTCGGCTGGCTTACGAAACGCCGTTTCCAGTGCTTCTTCTTGGGCCATGGGTCGGGATAGAACAGGTCGACGCCGGCCAGCGACGAGAGCGGCAGCCAGTCGAGCACATGAATGGCGTCCTCGCCATAGAGTCGCACATTGTCGAGGGGGTGGCCGGCAAGCGAGGCCGTGACCTTTGCCATTCCGTTGATGAACGGCTCCACCCCGATGAAACCGACGGTCGGATTTTCCCGTGCGCGAAAAAGCAGGTGCTCGCCCCCGCCAAAACCGATTTCCAGCCGCACGTCCCGAACCGGCGCCTGAAACAGGTCGGATAAATTGGTGGGAGCGGGCCGGGTCAGGTCGAGAGCATAGCTGTCACGCGCGGCCTCGAAGGCAGCTTCCTGGCTTTGGCGCAAGGGTCGCCCGCGCCTTCGCCCGAAAAACGCACCCTTTGGGGACGGGCCGCTATCTGACGCCATTGTGCGGCACGTCAGGCGGCGAGCGCCTTCTTCAGCGCGCCGGTCAGGTCGGTCTTTTCCCAGGAGAACGAACCGTCACGACCCGGCTTGCGTCCGAAATGTCCGTAGGCGGTCGTCCTCGCATAGATGGGCTTGTTGAGGTCGAGGTGCCGCCGGATGCCGCTCGGCGAAAGGTCCATGACCTGCCGCAGCGCGCTTTCGAGCTTGTCCTCGGGAACCTTTCCGGTGCCGTGAAGATCGACATAGACCGACAGCGGCTGCGCGACGCCGATGGCATAGGAAAGCTGGATTGTGCAGCGGTCGGCAATGCCTGCGGCGACCACGTTCTTGGCGAGGTAGCGCGCGGCATAGGCGGCGGAACGGTCGACCTTCGTCGTGTCCTTGCCCGAAAAAGCGCCGCCGCCGTGCGGAGCCGCGCCGCCATAGGTGTCGACGATGATCTTGCGCCCCGTCAGGCCCGCGTCGCCGTCCGGCCCTCCGATGACGAACTTGCCGGTCGGATTGATGTACCAGTTGCAATCGGCGGCGATCTTGAGATCGCCGAGCGCTTCACGGATATAGGGCTCCACCACCTGCCGGACTTTCCTGGAGTCCCAGCTTTCGTCGAGATGCTGAGTGGACAGAACGATCTGGGTGACCTCGGCGGCTTGTCCACCCGCATAGCGAACGGTCACCTGGCTCTTGGCATCGGGACCGAGCTTTCCCACGTCGCCCTTGCCAGCGTGACGGGCCTCGGCGAGCTTTTCAAGAATCTTGTGGCTGTAATAGATCGGCGCAGGCATCAGGTCAGGCGTTTCGCGGCAGGCATAACCGAACATGATGCCCTGATCGCCCGCACCCTCCTCGCCCTGCCGGTCGGCGGCGTTATCGACACCCTGCCCGATATCCGGCGACTGGCCGTGCAGCAGCACGTCGATCTTTGCGGTCTTCCAATGAAAGCCGGATTGCTCGTAGCCGATGGCCTTGATCGCCTTGCGCGCCACGGACTTGAACTTGGAAGGGTTCACCACGGGATGGCCGGAACTGTCCTTGAGGATATTTCCGTCCTTGTCCTTCTTGAGCAGCGTTTCGGGAACTCGAACCTCGCCCGCGATGATGACCCTGTTGGTGGTGGCCAGCGTTTCGCATGCGACGCGCACCTTCCACGGGTCCATGCCGGTTTTTCGCGCTTCACGGTAAACGAGGTCGACAATTTCGTCCGATATGCGGTCGCAAACCTTGTCGGGATGGCCTTCGGATACGGATTCGCTGGTGAAGAGATAGTCGTTGCGCACAGGTTGCCCTTTAGAAAGAAAAACCGGCCCCCAGCCGGTGGCGTCCTGTTAGCTTTCCCTTATGGCAGCGTCAAGCAAACGCCGTTCTACGAGGCCGGAAAATGCAAATCAGACTTCCGCGCTTGCGCCCGTGCTCAGCGCCTTGACGAGATCGAGCACGCGGCGACGCACCTTGATGTCGTCAATGGCGATATAGGCCCGATTGAGCTGAAGCCCTTCCGTGCTTGTGCAGAACTCCATCAGCGAAAAAGCCTTGTCGGGTTCGGCAAAGCCGTTTCGTGCAGGTTCGGCACCATTGGCGTCCTCGAAGAAAAAGGAAACAGGCGCGCCGAGAATATTCGAGATGGCCTGCAACCGGCTGGCCCCGACGCGATTTGTACCTTTTTCGTATTTCTGAACCTGTTGAAACGTGATGCCAAGCCTTTCACCAAGACGTTCCTGGCTCATACCCATCATATTTCTGCGAAGACGAATACGACTCCCGACATGAATGTCGATAGGATTGGCCTTCTTCTTGTTTTCACCCATTGGTAGCCCCAGAAGAATACAAAGAATATGCACCTACCGGATGCAGGAATAATGCTTGCAACCAGCCCGTGCCCCGTGGTGCATGCGCTACATCTAAATTAGCAAACAGTCAATTTTTGATTTTGCGGTATAGCGCCAGTATTGCCGCCAGCAGAGCAAGCGCAATCGCGATGCCGGCTCCGGTCATTTGCTGCCGCCGGGCGTTGGCTGGACTTTGCGCCGGAATGTTAAGCTGGGCGTCGAGCGCGCCCTGACTGTTTATGGCGAGCGCGTCGAGCACGCGACCCCTGTCGTCTATAAAGGCGGAAATGCCGGTATTGGCCGCACGCACGACAGGCAGTCCGGTTTCGACCGCCCGAACCTGAGCCTGACGCAGGTGCTGATAGGGTCCGGGCGTGTTTCCGAACCATGCATCATTCGTGACATTGAGCACGAAGCTCTTCGCAGGCGCGGGATTTATCATCAGGTCGGGAAAGATGACTTCGTAGCAGATGAAGGGAAGCGCGCTGAAACCTCCGAGGATCGACAGCGGGTGCCTGTTCGCGCCTGCGACGAAATTCATCGGGCCGGAAACGAACCGATTGATACCGATCTGCTCGAAGAAATCCTCGAACGGGACATATTCGCCAAAGGGGACAAGGTGAACCTTGTCGACGGCGTCGACGATCTCGCCCTTGTCGCTGATTGCAACGATCGAATTGTAATAGAGCGTCGAATCCCCGCCGCCTTCGGTTCGCGCGATACCGGCGAGCAGCAACTGTCCCTGATCCAGCATCTCACCCAGCATGCGCAGGCCGTCCGGGTGTTCCTGGAACAGGAAAGGTATCGACGTCTCCGGCCAGACGATGAGCGTGGGCTTCGGCTTGCCAGCAGCAGGCGCCTGCCGGGATAGCGCGATTTCGGAATTGAAGATGCGATCGCGCACCGATTCATCCCATTTTTCGGTCAGGTCGATATTGGGCTGCACGATGCGCACATTCAGCGGCGATCCCGGAACGTCCGGCTGCGAAAGGGCATGGAATCCATATCCGACATGCGCCGCGAGAAGCGCGACCGCCAGAATCGCGCCGACGGCCCTGTGCCTGCGTCCTGAAAGCAGGGCGGGCATGGCAAACACGAAAACAGCCAGCGCATTCATGCCGATCATGCCGACGACGCCCACGCTCTGCATGAGCAGCGGTACCGGCATCAGCCCGAAACCGACCGGATTCCACGGAAATCCGGTCAACAGCGTCTCGCGCAGCCATTCGGCAAGGGCAAAGGAAAAGGCAAGCGCTGCGATGCGCCCGATTCCATCCGTCCAGAGCAGGCGGGCAAGTGCGGCAGCCGCGCCGAAGTAGAGAGACAATATCAGCGGCAGGCCGACGATCGCGAAGGGGAGCGCCCATGCATAGGTCTGGCTCTCGACCATGACCGCGCCGCCCACCCACCAGAGCCCGGCGAGGAAATAGCCGAAGCCGAACCACCAGCCCACGGCGAACGCCGGCTTCAACCGTGCGACCGGGCCAGCGGACACGGGAGGCACCGCGCCGTCCAGCAACCAGACCAGAAGCGGGTAGGAAATGAATCCGGCAAGCACGAAATCGAATGGCGCCTGCGTGAGAACCGCAAAAGCGCCCGCAAGCACCGCTGCGAGCGTACGCTTCCCGCCGGACAATAGGACAATGTTGCCCGCCAGTCGGTTCATAAAGTCCGGGTTCCCTCGAATCACCGGCCTAGAGGTGTATCAGGCCGAAGGGCGGGGGCCAAACATTCCTTGGCTTGCCCGGTTTCTCCCGGCTCCCCAAAAAGGGGAGCATTTACTCCTGCTCGGCCTTGGGCGCGGCGCGACGGCGACGGTCGCCCTTCTGGCTTTGCACGATGCGCACGCGCTTGACGCGGCGCGGGTCGGCATCGAGAACGTGGAATTCATAGCCTGGAATGGGCTGGACGACCTCGCCGCGCGCGGGCACGCGCCCGAGCGCGTTGAAAATCATGCCGCCGATCGTATCGACATATTCGCCATGCTCGCCGGGCGCGAAATCGCCGCCCACGGCCTTTGCGACATCCTCGATTTCGGCCTTCGCATCGACGATGAAAATGCCGTCGCCGGCCTTGGTGATGAGCGGTTCTTCCTCGTCGTGCTCGTCCTCGATGTCTCCCACCACCATCTCGACGATGTCCTCGAGCGAAACCAGCCCGTCCGTGCCGCCATATTCGTCGATGACCAGCGCCATCTGCGTCCGGCTCGTCTGCATGCGCGCCATCAGGTCGGAGGCCAGCATGGACGGCGGAACGAAGAGCACGGTGCGGATGAGGTTGAGCTCCCCGATCGTCTTGCCAAGATCCACAGTCGAAAGGTCGAGCGCGGCATTGCCTGAGGGCTTGCGTCCACGTCCTTTCTTTGCGCGGGCGCTGCGCGTGACGTGGGCAAGCAGGTCGCGAATGTGAACCATGCCGCGCGGGTCATCCAGCGTTTCAGCGTAGACAGGCATGCGCGAATGGCCGCTGTCCTCGAAAATGTTCATCAGCTCGCCGACGGTCGTTCCGATCTCCACGGCCTCTACGTCAGCGCGGGGCACCATGACGTCCTCGACACGTACTTCGCGCAGGCGAAGGATATTGTTGAGCATCGCTCGCTCGCCGGGAGAGAAGGCTTCCCCCTCCGGGGCGGTTTCGGAAAGTGCGTCCGCAAGGTCTTCGCGTAGCGAGTTGCCGTTACGCTGCCGGAAAAGGCCGGCCACTCTCTCGAAAAAGGAATGGCGTTCCGGCGATTGCCCGTGACTTAAGCCGCTACTCGGACCTTCATCGGTCCGTTCAGCCTTGCCGCTTGCCGTCTCCGGCTGCGCGGCGATATCCGTTCTGTCGTTCATTTTCTTTCGTCGCTTGGACCTCCTAATTATTCATAGGGGTCGGGGATGGCAAGCCTTGCTAGCGTTCTCCGCTCCAGGCCTTCCATTTCTTCTGCCTCTTCATCAGTCTCGTGATCGTAGCCGATCAGGTGCAGGAAGCCATGCACGACAAGGTGCAGGAGGTGGTTTTCAAACGGCTTTGCCTCTTCTTCCGCCTCGCGCCGCACCGTTTCCCAGGCCAGGACGATATCTCCCAGCAAGGGCGGAAGCGCGCCGTCCCGTCTTGGCGGAAAGGCCGGGAATGAAAGAACGTTCGTCGCCTTGTCCTTGCCGCGCCACTGCGCATTGAGCGTCCGGATGTGGCGGTCATCCGTGAACAAGATGCTCACTTCGGTGCCGGAAGGCGGAATCTCGCGCCGAAGCTCGGCCTGCGCTGCATCGCAGGCGCGACGGCAGACCGCTTCGAGTTCCGCCAATGGCGGCCAGTCGCCCGCCTCCACCCCGATATCGATCGAGATGTGCGGCTCGCCAGACGGTTTCATGCTCACGTCCGGTCAGTTCTCGTCGACAGGAAGTCCGCGCGCCACCTTGCCTTCGCGGTCATAGGCCTTGACGATCTCGGCCACGAGCGGATGGCGTACGACATCCGTGTCGTTGAACCGAACGGTCACGGCCCCCGGCACGCCGTCGAGAATGCGAAGCGCCTCGACGAGCCCGGACTTCGTGTTGGGCGGCAGGTCGATCTGGCTCGGATCGCCGGTGACGATCATCCGGGAGCCTTCGCCAAGCCGCGTCAGGAACATCTTCATCTGCATCGAGGTGGTGTTCTGCGCCTCGTCGAGTATGACCGCGGCATTCGAGAGCGTGCGGCCGCGCATGAAGGCGAGCGGCGCGATCTCGATGACCTCGGCAGTCATTGCGCGTTCCACCTTGTCCGCAGGCATCATTTCGTAGAGCGCGTCATAGAGCGGGCGAAGATAGGGATCGACCTTTTCCTTCATGTCGCCCGGGAGGAACCCCAGCCGCTCCCCTGCTTCCACCGCCGGACGCGACAGGATGATGCGCTCGACCATGCCACGCTCCAGCAGGCTGGCGGCATAGGCGACGGCGAGAAACGTCTTGCCGGTGCCAGCCGGACCGATGCCGAACACAAGCTCCGACCGCTCCAGCGCGCGCATATAGGCATCCTGGTTCTGCGAGCGCGCATAGATGGTGCGCTTGCGGGTGGCGATCTGCGCCGCCGACACCTTTCCCTTGCGCTCCAGCGTCGGCAGGGTGAGCTGGTCATCGGCGGCGACCGCCATGCGGACAGCACCATCCACGTCGGATTGGGCGATATGCGCGCCCTTCTGGAGGATTCCATAGAGATGGTCGAGCGCGCGGCGCGTCTGCTCGGCTGCCACGGGATCGCCCTTGATGGTCAATTGGTTGCCGCGCGACCGTATGTCGACGCCCAGCTTCTGCTCAAGTCGGGCCAGGTTCTCGTCGAACTGGCCGTAAAGCGCGCTGGCCAGCTTGTTGTTGTCGAAGGTGAGCACAATGTGTGCAAGGTCCGATGCCCCGCCCGGGGCCGACACCTGCTTCAATTCGGCAGCGCTCAAACGTGTCTCCCTTGTGCGGCCTCGCCATACAGGCTGTTGGTTCCGAGCCGCGTGATTCGCACATTCACAATGTCGCCGATTTGGCCCACACTTTCATCAAGAATAACGGGCTGAAGCCATGGAGAGCGCCCGACCGCCTGTCCCTCCCTGCGACCCGGCTTTTCGATCAGGGTTTCGAAGCTCCGGCCGACGAGCGACGCCGCGAATTCATTCTGTTGGCGCGTCAGCAGCGCCTGCAATCGCTGGAGCCGCTCGTCCTTGACGCTTTCGGCAAGCTGGCCGGAAAGCTCCGCTCCGGGCGTGCCGGGGCGCGGAGAAAATTTGAACGAGAAGGCGGACGCGTAACGCACCTCTTCCACCAGCCGCATCGTGTCCTCGAAATCGGCGTCGGATTCGCCGGGAAAGCCGACGATGAAATCGCCCGACATCGCGATGTCGGGCCGCGCGGCGCGGATGCGCTCCAGGAGTTTCAGATAGTCGCCGGCCTTGTGCTGGCGGTTCATCGCCTTGAGGATGCGGTCCGAACCGCTTTGCACCGGCAGGTGCAGGTAGGGCATGAGCATCGGGAGGTCGCGATGCGCGGCGATCAGGTCGTCATCCATGTCGCGCGGATGGCTGGTGGTGTAGCGAAGCCGGGCGATCCCCGGAATTTCCGCGAGCCTGAACAACAGGCGGCCAAGTCGCCATTCCTTGCCGTCCGGACCCTCGCCGTGCCATGCGTTGACGTTCTGGCCAAGCAGGGTCACTTCGCGCACGCCGCCTTCGGCGAGGCGTTCGGCCTCGGCGACGATCTGCGAAACCGGACGCGAAACCTCCGACCCGCGTGTGTAGGGCACCACGCAGAAGGTGCAGAACTTGTCGCAGCCTTCCTGCACGGTGAGGAAAGCAGTGACGCCGCGCCGCGCCACCTCGGCGCGCCTCGGCTGCGGCAGGTGCTCGAACTTGTCCTCGATGGCATAGTCGGTTTCGACCACGCGCTCGCCTGCCCGCGCCTTTCTCACCACCTCCGGCAGCCGGTGATAGGTCTGCGGACCGACCACAAGGTCGACGGCGGGCGCGCGGCGCAGGATTTCGCTTCCTTCGGCCTGCGCGACGCAGCCGGTCACGCCGACGACCATTTCGCGTCCGTCCCTCGCGCGGTCGGCCTTCATCTGGCGGATGCGGCCAAGTTCCGAATAGACTTTCTCGGCGGCCTTTTCGCGAATATGGCAGGTATTCAGGAGCACGAGGTCGGCTTCCTCCATGCTCGCCGTCGCGGCATAGCCGTCCGCCGCCAACGCATCGGACATGCGCTGGCTGTCGTAGACATTCATCTGGCAGCCATAGGTCTTGACGAAGACCTTCCTGGCCTTCCCGACCGGGCGGCCATGACCGGGTTCGCGCGACTCTGTCGCACCCTCCGCCCCAATTGCAGCTTCAAAATCCATGCGCGCGCTTTAGACTATTTCCGCGTGCTGTTGAAGCATTTCAGCGCAACATGTTTTTTTGCGATGCAGGTGGCGCAAGACGCTTGATTGCAGATTGCCGAAGGTGAATAGTTCGTTTACGTTTTACTAAATGATAAAAAATCACTCAGTGTAAACCGCGGCCATAAACCCAGGGGAACTTGCATGAAAAATGCGTCTAGCAGATTTTCGTATCCGTCACGTCGTGACCTCTTGAAAGCGGCTGGCGCCGGAGCGGCGCTGTCAGCGGTTGGGCTGCCGACAAGGCTGTTCGCAGCCGAGCCCGTCAAGGTTGCGGCAATCTATACGGTGCCGGTCGAGCAGCAATGGGTGAGCCGTATCCACAAGGCGGCGAACGCCGCCAAGGAACGCGGCGACATCGAATATGTGTTCTCTGAGAACACCTCAAACAGCGATTATGAGCGCGTCATGCGCGAATATTGCGAGGCCGGGCACAAGCTCATCGTCGGCGAGGTCTTCGGCGTCGAGGAAGCCGCTCGCGGCGTCGCCAAGGACTATCCGGACACGGCGTTTCTGATGGGGTCGAGCTTCAAGCCGGACGCGGCGGCAGCACCGAATTTCTCGACCTTCGACAACTATATCCAGGATGCGTCCTACCTCACCGGCCTGATCGCGGGGGCCATGACCAAGTCGAAGAACATCGGCATGGTCGGCGGCTATCCGATCCCCGAGGTGAACCGCCTGATGAATGCATTCATGGCGGGTGTGAAGGAGAGCGCGGGCGACGTGAAGTTCCAGGTCGCGTTCATCGGATCGTGGTTCGATCCGCCGAAGGCCAAGGAAACCGCCTTCGCGCAGATCGATGGCGGCGCGGACCTGCTCTACGCCGAGCGCTTCGGCGTTTCGGACGCAGCCAAGGAACGCAAGGTGCTGGCTGTCGGCAATGTTATTGATACACAGGCTGACTATCCCGAGACGGTGGTCGCCTCCGCGCTCTGGCATTTCGAGCCGACGCTGGACAAGGCCGTCGCCGAAGTGAAGGCTGGAACTTTCAAGGCCGAGGACTATGGCGTCTATTCCTTCATGAAGCACGGCGGCTGCTCGCTGGCGCCGCTCGGAACCTTCGAGGGCAAGGTGCCTGCCGATGTCATGGCCAAGGTCGCCGAGAAGGAAAAGGCGATCAAGGACGGTTCCTTCACTGTTGAGATCAACGACGGCGAGCCGAAGTCGAGCTAGGCCTTGGAACGTTCAGGGGTCCCCGGCCTGGCAAAGCCATGACCGACGCGCTGCGCCTTGATGCGATCACCAAGCGGTTCGGTCCGCTTCTCGCGAACGATTCGATTTCGTTCTCGGTCGCGCAGGGCGAAGTCGTCGCGCTGCTGGGCGAAAACGGGGCAGGCAAGACGACGCTGATGAACATTCTCTTCGGCCACTATGTGGCCGACGAGGGTCATATCGAGGTGTTCGGCGAACCGCTGCCGCCGGGCGATCCGAAGGCGGCGCTGGCGCATGGAATCGGCATGGTTCACCAGCACTTCACGCTGGCCGACAACATGACCGTGCTCGAAAACATCGTGCTCGGAACGGAGCCTCTTTTCCGGCCCACACTCGACAAGGCAGGCGGGCGGGCCAAGGTGCGCAAGCTCGCGGAGGATTTCGGCCTTGCCGTCGAGCCCGACGCTCCCGTCGCAAGCCTCTCGGTCGGCGAGCGCCAGCGCGTGGAAATCCTCAAGGCGCTCTATCGCGATGCGCGCATCCTGATACTTGACGAGCCGACCGCCGTGTTGACGCCGGCGGAGTCGGACGCGCTGTTCGGCACGTTGAAAATGCTCGTGAAGCGCGGGCTGTCCATCATCTTCATTTCGCACAAGCTTGGCGAGGTCATGGCCGCGAGCGACCGCGTGCTCGTGCTCCGCGCGGGCAGGCTGGTGGGCGAGCGGCGAACGGCCGATACGACGCGTCACGAACTTGCGGAACTGATGGTTGGCCGCGAGGTCAGGCCGCCGACAGTGTCGCCGATGGCGCGGGGACCGGTGCTCGTTTCCCTGCGGGATGTCTCGACCGGCGCCAAGGGCAGCCGTGGACGGCTGGACGGCGTTTCCCTCGATCTCCACGGCGGCGAGATAACCGGCCTTGCTGGCGTTTCGGGCAACGGGCAGGCTGCGCTGGCCGGCTTGATCGCCGGAACGGAGAGGCCTGTCTCCGGCACGATAGCGATCGGGGCTGTGGTGCGGGGCGAGTGGTCGCCGCGCGCTGCCCTTGCGGCAGGCGTCGGTCGCATTCCGGAAGATCGTCACGCGGTCGGGTCCATCGCCGACATGACGGTGACGGAAAACGTGATCTCGGAGCGTTATCGTTCGCCGCGTTTCAGCCGGCATGGGCTGCTCGACTGGCCCGCGGCCCGCGGCTTCGCGGAGAAATTGATCGCCGACTACGACGTCAAATGTCCTTCGCCGGACACGCGCATGCGGCTGCTCTCCGGCGGCAACATGCAGAAGCTGATCCTTGGCCGCGCGCTGGATTCCGATCCGCAGATCGTGCTCGCCAACCAGCCCGTGCGCGGTCTCGATGTCGGCGCGGTCTCCTATGTCCACCAGAAGCTGCTGGAGGCGCGGGCGCGCGGCGCGGCAATCCTGCTGATCTCCGAGGACCTTGACGAGATACTGGCTCTGTCCGACCGCATTCTGGTCATCTCGAACGGCAGGCTTTCGCCGCCGTCGGCGCGCGGCGAGCGCAGTGCGCGCGAACTTGGAGAACTCATGGCGGGCCATTTCGAGCCGTCCGGCGCAACGCCAGCAGCGGAGAGACCGCATGCGTCTTGAGCCGAAGTCAGCTCCTTCGCTTGCCGCGACTTTCGCCTATCCGCTGGCGGCCATTCTGGTCACTTTGGTTCTGACCTCGCTGCTGGTGCTGGCGGCGGGCGCTTCGCCCTTTTCGATCTTCTATCTCGTAGCAAAGGGCGCTGCCGGTTCGCAGTTCGCGCTGCTGGAGACGCTGACGCGGGCGACTCCGCTCATTTTTACCGGCCTTGCCATTGCCGTGGCGTTTCGGGCAAAGCTCTGGAACATCGGGGCCGAGGCGCAGCTTTACGCCGGCGCGGTGGTGACCGTGGTGCTCGGAACGGGCGCGCTGCCGTTGCCATCTGTGGTCCTGATCCCGCTCATCATGCTAGCGGCGATGCTGGCGGGCGCGCTGCTGCTCGCCGGACCGGCTTTCCTGAAAATCCGCTTCGGCGTCGACGAAGTGGTGACGACGCTGCTCCTCAACTTCATCATGCTGCTGTTCGTGTCCATGCTTCTGGAAGGTCCGCTCAAGGACCCGATGGGGCTTGGCTGGCCGCAATCGCAGAAGGTGATCGAAGCGGCGCAACTGCCGCGCATCATCAAGGGCAAGCGCCTGCATCTCGGCTTCATACTTGCGCTGATTTCCGCGTTCGCCACATGGTTCGTAATGAAGAGAACCACGCTCGGCTATGAGATGCGCGCGGTCGGACACAATCCTGAAGGCGCGCGGTTTGTCGGCATTCCGGTCAATTCGGTGCTGATGAAAACCGCGCTGCTCTCTGGCGGCCTCGCTGCGCTCGCCGGCTTTTCGGAAGTCTCGGGGCTAAAGGGAAACCTGACGCTCGACCTGTCGCCGGGCTTTGGCTATTCGGGCATCGTGGTTGCCATGCTGGCCATGCTCAATCCGCTCGGCGTCGTTTTGTCGGCCATTTTCGTGGCGGGCATATTTGTCGGCGCGGATGCCATGAGCCGAGCGGCGGGCGTGCCGAGCTATATTGCCGATGTGATGGTCGCCACCGCCCTCCTCACGATGGTGACGGCCATCTTGTTCTCACGCTTCAGGTTGCGGTGGAGATAGGCTCGTGGAAGCGCTCGACATATTGCTTAGCGCCTCCTTCTGGGTTGCGGCCATCCGTATTGCTTCGCCGCTGATCTTCGCCACGCTCGGCGAGCTGATCTGCGAGCGCGCGGGCGTGCTCAACCTCGGCATCGAAGGCATCATGACCGCCGGAGCTTTTGCCGGGTGGTTCACCGTCTATGCGGGGGGCGACCTGTGGACCGGAATCGCCGTCGCGGCGCTTGTGGGCATGGTGCTTGGCCTGCTCCATTCGACGCTCACCGTTCCGCTCGGCCTGTCGCAACATGTCGTCGGCATCGGGGTCACCCTGCTTGCGACCAGCCTCACCTATTTCGTCTACCGGCTCGCGCTGCCGGAAGTCACCTCTCCGCCCAAGATCGAGCCGTTCCAGGTCTGGGCGATTCCCGGCCTGTCGAGCATACCGATTGTCGGCGAGGCGCTGTTCGCGCAGACGCCGTTGACATATCTGGCCTTCATCATGGCCGGACTTGTGGCCTGGCTGCTCTACCGCACACCGCTCGGGCTGGCGCTGAGGGCAGCAGGCGAAAATCCGTCAGCCGTCGAGGCACAAGGCATCAGCGTCACGGGGATCCGCATGGGCGCGGTGATCGCAGGCAGCGCGCTCATGGCGATCGGCGGCGCTTTCCTGACCATGTCGGCCTTCAACTCATTCTTCTTCGGAATGATCAACGGGCGGGGCTGGATCTGCATCGCACTTGTGGTGTTCGGATCGTGGCGGCCCGGCAAGGCTTTGCTCGGCGCGATCCTGTTTGCGGCCTTCGACGCTTATCAGGTGCGCCTCCAGCAGCTCTCGGGCGGAATCGTGCCCTATCAGGTGTTCCTGATGATGCCCTATGCGTTGTCCATTCTGGCGCTGGTTCTGGTGGCGCGGCGCGCCACATACCCCAAGGCGCTGATGGTGCCCTACCAGAAGGGCGAACGGTAGACCCAACGAATCTTCGGGGTTTCGGGCGCGCCACCATGGGGCGTGCGAAATATTTTTTGCGACGCACAATTTCCTCTTGAAATAGTAAGCATGCTTATAATATATGGCGCTTATGAGCGACCTGTCCGCACCTGTTGATGAAACCGACCGCGTCGGCTTTCTGCTGCACGATGCCTCCCGGCTTCTGCGCCGGAGGTTCGAGACGCGCGCGAGTTGCTTCGGCCTGTCCGCCGCGCAATGGCGGCTTCTGGTTCGTGTCTACAAGGAAGAAGGCGTCGCGCAGGCCCGCTTGGCGGAGCTTCTGGAAATCGAGCCGATCAGCGTTTCGCGCCTGATCGACCGGATGGTTGAAGGCGGATGGATCGAGCGCCGCAGCGACGCCACGGACCGCAGGGTCCGCATGATCTACCTGACTGAAAAGAGCAGGGAGATATTCGGCAGCATGCGCGGGATGGCGACGCAGGTTTTCGACTACGCGCTGAGCGGCCTTTCGCCTGACGAACGCCGAACGACGATCCATGCACTGAAAACCATAATTGAGAATTTGAGTGACGACGACCGGATGGCCGCCGCCCTGAAGACCCCTGGAAAGGCAGCCTGAAATGTCGAGTGCCGCAAACACGAACGAACGCAATGATGCGGAAGTGAAGCAGTTTCCGCAGCCGCAAATGGAGGCGCCCGCCCCCCAGAAGGAGGCAGCGCCCGTCGTCGAGGTCAAGATCGCTCCGAAAAAGCGAAGCCGCCGTTATGTCCTGATGGCCGTCGTGCCGCTGGCGCTGCTTGCGGGCGGCACCTATTTCTGGGTGACCGGCGGCCGCTATCAAGAAACGGAAAACGCCAATTTGCGGCAGGCGCGCATCGCGGTTACCTCGGAGGTGGCAGGGCGTATCGTGGACGTCGGGATCCGTGAAAACCAGGAGGTGAAGAAGGGCGACACGCTTTTCGTGATCGATCCCGAGCCTTATCGCATTGCGCTGGCGCAGGCGGACGCCTCGCTCGCGGCGGCCCGGCTTAAGGTCGAGGAATTGCGCGCCGGCTACAGCCAGGCGATCGCAACCCAGAGGGTTTCGGAAGAAGAAGTGAACTACTTCCGGTCCGAACTCGACCGCCAGTCCGAATTGACGAAGAAGGGCGTCGGCACCACCGCCGCGCTCGATTCCGCGCGCCGCGATCTCATCAAGGCCAATGAAGAGCTTTCGGCGGACAAGGAAGAGGTCGCGGGTGCGCTCGCGGCGCTCGGCGGCAGACCGGACATCGAAACCGACAAGCATCCGACGGTTCTGGCTGCGCTTGCCGCGCGCGACAAGGCGCAATTCGACCTGTCGCAAACGACCATCAAGGCTTCCGGCGACGGCGTGGTCTATCAGGCGGCCTCGATCAAGCCGGGCCAGTTCGTCACGGTCGGCACGCCGTTGTTCACGCTGGTCGAGACAGGCGACACCTGGGTCGACGCCAATTTCAAGGAAACCCAGCTCACCCACATGAAGGTCGGGCAGGAAGCGGAAATCACCCTTGATACCTTCCCGGACCATCCGCTGAAGGCTGTGATCGACTCCATCGGCGCGGGAACGGGTGCGGAATTTTCCGTGCTCCCGGCGCAGAACGCGACCGGAAACTGGGTCAAGGTCACGCAGCGCATTCCGGTGCGGCTCAAGGTGGAATCGCCCGACGCCAAGCTGATGCTTCGCTCAGGCATGAGCGCGACTGTGTCGGTGGACACTGGCAAGGCGCGCGGCTTCGGCAGCCTGTTCGGGACGGCCATGGCGGGCGAATAACGAAACCAGACGGTCAATTTCCCTCAAGAGCGCTCACATGAGCCAGGTCCACTCTTATACCGATGTGCCGCATCGCGGCCTCATCACCGTTTCCATCATGTTGGCGACGGTGATGCAGGTGCTCGACACCACAATCGCCAATGTCGCCCTGCCGACCATGACGGGCGATCTCGGCGCGTCGCAGGACACGATCAACTGGGTGCTCACATCCTACATCGTCGCGGCAGCGATCATGACCCCGGTCACAGGCTGGCTTTCGGATCGGCTCGGGCGGCGTGAACTGTTCGTCGGCTCCATCATCGGCTTCACCATCACGTCCATGCTGTGCGGTCTGGCCTGGAACCTTGAGGCCATGGTCGGCTTCCGGCTTCTGCAGGGTGTGTTCGGCGCGGCAATCGTGCCGCTGTCGCAGACCATACTTCTCGACATCAATCCCCGGGAGCGGCAGGGCTCGGCCATGGCGATCTGGGGTGCGGGCATCATGGTCGGCCCGATCATCGGCCCGACGCTCGGCGGCTGGCTGACCGAAACCGCGAACTGGCGCTGGGTGTTCTTCATCAACCTGCCCGTCGGCATCCTGGCGGTGCTTGGAGCCATCGCCTATCTCCCGAAATTCGCCACGCGTCGACGCGGCTTCGATTTCTTCGGCTTTGCCATGCTCTCGCTCGGCGTCGGCGCGCTTCAGCTCATGCTCGACCGGGGCGCGGAAGTGGACTGGTTTTCGTCCATGGAAATCTGGATCGAACTGGCGCTTTCGATCACCGGCTTCTGGCTGTTCATCGTCCATCTTTGCACCGGCAAGGACACGTTCATGGATGCCAGCATGTTTCTCGACTGGAACTTCGTCGTCGGTCTGATTTTCATCTTCATCGTCGGTGTCATCCTCCTGTCGGGTCTGGCGCTGCTGCCGCCGATGCTCGGGCAATTGTTCAACCATTCGACAACGCTGACCGGCATTGTGATGGCGCCGCGCGGCGTGGGCACCATGATTTCCATGCTGCTGGTCGGCAGGCTCGTGCGCATGGTGGATCCGCGCGGGCTTGTGCTGGCCGGCCTGCTGCTTACCGCGTGGTCGCTCTACATGATGACGAATTTCACGCCGCAGATGGACGATACGCAGATCGTTTTGTCCGGCATCGTGCAGGGTCTCGGTCTGGGTCTGGTCTTCGTTCCACTTTCGACGCTGGCCTTCTCGACACTTGACGCGCGCCACAGGGCGGATGCGACCAGTCTTTTCACCCTCGTTCGCAATATCGGATCGTCGATCGGCATTTCGGTGGTGTCAGTACTCCTTACGCGCAATATCCAGATCAACCATTCGGAGATTGCGGCGGGACTGACGCCCTACAATCAGAATCTGGCGACCGCGCTTCCGGGCGCCATCACCGGCGACACCACGACTTTGACGCAACTCGACCAACTGGTGAATCAGCAGAGTGCGATGATCTCTTATGTCAATGATTTCAAACTGATGATGATTGTCACCCTTTGCGCAATCCCGCTCGTTTTCCTCCTGCGCCGATCTACGGGGCCGAGGCCGGCGGTCGCCGCCGCGCACATGGACTGAATAAACCGTTCCCTACGATTTCGTTTCGATTTGAGTGAATTGGCTTAAACGTCATTTCAGCTTCACGCGCTATGACTCCCGCATAGGCGGAGACGGAGCAAATGAAACTCACATCGAAACTCCTGAGCGGCTTTGTACGCTCGGAAGACGGCAATTTTGCCGTGGTCATGGCGTTGAGCGCGGTGCCGCTGCTGCTCGGCGCCGGCATGGCGGTTGACTACAGCCGCGCCACCAACAATCGCGGCAACATGCAGAACGCGCTGGACGCGGCAACCCTGTCGATTCTGGGACTGCCGAAGACCACGACCGAAGCGCAGCGCAAGACCAAGCTGCAAGAGGTATATGTTGCTGGAGGTGGCGTCGGGACCACTTCGCTCAAGACCTTCAACATCGACAATCTGGGTGCGGCGACTGCAACCACAAGCGCCTCTTTCGACGTTCCGACGACGCTGATGAAGCTTGCGGCGATCGAGGAAGTGAAGGTTGGCGTGAAAGCAGGCGCAAGCAAGCCGCCGCAGCTTACGGAAGCCAATTTCACGCTCGATACGGTTTCGGGGTGGTGGAACAAGACCATGTATCTGTTCGGAAAGCAGTATACCGCCGGTGCGAACGATCCTGACGAGAAGCTGATGCAGATCGACTATACCTACAATGGCTTCGGCGACCCCAAGGGCTACGGCACGACGACGGCCTATGAGGTCACGATCGATCCGAAGACCAACAAGGAAGTGAAGACGAAGGTGCAGGAAGAAGTCTGCACCACCAAGAAGGTTACCAAATGGAGCAACACCACGGGTGTGAAGTTGATCCAGCAGACGTCCGGCAGCACCAAATATGAAACCACCTGCAAGACGAGCTACTACGGAGGCGATACAAAGGGTGCGGTCATCGATGTAAGCACGATGGACAATCTGTACCTGCGTATGGACGTCACCTCCGGGACCAAACGAACCTTCCGTTCGGACGATATGGCAACCTCGGAACATCTCTTCCTCGACGGCAAGGAAGTGGACAAGAATACCAAGGTGGACATCTTCTCAGCAGTGCCTTGCGGGCAGGAAAGCGCGCAGGCCTGGGAGGACGGTGGTAGTGCCCTGCCTGGGCCGGTCACTGCCGCGGACTTCTTCTACAAGGTTACCGGCAAATGCGATTATTCGCAAAAGACGGTTGGAATTCGCCTTACCCAGTAGACCATCGCTGCACAAACTTAAGGCCGCCTTTTCAGGCGGCCTTTTCTTTTGGGCGTCGCATCCGCTCAATCATACGTCAGGTCGCCGGCCTTACCGCCGAAAACCCGATACGCATAGAACGAATAAAACAGGATAATCGGCAGCACCACCGCCGTTCCGGCGAGGATAAGCGCCAGGCTTTCGGTCGCTGACGCCGCCTGCCAGATCGTCACGCGGTCGGGCACCACATAGGGATAGAACGACCAGGCCAGCCCGGCGAAACCCAATGCGAAAATCGCCGACAGTATGAGGAAAGGCGCCAGTTCCTGTCGTCCGTCCGGGCGCGGAAGCTGGAATGTCTTGCGCCAGAGGAGAAGGAAAAGAATAGCGGACAGGATCGGTAGCGGCGACAAATAAAGCAATTCGGGAAAAAGGAACCAGCGGTCGAAAATGCGCGGGCTGGCGAGAGGCGTGGCGATAGAAACCGCAACCATGCCGAACACGGTAAAGACAAGGGCGGAGCGCAGCCACAGCACCGCCTTCTTCTGGAGTTCGCCTTCGGTCTTGTAGATCAGCCACGCTGCGCCCATCGCGACATACGCCGCAGCAAGGCACATCGCGACCAGCGCGCCGAACACGAACGCCGGAAACCCGGTGCGCAGACCGAGCACATACACCCCCAGCATATAGCCCTGCGCAAGGGAGGCAGTCAGGGAGCCAAGGAAGAACAGGCGGTTCCATCGCTGCTTGTGCCCGGCGGGAACCTTGGCGCGGAAGTCGAACGCGACCCCGCGCAGGATGAGGCCGACGAGAAGGATGAACACGGGAATATAGAGGGCGGTGAGGATCGTCCCATGCGCGATTGGAAAGGCGACGAGCAGCAATCCGACCGCCAGCACCAGCCAAGTTTCATTTGCGTCCCAGAAGGGGCCGATAGCGGAAATCATCCGGTCCTGCTCATGGTCGCCGGCGACCGCGAACAGGATGCCGATGCCGAGATCGAATCCGTCCAGAATGACGTAGATCAGGATGGCCACCCCCATCAGGGTTGCGGCAATGAGGGGGAGAATCGTCGGCCAGTCAATCGTCATGCCACTCTCTCCAATTTTCAATCAGCGATCGGCGACGGGTTGTGCCAGCGCCTGTTCGAGCACCGCAGGAAGGGGTGCAGAGTCACCCTCGCGGGCAGCCTTGAGCGCCAGATGCACCAGCACGCCGAGATAGCTGGCCAGCAAACCGGCGTAGAGCAGCAGGTAGATCGCGAGTGTCGTTGCGACATGGCTTGCAGCCACACCGCCGACAGCCTCATCTGTCCGCAGGATTCCCGTCACCAGCCAAGGTTGGCGACCGATTTCGGTCGTGTACCAGCCTGCGAGCGTGGCGAGCCAACCCGACAGGCCCATCGGCACCATCACATAGGCCAGCCAGTGAGGAACGCTGTCGCGCCGCCAGAGGTAGACCGCACCCAGCCATGACACCAGAAGCATCAGCAAGCCGGTGCCGACCATGATGCGGAAACCCCAGAAGAGCGGCAGCACAGGCGGGTGATTGCCTTCGAACTGGTCGAGCCCCGGCACGACGCCGTCGGCATGGTGCCTGAGAATGAGGCTCGCGCCGTTGGGGATGGAGATTTCGAAATGGTTTTCCTTCGCACTTTCGTCGGGCCAGGCAAACAGGACGAGGGGAATGTTCGGACCTGTTTTCCAGTTTGCCTCCATGGCCGCGATTTTTTGCGGCTGATGCTCCAGCGTGTTGAGACCATGCTGGTCGCCCGCGAAAATCTGTATCGGGATCAGGATCGCGCCCGCATAGATGCCGGTGCGCATGGCCTTCATCATCGACTCGGACCGGTCGCCCGCGAGATAGCGCAGCGCGGAAATGCCGGCCATGAGGAAACAGACGGTCAGTCCCGAAGCCAGCAGCATGTGGATGAGGCGGTAGGGGAAGGACGGATTAAAGACGATGGCCCACCAATCGATCGCATGCGCGACGCCATCACGCATTTCGAAGCCCGCAGGCGTCTGCATCCACGAATTGAGCGCCAGGATCCAGAAGGCTGACATCGTCGTTCCGAACGCCACCAGAAAGGTTGCGAGCGTGTGGACTTTGTTGGGCACCCGGCGGAATCCGAAAAGCATGATGCCGAGGAATACGGCCTCGAGGAAGAAGGCGGTAAGGACTTCGTAGGCGAGGAGCGGTCCCGCGATGTTCCCGACGTGCTCCATATAGCCCGGCCAATTGGTGCCGAACTGGAAGCTCATCGTCACGCCCGAAACGACACCCATCGCGAAGGACAGCGCGAACACCTTCACCCAGGTGAAATAGGCCCGCATCCAGGCGGTATCGTGTGTCGAATTGTAGCGAAGCTTGAAAAACAGCAGCACCCAGCCGAGCGCGATGGTGATCGAGGGGAAAAGTATATGGAACGAAATATTCGCCGCAAACTGAATGCGCGAAAACATCACGGCGTCCATGAGGGCCGTCTCCATCAAATTAGCAAGATCAAAAATATTGAGCGTGGGCCTTACAGTCAAAGTGGCATGGCCGCACAGGGTCCGAATGTCGCATGTCCTGTCGGGAACTGTCAGGAGCGAAGTTGACATTTTCCCCCCGGATACGACATGCAAGCGCCTCACAACAGCAAGGCGGCTGCATGCACCCCGTCATATCCGTTTCAGGCGTTTCGAAGACATATGCGTCCGGCTTCAATGCGCTTCAGGACATCGATCTCGAAATCGCGCGAGGCGAGATATTTGCGCTGCTGGGTCCCAACGGGGCAGGCAAGACGACCCTGATCTCGATCATATGCGGCATCGTCAAGCGAAGCGGCGGGACTGTTCTCGTGGATGGGCACGACATCGAGCGGGACTATCGCACCACGCGCAGCCTGATCGGCCTCGTGCCGCAGGAGCTGACCGTGGATACGTGGGAAACCGTGTTCAACGCCTGCGCCTACAGCCGTGGCATATTTGGCAAGCCGCCGAACCCGGACCATATCGAGAAGGTGCTGCGCGACCTTTCGCTCTGGGAAAAGCGCGACGCAAAATCCATGCAGCTCTCGGGCGGCATGAAGCGCCGCCTGCTGATCGCCAAGGCGCTTGCGCACGAGCCGCGGATTCTCTTCCTCGACGAACCGACAGCCGGCGTCGATGTCGAGTTGCGCCATGATTTGTGGGCGATGGTCCGCCGTTTGCGCGACACGGGCGTCACGATCATCCTCACCACGCACTACATCGAGGAAGCCGAGGAAATGGCGGATCGCATCGGCATCATCAACCACGGCAGGATCATGCTTGTAGAGGGCAAGGCCGAACTCATGCGCAAGCTTGGCCGCAAGCAACTCACGCTTCAATTGCGCGAACCGCTGGCGGCGCTTCCCGAGCGCTTCGACCGCTACGCCCTGGAGCAATCCGGCGACGGGAAGCTGCTGACCTACATCTACGATGCGCAGTCTGACCGTCCGGGCGTCGCTTCGCTCCTACGCGAACTCGATGAAGCCGGCATCGGATTTCGCGACCTCGACACCGAGCAAAGCTCGCTCGAAGAAATCTTCGTCGGCCTTCTCAAGGAGAAGTCGTGAACCACTACGCGCTCTGGGCAATATACAAGACGGAAATGGCGCGCACCTTGCGCACGCTGTTGCAGAGCATCGTGTCGCCGGTCATCTCGACATCGCTCTATTTCGTCGTGTTCGGCGCCGCCATCGGCAGCCGCATCCAGGAAGTCGACGGCATTGCCTATGGCGCTTTCATCGTGCCGGGCCTCGTCATGCTTTCACTGCTCACGCAGTCGATTTCGAATGCATCCTTCGGCATCTATTTCCCGAAATTCACCGGCACGATCTTCGAGCTTCTGTCCGCTCCGGTTTCCTATCTCGAGATCGTAACGGCCTATGTCGGCGCGGCGGCCACCAAGTCCATCGCGCTTGGCCTGATCATTCTGATAACCGCCAGCCTGTTCGTGTCCCTGAATATCGAACACCCGTTCTGGATGCTCGCCTTCCTTGTTCTGACGGCGCTGACATTCAGCCTCTTCGGCTTCATCATCGGCATATGGGCCAACGGCTTCGAGCAGTTGCAGATCGTTCCGTTGCTGATCGTCACGCCGCTTACTTTTCTCGGCGGCAGTTTCTACTCGATAGACATGCTGCCGCCGGTGTGGCGCACGATTTCGCTGTTCAATCCCGTCGTCTATCTGGTAAGCGGTTTCCGCTGGAGCTTCTTCGGCCAATCCGATGTGCCGGTGGGCACCAGCCTCGCGGCAACGCTTGGCTTTCTTTTTGTCTGCCTCGCCATCGTCGGCTGGATATTCAGGACCGGATACAGGCTCAAGAACTGATCTCTTGACGTGGCCCCGTACATGGCCCCATTTCGGGCAGGCACAGTTCAGGCAATCACCATGAGCCTTTCCGGCGCACTGCAACTCATCGCTTCGACCCTGATCTTTCTTGCGGCGGCAAGCAGCGCCAAGGCATGGGCGCTAGCGCCAAGCCTTCCCAAGATACTGCTGACGCTCGCGCTCTACACGCTCGGAAACCTCATCATGCTCCGGCTGGTGCGCGAATTCGGCATGTCCGTCGCGTTCAGCCTGTCGGCAGTCATCCAGCTCATCTCCGTCAATCTCGTGGCGCTTCTCTATTTCGGTGAATCGCTCAGCGGCGCGCAGAGCCTCGGCATCGCGCTTGCGATCGCATCGGTGGCGGTGATCAGCTTCGGGCCTTATCTTGGCGGGCGATGAACAAACCCCAGGAACCTGCGCGTGGCTTTGCCCGCCCTTTTGATTTCTTCAACCGGATCGAATTTCCGGTTCTGCTGGCGGGGCTGTTGCTGGCTGGCGGACTGTGGGGGTTCATCGAACTTTCCGAGTTCGCGCGCGACGCGACGCCTCACAGCATCGATACGACCCTTTTGCTGGCGCTGCGCGAACCGGGGCAACTCGACAATCCGATCGGCTCGGAAAAAATCGAGGGATGGGTGCGCGACATCACCGGGCTGGGCGGTGTTGCGGTCTTGGTGCTGCTGACCAGTCTTGTTGTTGTATACCTGCTGATTGCCGGCAAGTGGCAGATTGCCCTGTTCGTGCTGGTCGCCGTTGGCGGGGGTCAACTCGTCTCGACCCTGCTCAAGCTCGGCATCGACCGGCCCCGGCCCGAACTCGTGCCGCACATGGTGCGCGAGACGAGCAGCAGTTTTCCGAGCGGACATGCAATGATGTCGGCGGTGACCTATCTCACGCTCGGCTCGATGCTGGCGCGCATCACGCCGCATCGGTGGCTGAAAATATACTTCCTGTTCGTTGCCGTGCTGCTGACCGGGCTCGTCGGTGCGAGCCGGGTCTATCTCGGCGTGCACTGGCCGACAGATGTGCTGGCAGGCTGGTGCGCCGGGTTCGCATGGGCGATGCTGTGCTGGCTCATCGCGCGATGGTGGCTGAAAAACCGGCCAACCCCGCCCTAGGTTCTGACCTTGGCCTTCAGCTTGCAAGCGCGGTCAATGTCTTCGGGGACTTGTCGCTCAGCGCCAGCACCGCGTTCGAATAGCGCTGGTCTCCGGTAACTTCCCGGCCAATCCATTCGGGCAGCGCGTTTATTGCGACAGGATCGGGTGTTTCGAGTTCGGCCACGATCAACCCTTCCAGATCGCTCGCGAACACATCCACCTCGTAAACATAGCCGCCGAACCGAACGTGGTGCCTTACGTTTTCAATGACCGAGCCGATTGAAAACGCTTGCAGGGCCCGCGCCTCATCGAGCGGGATCGGATATTCATACTCGTCGCGCTCCCTCAGGTTCGAACCGAATTTGAAGGTGAGCCGCGCGCTCGCGCCGTCGCTGATGCGCACGCGCGTGGATCGATCCGAGGCGATGGAAAGGTAGAATTGCCGGATTGCGATGACCTTTGACACGCGGTCGCGCCACGCATCGCTGCAAACCAGGAACTTGCGTTCGATTTCCTTGGCCATCGCAGGGGAATAAACCCCGTCATGTGAAGATGTGCAACGCATAATCTTCGTTGTTTGCGCGCAGGGCGGGAAAAATCATGTCGCACGTCACTTGACTTTAATCAATCGATTGATCTAAGAAGCATGACATGAGCAGCCTGCCAACATCTGCCGACACTCTTTCCGGCCCCGAGCACACCCGCGCGGCGCTGGTGAAAACCGCGCTGCGGCTTTTCGGACGGCAGGGCTTTGAAGGCACGTCGACCCGCGAGATCGCGGCGGGTGCGAAGGCCAATATCGGGTCCATCGCCTATCATTTCGGAGGCAAGGAAGGGCTGCGGCTGGCGGTGGCCGATCATATCGTCGGGATCATCCAGTCGATTGCCGCCAAGGCTCAGCTCGGCATGCCGGCGGACGCCCCGCTTGATCCGGAGGCGGCGGAAAAGGCCATGACCTCCATGATCGAGCGCATGTTCTCATTCTTTGTGACGCAGCCGGAAGCGGGCGAGCTTGTGCCTTTCGTGCTCAGGGAAATGTCCGGCCCGTCGCCCGCCTTCGACCGCGTCTACCACGGCATGATGGAGCCTCTGCACATACGCTGCTGCCAACTTTGGGAGGCGGCGACAGGGGAGCCCGCCGATAGCGACGAAACGCGCATCAACGTGTTCATGCTGATTGGCCAGATCCTCTATTTCAGGCTCGCCCGCGAAGCTGTTCGCCGCCGTATGGGCTGGACGGACATCGGTCGCGACGAGGGCGCGGAAATTACCCGCATCGCGATCGGGAATTTCAAAACCTTGCTGGCGGCAAGGAAGGACCGGACAAGATGAGTTTCTTCTGCTCGATTCCCGTTTTGGCGACGCTGCTGTCCTGCGGCCCGGGTGCGCCGCTGGCGACAGGCTATGTCGAGGGCGAGTTCGTCCGGCTGGCGCCCATCGAAACCGCGCAGGTCCAGTCTGTGGCGGTGCGTCGCGGCGACCGGGTGGAGCCGGGGCAGATCATCGTGCGGCTGGAGGATGCGGATGCCCGCATCGCCGTGTCGCAGGCCGAAGCCGCGCTTGCGCAGGCCGACGCCCAGCTCGCCGACCTGAAGATCGGCAAGCGCCCCGAGGAAATCGACGTGCTGACGGCGACACTGGCTTCGGCCGAGGCGGAGGCCGAGGAGGCCGAGCGGATCGTGGAGCGCACGCAGGACCTGTTCAACAGGGGCACGGCGACGCAGGCGCAGCTCGATACGGCGAAGACGCAGCTCAAGGTCACCACCGCCGCCATCGGCCAGGCAAAGGCAAATCTTGCGGTGGCGAACCTTCCGGCGCGCCCCGAAGCCATCAAGGCTGCGGAAAACGCGGTGAAACAGGCGTCTGCGGCCCTTGAAGAGGCGCAATGGAAACTGTCGAAGCGAAGCCTGAGCGCGGTCAGCGGCGGTCGGGTGGATGATGTGATCCGCGATCCGGGCGACATGGCCGGACCATCGGCGCCCGTCCTGTCCCTCCTGCCCGATGGCGCGGTGAAGCTGAAGGTCTATGTACCTGAGCCGGACTTTTCGAAGCTCAAGGTGGGCGGCGAACTGAAGGTGCGTTGCGACGGATGCGGCGAAGGGCTGACCGCGAGAATCAGCTATGTCTCGCCCGATCCGGAGTTCACCCCGCCCGTCATCTATTCGCTCGAAAATCGCCAGAAGCTCGTCTATCTGGTCGAAGCCCGCCCGGACGGCGACACGCGGCTCCAGCCGGGCCAGATCGTGGATGTCGATCTGGCCGCTTCGGAATAATACGATGAACGTCATCGACGTCCGCAACCTCGTCAAGCGCTTCGGTGACAAGACGGTGGTCGACCACGTCTCGATGCAGGTGCATCAGGGCGAGATCGTGGGCTTTCTCGGCCCGAACGGTTCCGGCAAGACAACCACGATCCGCATCATGTGCGGACTGCTGACGCCCGACGAAGGCGAGGGCGAAGTGCTTGGTTACAACATCGGCACCGACTCGCTGAGGATCAAGCGCGAGGTCGGCTACATGACGCAGAAGTTCTCCTTCTATGAGGACCTGACGATTGCTGAAAACCTTGAGTTCGTGGCGCGGCTCTACGAGCTGAAACCCATGGCGAAATTCGTCGACGACACGCTTGAGGACCTCGGCCTGACGAGCCGCCGCAACCAGCTCGCGGGAACGCTTTCGGGTGGCTGGAAGCAGCGTCTGGCGCTTGCGGCCTGCATCATGCACCGCCCGAAACTGCTATTGCTGGACGAGCCGACCGCAGGCGTCGATCCGAAGGCGCGCCGCGAATTCTGGGACGAGATTCATCGGCTGGCGAATGGCGGCCTCACCGTGCTTGTCTCGACCCACTACATGGATGAAGCCGAGCGCTGCCATCGCATCTGCTATATTTCCTATGGCAAGATGCTTGCGACCGGAACGGTCGACGAAGTAATCCGCGACGCCGGCCTGACCACCTACATCATGACGGGAGCCGCCCTTGGCGAGATCGCGGAAAAGCTTTCCGGCGCGCCCGGCGTCGATCAGATCGCGCCCTTCGGCAACACGCTGCATGTTGTCGGCTCCAACCACGCATTGCTTGAAAAGACGCTTGCCCCGTACCGGAAGCGAAAAGACATCAGGATCGAGCATGGCGAGACCAGCCTTGAAGATGTCTTTATCCAGTTCATGTCCGAATCGAAGGACAACATGACATGAACCATGCGCTGTTTTCGTTCTCGCGGCTCAATGCGCTCCTTAGCAAGGAATTCATCCAGATGCGGCGCGACCGCGTCACGTTTGCGATGATGCTGGGCGTGCCGATGATGCTGCTGATTCTGTTCGGCTACGCGATCAACAACGATCCGAAGCGGCTGCCCGCCGCGCTCGTCGCCACCAGCAATGACCACTATACCCGCGCGATGGTCTCGGCGCTGGAAATGACCGGCTACTACCGTTTTGACCACAGTGTCCAAAGTGCGGCGGAAGCCGAGGAGCTGATCACGCGCGGCGATGTCGCCTTCGTGGTGACCATTCCGTCGGATTTCGCACGGCGTGTCGAGCGCGGCGACAATCCGGAAATCCTGATCGAGGCCGACGCAACTGATCCTGCTGTCGCCAGCGGCGCTATTTCCACGCTTGGAACGGTGGCCGGGCAGGCGTTGCTGCGCGAGCAGGGAGACGAGATCGAGGCTGCCGCCATGGCTGCCAGCCAGCTTCAGGTCATCGTGCACCGGCGATACAACCCGGAAGGCATCTCGCAATACAACATCGTGCCGGGCCTTCTCGGCGTCATCCTGCAAATGACCATGGTGATGATGACCGCGATGGCGCTGACGCGCGAGAGCGAGCGCGGCACCATGGAAAACCTGCTCGCCATGCCTGCGAGCCCGATGGAGATCATGCTGGGAAAGGTGCTTCCCTACGCAGCCGTCGGGGCGGTTCAGGTGGTCGTGGTGCTGACCGCCGCCAAGGGTCTGTTCGGCGTGCCGTTCTTTGGCAGCCTCCCGCTCCTTCTGTCGGCCATCCTCGTTTTCGTGCTGGCGCTGGTGCTGCTCGGATATTCCATCTCGACGGTCGCGCGCACCCAGATGCAGGCAATGCAATTGACGTTCTTTTTCTTCCTGCCGTCAATATTGCTGTCGGGCTTCATGTTTCCCTATCGCGGCATGCCCGATTGGGCGCAGACACTGGGCGAAGTCCTGCCGCTCACCCATTTCCTGCGCATCGTGCGCGCCGTGATGCTGAAAGGTGCGACCTTCCCGGCCATCGCCACCGAAGTGCTTGCGCTGGTGCTGTTCGTGCTCGCCTTCGCAACGCTGGCGCTGCTGCGCTTCCGGCGGACGCTGGACTAGGGTCCTGACCCTAATCCGCAAACGTATAGTCCCTGATCGAATCCGGCTTCATCTCGATGGAAAAGCCGGGGCGGCGCGGCGGCATATAGGCAGCGTTGCTGATGATGCAGGGTTCGACGAAGTGCTCGTGCAGATGATCGACATACTCGATCACCCGGCCTTCCTTGGTGCCGGAGACGCACAGATAGTCGATCATCGACAGGTGCTGCACATATTCGCAAAGGCCGACACCACCCGCGTGAGGCCAGACCGGAAGATTATACTTGGCAGCCATCAGCAGCACGGAAAGCACCTCGTTCAAGCCGCCCATACGGCATGAATCGATCTGCACCACGTCGATCGCGCCTTCCGCGATGAACTGCTTGAACATGATGCGGTTCTGGCACATCTCGCCGGTCGCCACCTTCATCGGCTTCACCGCTTCCCTGATCTTGCGATGCCCGGCTACATCGTCAGGGCTGGTCGGCTCCTCGATGAAGAATGGATTGCAGAAGGCGAGCTTCTTCAGCCACTCGATCGCCTGCGGCACCTCCCAGACCTGATTTGCGTCGATCATCAGGAAACGGTCCGGGCCGATGATCTCGCGCGCGATTGTGAGCCGGCGAATATCCTCGTCCAGATTGGCGCCCACCTTCATTTTCACATGGTTGAAGCCAGCATCGACCGCCTCGCGACACAGGCGCCGCAGCTTCTCCTCCGAATAGCCGAGCCAGCCGGCGGAGGTGGTGTAGCAACGATAGCCGTCGCGCATCAGGATCGCCTCGCGATCCGCCCGGCCCGCTTCCGCCTTCCTGAGGATTGCCAGCGCCTCGTCCGGCGTCAGTACATCTGTCAGGTAGCGGAAATCCACGATCTTGAGGATTTCCTCGGCGCTCATGTCGGCCACCAGTTTCCAGACGGGCTTGCCCGCATCCTTCGCCAGAAGGTCCCAGACCGCATTCACCGCCGCGCCCGTCGCCAGATGCATCGCCCCCTTGTCGGGACCGATCCAGCGCAACTGGCTGTCGCTCGTCAGATGCCTCCACATGCGGCCGGGATCTTCCCTGATCCAGTCGAGGTCGAGGCCGACGAGCAAATGGCGCATGGCCTCGATTGCCGTGACGCAGATTTCATTGCCGCGACCGATGGTAAAGGTCAGCCCGTGGCCTTCGAGGCCCGGCCTGTCGGTTTCCAGCACGAGATAGGCTGCCGAATAATCCGGGTCGGGGTTCATCGCGTCCGAACCGTCGAGGCTGAGTGAGGTCGGGAACCGCAAGTCAAAGGTTCTGAGGTTCGTGATCCGGGTCATGACGCAATCCTTCGCGCGCAAAGAGAATTCCATTCCACTCCGGGGAGTGGAGCAATCGATCGGTAATGTCGGGACGGCGCTCTTGCGCTATGCGTCCGCCTTGAAGTCTGGTTTCATGCTGGTTCCCTGCTCTGCGGGTTCAAACGGACCATCCCCCGTCGATGTTGTAGGCTTGGCCTGTCGTGTAAGTTGCGCCTGCGAGATAAACCGCAAGGTCGGCGATTTCTTCGGGGGTGCCGAGTCGACCCATGGGCTGGCGCGCAACGAACGCCGCCCGCGCCTGTTCATAGTCGCCCTGCGCGCGCATCCGGTCTTGCAGCGACGGACTTTCCACCGTGCCCGGGCAGATGCAGTTGCAGCGAATGCCGCGCGTGATGTAGTCGGCGGCGACCGACTTGGTCAGGCCGATTACCGCCGCCTTGGTCACGCCATATGCGAAGCGGTTCGGCACGCCTTTGACCGAGCTTGCGACCGACGACATGTTAATGATCGCTCCCTCGCCCTGCTCCAGCATTCCCGGCAGGACGGCGCGAATGGTGCGGATCATCGAGCGGACGTTGAGGTTCACCGCGAAGTCGAAATCCTCGTCCTTCATCTCAAGCACGGAGCCGGAATGGACGAAGCCCGCGCAGTTGAACAATATGTCGATCTTTCCGATATCCCCGACCACCGCCCGCACGTCCGCTTCGTCCAGCACATCCATGCGGCGGGCCGTGATGTTTGCGGCATTCAGTTCGCCGAGCAGCTTTTCGTTGATGTCGGTCGCATGGACCGAGGCGCCCGCGGCGGCGAACGCCAGTGCCGAAGCGCGCCCGATGCCTTGCGCGGCGGCGGTTATGAGGACGGTCTTTCCGGTCAGGTCGGTCATGCTGTCAGCTCTTCCTTCGTTCGACGACGTAGATGTGGTCGGCGGCAAGCACGGTTTCGCCGCGCTGGTTCTTCACTTCGAGGCGCTCGATCACGCGGCCTGCATCAGGCCGCTTCGGGTCGTCCTCCTTGGCGGTGATGGTCGTCACGGAATGGATGGTGTCGTTGATGAAGACGGGCCGGATGAAGCGCAGCCTGTCATAGCCGTAGGAGAATGCGACGGGGTTGATGACGTTGGCGGTCAGCCCGACACCGATGGAAAACACCAGCGTGCCGTGCGCGATGCGCTGGCCGAACGGCGTGTCCTTCATGAATTCCGCGTCCATGTGGTGCGGGAAGAAATCGCCCGTGTGCCCGGCATGGACGACGAAATCCGTCTCGGTGATCGTGCGGCCCGACGTTTTTCTGGACGAGCCGATCTCGTAGTCCTCGAAATAGCTGACCACTTCCATCTCAAGGCTTCCTTGCAAGAGGTGTGGCCGGGGCCGCGCTCGACTGATAGGCGGCCTCGATCAACGCCATCGTGTTCCAAGCATCCTCCACGGAGCTGACCAGTTCGCTGTCCTCGGCGGCCACGTAGCGTTGCATATTCGCCATGCGTCCGACGAAGGCGTCAGGAAACCATTCGCCCTTGAGCGGCACCGCAATCCAGTCGCTGCCGCCTTTCGGGCGAATCTCCAGTATGTCGGGTTCGCCGCGCGGATAGTCGAGATTGACGCCGAGCTGGAGCCACGCAGCGCCCTCGGTCCCGCAGACCCGGAATTCGCAAGCCTGATGCCTGCGCCCGAACGCATGGTCATGGTTGATCGACAATGCGCATCGAACGGTCTCGCCATAGTCCAGGATCGCACTCGTGCGGGTCTGCGCCACCGTATGGTTCGGATGGCCGATGGATTTCGCGTGCACGCCCTTCGGGTCACCCAGCACCTGCCGGATGAAGTCGAGATAGTGGATGGAATGCAGCGCGAGTTCCACGCGCGGTGATTTCAACACGAAAGGCCAATGCGGCCATGGCGTGTCCAGCGCCAGCCAGGCGTCGAAATCCACCACCTCGCCCAGCCAGCCCCTTGCGATGGCGTCCTTCAGCGCCAGCATCATGGGCGCGAAGCGAAGCTGGAAGTTCACGGCTGCGGTCAGATTCTTCGCACGGCAGATCTGGAGTATCTCGGTTGCGCCCCGCAGGTCGCTCCCCATCGGTTTCTGAATCAGCGCCGCAGAATTGTCCGGCAGGATTTTCAGGACCGATGCATGGAACGCGGGCGGTGTCGCAAGATCGAAAATCGCATCTTTGACGGAAGCGGCTTCCTCCGCCGTGCGATAGGCGGCAATGCCCCATTCCGATGCAAGCTTTTCGGCCTTTTCAAGGTCGGGATCATAGATCCCCGCAATCGGGATGCCGGATTTCCGATAGGCCGGAAAATGTGCGTCTCCCACGATAGAACCGGCTCCGAAGGTAACCACCGGACGCGGATTCGACGGCGCGGGCCACGATTGAGCGAGGCTTGATGGATCGAATGTCATGCCGGCTGCTCTCTGCAATTCCCAGCCTCAATCGACATGGAACACCTCGTCCATGGTCGCCCACCAATCGCCTTCGGCGCGGGTTTCGAGCGGGACCTGCAACGGCATGTTGATGGCCCACCATTCCTGCGTCTTGGGGTCGGCGGCCATTTTCGCGGAATCGGCGGCGAAATCGGTGCCGTGATATTCGAAATAGGCGAACAGCAAGTTCTCCGGTTGCCGCAGGAAAATCGAATAGTTCCGGATGTTGCAGTCCGCGATCTTGGCGAGAACTTCGGGCCACACATCGGCGTGCAGCCGCTTGTACTCCGCAATTGCCTCGGGCCTGATACCCAGAATCGCTCCCATGCGCCGCATGTGCTTACCTCCCGATCTCGCGCGTGAATTCGGAAACGCTTTTTCCCATCACCGCGTCCCAGTCCCAGTCGACGCCGATGCCCGGTTCGGACGGGGCATAAGCGTGGCCATCCTCGATCCGCAGGCGCGAGGCCGTCAAATCATCGAGCTGGGGGATGTATTCGACGTATTTCCCGTTCTGCGCGGCGCAGACGAGGCTGACATGCAGTTCCATGAGAAAATGCGGGCAGACCGGAATGTCGAATGCTTCCGCCGCATGCGCCACCTTGAGCCAGGGCGTGATTCCGCCGATTCGGCCCACATCCACCTGCACGATGGAGCATGCGCCCTTCTGCATATACTCACGGAAATGCCGGATGGAATAAAGGGACTCGCCCACCGCGACCGGCGTTGAGGTCGCGTTGGACAGGCGCACATGCCCGTCAATATCGTCTGCGGGCAAAGGCTCCTCGATCCATGCGAGATCGAGGTCGCGCAACCGCTCGGCGCGCCGGATCGCCTCGTCCACGGTGAAGCCCTGATTGCAGTCGGTCATGATCTCATAGGCGTCGCCCACCGCCGCGCGCACCGCCGAAAGGCGCGCGACATCTTCCGAAACATGCGGCCTGCCGATCTTCACCTTCGAGCCGGCGAAGCCTTTTGCCTTCGCCTGCACGGCATCCTCGACCAGCGCCTCGGTATCGATGTGCAGCCAGCCGCCCTCGGTGGTGTAGAGCGGGCAGCGCTCCTTTGCCCCGCCCGCCAGTTTCCACAGCGGAAGGCCCTGCTTCTTCGCCCGCAGGTCCCACAACGCGGTGTCGATGGCTGCGAGCGCAATCGACGTGATCGCGCCGATTGTGGTGGCGTGCGTGGCGAATTCCAGATCGTGCCATATCGCCTCGATCATGTCGGCGTCACGCCCGATCAGGCGAGGCGCGAGATGATCCGCCAGCAAGCGCATGACCGAGGAGCCGCCCGTGCCGATCGTATAGCTGTAGCCGGTGCCGGTCGCGCCGTCCGCATCGGTGATCGTGACGATAGGCGTCTCCTGGGAAACGAAGCTCTGGATGGCGTCGGTACGCCTGACCTTGGGAACAAGGTCGACCATACGCAATTCGACACGCTCGATCTTCGCCATTGTCAGGTCCTCAGCGACCTTCCGGTTTCGGCGGAAAACAGATGCGCCTGCGACAGGTCGAAACTCATCCTGACCTTGTCCCCGGATTTCAGCGGCCTGGGGTTCAGCATGCGGGCGACGAGGTCACTGCTGTCGAAATCCGCGAACACCAGCGTCTCGTTGCCCAGCGGCTCGGTGACCGTGACAGGCAACTCCAGCTCATGGACATCGGTCGCCTCGCCGGAATGCAGCCCGTGGTTGGAGGGATAGACATCGTCGGGGCGCAGGCCAAAAACGACCTTGTCGCCCGCGGACACGCCGTCGCGGAATTGACGCGGCAGCGGCAGTGTCGCACCGTTCGGGAAGGCCAGCTTCCCACCGGTCATGGTCGCCTCACGCAGGTTCATGGGCGGCGAGCCGACGAAGCCCGCAACGAAGCGGGTCGCCGGGCGGCGAAACACCTCGTCGGGCGTGCCGACCTGCTCGATATAGCCGTCGCGCATGATGACGATGCGGTCCGAAAGCGTCATGGCCTCGACCTGGTCATGGGTGACATAGACCACAGTGGATCGAACCTTGGCGTGCAGCTTCTTGATCTCGGTGCGCATCTGCGTGCGCAGCTTGGCGTCAAGATTGGAAAGCGGCTCGTCGAACAGGAACACGTCCGGATCGCGCACGATGGCGCGGCCCATGGCGACGCGCTGGCGCTGGCCGCCCGAAAGCTGCGAAGGGCGGCGGTCAAGCAGATGGTTGAGGTCGAGGATGGCGGCGGCTTCGTTCACCCGCTCGTTGATCTCGTTTTGCGCGCGTCCGGCGATCTTGAGCGAGAAGCCCATGTTTTCCCGTACGGTCATGTGCGGATAGAGCGCATAGGACTGGAACACCATGGAAATGTTGCGCGAACGCGGCGGCAGGTCGTTCACCGGCTTGCCGCCGATCTCAACGGTTCCGTCAGAGATTTCCTCCAGCCCCGCGATCATGCGCAGCGTCGTGGACTTGCCGCAGCCGGACGGACCGACCAGTGCGATGAACTCGCGGTCGGCCACTTCGAGGTCGATGCCGTGAACGACCTCCATCGGACCGTAGCGCTTCGTCAGCTTTTTCAGGGAAACGGTTGCCATGCTCAGATGCTCTTTTTCCGTGCGGTCATCTCGGTGTCACCCCTTCACTGCGCCGGAGGTCAGACCGCCGACGAGATGCTTTTGCACAATGAAGGTGAGTGTCAGCGCGGGGATAATCATCACCACCGCCAGCGCGCACATGCCGCGCCAGTCGATTGTGAATTCGGCCGTGTAGTCCAGCAGGCCGACGGGCAGCGTCTTGGAGTTGATGGATCGCGTGAGTTGCGAGGCGAGAGCGAATTCGTTCCAAGACGTCAGGAATGCGAAGATGCCCGCCGATGCGATGCCGGGTCCGGCGAGGGGAAATTCAACCTGCCAGAACGCCTGCCAACGCGTGCAGCCGTCAATCTGCGCGGCCTCGGCGAGGTCTTTCGGCACCTGCCTGAAGAAGCCGTCGATCAGCCAGATCGTGAAAGGAATGTTCAGCGCCACATAGGCGAGGATCAGTCCGAAATGCGTGTCGATGATCCCGACGCGGGCAAAGACGAAGAACAGCGGCAGCGACAGCGCGATGCCGGGCACGGTGCGCGTCAGCATCAGACCGAGGAACATGCCCGACTTTCCCCTGAACCGGAAGCGCGCGAAAGCGTAGCCGCCTGCCATGCCGATGATGATTGCGATCACCGTCGAGGTCACCGAGATGATGAGCGAATTGCGGAAATAGTCGAGCACGGGAATGCCGCCCTTGCCGACGCCGGAAAACATCGCGACATAGGCTTCAAGCGAGAGTTCCCGAGGTATCCAGACTGGCGGCTTGGCCATGATTTCCACGGTCGGCCTCAGCGAGGAAAGGACGATCCAGATTCCCGGCATGCAGATGATGAGCATCGCCAGGAACAGCGCGATCTTGTGCGCGATGGAAAGCAGGCGCTTCTTCGTGCGGGCGGAGGCGTTGGCATCCATGGGCATCACCACTCCGCGCCGATCTGCGTGCGCGCAGCTGCGAGCTTGCGGAAGAAATAGACTGTGAACAGGATCGACAGCAGGATCGAGAAATAGGCCATCGCATTGGCGAGGCCCATGCGTGCGTCGCTGTAGCCGGTGCGCGCAACCAGCGTCCAGATAAGCTCCGTGCGGCCCGCCGGCCCGCCGTCGGTCATGATCTTCACAATGTCATAGGCGCGCGCGACATCAAGCGAACGGATCGTCATGGCGATGTAGGCAAAGGGCATCAGGAAGGGCCATGTCACATAGCGGAATGTCTGCCAGGGGGTGCAGCCGTCGACGCGCGCCGCCTCGATGGGTTCCCTTGGCATGGCAAGCAGGCCGGCGAGGATCAGGATCGCGAATACCGACGCGGACGACCAGACCTCAGCGGTCAGGATCGCGATGAAGGCGAGCGTTCCGTCGATCAGCCACGGGATAGCGCGGTCGGTCAGACCCACCGCCTGCAATGCGTTGTTCACGAGGCCGATATTGTCGTTGAACATGAACTTGAACTGGAACCCGACGAGGATCGGCGAGAACATCATGGGAAACATCATGATGGTGCGCAGCACGCGCTGCCCGCGCGACGCTTTTTCGACCAGAAGAGCAAGGCCGAGGCCGAGCAGCATTTCAAGGTTGAGCGCAACGGTCAGCAGCAGCACGGTGCGACCGAAGGCCACCCAGAAATTCCAGTCGGACAGGATGGTCACGTAGTTGCGCAGGCCGATGAAGACGAAAAAGGTCTCAGGCCGCGTCAGGCGAAACGGCGTGAAGCTGGAATAGAACGACAGCAACAGCGGCACGACCACCACCGCCGCCAGCACGATGAAGGACGGCAGCAGAAGAAGAAGCGGGGCTGAAAGTTTCCAGGATTTCATGGTTTCGTGTTGCTGTTTCTGATGATTGGCATCGCCGCCGCCCCTTATCCGTAGGTTGGGACGAGCGAATTGTTGCCAGCGTTTGTGCCAACCCGCAAATCTCGGCGATTGGCGATGCCGTGATGAAAGTATCTCTCTCCCCGCTTGCGGGGAGAGACGCCCGGCAGGGCAGTGAGGGGCGGCGCAAGCCTTTCAGCCTGCGCCACTCTCGACAGGTTTACAGCTTCCCTGCGTCCTGAAGAATCTGCGTCGCTTTCGCGGCCGCATCGTCAAGAGCCTGCTTCGAAGTCTTGTCGCCGAGGATGGCGGCCTGAAGCTCGGGATAGACCGCATTCGATATTTCGATCCATTCCGCAGTCTGCGGAACCGGGAACGCGTTCTGCGCGGCCTCCTGGAACGCCTTCAGGACTTCCGTCTTGTAGGCGTCTCCCTTGGCCTGCTCGATATCCCATTCCCACACCGCCGTGCGCGTGGGCAAAGGACCGGCGGCGGCTTCGAGTTTCTGGCTGTCCTCATTGGTCAGCCACCAGACCAGCGACGCGGCGGCTTCCTTGTTGGCGCAGTTTTCCGTCACGGAAAAGCCGTGATGGCCCGACCATCCGGTGCGCTTGCCCGAGGATCCCTTGGGCTGCACTTTCACGCCGACATTGCCTGCGACCTTGGACGATTTCGGATCATTGAAGAACCCGGCCCAGCCCGGCCAGTCGAGGTTGAGCGCTACGGTGCCCGAGGCAAAGCCCTGGCCGAGATCGTCCCAGAGGTAGTTTGTCGTGCCTGCGGGCACGGCCTTTGCCTTGTAGAGGTTCACGAACCAGTCGAGCGCGCGCACGCCTGCATCGGAATTGAAGACAGGCTTGCCGTCCTTGTCGAGATATTCGCCACCCTCTGCGACGACCATTTCGTAGAAGCGGCCATTGATGGCCTCTTCCTTGCCTGCGAACTGGGTCCCGTAGAAATCCGGGGGATTCGCAAAGAACTCGGCCTGCCGCGTCACCTCTTCCCAGGTGTCCGGCGGGGTGAGGTCGACGCCGTATTTGTCTTTGTATTCCTTCTTCTTCGCCTCGTCCTCATACAGGCTCTTCTGGAAGTAGAGCGCCGATACGTCGAACTGAGCGCGCGGAAGCATCACCAGCTTGCCGTCGATGGTCGAGGCGGCGATGTTGGCGGGCACGAATGCGTCGATTTCCGATTTCGGCAAGAGCACGGAAAGGTCCGTGTAGATGCCGGGATATTGCGGCGCGAAGGACGAGTGGTTCGACCCGACGCACCAGCTTACCGAACCGGACGCGATGTCGGATTTGATTTCCTTGTCCAGTTCGAAATGATTCTTCTTGGAGAGGACGTTGACCTTCGCGCCGGTCGCCTTCTCCCATTCCGCAATGCGCGCATAGAGCGCTTCGTATTGCTGACCGCCGATCAGCTTGGCGTCAATCGTGACGCCTTCGAACTTTCCGGGCAGGTCCTGCGCCTGAGCGCCACCTGCCAGAGCCAATACGCATACGCCGGCCGCAAGGCCCGCCAACCAGTGTTTCATCTGTTCCTCCCGTTTGTCGGCAAAAGCCGCCACGTCATTGAAGCCGCCGTTGACAAAGCTTCATTCATATACAAAGATTATTTTTACAGGTTGGTCAAGAATAAAGTTCCGGACAGGCGATCCTTCCCTTTTGCGTAGCTTTCTGCATATGTAAGGGAAGAAATTCACTGGAGAAGAGAACAAGGTGGAGGATAGTGACGACCGCTATCGCGCGCCCGCGCTGGACAAGGGGCTCGATATCCTTGAGCTGCTGTCCAGCGTCGATGGAGGCCTGACGCAGGCGGAGATTTCGAAGAAGCTCGGGCGCAGCCCCAACGAGTTCTATCGCATGCTAGACCGGCTGGTGCGGCGCGGCTATGTCACGCGGCTCGACGGCGACCGCTTCTCGCTGACGCTGAAGCTGTTTGGGCTAGGCCAGTTGCACGCACCTGTGCGGCGGCTTGTCTCCTTCGCCACGCCGATCATGCGCGAGCTTGCCGAGGTCACGCGGCAGGCGAACCAGCTCGTCGTTTTCGACCGTGGCGCGGCAGTGGTGATCGCCCAGCAGGAAGCGCCCGGCTATTGGGGCATCTCGATCAGGGTCGGCTCGCATATCAGCCTGTTCGACACCGGCTCCGGCCATGTGCTGCTGGCGTTCCGTGACGACGAGGAACGGCGCATGATGATCGGCGAACACCTGCGCAGCACCGAGAAGCCTGATCGGCCAAAGGAGTTTTTCGAGCGGCTGGATCAGGTGCGCGACCGTGGCTACGAGATGATGGCCTCCATGCAGACGGCGGGGGTCTACAATCTTTCCGCGCCGGTCCTCGCGCCGGACGGCAAGGCAATCGCGGCGCTGACAATTCCCTACATCACCGTCATCAGCCAGCCGCCCGCGCCCGACATAACACGCACCATCGAATTGCTGCTTGGGGCCGTCCAGCACCTGTCACAGCTTGCCGGATATGGAACGGGGGACGCGAACGGCCAATGATCATCGACACGCATCTGCACCTCATCGACCAGTCCGCGCTGAGCTATCCGTGGCTGTCCGGCGTGCCTGCGCTCAACCGCGATTTTCTCTATTCCGAATATGCGCGGCAGGCGCTGCGCGCGGGCATTTCGGGCGTGCTGCACATGGAAGTGGATGTCGCACCGTCCGAAATCGAGACCGAAACGGCCTATGTGGAGAAGCTCTCCCGCACGCCCGGCAACTTGATTCGCGGCGCAATCGCCGCATGCCGTCCCGAGAAGTCAGGCTTTGCCGACTATCTCGAGCGCCAAACGCAGAACCCGTTCGTGAAGGGCTTTCGCCGTGTGCTGCATGTCGAGCCGGACGCCTTGTCGGAAAGCGCCACCTTCCGGGAAAACATCGGTCGCATGCGGGGCAGCGGTCTGACCTTCGACATCTGTGTCCTGCCGCGCCAGATTCCGCAGGCCATGGCGCTGGCCGATGTCGCGCCGGACGTGCAGTTCATTCTCGATCATTGCGGCGTCCCTGACATCAAGGGCAACGCCGAACATCCATGGCGGGAACACATTGCCGAAATCTCCCGACGTCCCAACGTTACGGCGAAAATCTCCGGCGTCGTCGCCTATGCCGATTCTGAAAACTGGACGGTCGATACGCTGCGCCCATACGTCGAGCACGTCATAGCCTGCTTCGGATGGGACCGTGTGGTATGGGGCAGCGACTGGCCAGTCTGCACGCTTGGCGGCGGGTTGGCGCAATGGGTTGCCGCGACCCACGCTCTGTTGCAGGGTTGCTCGAACGAAGAGCGATCCGCGCTTCTGTCCGGTAATGCGAGGCGTATCTGGAAGATCTAGAAGCTCTTCTGAAACAGCCCGTTGAGATCGGCGATCACATCGGACGCCCGGCGTTTCTCCGTCAGGCCCTGATTGATGCAATCGGACGCCCCCTGCTGGAAGTCCATATATCCATCGTGGCGCGGCCGCACCCACGCGCCTTCGAGTGTCTTGCGGGTGGCGCGATAGAAATTACCGGTGGCATCGTTCACGGCATCGTCGTCCCATGCTGCCGCGTGTCCCGGCTGTCCACCCGACTGCGCATAGATCGTGCGCTGCACCTCGCCGCTTGCGACGAAACAGACGAAATCGACGGCTGCCTGCTTCGACCTGCTGAATGCGGAGACCGCGATTCCCGTGCCGCCGAGCGCCGATCCCGTGGGGCCAAGCTCGCCGGCTGCCGGTATGTCGGCAAAGCGCAATCCGCGCGGACGAAATCCTTCCACTGCATAGCTCACATAACCATAGATCAGCGGCGCGCAGGCGATCCGCGATTCGGGCGTCGCCATGCGTTCCGAAACGGCAATCGGGTCCATGTCGAAGCAGATCGGATCGACCAGTTCGACGATTTCGCGGATCATCTCGAACACGCGCGCGCCGTCGCGCGGCTCGACTAGCCTGCCTTCGGTCGCGCATGGCGTGCCGAGATTGGCCGCAAGCGTGAAGAACGTCATGAGCGAATGCGGCGGGCGCATCGGCAGCAGCGCCCGGCCCTGTCGCGCCAGTTCCAAAACCTCGTCCCAGCGATGCGGCGCGGCGTCGATCAGGTCGGGGCGAATGGCCTGGACCTGCGCCGCGGCATCAATTGGAAAAGCCCATTGCCGCCCCTGCCAATTGTAGCTTGGATAGGATTGGCCGACGCTTCCCTTCATCAGCGCGTCGCGCTCCGCTTCACGACCCTCTATGTCCAGCGGTTCGAGGCAATTCTCGGCGGTGATCTGCCCGACATGCGGGTGGTCGATGACGATCAGGTCATAGGCGCGGGCCAGTTGCTCGACCGGAAAGGATTCGAAATCCTGCAAGGATCGCTTGTCCCATTCGATGCCGATACCGGAGGTCGCCGTCCATGCCGCGCTGCAAGCGATCATGGGGTCATAGCCGCGCGGATGGCTCCACGTCATGCCTCTGAGGCGTGCGCTCAAAGCCCGAACTCCTTGCGGATCATTTCGGAATGTTCCCCGACGCGCGGGGCTGCGCGCGAGACACGTGGCCGCACGCCGTCGATGCGAAGCGGTGCGCGCGTCGTGTTGATCGACACATTGTCCTCGCGCTCCACCGTCTGGAGCATGTCGAGAATGGAAAAACCTTCGCTGGCAAGCAATTCCTGCCAGTTCAGCACCTTGGCGCACCAGATGTCGGCCGGTTCAAGCACGGCCAGCCATTCATCCGTGGTCTTTTGTGAGATTCTGCGTGCGATGATCTGCTTGATATTGTCGCGTTCCCTGAACCAGCTCGCCGGATCGTCGGCAAAGGCACCGAGCTCCTCCTTCAGATCCAGGAGCTCGGCAAGCGTCGGGATGGGCGTCATGGCGATGGCGAGAAATCCGTCGCTGGCGGGATATACGCCGTAGGGTGCCGACAGATAGGCATGCGCGGAGCGAAAGTTCGAACGTTTCGGCAGGCGGCCTCCGTCATTGAGATAGGTGGTCAGCACCTCGAACTGGAAATCGACCAGCGCTTCCAGCAGGCTCGTCTCGACATGGCTGCCCCGGCCGCGGACGCTCCGCTTCACCAGCGCCGCCAGAATGCCCTGGCAGGCGGCAGCGCCCGCCAGCATATCGGCCACGGCCAACCCGAAAGGAACGGGTCCCTGCTCTTCATCGCCGTTCAGCCACATCAGGCCGGACCGCGATTGCGCCAGCAAGTCCTGTCCGGGCCGGTCCACCCATGGGCCTTCCTCGCCATAGCCGCTGATCGACGCATATACGATGCCGGGATTGATCTTCCTGACGGCCTCGTAGTCGAGGCCGAGCCGCCCGATCACGCCCGGCCTGAAATTCTGGATCAGCACATCCGCCTTGCCGATGAGCGCTCGAAGTGCGTCGAGATCGGCCTTGTTCTTGAGGTCGATGGCGAGGCTTTCCTTGCCGCGATTGATCGCATGGAACAGTGTGGAATCCCCGCCGATCTCCGTATCGCTCAGGTAGAGCCTGCGCGACAGGTCGCCACCGTCGGGACGCTCGATCTTGATGACGCGCGCGCCCAGATCCAGCAGGCGCAGCGAACAATAGGGACCGGAGAGAAACTGGCTCATATCCAGCACGACGATGCCGCTCAAAGGCAGGTCGTCGTTCGCATCCGCGCCGGATTCGGCCCGAGGCAAGCTCATATAGTCCTCCCATATTCTTTTGTGAATACATTGTTCACATATGGGATAACACCGCAAGAGGCAATGCCAAACCGTTGCGTGCGGTTGGCCTCAACTCGCGCGGCTTCAGATCATTTCGAGCGAACGTTTGCGGTTCGGCGGCGGGAAGGCGCGGTCGAGCTCGGCAAGGTCTTCTTCCGAGAGCATGATATCGGCGGCAGCGCGGTTCTGGCGCACATGCTCCGGCTTCACCGCCTTGGGGATCGAGATGACGCCATCGGCGCGCATCGTCCATGCAAGTGCGATCTGGGCGACGGTCGCTCCGTGGCGCTTTGCCACTGCCGCAATGCGCTTGTCGGTCGTGAGTGACCCCTGATCGACGGGCGAATAGGCCATGACCGGAATGCCCTTGCCGCGAAGCCATGGCAGCAGGTCGAATTCGATGCCGCGCCGCGCGAGATTGTAGAGAAGCTGGTTCGTGGCCACATGCGCGCCGTCCGATCGGGAGCTGATCTCCTGCATGTCGTCGATGTCGAAATTGGACACGCCCCAATGCCGGATCTTGCCCGCCTGCCGCAGCGCCTCCAATGCGCCGACCGTATCGGCCAGCGGCGCGGAGCCGCGCCAATGGTAAAGGTAGAGATCAATACGGTCGGTGCGCAACCGCCTTAGCGAGCGCTCGCAGGCCTCCGGCACGCGCCTGCCCGATGCGTTGGACGGCAGAAATTTCGATACGAGGAAAACCTCGTCGCGTCGCCCCTCCATCGCGTCCGCGACGACTTCCTCCGCGCCGCCCTCGGCATACATTTCCGCGGTGTCGAGCAACGTCACGCCGAGATCGAGGCCGAGCCGAAGCGCGTCGGCTTCCGCGCGGCGCCGGCGCGGGTCGTTGCCCATGTTCCATGTCCCCTGACCGAGGACCGGAACCGATTCGCCCGAAGGCAGCTTTGTGGTGCGCAAGGTCATGGGTGCTCCTTTCGCGATTCGGATACACTGGATCTTTTCTCACGAATGCGAAATGGCTGAGGCAAGGTCGCTACATCGGCTGCGGATGCCTGAGCATCGCGCGAAACATGTCGCGCACCCTGTCCTCGACCTCGCGCGCGGCCTGCTTGCGGCTGCTCGCGGACGTGAAGGCGACCGGCTCGCCGAAGTGAAGTTCCACATCCAGTGCACGTTGGCTCAGGATTTCACGCAGGCTCGGCAACAATCCGGCGTCGCCCGTCCATGAAAGGAACAGCCGCCTGTATCGTCCGAGCGGAAGGGCGTGCAGGCGCGTGTAGGATATGGCGACCGGCTGGATATGAACGGTCGGCGCGCCCTCATCCAGCGCAAGCTTGGCGGCCCCGAAAAGCGTGCTCTTGAAGGGCAGGATGAAATTGCCGTCCGCCGTCGTGCCTTCCGGGAACAGGACCAGCGCATCTCCTCCGATCAGCCGCTGCGCAATCTCTCCCGCCTGTTCCCCGGCCTTGCGCTTCCGATCACGCTCGACGAAAACCGTTCGGTTGAGGCGCGCGATGGTCCCCATGCCTGGCCAGCCCGCCACTTCGGCCTTGGCGATGAAACGCACATCCGCCGTCGCGCCGAGCACCATGATGTCCGCCCATGAAATATGGTTGGAGGCGACCAGCAGGGGCCGCCGGTCGGACAACGACCCATGTGCGCGCACCTTCAGCCCGAGGCATTTCAGTATCAGCCGGTGCCACAGGCGCGGCACGATGTCCGGAGAGAAAAGCCCGCGCAATGCGAGCATCTGCGCCAGTGCGAGAAACGGGGTCGCGGCTGCGAAAAGGGCGATTGCGGCATAGATCCTGACTTTGGCGATCATGGCTCACCGCAGGTCGCGCCGCATGACGAGAGCGTTTGTGCGGCCATGCGGGCCGTTCGATTCGTAGTAGTTGGGTCGCTTGCCGACCTGATGGAATCCAAGGCGGCGGTAGAGCGCGATGGCGGGCGCGTTCGTTTCATCGACTTCGAGGAACAGCGCCTCGGCGCGATCGGCGTGCAGCTTGCGCAACACGGCATCCATCAGCCGCCAGCCCAGGCCCTCCCGCCGTCTTGCGCGCGCCACGGCGACGGTGAGTATTTCCGCCTCGCCCGCCGCCAGCCGCGCCAGGACGAAACCAGCAATATCGCTGCCGGGATAGCCAACCTCCTTACCGCCGAAACCGAAAATCGTGTCTTCGTCGAGCAACGAGGAAAATTCCTCCGAACTCCACGGACGAACGAAATCCTCCTGATGCAGGGCAGACAGCATCCCGGCATGCTCGTGGCCAAGCTCCTCCAGTGCATACTCACGGCTCACGAACGGAATGCGCATATCATGCCCTCGGCAGGACGAAACCTGATTGCGGCTTGGCGTCCGGCTCGCGAAGATAGAGCGGTTTCGGCTTTTCCGCTGCACCCTCTTTCGTCGCTGCCAGGCGGGCATAGGTCCCGATATCGGCGGTGTTTCGCTCGCTGCCGATGGAAAGCTGCAGATCGCCGGCCCCCGCGATACGCCGGGCGGCGGTTCCGGCCAGCAGCGGCCGATGTTGTTCGGCAAGGCGCAGGGCATCCTCCATGTCCAGAATAGCGGGCGCAACCAGAACATTGCCGTCCGCATCATACAGCGCTGCCTGCAATGCGTCGCCTGCGGATTCGAATGCGACCAGCACCGGATCGCCTAACGACGCCCGCGTCTCGGCTGCAACCGCTTCCAGAGTGGAAATTCCGATTGCCGGAACATCGAGCGCGAGCGCCAGACCGCGCGCCGCCGATACGCCGACCCGCACGCCCGTGAACGAGCCCGGCCCGATGGAAACGGCGATGCGGCCGAGCGCGTCGTACCCCACGCCCGCCTCGGCCAACGCCCCATCGATCACCTCCATGAGACGCTCCGCATGACCTTTTCCGAGATCGAGCGCGATCCTGCCGCGTTCGAGGCGGGATGCGGTGTCGAACACGCAAGCGGCACATTGTGCCGCCGCTGTGTCGATTGCGAGTAGCAGCATGTTGTGAGGCGCGCCTACGCCCGATTTGCGCGGCGCTGCTCCTTCAATTCGCGGCGGCGGCGATGCAACACCGGCTCGGTATACCCATTCGGCTGCGCCCGCCCCTGAAACACGAGGTCGCACGCGGCGAGGAAGGCGATGGATTTGTCGAAATGCGGCGCCATCGGCTGATAGTTCGGATCGCCTTCGTTCTGCCGATCCACGACCGAGGCCATGCGCTTCATCGTTTCCATGACCTGCGCCTGCGTGCAGACGCCGTGATGCAACCAGTTCGCGATATGCTGGGCGGAAATGCGCAGCGTGGCGCGGTCTTCCATCAGCCCGACATTGTTGATGTCGGGAACCTTTGAGCAGCCGATGCCCTGATCCACCCAGCGGACCACATAGCCGAGAATGCCCTGCGCATTATTGTCCAGTTCGCGCTGGATGTCTTCCGGCGTCCAGTTCGGGCGCGTCGCGACGGGAATGGACAGGATGTCCTCCAGCTTCGCCTTCTGCCGCGACTTGAGCTTGTCCTGAACGGCGTGAACGTCGACCTTGTGATAATGCGTCGCATGCAGCGTGGCGGCGGTGGGCGAGGGCACCCAGGCAGTGTTCGCGCCTGCCTTCGGGTGCGCGATTTTCTGCTCCAGCATGGCGGCCATCAGGTCGGGCATCGCCCACATGCCTTTGCCGATCTGGGCGTGGCCTTCGAGGCCGCATTCCAGCCCCACATCGACGTTCCAGTTCTCATAGGCCTGAATCCAGGTCGATTGCTTCATGTCGCCCTTGCGGATCATCGGCCCGGCTTCCATCGAGGTGTGAATCTCGTCGCCCGTCCGGTCGAGGAAGCCGGTATTGATGAACACGACCCGCTTTCGCGCCGCCCTTATGCATTCCTTGAGGTTGACCGTGGTGCGGCGTTCCTCGTCCATAATGCCCATCTTGATGGTGTTATCCGGCATGCCGAGCAGGCTTTCAACGCGACCGAACAGTTCCACGGCGAAGGCGACTTCCTCCGGTCCATGCATCTTCGGCTTGACGACATACATCGAGCCTTCGCGCGAATTTTTCCGGCGACCCGCCGGGCCGGTGTCATGCAGGGCAATCAGCGCCGTCATCGCAGCGTCCATGATGCCTTCCGGCACTTCATTGCCGTCGCGGTCGAGAATGGCCGGATTCGTCATCAGGTGGCCGACATTGCGCACCAGCATCAGCGAGCGGCATTTCAGTTCGAAGGAAGTGCCGTCGGGCGCCTTGTATTCGAGATCGGGATTCAAGCGGCGTGTGAAGGTCTTGCTCCCTTTGGACACTTCCTCCTCCAGATCGCCCTTCATCAGGCCGAGCCAGTTGCGGTAAACGACGACCTTGTCCTCGGCATCGACGGCAGCGACGGAATCCTCGCAATCCATGATGGTGGTGATCGCGGACTCCAGCCAGACGTCGGAAATATGCGCCGGGTCGTCCTTGCCGATAGGGGATGCGGCGTCGATCAGGACTTCGATGCCGAGCCCGTTGTTGCGGAGCAGGAATTGCGACGGCGAACCGGTTTCGCCGAGATAGCCGGCAAAGCCGTCGGGGTTTATCAGGCCGACTGTTCGTCCGTCGCCAAGCGCGACTGCCAGCCTTGCGCCCGACACGGCAAAGCTTCTCGCCTCGGTCCATGACGCGCCGCCGAGCGGAGCCGCTTCATCGAGGAAGTTGCGAACCCAATCGACAACCGCCTTGCCGCGCACTGGATTGTAGCCCTTGCCGCGCGCCTTGCCGTCCGCATCGTCGATTGCGTCCGTGCCATAGAGCGCATCGTAGAGCGAGCCCCAGCGCGCATTGGCCGCGTTGAGGGCGAAACGCGCGTTCATGACCGGCACGACAAGCTGTGGTCCGGCGATCACGGCGATCTCGGGATCGACATTTTCAGTCGACACCTTGAAGGCTGGGCCCTCCTCCAGAAGATAGCCGATCCGCCTTAGAAAATCCGTGTAGGCGGCGAGGTCGGACGGAATGCCGTTCGCCCTGTGATACTGGTCGATCTGGTCCTGGATTTCGTCGCGCCGGGCAAGCAGCGCGCGGTTCTTCGGAGCGAGATCGTGCACGATGGCGGCAAACCCGCTCCAGAATTTGGAAGGGTCCACGCCCGTCCCGGGAATTGCTTCGTTCAGGATGAAGTCGTGAAGCTCGCGGGCGACGCGCAATCCGTCGATTGCGATCCGATCTGTCATGTCTGGGCTCCAGATGCGGCTAAGTGGCAATTATTTCGGCGTTTGGCACGGGAGGCAACGCGGGTCAATTGCACAACTTGACTAGGCCGATGCTCGACCGTGATCGGCCAGACGCGGCCTGCCGCTCGCGGTCGCGACGATCTCGGCCTCGATGAACAACCTCTGCCCCTCAATCGTCGATGTGCGAATATCGCGGTCGATACCGATCTCCACGGCATCAGCCCCGGCATCTCGTGCGCGCCTGAGCGCCGTTTCGGAAACGTAACGATCGGCCTCTTCCATCGCATGCGCTTCTTCGCTGAAGTCGGCGATCCGTTCACCGGCAGCAAGTCGAAACACGCCTTCCCGGGGCTGGCTCACCCTTGCGCCGACCTGCACGCGCACCTGCCCGACGATTGCGCCGAGCGCGTTCGCCACGTCCGCATGCACCGGCACAAGGCATTCATGCCCCACCAAAGGCGCAAGGCCGGCATAGTGCAGCGCAGCCGAAGCGCCAAGGCCGATCACCGGACGGTCCAGCGACACGGTGAGGCGAGCCACCCCGGATTTGCCGTCGAGCGCCCGTTGTATGAGGTCGTGGGAAATGGTCGAGGCTCCGTCGAAACCGTCTTCCGCAAAGGCGGATTCGAGGATGGTTTCCGCCGACGCGCGCGTCACCGCCGCAAGCACGCGCTCCGAAATCTCCTCGGCGGATTCGGCGACGGGCTGGCCGCGCCCGTCCCGGCGACGCGCGAACAATTGCGCGCCCAGTCGCGCCGCAGCGGAATCCCAATTGGCCTGCTTGCCCAACACATGCGCGGCGTCCGACGGGGTGAACCCGCAGATTTGCGCAAGGCCGCGCGAAACCAGCCGGTTCAATGTTGCATTCTGCGCATTCGTGGCCAGCACGCGATCCAGCGGAAGCGGCACAGGTCCGAGCAGGTCATAGAGGCGGTTTTCCGCAGGGTTCAATCCGGCGGCGAGCCGGTCCGGCACCCCCGTTCTCAGAGCGAAGCGGCCGTCCATGCGTCCCGGATTGGCGCTGAGCAATTGCCGTTCCAGTTCATCGAGAATCGCCGGGCCATGGACCCGGCCCGCAAGGGCCAGCGGCACGAGGCGACGTGGCCCGAGCAGGATTCGCGGCGAAAGCGCGCCTTCCTCCAGCGCCACCTCGGAATCGCCGCCGAGGCCGAAAGTGTGCATGGCGACCGCTTCCACCATCGTGCGAAAGCCGCCGACCGTCGCGCCTTCGGGATCGACACGGGGGCGTCCGCCGTCCAGTACGGCGATGTCGGTCGTGGTTCCGCCAATGTCCGAGACGACAGCATTGTCCAGCCCGGTCAGGTATTTTGCTCCGACAAGGCTGGCGGCGGGCCCGGAAAGAATCGTTTCGATTGGCCGCTGCCGCGCGAAAGCCGCCGAAACAAGCGCGCCGTCTCCGCGCACCACCATCAACGGCGCGGCAATGCCGCGCAAGGCAAGGAAACTTTCGGTCGCCTCGACCAGCCGGTCGATCATCGATATGAGCCGCGCGTTCAGCAATGTCGTCAGCGCGCGGCGCGGGCCGCCGAGCTTGGTCGTCAACTCGTGGCTTGCCGTCACGGGCAGGTGCGACAGCGTCCGGATGCGCTCGCAGGCGGCAAGCTCATGTGCCGGATTGCGGGTCGCGAAATAGGCGCAGACCGCAAAGCCGGAGACCACGCCGGCAAGTTCGGGAAGCGCTGCCTCCAGCGCCGACAGGTCCAGCGGCTGCGCATTGCCATGCACGTCATGGCCGCCGGGACAGAACACCACCGGATCGGAGCCAACCGCCGCCTTGAGGCCGTCGCGGGACAATTCCTGTTCGGAGAAGCCGATCATCACCAGTGCGACGCGCCCGCCCTGTCCCTCTACCAGCGCGTTCGTGGCAAGCGTGGTGGACATCGAGGTGAGCTTGATGGCCGACGGTGCGACGGAGGATTCGGCAAGCACGCTATCCACCGCGCCGGCTATGCCCTGCGCAAGGTCGTGGCGCGTGGTCAGCGCCTTGGCCTTGGCGAGAATCCCGCCTGCCTCGGACCACAGCACCGCGTCGGTATAGGTGCCGCCGGTGTCGATGCCCAGAAAAACGGGACCGGGGGAAGCGGGCGCGCGTTCTGCCATTCAGTGCTGCAAAGCCGGTGCGTCACACATCGAGGTTTGCGACGCTGAGCGCATTGTCCTGAATGAACTCGCGGCGAGGCTCCACCTCGTCGCCCATCAGCCGGGCGAATAGCGAATCTGCATCGGTGGCGTCGTTCACCTTGACCTGCAGCAGCGAGCGGACATTGGGATCGAGCGTCGTTTCCCAAAGCTGCTCGGCGTTCATCTCCCCAAGGCCCTTGTAGCGCTGCATGGTCACGCCCTTGCGACCGGAGGCGAAAACAGCCTCGAGCAGCGCGAGCGGCCCGGAAATGGCCTCCTGGCTTTCCTTGCGGCGCAGGACAGGCAGCGCGCCATAGACCTCCTCAAGGCGCGGGGCGAAGCGGTGCAGCGCCCGTGCATCGGCGGAATTGATGAGGCCCATGTCGATATGCGCATATTCCTTGACGCCGCGCACCGTGCGCTCGAACACGAACCCGCCCGACCCCTCGTTGGAGGTCGAGGTCCTGCCTTCCCAGCCGCGCTCGGTCTCTTCCGCGATGGCATCGAGGCGGTGCGCGATCGCAGCGGCCTTTTCCGAGGCCGCGCCCAGATCGGAAAGCAGTTCGGGCGCGAGCCCTCCGGCGATGGCGGCCTGTTCGACCACGGTCGGATTGTAGCGCGAATGCAGGCCGCCGATGAGCGATCGTACGGAGATCGCGTCGTTGATGACCTGCAACAGGTCCTGCCCCGTGCGCACCTCGCCATTGCCCAGCGTCAGGGTGGCGTCGTCCATGCCCGAATCGATCAGGTAGGTCTCATAGGCCAATTGATCCTTGAGATATTGGGAGGACTTGCCGCGCGTAACCTTGTAGAGCGGCGGCTGCGCGATGAACAGATGGCCGCGCTCGATGATCTCCGGCATCTGGCGGAAGAAGAAGGTGAGCAGCAGCGTGCGGATATGCGCGCCGTCCACATCGGCGTCGGTCATGATGATGATCTTGTGGTAGCGCAGCTTCTCGATGTTGAAATCGTCCTTGCCGATGCCGGTACCGAGCGCCGTTATCATCGTGCCGATCATCTCCGACGACAGCATGCGGTCGAAGCGGACGCGCTCGACGTTCAGGATCTTGCCGCGCAGCGGCAGGATGGCCTGATTCTGGCGCGAACGCCCGCTCTTGGCGGAACCGCCCGCCGAATCGCCCTCGACGATGAACAGTTCGGATTTCGCCGGGTCGCGCTCCTGGCAATCGGCAAGCTTGCCGGGCAGCGATGTCACGCCGAGCGTCGATTTGCGGGTTATGTCGCGGGCCTTGCGCGCGGCCTCGCGCGCGGCGGCGGCCTGTATGACCTTCTCGACGACAATCTTGCCCTCGGCGGGGTGCTCTTCCAGCCATGTGCCGAGCGCTTCGTTAACGAGGTTCTCCACGACGGGCCGAACCTCGGAGGAAACAAGCTTGTCCTTGGTCTGCGAGGAAAATTTCGGGTCCGGAACCTTGACCGAAAGCACGGCGGTCAGCCCCTCGCGACAATCATCGCCGATCAGCGAGACCTTTTCCCGCTTGGTCTGGCCGGAGCTTTCCGCATAGCCCGTGACCTGACGGGTCAGAGCGCCGCGGAAGCCGGCGAGATGCGTGCCACCGTCGCGTTGCGGAATGTTGTTGGTGAAGCAGAGCACGTTCTCGTGGTAGGAATCGTTCCACCACATGGCCACTTCGACCGTGATGCCGTCGCGCTCGGCCCGGATAGCGACGGGCTTGTCGATCAGCGGCTTCTTGCTGCGGTCCAGATATTTGACGAATTCCTCAAGGCCGCCCTGATAGAGAAGTTCCTGGACCTTGATGTCCGCATGCCGCGCATCCGTCAGCACGATGCGCACGCCGGAGTTCAGGAAGGCTAGCTCGCGCAGGCGGTGCTCAAGCGTGCCGTAGTCGAATTCGGTCATGGTGAACGTCTCGGTCGACGGCAGGAACGTCACTTCCGTTCCCGTCTCGCTGCCCGCTTCGCCGGTCACGGCCAACGGCGCGTCGGCCACGCCATGGGTGAACGACATTTCGTGCACCTGTCCCTTGCGGCGGATCTTGAGCTTCAGCCAGACCGACAAGGCATTGACGACCGAAACGCCGACGCCATGCAGCCCGCCGGAAACCTTGTAGCTGTTCTGGTCGAACTTTCCGCCCGCGTGAAGCTGCGTCATGATGACTTCGGCGGCGGACACGCCCTCGGTCGGGTGCAGGTCGGTCGGAATTCCGCGACCATTATCGGTCACGGTGCAGGAACCGTCCGGGTTCAGCGTCACGGTCACCTTCGTGGCATGGCCCGCCAGCGCCTCGTCGATGGCGTTGTCGACAACCTCGTAGACCATATGGTGCAGGCCGGACCCGTCATCGGTGTCGCCGATATACATGCCGGGGCGCTTGCGGACAGCGTCCAACCCCTTCAAAACCTTGATTGAATCGGCACCGTACTCAGCACTGCCGCCGCTGCCGTTTTCTAGCTCGTCGCTCATGAAAGACTTTCAGTTTATGACGATTGCGGACGTTCAAAAAGATGTAGCGAATCGAACATCCGAGGATGGTTCAAATATAGGCATTTTGGTTCGTTTTTCCAATCGTTTACGCCATTTTCGCGGCAATCGGCGGTGGAAATGCGGCATTCCGCCCGGCCATCGACTCAAATCCGCGTTTGCGCGAAGCCGCGCGCATATCTAACTGTATGAAATGGACACCACTCCCGCACCTTTCGTGCCGCCCGCGCCAAGGCCGCGCACCTCGCCGCCCTCGGCGCTGGAGATGATCCGCATCGTCTACCGCAATCCTCTCGAACTGTGGGGCGAGCCGTCCTACAACGAACCGTGGATTTCGGTGTCCGGCATTGGCGGACCGCTGGTCATCGCCAATGATCCCGGCCTCATCCGGCATGTGCTGGTCGATAATGCGCGCAACTACAAGATGGCGACGGTGCGCCAGCTCATCCTCCGGCCCATCCTGCGCGACGGGCTGCTGACCGCCGAAGGGCAGGTCTGGAAGCGGTCGCGCAAGGCGATGGCTCCTGTGTTCACGCCGCGCAACATCTTCGGATTCGCGCAACCCATGCTGAGGCGCACGCTCGATTTCGCGCAGAAATATCAGGACGAGCCGGGCACCGTGGACATCGCGCACGACATGACGATGCTCACCTATGACATCCTCGCCGAGACGCTGTTTTCCGGCGAGATCGCCGGCGAGCCGGGCAGTTTCGCGCGCGAGATAGATCACCTGTTCGAGACGATGGGGCGCGTCGATCCGCTCGACCTCCTGCGCGCGCCGGAATGGCTGCCGCGCTTCACGCGCATTCGTGGCCGCAAGACCATGGCCTATTTTCGCCAGATCGTGTCCGACACGGTGAAACTGCGCACCGAACGCCTGAGCAGTGGCGACAAGGGCGTGCCCGAGGATTTCCTGACGCTGCTGCTGCGCGCGGAAGGACCGGACGGCCTGACCCGGCAGGAAATCGAGGACAACATCATCACCTTCATCGGTGCGGGGCACGAGACGACCGCGCGGGCGCTCGCGTGGACGCTGTATTGCCTCGCCGAAGCGCCATGGGAGCGCACACCGGTCGAGGCGGAGATTGACGCTGTGCTGGCGCGCGAGCCGGACCCGTCGAAATGGCTGGATGCCATGCCGCTGACGCGCGCCGCCTTCGAGGAGGCGCTGCGGCTCTATCCGCCCGCGCCGTCGATCAACCGGGAGCCGATCGAGCCCGAAACCTACAAGGACCTGTATATTCCGCCAAAGGCGGCGGTGCTGGTCATGCCGTGGACGGTACATCGCCATCGCAAGCTGTGGGACCAGCCGGACGCCTTCATGCCACAGCGGTTCCACCCCGGAAATCGCGAGAAGATCGACCGTTACCAGTACCTTCCCTTCGGTGCCGGACCGCGCGTGTGCATCGGCGCGGCCTTTGCTATGCAGGAAGCGATCATCGCGCTTGCCGTCCTGCTTTCGCGCTACCGCTTCGATACGGTCGAAGCGACAAATCCGTGGCCGGTGCAGAAGCTGACCACCCAGCCGCAAGGCGGCATTCCGATGCGGGTCACGCCGCGCTAACGCCCGTGAAACACATTTTCGACGTGGATCGGCCAGCGCCATGGCAGGACCGCCACCATGTCGAAGCGGACTGAAAGCCGTCCGTAGTCGCGCTGACGCGACAGCCAAAGGTCTGCGGCTGCCTCGATCCGTCGTTCCGATTGCCGGGCGATGGCCTCCATCGCTTCAACGAGCGTCCTTCGCGCCTTGACCTCGACGATCAGCACGAGGTCGCCTCGCCGCGCGATCAGGTCGATCTCGCCGAGCCGGGTGCGGTAGCGGCGCGCAACAATGCGGAACCCCTTCGCCATCAGCGCAATAGAGGCCAGGAACTCGCTGCGATGGCCCCGACGATATGCCCTCAGGCGATCAGCCATTCTTTCCGCGCAGTTCCATGAGGCGGCGGTAGAGATCCGGCTTGTGCAGGCCGGTCATGCGGGCCGCCTCGGCGGCAGCTTTCGAGGCAGGCATTTCGCCCGCAAGCGACAAAAGCAGCGCATCGGTATCTCCGGCGGAAGAAGCCTTCGCGACGGGCGGTCCGACGCACACGACAATTTCACCCTTCGGCTCGTTCTCCCCGGCATAGGCGGAGGCAAGCTCGCCCAGCGTGCCGGTACGCATTTCCTCGAAGGTCTTGGTCAGTTCGCGCCCCACGGCGGCGGCGCGGTCCTCGCCGAAAACAGCACTCATCGCTTGCAGGCTCTCGCGCAGGCGGCGCGGCGATTCGAAGAAAACGAGCGTTGCCGGAATATGCCGAAGCTCTTCCAGCCGGGTGCGGCGCTGGCCGTCCTTCGGCGGCAGGAAACCGGCGAACAGGAAGGCGTCAGTGGGCAGGCCGGAAGCGGTCAGCGCCGCGAGCACGGCGGACGCGCCGGGCACCGGCACGACGCGCATGCCCCGCTCGATCACTTGCCCGACCAGCCTGAAGCCGGGGTCCGAGACAAGCGGCGTTCCCGCATCGGACACCAGCGCCACGCTGCGCCCTTCCTCGATCGCCGCAATCAAGCGCGGACCGGCCTCGGCCGCATTGTGCTCGTGATATGCGACCGGCTTCTGCCGGATTCCGTACCGGTCGAGCAGAACGCGCGTGACGCGGGTATCCTCGCACGCCAAGATGTCGGCGGCGGCAAGCGTTTCCAGCGCGCGAAGCGTAATGTCTCCGAGATTACCGATGGGCGTCGCGACGAGGTGCAGCCCCGTCGCAATTGGCCGGGCGGGAATTTCGGTCCCGCCAATCATAAATGACTTATGTGCGCCGTCGCTCATATCCCTGTCTTGCACGCCGAAACACCGCAGGAAAGCCTTGATGTGGTCGAAGTTTTGTCGCGAGCCGGGAACAAGCTCACCTTGAACCCGTTTGAGGCGCGACAGGGAGGCCACAATGTCGTTGCAGCATCAGGATGTATTCGAGCCCTATTTCGCGCGTCCGGCCGAGGCCAAGGAGACCAAACCGGCAAAGCCCCGTAAACCGGACGAATCCAATCCGAACCGGAGCGCATCAGCGCGCCAGGTCGGCCACGAGCGCATCGAGCACGATCATGCCTTCCGGCGTAGCCCTAAGGCGTGAATTTCCTATCGAAGCCAGCAACCCTTCCTCTTGGAGGATGGAAACGCGCCGCCCCGAAAGGCTGCGTCCGGAAAGCTGCTCGTAGCGCGCAAGGTCTATGCCCTCCGTAAGGCGCAGGCCCATCAACAGGAATTCGTCGGCCTCCTCCTCGCGCGTCAGCACTTCGCCGCCGATGACGCCATGTCCGCGACCTTCTACGAGGTCGAGCCAGTGCTCCGGCATCTTCTCCGTGAATGTCACGATGCGCCGCCCGTTTTCCACGAAACGCCCATGCGCGCCCGGTCCTGCGCCGACATACTCGCCGTAGCGCCAATAGACGAGGTTGTGCCGGCTTTCGGCGCCGGGCCGTGCATGATTCGAAATCTCATAGGCCGGCAGGCCGTGCGCGGCGGTCACGTCCTGCGTCACGGTATAGAGTTCGGCGGCGTGGTCAGGGTCGGGGACGACAATCTTCCCGGCTGCGTGCAGCGCGTGAAATCGCGTGCCTTCCTCGATGGTCAACTGGTAGAGAGACAAGTGGTCGGCGGCGTGGCCGATCGCCGTCTCCAGCTCCTCGGCCCACGCCTCCGGCGTTTGCCCGGGCCTTGCATAGATCAGGTCGAAGGACAGCCTTGGAAAGGTTTCTCGCGCCAGCGCGATGGCCGACAGCGCCTGCTCGACATCGTGCAGCCGTCCAAGGAAGCGAAGGTCGGGGTCGTTCAGCGCCTGCACGCCCAGCGAGACGCGATTGACCCCGGCGGCGCGATAGCCGCGAAAGCGCCCGGCCTCGACCGAGGAGGGATTGGCTTCAAGCGTGACCTCGATGCCGTCGGGCACGTGCCAGTTGCGCGCGACCGCGTCGAGCAGCGCCTCCACAGTGCTCGGCTCCATCAGCGAAGGCGTGCCGCCGCCGATGAAGATGCTGGTGACATCGCGTGGCCCGGTGCGCTCGCGCATGGTGGCAAGCTCGCGCTCGAACGCGCGGACGAACCGTCGCTGGTCGACCGGCTGGTGGCGGACATGGCTGTTGAAGTCACAATAGGGGCATTTGGCCGCGCAGAACGGCCAATGCAGGTAGACGCCGAAGCCGGGGCCGCTCATGGCGATCCGAGCTTCGCACGCGCGAATTTCTGGAAGGCGCGCGCCCGGTGCGAAAGCGCGTCCGGCTGGCCCGGCTTCCAGCCATGCTTCTGTTCGGCGGTCATCTCACCGAACGTCAACTCATGGCCGTCCGGCCTGAAAACCGGATCATAGCCGAAGCCCAGTTCTCCGCGCGGCGGCCAGACCATCGTGCCTTCCACCTCGCCCCGGAAATATTCTGCCTCTCCATCCGGCCAGGCAAGACAAAGCACGGCGACGAAGCGGCCCTTGCGCTGTTGAGGTGCGGTGGCGCCCGCTTCCTGCAGCGCGTCCTCGGCGCGGCGCATGGCTCGCAAAAAATCGCGCTTTCCTTCCGGGCCTTCCGCCCAATTGGCCGTGTAGACGCCGGGCTGCCCGTCGAGCGCATCGATCATCAGCCCGGAATCGTCCGACAATGCGGGCAGGCCGGTTGCGGCGGCTGCAGCATGTGCCTTGATATAGGCGTTCTGCTCGAAGGTCGTGCCGGTTTCCTCCGGTTCAGGCAGGCCGAATTCGCGCGCCGACCGTGCCTCGAAGCCGAAGGGCGCGATCAGGTCTGCGATCTCGCGCAGCTTGCCCTCATTGTGGCTGGCCACCACGATCCTGCGCGCGGAAAGGTCAGGCATTCTTTAGTTGACCGCCATCTGCTGGAGGCTGACGAGGCGTCCGATGCCCTTGCGGGCAAGGCTCATCAGCGTCGCGAACTGCTCTTCCGAGAATGGCTCGCCCTCCGCGGTGCCCTGGATTTCGACGATGCCGCCCTTGCCGGTCATCACGAAATTGGCGTCCGTTCCGGCGGCGGAATCTTCGAGATAGTCGAGATCGAGGACAGGCTCGCCGTCATGGATGCCGCAGGAAATCGCGGCGACATGATCGCGCAGCACCTTTTGCAGCACGATCATCTGGCGGGCTTCCATCCATCTCAGGCAATCGTACAACGCCACCCATGCCCCGGTGATCGAGGCCGTGCGCGTGCCGCCGTCCGCCTGTATCACGTCGCAATCGACGGTGATCTGGCGTTCGCCGAGCGCCTGCAGATCGATGACGGCGCGCAGCGATCGACCGATCAGGCGCTGGATCTCCAGCGTCCGCCCGCCCTGCTTGCCGGATGTCGCCTCCCGGCGCATGCGGTCGCCCGTAGCGCGCGGCAGCATGCCGTATTCAGCCGTGACCCAGCCCTTGCCGCTGTTGCGCAGCCAGCCCGGCACCTTGTCCTCGAGGCTTGCGGTGCACAGCACATGAGTGTCGCCGAACTTCACGAGACAGGAGCCTTCGGCATGCTTTGAAACACCGCGTTCGAAGGTAACGGCGCGCATTTCGTCAAAATCGCGCTTGGATGGACGCATTCTGGTTCCGCTTTTTGAGGATTCGTTGCGGGCTTTTAGCCCCGACCGCGCGGCAGCGCAAAGGAAAAGGGGCGTCAAAGCGCAGGGGCAGACATTGACGCCCGCGCGTGTGTGCGGAAAACGCGGCGAAATCTTGCTCGCACGGCTAAGTTTTCTATATTGTTTTTGACTATGACGAAACCGATCCAAGATCCCACGCTGCAATCGCTGGATATGCGCTCGCGCGATATTTTCCGGCGCATCGTCGATTCCTATTTGCTGGACGGCGAGCCAGTCGGATCGCGCAACCTGTCGCGGATGCTGCCTTCCTCGCTGTCACCCGCCACCGTTCGCAATGTCATGAGCGACCTGGAGCAGGCGGGATTGATCTACGCGCCGCATATTTCGGCGGGCCGCCTGCCGACCCAGAAGGGGCTGCGCTTCTTCGTGGATGCCTTCATGGAGCTTGGCGACCTCACCGACGAAGAGCGCCGCAACATCGAGACCCAGATGAAAGCGTCCGGCTCGGCCAGCAGTCTGGAGCAGGTGCTGACCGAAGCGAGCCAGATGCTGTCCGGCATGTCGCGAGGGGCGGGGCTCGTCGTCGCCGCCAAGAATGAAGTCGCGCTCAAGCACATCGAGTTCATACAGCTTGAACCGACGCGCGCGCTCGTCGTGCTGGTGTCGCAAAACGGGGACGTCGAAAACCGCGTCATCGACCTGCCTGCGGGCGTCACTTCATCGCAGTTGCAGGAAGCGACGAATTTCCTCAACGGGCACATCCGGGGTTTCACGCTGGCCGAGGCGCGCGCCAATATCGAGCGATTGCGCGCCGAAACCAAGCTGGCGCTGGATGCGCTTTCGGAGCAGCTTGTCGACAAGGGGCTGGCGATCTGGGCAGGAGCCGACAGCGGCCTCCCCGCCCGGCTCATTGTTAGAGGCCGCTCCAACCTTCTCGAGAATGTTTCCGAGCAGGCGGACATGGACCTGCTTAGGCATTTGTTCGACGACCTCGAAACGCAGGAAGGGCTGATCCAGCTTCTCGACCTCGCCGAGGAAGGTTCGGGCGTGCGCATATTCATCGGCTCCGAAAACAAGCTCTTCTCCCTTTCCGGTTCCTCGCTGGTGGTTGCGCCATATCGCGACAAAGAGGCGCGGGTGGTGGGCGCGCTTGGCGTAATCGGGCCCACTCGTCTGAATTACGCGCGCATCGTGCCGATGGTGGACTACACGGCGCAGTTGATTTCGCGCCTGCTGCGATAATCACGGTTTTTGCGGGTAGCCCTGCTCACCTGCATCGGCTATTGAGGCGTCTTTCTGAATCCGACTGAACCCTGGGGAATTGCGGATGTCGCTGCCAGCGGAGAACTGGATTGAACGTCGCCAGTTGCGGCGCAAACTCACCTTCTGGCGGGTAGCCGCACTGCTCATCGCCGCAGTCGCGCTCGGCACCGCAGTCTATGTGTCGGGTGTGGAGCGTGGCGGTAGCGCCGCCGATCACATCGCCAAGGTGCGCATCGAAGGCACGATCACCGAGGACGAGGACCTCATCAAGCGATTGGAGGACGTCCGCAAGTCCGCAGCGGTCAAGGGCGTCATCCTGTCGATCGACTCGCCGGGAGGCACGACGGCGGGCGGGGAAGCGATCTTCGACGAAGTGCGCCGCGTCGCCTCCGAGAAGCCCGTGGTCGCGCAGGTCGGAACGCTTGCCGCTTCGGCTGGATATCTGATTGCCAGCGCCGCCGATCACATCGTGGCGCGGCAGACATCCATTGTCGGGTCGATTGGCGTGCTGATCCAGTACCCGGACGTGACCGGGCTGATGGACAAGCTCGGCATCAAGATGGAAGAGGTGAAGTCCTCGCCGCTCAAGGCGGAGCCTTCGCCGTTCAATCCGACGACCGACGAGGAGCGCGCCGCGATACGCTCCATGATCATGGACAGTTATGACTGGTTCGTGGGGTTGGTCGACGAGCGGCGTCCGCTCACCCGGCAGGAAGCCAACCAGATTGCGGACGGAAAGGTCTATACGGGGCGGCAGGCGCTCAACCTCAAGCTGGTTGATGCGCTCGGCGGGGAAGATCAGGCGGTTTCGTGGCTGAAGACGAAGGGGGTCGCGGACGGACTTGAGGTCGTGGAATGGAAAGCACCCCGGACCGGCCTCGCAGCCTATCTCGCTGGCGCTATGGGGCAGGACCAGACCACGAGCCTTGACCTCCAGATACGCGAGTTTCTAAAGGCGCTCGGAGCAAGACGCTTGTTCCTTGACGGTCTCGTGTCACTCTGGCAACCTGAATGAGCGATCGGCAAAGGCCGGAAACTCCATAAAAATCATTGATGTAATCGCGTTAACTGAAAATGGACGAGGGGGAGCTGCTGATGATCAAATCCGAGCTCGTGCAAATTATTGCAAATCGCAATCCGCATTTGTTCCTGAGGGACGTCGAGAATATCGTAAGCGCCATCTTCGAAGAGATCACCGATGCCCTGGCAACGGGCAATCGGGTCGAGCTTCGAGGCTTCGGTGCGTTCTCGGTGAAGAACCGGCCCGCACGTACCGGACGCAATCCGCGCACCGGCGAAGCGGTGGACGTGGACGAAAAATGGGTGCCATTCTTCAAGACCGGCAAGGAACTGCGCGAACGGCTGAACATCGCCAAATAGCTTTGCAAGCAGGATTTGCCTGGACGGGTTGGAACTGATGCTCAATCGCCTTGTGGTCGTTGTGGTTCTCGTGCCTCTTGCGGTGGTACTCATCGCATTCGCGGTGGCAAACCGGGCTGCGGTGCCGATGACCTTCGACCCTTTCAATCCCGGCAATCCCGCGCTGACGGTCGAATGGCCGCTGTTCGTGGTCCTGTTCCTCGCGCTGGCGCTCGGACTGGTGATTGGAGGCGTCGCCACGTGGCTGGGGCAGGGACGGCATCGCAAGCTGGCCAGGCAACGCGGCATCGAGGCCGAGGCGCTCAAGCAATCGCAGGCGCGCATGCTCAAGTCGGTTCCCAATCAATCCGCTTCCCGGCCGTAAGGGCATCGACACAAAATGATGATCGTGTCGCCAGAAGCGATCGACAAGGCCCTCACATTTCCCGCCCTCGTGGAAACCCTGCGCGCAGCCTTTCGCGCAGGCGCCGTGCAGCCGGTCAGGCACCATCATACTGTGGAGCGGCCCGATGGAGCCGCCTCGACGCTGCTGCTGATGCCTGCCTGGACCGATCTTGTGGCCGCCGGCACGTCGCAGGGCGGCTATATGGGCGTCAAGATCGTCACCGTTTCTCCCGACAACAACAGCATCGGCAAGCCCGCCGTCATGGGCGTCTATCTCCTGCTCGACGGCGTGACCGGCGAACCGCTGGCGCTGATCGACGGACAGCGCCTGACGCAATGGCGCACGGCCTGCGCGTCGGCGCTGGCGTCCACCTACCTGTCGAGGCAGGATTCCTCGCGCCTGCTGGTCGTCGGCGCGGGCGCGCTGTGCGGCTTCCTTGCCCGCGCCCATGCGGCGGTGCGCCCGATCCGCGAGGTGCGCGTCTGGAACCGCACCGCCACCAATGCGGTCAGGGCGGCCACCGCGCTCAAATCCTATGGCCTTGCGGCGAAGGCTGTGGAGGATCTCGACGATGCGCTGGCATGGGCGGACATCGTGTCGTCCGCGACGATTTCCGACGTGCCGCTCGTCAGGGGCGCGGTGTTGAAGGCGGGAACCCATGTCGATCTTGTGGGCGCGTTCACGCCGGACATGCGCGAGAGCGACGACGAGGCCATCCGCCGAGCGCGGGTTTATGTCGATACCCATGCGGGCGCCACGAAGGAGGCCGGCGATATCGTGCAGGCGTTGCGGTCGGGCGCGCTCACAAAGGAGCGCATCGTCGCCGACCTGCATCAGCTTGCGCGGGGCGAAAAAAGCGGCAGGCAGTCGCCGGAAGAGATAACACTCTTCAAGTCGGTGGGCGCCGCGCTTGAGGACCTCGCCGCGGGCATCGCCGTCTACGAGGCGGTTCGCCCGACCTGACGGATGCGGCTTTCTGGCGGTTCCGGTGCAACTAATTGCACGGCCTGCACAGCTGTGCCAAAAGCGGCCTCTGTCAATCAGGGACGACCTCTTGAAGCCAGCGCGACATCACCGGAGTGACTCCGCCCGGACGCCGCCGCAGGGAAACGCCCCCGTGGGGCGCGAGCCGCAGGTCCCGCGCAGGCGGGAGGGCGCTTTGCCCGCCGAAAACCTGCCGCTGATTCTCGAAGTTGCGCCCAATGCGGACTACGCACTGCTGGACAGCGGTGCGGGACAGAAGCTTGAACAATATGGACCCTACCGCATCGTCAGGCCGGAAGGGCAGGCGATCTGGCAGCGCGCATTGCCGGAACGCGAATGGCAAAAGGCCGACGCCATTTTCACGGGCGACACCGACGAGGAAGGGCTGGGCCGCTGGCGCTTTCCAAAGGCGCCGCTCGGCGAGACATGGCCCATGCGCCATGACGGGATCGACTATCTCGGACGATTCACCTCCTTCCGCCATGTCGGCGTGTTTCCCGAGCAGGCCTCGCACTGGGACCATATGGCCGGGCTGATCGAACGCGCCCGCAGGCCAGTCAAGGTGCTGAACCTGTTCGGCTATACCGGTCTGGCTTCGCTTGTCGCGGCGCGTGCGGGCGCGGAAGTGACCCATGTGGACGCTTCGAAGAAGGCGATCGGCTGGGCGCGCGAGAACCAGGCAATGGCGCGGCTGGCGGACAAGCCGATTCGCTGGATCTGCGAGGACGCGATGAAATTCGTGGAGCGCGAGCAGCGTCGCGGAAGCCGCTACGACATCATCCTGTTCGATCCACCCGCCTATGGAAGGGGGCCGAAGGGCGAGGTCTGGCAATTGTTCGACGACCTGCCGGCGATGGCCGAGTTGTGCCGTGAAATACTGACACCAAAGCCGCTGGCGGTGGTGCTGACGGCCTATTCCATCAGGGCGTCGTTCTTCGCGATCCATGCGCTGATGCGCGACACCCTTGCGGGCATGGGCGGGACGGTCGAGTCCGGTGAACTCATCATCCGCGAGCAGTCGGCGGGCCGGGCGCTCTCGACCTCGCTCTTTTCCAGATGGGTGGCGGCATGAATGTGCAGCGGCAGGGCGGTCCCGGTCAGGTCAAGGAAATCACCAGCCTGTCCAATCCGATCGTCAAGGACATCAAGGCGCTCGCGCTCAAGAAATTCCGCGACCAGCAGCAGGCGTTCATTGCGGAAGGGCTGAAACTGGTCATCGACGCGCTCGACATGGGCTGGACCATCAGGACGCTGGTCTTCGCCAAATCCAAGCTGGGTACCGCGGCGGTCGAGCAGGTCGCGGCGCGCACGGTCGCGGCAGGCGGTACGGTGCTGGAGGTTTCGGAGAAGGTGCTGGCTGCGATCACCCGGCGCGAAAACCCGCAAATGGTGGTCGCCGTATTCTCGCAGCAACTTGTGCGGCTGGGCGACGTGCAGCCGAAGTCGGGGGACGTCTGGGTTGCACTTGACCGCGTGCGCGATCCGGGAAATCTCGGGACCGTCATCAGGACGGTCGATGCGGTCGGTGCGAAGGGCGTGATCCTCGTCGGGGAAACCACCGATCCTTTCTCGCTTGAAACGGTGCGTGCCACCATGGGGTCGATCTTCTCCGTGCCGGTGGCCAAGGCCACGCAGGAGGCATTCCTCGCATGGCGGAAGGGTTTCCAGGGGCTTGTCGCGGGCACGCATCTCAAGGGCGCGGTGGACTATCGCACCGTCCCTTTCGACGGCAGGGCGGTCGTGCTGCTGATGGGCAATGAGCAGCAGGGGCTGCCGGACGCGCTTGCGGAAAGCTGCGACGCGCTGCTTCGAATTCCCCAGCAGGGCAGGGCCGACTCGTTGAACCTCGCGGTCGCCACGGGCGTGATGCTGTTCGAAATCCGCCGCAACGCGCTGAAGCTCGACGCATGAAGCTGCGCGGATTTGTTCCACTTGCTACGCTTGCCGCGCTCTGCGTGATTGTCGATCAATGGGTCAAGATGCTGGTCGAGACGCGCCTTGTCATGCATGAGCAGGTCGACCTTGTGCCGTTCTTCGCGCTGTTTCGCACCTATAATACCGGCGTTGCCTTTTCCATGTTCTCGTCGATCGGGGACAAAGGGCTGATCGCGATTTCGCTCGCGGTGATTGCTTTCATGCTCTACCTCGCCACGCGCACCTCATCGCAGTTCGCACTGGCCGGCTTTGCGCTGGTGATCGGCGGCGCTGTCGGCAATCTCATAGACCGTGTGGTCCATGGCCATGTCATCGACTACTTCCTTTTCCATACGCCCGTGTGGTCCTTCGCCGTGTTCAATCTCGCCGATGCGTTCATCACAGTTGGAGCGGCGATGATATTGCTCTACGAACTGTTCGGAGCACGCGCAGCCGGCCAATGAGCCGGTACGACAGGGAGGTATTCATGTCAGATCGCTTCAAAGCCATTCTGGTGTCCCGCGATGAGGAGAAACGCCAGTCGGTCGGTGTCGCGGAGTTGACCGAGGCCGACCTCATGGAAGGCGATGTGACGGTCGACATCGAGGCCACCACCGTGAACTACAAGGATGGCCTCGCGATCACCGGAAAATCGCCCGTGGTCAGGCGCTGGCCATTGGTTCCCGGCATCGATTTCGCGGGCACGGTCCGCGCTTCCACCCATGCGGACTGGAAGCCGGGTGACAAGGTTATCCTGAACGGCTGGGGCGTCGGGGAGACGCATTTTGGCGCCTATGCGGAGCGCGCCCGCGTCAAGGGCGACTGGCTGGTGCCTCTGCCGAAAGGCATGAGCGCGCATGACGCGATGGCGATCGGCACTGCCGGCTACACCGCAATGCTTTCGGCCATGGCGCTGGAGCGCTTCGGCATCACGCCCGCGCGCGGCCCTGCCATCGTGACCGGCGCGGCAGGCGGCGTCGGATCGGTGGCCATCTCGATCCTCTCGAAGCTCGGCTTTCATGTCATCGCCTCGACGGGGCGTCCCGCCGAGGCGGATTTCCTGAAGGGTCTCGGGGCTTCAGAGATCATCGACCGCGCCGAGCTTTCGGGCCCGGCAAAGCCGCTGGCGAAGGAGCGCTGGGCCTGCGGCGTCGATGCAGTCGGCAGCCACACGCTGGCCAATGTGCTGTCCATGACATCCTATGGCGGCGCGATTGCCGCCTGCGGCCTGGCACAGGGCATGGACCTTCCCACGACTGTCGCGCCATTCATCCTGCGCGGCGTTTCCCTGCTCGGCATCGATTCGGTGATGGCGCCGAAGGCGCTCCGGCTGGAAGCATGGAAGCGTATCGGCACCGATCTGGATGCATCGAAGCTGGCCGCCCTGTCGACCACCATCGGCTTCGGCGACATCGTCGCCGCGGCACGCGATATCATCGAGGGCAGGATTCGCGGACGCGTCGTCGTCGACATGAAAAAGTAGGCGCGCCCCGAAATAACGTGCCCGCTTCGTGCCTTGACGAAATCAGGCTGGTGTGACGGATACGTTTGTTCCGGTTGCGTCGACGGTGCAGCTCATTGGCTTTCCGTTGGCGTTGAGGTCGACGATGAAGTTGTTGGCGTCGATCTTGCGCGAGGAGACCGGCAGCACCTTCGAGCTTTCCGTCCCGGACTGCGCGGCTGCCGCATTGGCGCACATCAGTTGCAGGTCGGCTGGCGCCGTCTCCAGCGTGGTGCGCGACATCTGGTCCTGGGTCGGCGACGTCGACTGGCAGGCGCTGAGCGTCAACGCCACAAGGCCGGTAAAAGCCGCCTTGCCCGTCCGGTTGCCTGGCTGCTTGCTTCTCTCATGCATGGCTGTGTTCCCTCTCCGAGCCTTGCCCATCACACGCCCTTGTAAAGGGCCGCCCCCTGCATCAGCACGATCACCTTGGCCCCCACCTGGATGCGGCTGTGCAGATCGATAATGTCGTCATTGACCATGCGGATGCAGCCCGACGACACGTTGAGCCCCATCGTCCATGGCTCCGGCGTGCCATGGATGCGGTAGATCGTGTCCTGGTCGCCCTCGTAGAGATAGAGCGCCCGCGCGCCGAGCGGGTTGTCGGGGCCGCCGGGCTGTCCGTTCGCCCATTTCGCGGCTTTCGGATCGCGCGCCACCATCTCGGCGGGCGGCGTCCATGTCGGCCATTCCGCGACGCGCCCGACCCGCACGATGCCCGCCCAGCCGAAGCCGTCGCGCCCGACACCGATCCCGTAGCGGATCGCCGTCTGGTCGGGCTGCACCAGATAGAGAAAATGCTGGTTGCCGTCGATGATGATGGTGCCGGGCTTCTCGGCGGTGCGGAAGCGAACCACCTGCCGCTGGAAGGCCGGCGGCACCTGCTTGTTCTTGCGCCAGTATTTGTAGGCTTCGGTCTTGTTGTAGTCGGTCCATTTGCGCGTCTTGGGGTCATAGACCTGCGTCTCGGCCGCCAGCACGGGAAGCACCGCGCAAAGCGATGCGCCAAGAAGCAATGCGCCCGCTGTCAGCAGCTTGCGGCGGTCCGTCATGGTCGCACTCATTGCTTTGCCCACCCCTTCACACGTTCGCCATGTTCCTTCACCCATTGCTGCGCATAGTCGAGCGGCGCCCGTCGCTCCACCTGCAGCGCATAGCTCATGTCGATCGCTTCATCGGGCGTGAAATCGACATGCTCCAGAAAGCGCACAACGTCGGGATGCCGCTCCTTGAGCGAGCTTGCATAGGCAATGCGGTAGCTGGCCGCGTCCCAGCCGACCGGCGCGTTCGACTTCGAAAGCCAGGCCGGGTCCTCCGAAGGCAGCACGATCTTCCATTTCGACGCATCATAGGCCGGTTCGGTGAGCCGCACGATGTCATGCAGCTTGAACACCGCATTGGGCGCATAGCAGGCAAACACGATCGGGCGATCCACCGCCTCCGCCGCATCGACCGCCGCCATGCCCACATCTTCGGGCATCTCCAGAAGGTCGAGCGTCTTGGCATAGCCGTAGCTGTTGGCGCGCACCCGCTCGATGGCCGTCGACGACCAGGTCTCAGCCCCGATCCACAACTCGCCCTTGCCGTCGCCATTGGTGTCGAGCGCTGCCGTCTTCTTTACGTCCGACAGGTCGGAAATGTCCTTGATGCCGACCTTGTCGGACGCTGCGCGATTGGCGCAGATGCCCTGCCAGGCCGGCACCGAAACCGGGCTCAGCGCAACCGTGTGCGCCTCTTTCACATACCGCTCCACGAGATTGTCGAGGTTCGGCAGCCAGACTTCCGGGTGAACATCCACGCTTCCCGAGTCCAGTCCGGCAAAGGCAATCAGCGTGCCCATCTCGACGACATCGGCATCAAGGCCAAGCTCCTGCTTGATGCCAACCTTCAATATATTCGCGCTCGCCTGGCCAGACGCCCAGTTCGGCATCGCTATCGTCAGATCCGCCGCGGAAGCATTGCCGTGCAGCATCGCCGTCATGCCGAACAGCAGCATTCCCGGAAGTAAAATGCGTCTAGTCATAAATTCCGTCCCTCAATCCCGGATTTCCTGCGCCGGGTGGACGGACGATAGCCTAACTCGCCTTCTGGTTGAAGTGCGTACTGACCGATGTCACACAGAACGCATCAGGCCGCCATCGACCCGCAAGCTCTGTCCGGTGATATAGCCTGCGCCCTCGGACAGCAGGAAGGCAACGGTTGCGGCGATCTCCTCAGCCGTACCGTATCTCTGCATCGGCACAGTTTCCCGGCGCTCCTCGGTTTGAGGCAGACTGTCGATCCAGCCGGGCAGCACATTGTTCATGCGCACATTGCTGGCCGCATACTGATCCGCAAACAGCTTGGTGTAGGCCGCCAGCCCGGCGCGTGCGACGGCTGAAGTGGGGAACATCAGCGAGGGTTCGCTGACCCACGCCGTCGATATATTGACGATGGCTCCGCTCTTTTGCGCAACCATGAGTGGTGCAACCGCTCGCACCGCCCTGACGACATTCATGAAATAGATGTCAAACCCGGCGTGCCATTGTTCGTCGGTCAGTTCGAGCAGGGGCGCGCGCGGCCCGTGGCCCGCGCTGTTGACCAGCGCATCGACGCGGCCCCATTGCGCCATGGCCGCGTCCACAAGCTTCTTGAGGTCGTCATTCGACTGGTTGGATCCGGTGACGCCGATGCCGCCAAGCTCTGCGGCGAGCGTCTCGCCCCGACCGGACGACGACAGGATGGCGACACGGTAGCCGTCTGCCGCCAGCCTGCGGGCGGCAGACGCGCCCATGCCGCTGCCGCCGGCAGTGATGATCGCAACCTTGCTTTCGGGCATTGCCAAGACCTCCCTCGCGAAAAACGCGACTGTGCATGATCCGCGGAGGCTTGGCAAAGCGGCGCGCCGACGTCAATGGTCCGGCGCAGGCGTGGGCCTATTTGACGACGAGAACCGGGATGGGGCTGCTGGCGAGAACTTCCGCCGTCTGGCTGCCGAGAATGAGCCTGCCGAGACCGCGACGGCCATGCGAGGCCATCACGATCAGGTTGCAACCCTCGGCCTTGGCGCTCTGCACGATGGCTTCGGCGGGCCAGGCATCGGGTGCGTGTATGAGCTTGGTTTCCACGCCCAGTTTCTGCGCGGCTTCGCGGACCTTGCCCAGCAATTCGTCCGCTTGTTCCTTCTGCGCCTGTTCATAGCCGGCAATATCGGTTGCGGTCGGCACCCAGCCCGCACCTGCCGCGCCTGCGGGGAAAGGGATGGGCTCGGTTACGCTGATGATGACCACTTTCGCGCCCAATGCCTTGGCAAGGGACAGGCCGTGATCGACGCCACGCTGGGCCACTTCGGACCCGTCAGTCGAAATCAGAATATTGGTGTACATTTAATTCGCTCCGTCAGGTCATGACCCTGAGCTGTTGGATCTCATTTGCCCGCGAGTGCGGCCACGATCTCATCTTTCAACGCCAGCCTCTGCTTGCGCAAGAGGTGTTCGATGTCCTCGCTGACCGGGTCGATCCGCGTCTCGGCGCGATGAATCTTGTCGTTCACCTCGTCATAGCGCTCAAGGATGCGCGCAAATTCGGGATTGCTTCCTTTCAGCGCGTGAATGGCATCCAGTTGGCCCGGAAATTCTTCGCCCAGCGTGTGAGGCGTATTCGACATGGTCTGCTCCTTCAGTCTGTTATTTCCAACATAGTGGGTCGAGGCAATCCGGCCTTGATCCAGGTCAATGCGAACGAATGGCAATGGCTTGCCACGCTTGCCGGATGGTTCTTCGGCAATCGTTCAAAATCACGGCCTCCGGCTTAAATGTTCATTAGGCAAGGCTCGCGTCAGTGCTTGCAACTGAATTCGCCGTGGCGCTTCATCATGTGGGGCGAGGTGAGGCAATGGGACAGGTTTTCTCGATATTGTGGGGTGAGCGATCGCTCCCCTTTACCTATTGGGTCTGTTATATCGGCGGGTCACTGGTCGGCATAGCGGGATTGTATGGGCTGGTCTGGGCGGCGGGCGCATTCGGCAACGCGTCCATGGTCAAATGGGCGCTCTTCTTCAGCGTAAGCTGGGGTCTGTTCGTCACCTATTTCGTCGGAACCGCCGTGGTGCTCAGCGCGCTCAACAGGCAGCCGCAGGACGTATGGTCATTGCTGGCGATCGCCACCGTGGCCCTGATCGCGCTGCACAGCACCTACGACATCATCCGCAAGGACGGGCGCGACACCCAGATGACGCAGGAGCAGATTCTGCGCGGACTGAAATCATTGTCGATGTCGGGCGTGTAAGGGCGAAACATTCGGTTGCGGTCATAAAACCGATAGCGTCTATTGCTAACGGAACAGACTTCAACGGAACCGCCCTCCCATGAACGACCTGACATCTGCCGAACTCGATCTTCTCGACCGCTATTGGCGTGCCGCGAACTATGTTTCGGTCGGCCAGATCTATCTGATGGACAATCCGCTCCTGCGCGAGCCCTTGCGCGCCGAGCATGTGAAGCCGCGCCTGCTTGGCCATTGGGGCACGACGCCCGGCCTGAACTTCATCTATGTGCATCTGAACCGTCTGATAAAGAGGCACGACGCGGACGTTCTCTATATTTGCGGCCCCGGTCATGGCGGCCCGGCAATGGTCGCCAACACCTGGCTGGAAGGCAGTTACAGCGAGACCTATCCGCAGATCACGCCCGACGAAGAGGGCATGAAGAAGCTGTTCAAGCAGTTCTCCTTCCCCGGCGGCGTGCCGAGCCATGTTGCGCCCGAGACGCCGGGTTCCATCCATGAGGGCGGCGAACTGGGCTATGCGCTCGTCCATGCCTTCGGCGCCGCATTCGACAATCCCGACCTGCTCGTCGCCTGCGTGGTCGGCGACGGCGAAGCCGAAACAGGCCCGCTCGCGGCAGCATGGCATTCGAACAAATTCCTCAATCCGGCAGCAGATGGTGCGGTCCTCCCGATCCTGCACCTCAACGGCTACAAGATCGCCAACCCGACCGTGCTCGCGCGCATGAGCGACGACGAATTGCGCCACCTGTTCAGCGGCTACGGCTATGAGCCGTTCTTCGTTGAGGGCCATGAACCCGAGCCCATGCACCGCGCCATGGCCGCAACGCTCGAAACCGCCTTTGCGCGCATCCGTGACATACAGGCGCGGGCGCGCAACGCTGAGTGGAACGGCGAACGCCCGGTCTGGCCGATGATCGTGCTGCGCAGCCCCAAGGGCTGGACCGGCCCGAAGGTGGTCGACGGCCTCAAGGTCGAAGGTTTCTGGCGGTCGCATCAGGTGCCGGTGTCCAATGCGCGCGGTGATTCGGCGCACAGGAAAATCCTCGAGGACTGGCTGCTCAGCTACCGTGCGGAGGAACTGTTCGACAAACAGGGGCGGCTGAGGCCGGAGCTTGCCGCGCTGGCTCCGGAGGGCAAGAAGCGCATGGGGGCGCTGCCGCACGCCAATGGCGGTCTGCTCAAGCGCGACCTCAACCTGCCCGACTGGAAAAGCTTTGGCGTCGCCGTGGATGTGCCGGGCAGGGTCGTTGCCGAAGCCACGCGCGCCATGGGCGTCTATCTTCGCGACGTCATCAGCATGAACGCGGAAAGCCGAAACTTCCGGCTGATGGGACCGGACGAGACGGCATCCAACCGGCTCGACGCGGTGTTCGATGTCACTGAGCGGGTCTGGATGGAGAGGATCGAGCCTTATGATGTCCATCTCGCCCATGAAGGGCGCGTGATGGAGGTGCTATCGGAACATCTGTGCCAGGGCTGGCTCGAAGGCTATCTTCTGACCGGGCGGCACGGCCTGTTCTCATGCTACGAGGCGTTCATCCACATCGTCGATTCGATGGTGAACCAGCATGCGAAATGGCTGAAAAGCTGCGAGGACCTGCCCTGGCGTGCGCCCATTGCCTCGCTGAACTACCTGCTGACGTCGCATGTCTGGCGGCAGGACCACAACGGCTTCAGCCATCAGGACCCTGGCTTCGCGGATTTCGTCGCCAACAAGAAGGCGGAGACGGTGCGGCTCTATTTCCCGCCTGATGCAAACACGCTGCTGTGGGTGACGGACCACTGCATGCGCACGTGGAACCGCATCAACGTCATCACTGCCGGCAAGCAGCCCGCACCGCAATGGCTGACGGTGGAGCAGGCGGAGTCGCATTGCAAGGCGGGCGCCAGCATCTGGGAGTGGGCATGCCACGGCGACGCCGCCGCCGAACCGGATGTCGTCATGGCCTGCTGCGGCGACATTCCGACGCTGGAAACGCTGGCGGCGGTCGAACTGTTGCGCGCCGCGCTGCCGGACCTGTGCATCCGCGTCGTGAACGTCGTCGACCTCATGACGCTGATGTCGCACCAGTCGCATCCGCATGGCTTCACGGACGAGGCATTCGACAGCCTGTTCACGCGCGACCGACCGGTGGTCTTCGCCTATCACGGATATCCCTATCTCATTCACCGGCTGACCTATAAGCGGACCAACCATCACAATCTGCACGTCCATGGATTCCAGGAGGAGGGCACGACCACGACGCCATTCGACATGGTCGTGCTCAACGAGCTTGACCGCTACCATCTGGCGCTGGCGGTGTTGAAATATGTCCCCGGAACGGGTGAGGCGGGCGAGGCGCTTGCAGCGCATCTGAATGCCAAGCTCGACGAGCACTACCACTATGTGCGCGAGCACGGCGAGGACATGCCCGAAATTCGCAACTGGTGCTGGACGCCTTCGCTTTAGACCGCCTTGCGCGGATGGATGGTGGCGGGATGCCCTGGAAGCACTTCGCCATCGGCAGCCTTGCTTATGCCTGCTGCGTTCGCCTCGTCCGTGTCGATGTGCATTTCGGTCACCGAATTGCCGCCGACCCGGACCAGCGTACCCTTGAAGGTCAGGCCGCGATGTTCGTCGCCGACCCGCACGTCGACAAGCTCACCATCCTCCAGCCCGAGCCGCTCGGCATCCTGCGGGTTGGTGTGAATATGCCGCGCGGCCACGATCAGCCCGTCGGTCAACACGCTTCCGCGCGGACCGGAAATCGTGATCGAGGGCGTGCCGTCGAGCTTGCCGCTTTCGCGCACAGGCACGTCGATGCCAAGCGCGAAGCTGTCCGTACGTGAGATTTCCACCTGCGTGCGTGGCCGCAGCGGACCGAGAATGGCGACATGCTCCAGATGCCCCTTGGGACCTTCCAGCGTGACCCGTTCATCGGCAACCCAGTGGCCGGGCTGCCGCAGCGGAGCGACCGGCTTCAATTCGTAGCCTGCCCCGAACAGCGCATCGACGGAGTCGCGGGACAGATGCACGTGGCGGGCCGAAACGGCGACAGGAATGTGAATGTCGATCGGCTGCGGACGTCGGACGGCAGCGGCGGTTTCGCGCGCAATCATCAATTGCTCCGCTGTCTCCGTCACCAGCACCCGGACGCGCGAGCCATAGGCCTGTATCTGCGGTGCGGCATAGTTCGCGAGGTCGACCGCCTGGTTGCGCTCAAAGTCCAGCGACAGGCCCATGAAGCTCAGCCCGTCGCAGATGCGCCGACGCATGGAGGGCGAGTTTTCGCCGATACCGCCGGTAAACACTACAGCATCCAGCCCGCCCATCGCCGCCGCATAGGCGCCGATATATTTGCGGGCGCGATAGGCATAGATTTCGATGGCCAGTTGCGCATCCGGATGCCCGTTGGCCGCGCTCGCCTCGATGTCGCGCATGTCCGATGAGCCGGTCAGCCCCTTCAGGCCGCTGTCATTGTAGAGCGCGTCCTCGATCTGCTGGACCGAAAACCCGAACTGCCGGGACAGGAAGCCGAACGCGCCGGGGTCCACGTCGCCCGATCGCGTTCCCATGACCAGCCCTTCGAGCGGCGTCATGCCCATCGAGCTGTCCATGCTCTTCCCGCGATTGACCGCGCAGACGCTCGCCCCGTTGCCGAGATGCACGCTGACCACCTGAAGGTCGTCAAGCGGTTTGCCGATTTCGCGCGCGGCCCGCAGCGCGACATATTTGTGCGACGTTCCATGAAATCCGAAACGGCGCAGGCCTGCATCGCGCCAATCGCGCGGCACGGCATAGGTCGTCGCGAAGGGCGGGTTGGTGAGGTGGAACGACGTGTCGAAAACGGCGATCTGCGGCAGGTCCGGCCACAGTGCGCGGGTCAGGCGAATGGCCTGCAGGCTCGCAGGGTTGTGGAGCGGCGCAAGCGGCGTCAGCCTGTCGATGCGGGCAATTGTCTGGTCGTCGAGCAGGGCGGGACCGGCAAATTCGCTGCCGCCATGCGCCACGCGGTGGCCGATGGCGTCGATCCGCATGATCCCGAAGCGCGTCAAAACTTCCGGTACGCGCTTGAGCGCTGCGTCTATGTCCGCGCAGTCCGTGACGCCCTTGTCATCCGTCGCGCCGGAGCGGAACCGATAGTCGCACTGTCCGTCCCGGAAGCGGTCGAAGGACCCCTTGAGCGTTTCGACCGCCTCATCGGCAACATGGAAGACGCCGAACTTCAGGCTCGAACTTCCTGCATTGAAGACGAGAATGTTCATCCGCACCCCATATTGCCAGAAACGATCTGCGGATCCTGTACCTTGCAAATGTGAAGGCTGGCGGACAGCGGACGACGAAACCGGGACCTTTCATCTACGCCTTAGCGCTCCATGCCGGCAGAGGTCAAACCAATGTGATGGGCTGCGGCGAGATGTCGAAGTCAGTCTTTGAGGCAGAAGGGAAGAGCACGCGGGCGTACTGTTGATATGGTCCATTCAATAGTCTATCTTTCTCCTGATCTTGGACCATTTAGTGGTCTATATCAGGAGCAAGAGATGCAGATTTCAGTAACGGAAGCCAAGGGTCAATTGACAGAACTCGTCAGGCGCGCCATGGCCGGGGATGAAGTGATCTTGACGCGCTATGGTCACGCCGCTGTCCGGCTTGTTCCAATCAAAACGGTGGTTGATCGGCGATCTCGAAGAGATTTGCTCAACGCTGTCCGGGCATCGGCCGCGCAAAAGGCAGTTGACGGGCCTTCGGCTGCTCGCAGTCAGGATTTTCTCTACGACAATAATGGTCTCCCGGAATGATTGCCGTCGATACCTCTGCGCTGATGGCCATCGTTTTGAATGAGCCCGAAGCGGACGCCTGTGTCGCGGCGCTCGAAGCAGAAGATGACATAATCATTTCGGCAGGCACCGCGGCGGAGGCGCTGATTGTCGCGGACCGTGGAAATGTCGGCGAGGAGATGGCTCTATTGATCGAGGGTCTTGGAATGGAGATTGTGAGCGTAACGCCCGCCGCCGCGCGACGGATCGCGCAGGCATATGCCCGGTGGGGGAAGGGGGTCCACCCCGCAGCCTTGAATTTCGGCGATTGCTTCTCCTACGAAGTAGCCAGGGAGCACGGATGCCGCTTGCTGTTCGTAGGCGAGAATTTCGCGCAGACCGACATGGAAAACGCGATTTAGGCTGTAGGAGGCAAGCGGGGGTGTCGATGGGGCATCGTCTGGCAATTTATGGCGGACAGAGAGGGATTCGAACCCTCGATAGAGTTGCCCCTATACACGCGTTCCAGGCGTGCGCCTTCAACCACTCGGCCACCTGTCCGTATGCGCCGCCGAAAGAGGCGGCGCGCGGGTCATCTAGTCTATCCGGATGTGAATGCCAAGCCTCTGCGCATCGATTGCGCGGAAGAGATGAAAACATTCCGATTGATGCTCGCTGCATGAATGCCTATCTATCCCGCAGCGGAACGGGACGATGATCAGGTTTTTCTTTCGCCTCCTTGCAATTTTCACGCTGGCCGGTGCGGTCGTGATGGCCGTGCTCGATGCTACGCGCACTGTCGCCAACTCGTCCCTGACCATGACGCCGCTTGGCGAAAGCTGGAGCGCGGCCTTTCCCGCTACCCTGGAATCATTGCGCCTGTTCCTCGAAACCCATGCGCCCTGGCTCTGGGATCCGGCATTCGCCGCCCTGCTCAAGCTGCCCGGCTTCCTCGTTCTGGCGGTGATCGCTTTCCTGCTCTATGCCTTCGGGCACAAGCCGGAACATCTGCGCAACGACTGGGCCTGAAAGTAACAAAGCGAGCCTTCCGAACGAATGACGTTTCGGATGCACAAAGAGGAAGAAACCATGTTCTTTCTGAGCGACATGCTGAACAGGAAAATCCAGATGCCGAAGCCCGGCGAAGCGCTGCCCGGCAGGCCGCAGCCGATCCCGACGTCGGCAAAGCACTTCGTATCGAAGCGACCGCTGAAAGGCCCCTATCCCGAAGGCTTGCAGATGGCGCTGTTCGGCCTCGGTTGTTTCTGGGGCGCTGAACGCCTGTTCTGGCAGACCGAAGGTGTGTGGGTCACAGCCGTCGGCTATGCGGGCGGATCGACGCCCAACCCCACCTATCAGGAAACCTGCACGGGGATGACGGGTCACGCCGAGGTCGTGCTGGTCGTATTCGATCCGTCCATCGTCTCGTACGAGACACTGCTGAAGATCTTCTGGGAGGCTCACGATCCGACACAGGGCATGCGGCAGGGCAACGATGTCGGCACCACATACCGCTCGGCGATCTACACGTTTGGCGAGGAGCAGCATCGTGAAGCGGTCGCCTCGCGGGACGCCTATGAAGCCTCATTGCATGAGGCGGGAATGGGCCGGATCACGACCGAGATCGCGCCTGCGCCCGAGTTCTATTTCGCGGAAGCCGAGCACCAGCAATATCTGGCGAAGAACCCCTACGGATACTGCGGGCTGAAGGGAACGGGCGTTTCCTGTGCGATCGGCGAGAAGGTCGCCTCCTGAGGTCCTTCCGACGGCGCTTGGTCGCAGGCCCTTCCACGGGTGAAAAATACCGCGTGAATTTTGCCGGGCGCTGTGTAAGGTGCAGCTAAGCGGAAGCTGGAATACGGCCCGCGATCGCGAGGGTGCCCTTGTGCGCCCGGCAAAAAAACAACCGACAGGGTGTGGATCACATGAAACGTTTTGTATTGGGTCTTCTGGCCGCAACCGCGATGGCCACCTCGGCCTTCGCGGAGGACATTCAGCCTGCGCTGCTCTTCGATCTGGGCGGCAAGTTCGACAAATCATTCAACGAGGCTGCCTATAACGGCGCGGAAAAGTTCAAGTCGGAAAGCGGCATCTCCTATGTGGAGTTCGAGGTTTCGAACGCTTCGCAGCGCGAGCAGGCACTGCGCCGCTTTGCCGAAGACGGGCGCAATCCCGTGGTGATGGTCGGCTTTTCCTGGTCTGATGCTCTCGCGAAAATCGCCGATGAATTTCCCGAAACCAAGTTCGCGATCATAGACATGGTCGTCGACAAGCCGAACGTCCGTTCAGTGGTGTTCAAGGAAGAGGAAGGCTCCTATCTCGCCGGGATCATGGCGGGCATGGCCTCCGGTTCCAAGAAGGTCGGCTTCGTCGGCGGGATGGACATCCCGCTGATCCGCAAATTCGGGTGCGGATATGTTGGCGGCGCGAAGGCTGCCGGCGCGACGGACGTCATCCAGAACATGACCGGCGACACGCCGGCCGCATGGAACGACCCGACCAAGGGCGGCGAAATCGCCAAGTCGCAGATCGACCAGGGCGCCGACGTGATCTACGCGGCGGCTGGCGGCACAGGCGTGGGCGTGCTCCAGGCAGCCGCTGATGCGGGCAAGCTCGGCGTCGGTGTCGATTCGAACCAGAACGGACTCCTGCCCGGCAAGATCCTGACCTCGATGGTCAAGCGCGTGGATGTAGCCGTCTATGACGCGTTCACCACAGCCAAGGACGGCGCGTTCAAGCCGGGCATCAATGTTCTGGGCTTGAAGGAAGACGGCGTCGGCGTCGCCATGGACGACAACAACAAGCCGCTCGTCACGCCGGAAATGATCGCGGCGGTGGACAAGGCCAAGGCCGACATCATCGCCGGCACCGTCAAGGTGCACGACTACATGACGGACAATCAGTGCCCCTATTGAGCATGGGAATCCACTGACTGCGAAAGGGCCGCCGCACTCCGGCGGCCTTTTTCATTGCAGCGCTCTACCAGTGCGGCGGCTTGGTGATCTCATGGCCGGGTGCTGCCTGTTCCTCCAGCGTGAGAAAGCGTTCGGTTAGCGCGTCGAGCTTCTTCTGCAAGCGCTCGATCACTTTCCATTGTTCGGCGATCTGGGCGGAGAGTTCCTCGATCGTGCGCTCCTGCTCCGCCGCGCGCACTTCCAGAACCACCAGACGGCTTTCGTCCCGCATCCTTTTCCTTCCCTCGCGTGAACAACCGCATAATCGATTGTGCGTTTTGACCTGGCCATCCCGACCGGAAATTGACAAGTCCATAAGGAAATGTCGAAACTATGAAGGCAGGAAGCACCCAGGGGTCCGCATATGGCCGAACTCGCCATCGCGCTCAGCGACATAAACAAGAGCTTCGGTCCTGTTCACGCCAATCGCGACATCAATCTGGAAGTGCCCAAGGGCACGATTCACGGCATCATCGGTGAGAATGGCGCGGGAAAATCCACCCTGATGTCCATTCTCTACGGCTTCTACCAGGCGGACAGCGGAGAAATCCGCGTCAATGGCGCGCGCGTCAACATCAAGTCACCCAACGACGCCATCGCAGCGGGCATAGGCATGGTCCACCAGCACTTCATGCTGGTCGAGAATTTCACCGTTCTGGAAAACATCATCCTCGGCGCGGAGGGCGAGGCGCTGCTCGGCAGTTCGATTTCCAAGGCGCGCTCGGAACTCGCCCGCCTCGAACGCGAATACGGGCTTGAGGTCGACCCCGATGCGCTGATCGAGGAACTGCCGGTCGGCCTTCAGCAGCGTGTCGAAATCCTCAAGGCGCTCTATCGCGGCGCGGATATCCTCATTCTAGACGAGCCGACGGGCGTGCTGACGCCTGCCGAGGCCGACCATCTGTTCCGAATCCTCGGGCAACTGAAGGAGCAGGGGAAAACCGTCATCCTCATCACGCACAAGCTGCGCGAGATCATGGCGATCACCGACAATGTCTCGGTCATGCGGCAGGGAACGATGGTCGCCACGCGCGTGACGAAGAAAACAACGGTCGAGGAACTGGCCGAGCTGATGGTGGGCCGCCGCGTCCTGCTCCGCGTGCAAAAGGGCGAGGCGAATCCTGGGGCGGTCAAGCTGTCCGTGCGCAATCTCACCGTGCAGGATTCCCGCAAGGTCACCATGGTCGACAATGTCTCCTTCGACATCAGGGCGGGCGAGATCGTCGGGATTGCGGGCGTCGCGGGCAATGGGCAGTCGGAACTGATCGAGGCTATCGCCGGCACGCGCCGCGCCCTGTCCGGCACCGTGAAGCTCGACGGCAAACCGATAGACGTGACCGGCACCGCCGATCCGGGCGAACTGCGCGACCGTGGACTGGCCCATGTGCCGGAGGACCGGCACCATGTCGGACTGGTGCTTGCCTTCGAGGAAAGCGAGAACACCATCCTCGGCTATCACGACAAGCCGCAATATCTGAACGGGCCGTTTCTCAATCTGGTCGTGATCGAGGAAGACGCCAGGGCGAAGATCGCGGCCTACGACATACGCCCCGCAAATCCGCATCTGAAGACCGCGAATTTCTCGGGCGGCAACCAGCAGAAGATCGTGCTGGCGCGCGAGATCGAGCAGGACCCCGGCGTACTGATCGTCGGCCAGCCCACTCGTGGCGTCGATGTCGGCGCGATCGAATTCATCCACAAGCGGCTGATCGCGATGCGCGACGCCGGAAAGGCCGTTCTGCTCGTCTCGGTCGAACTCGATGAAATCCGCTCGCTGTCCGACCGCATCCTTGTGATGTTTGCCGGGCGCATCGTCGGCGAACGGGGGCCGGACGCGACCGAGGGGGAACTCGGCCTGCTGATGGCCGGTGTCGAACAGAAGGAGGCCGCGCAATGAGCGCCCCCTTCGCAAGATTGCCGCGCTGGGCGGATTACGGCCTGATCCCGCTGATCAACCTTCTGGTCGCCTTCGTCGTCGCCGGTCTGGTCGTGATGCTGGTCGGCGAGAACCCGTTCCGCGCGGCGGTGATCCTCGTTGAAGGCGCGTTCGGGCGCGGCCAGAACATCGCCTACACGCTCTACTACGCGACGAATTTCATCTTCACGGGCCTTGCGGTCGCGGTCGCGTTCCACGCCGGTCTGTTCAACATTGGCGGCGAGGGACAGGCCTATGTCGCCGGTCTCGGCGTCGCCATCGTTGCGCTGTCGCTGGACACGATCTGTCCGTGGTATGTGACCTTTCCGATCGCGCTCCTCGCCGCCGCCGGATTTGGCGCGCTCTGGGCGCTCATACCCGCCTATCTACAGGCGAAGCGCGATTCCCACATCGTCATCACCACGATCATGTTCAACTACATCGCCAGCAGCCTGATGGTCTACATGCTGGTCGACGTGATCAAGCCGCTCGGTTCGATGGCGCCCCAGACCCGCCCCTTCGAGGCCGGCGCGCAACTGCCGAAGCTGAACTGGATTCTCGAACTCTTCGGCGCGAAAATCCGCTCCGCCCCGCTCAACCTTTCCTTTATCGTCGCGCTGGTCATGGCGTGGCTGGTCTGGCTGGTGATCTGGCGAACACGCCTCGGCTATGAAATCAGAACGCTGGGCTTCAGCTCCAAGGCGGCGCGCTATGCGGGCATTTCCCAGTCGCGTATCATCATCATCACGATGCTCATTTCCGGCGCGCTGGCGGGGATGATGGCGATCAATCCGACCATGGGCGACCAGCATAACGTCTCGCTGGATTTCGTGTCGCAGGCGGGATTCGTCGGCATAGCGGTGGCGCTGATGGGCCGGTCGCATCCGGCGGGCATCATTCCGGCTGCGATCCTTTTCGGCGCGCTCTATCAGGGCGGCGCGGAATTGGCCTTCGAGATGCCGAACATCTCGCGCGACATGATCGTCATCATCCAGGGGTTGGTGATCCTGTTCGCGGGCGCGCTCGAACACATGTTCAGGCCGTCGATCCAGACGCTGTTCGCCAGCCTCAGCCCGAAAACGGTGGGGCTTGCACCGGCCAAGAAGGAGGGCGTGTGAGATGGATCTTCTCAACACCCTCGTTCTTGTCCTCGATTCGACCATCCGGCTCAGCGTGCCGTTGCTGCTGGCCTGCCTCGCCGGACTCTATTCGGAGCGGGCGGGCGTTTTCGACATCGGCCTTGAGGGCAAGATGCTGGCCGGAGCCTTCGCGGGCGCGGCAGGGGCTGCCGTGTCCGGCTCGGCATGGCTTGGGCTGTTGTGCGGCATTCTCGTGTCAGTCGGATTCGCGCTGGTGCATGGCTTTGCGTCGATCACCCATCGCGGCAACCAGATCGTCTCCGGCGTCGCAATCAATTTCATCGCGGCGGGATCGACCATCATACTGGGGCAGGCCTGGTTCCAGCAGGGCGGACGCACGCCCGCACTTGGATCGGCCCAGCGCTTCGAGGCTATCGAACTGCCGGGCGCGGCGGCGTTGCGCGACGTTCCGATTGTCGGGCAAATCTACTCCGAGCTTCTGTCCGGCCATTCGCTGCTCACCTATTTCGCCTTTCTGATGGTGCCGTTCACATGGTGGGTGCTGTACCGCACAAGGTTCGGTTTGCGGTTGCGGGCGGTTGGCGAAAACCCCGCCGCGGTGGATACCGCGGGTGTCTCGGTTGCGTGGCTGCGCTATCGCGCGGTGATCTGCACGGGCATCCTGACCGGCATTGCGGGCTGCTATCTATCCATGGTCCAGAATGCCGGCTTCGTGAAAGACATGACCGCCGGAAAGGGCTTCATCGCGCTGGCGGCGCTGATCTTTGCCAAGTGGAAGCCGGTCAACGCCATGTTCGCGTGCCTGCTGTTCGGCTTTCTCGATGCGCTTTCGATCCGCCTGCAAGGCACGCCCATAATGGGCGTGCGCGTGCCGGTGCAGTTGATGCAGGCGCTGCCCTACATCCTGACAGTCATTCTACTGGCTGGCTTCATCGGCAAGGCCATTCCGCCGCGGGCCGGCGGCATTCCCTATGTGAAGGAGCGCTGAATGAGCCACGACCTGTTCGATGCTGCGAACGACGCCATGGCGAAAGCCTATGTTCCCTACTCGAAATTTCCGGTTGGCGCTGCGCTGCGTACCGCCGATGGAAGGGTCTATTCCGGATGCAATATCGAGGTTGCGTCATACCCTGAAGGATGGTGCGCCGAAACCACCGCGCTCGGCCATTACATCATGGGCGGCGGAGGCAAGATTACGGAAATAGCCGTCGTGGCCGAGCGCATGGCGCGTGTGACTCCATGTGGCGGATGCCGCCAGCGCCTTGCCGAATTTGCGACACCCGACACGAAGCTGCACCTTTGCGACGAAACCGGCATTGTCGAAACCGTCACCATGGGCGAAATGCTGCCCTACGGTTTCCGTGGCGATATCCTGAAATAAATGCCGATGCTGCCGCAGGAAATCATACGCAGGAAGCGCGACGGCAAGGTTCTCCTGCCGGACGAGATAGGCCGGTTCGTCGAGGGCATGACAACAGGCGCTGTGAGCGAGGGGCAGGTTGCGGCCCTTGCAATGGCGGTGTTCTTCAACGGAATGAACCGGGACGAAGCCGTTGCGCTGACGCTCGCCATGCGCGATTCGGGCGCGGTGCTGGATTGGTCGGATTTGCCCGGCCCGGTCACGGACAAGCACTCGACCGGCGGCGTGGGTGACAATGTTTCGCTGATGCTCGCGCCCATCGTTGCCAGTTGCGGGGCCTATGTCCCGATGATCTCGGGGCGCGGCCTGGGGCATACGGGCGGTACGCTGGACAAGATGGATTCGATTCCCGGCTATGTCAGCCAGCCGTCGAATGCGCTGTTTCGCAAGACCGTTGTCGAGGCAGGCTGCGCGATCATCGGCCAGACTGCCGATCTCGCGCCAGCCGACAAGCGATTCTACGCCATTCGCGACGTGACGGCGACGGTCGAGTCGATCCCGCTTATCACTGCCTCCATCCTTTCCAAGAAGCTGGCCGCCGGCCTGCAATCGCTCGTCCTGGATGTGAAGGTCGGCAATGGCGCGTTCATGGCGCGGTCCCGCGATGCCACCGCGCTCGCCACCAGCCTGGTCGAGGTCGCGAACGGCGCGGGCCTCAGGACATCGGCGCTGATTACCAACATGAACGAGCCGTTGGCGACAGCGGCGGGCAACGCGGTGGAGGTCGCGAATGCCGTGGATTTCCTGACCGGTCGCCGTCGCGACCAGCGCCTTCTCGCCGTCACACTGGCGCTCGCCTCCGAAATGCTGCTTTCAAGCGGCATTGCATCCACCAATCAGCAGGCCATGCGGCTGGCGCGGGATGCGCTCGACAGTGGGCGCGCCGCCGAATCCTTCGGGCGCATGGTCGCCCTGCTCGGAGGTCCCGCCGATTTCGTCGAGAACATGGGAAAGCATCTTCCGACCGCGCCGCTGACGCGCGCCGTGACGGCGGAACATGACGGTTTCGTGCGCGAAGTCGCCACCCGCGACATCGGGCTCGCCGTGGTCGATCTGGGGGGTGGGCGCACGCGTCCGCAGGACGATGTGGATCATGCGGTGGGCCTGAGCGAAATCCTGCCGGTCGGCGCGGAGGTGCATGCAGGAGACACTCTGGCCATGATCCACGCGCGCACGCAGACCCAATACGAACGCGCCGCGCAGGCGGTTCGCAACGCTTACATGATTGGAGAGGCGAAGCCGACACCGGCACGACCGGTGCAGCGCAGGATCGGGCCTCGCTACTGAACGAGCAGCAAGGTGTGATCCTCGACCTGGAAACGATCCAGCCGCCGCAGGAAACTCATGCCGACAAGGGTTGTGTGCAGCGCATTGTCCTGCAACACCAGCGCTTCCACGTCCTTGACGTGTATGCGTCCGATCTCAAGCGCATCGATCACGGTCGCCGCCGCAAGCGTCCGCCCGTTCGCCGTTTGCACCTCGTGTCGGAAATCGGAAGGTTTGAACCTTATGCCTGCCCGCAGCGCGGTGCTGACATTGATCGCGACCAGCGTCGCCCCCGTGTCGACAAGGGCTTTGACATTGCGACCGTTGACGCGGAACTGCCCTTCGAACTGGCCCTTTCCGTCAGCCGGTATGATAACCTTGCGGCCCAAAGGCTGCGCGATCTCGCGATGCGGCTCGCTGACCGTCACAGGAGATACGGTCGCTTCGTCCGTCGATGGTCCGGTCGCCCAACGGGCGAACTCATGCAGCAGCGCGCCGTTTTCCTGCCCCGCCGAAAACCACGAGAAAACCAGAACCAACCCTGCAAATGCGAGTGCCAGGCGCAGCATGCAGCCCTCCAAACCCTATCCTGCTTACCACGGACTCGTGGCGAAGAGGCTAAGGCGGCAGGGCGCATTTTGGGATCGGCGGTTACCATTCCTTTACGCGTTGGCGGGACGCAAAGCGCGCCGGCACTATTTTGTGCCGTACATCCTGTCGCCCGCATCGCCGAGGCCGGGCAGGATATAACCCTTCTCGTTCAGCTGGCGGTCGATGGAGGCGGTGAACACGGGAACATCCGGGTGCGCCGTGGTGAAGCGCTCGATTCCCTCCGGCGCGGCGAGAAGGCAGAGGAACCTGATCTGAGTCGCGCCTCGCTCCTTGAGCTTGTCGATTGCCGCAATCGCCGAGTTCGCAGTCGCCAGCATGGGGTCGACCACAATGATGAGCCGGTCGGCGAGGTCGCTTGGCGCCTTGAAGAAATATTCCACGGCTTCGAGGGTTTCATGGTCGCGGTAAAGGCCGATATGCGCGACGCGCGCTGCCGGAACGAGGTCGAGCAGCCCTTCCAGAAGGCCGTTGCCCGCGCGGAGCACGGACGCGAAGACCAGCTTCTTTCCCTCGAGCGTCGGGGCGTCCATCGTTTCGAGCGGCGTCTCGATCCGCGTGGTGGTCAGTTCGAGATTGCGCGTCACCTCATAACCGAGCAGCAGCGAAATCTCCCGCAGCAGGCGCCGGAAGCTTGCCGTCGAGGTCTCCTTGTTGCGCATGATGCTGAGCTTGTGCTGCACCAGCGGGTGATCGACGACCGTTACGTTTTTCATGGAACTCTCCACCGGGAAACCCACCCATACTAGCGCTAAGTGGCCGTTGCGAAAGGGCTTCCGGGACATGGCCACAGCTTTGTGGCCGCGTCCGTTCACCGCGTCTTAGGCAATGGTGTGGTTTGCCGTGATCGGCTATTGTCCCGCGCGAACTGGCGATTGGAAAACATGTCTGAGCAAAGAACGACAGCAGACGGCGGAATGCAGACCTCCTTCGGGTTCCGCAGCGTCGCGCCCGGGGAGAAGCAGCCGCTGGTCAACGAGGTGTTTCATCGCGTCGCCAAACGCTACGACCTGATGAACGACCTCATGTCGGGCGGAATGCATCGCCTGTGGAAAGACGCGATGGTGGCGTGGCTCAATCCGCGCCCGCGCGAGGACTGGCGCATGCTCGACGTTGCGGGCGGCACCGGCGACATTGCGTTCCGCATCGTCGAGGCGTCGCGGCGGCAGGCCCATGCCACGATCCTGGACATTAACGGCTCGATGCTCGAAGTCGGCCGCGCCCGCGCGCAAAAGGCCGGCTTTGCCGGGAATGTCGATTTCGTCGAGGCCAGCGCGGAGGAACTGCCCTTTGCCGATGACAGCTTCGATGCCTACACGATTGCCTTCGGGATACGGAACGTTCCCGATATCGACCGGGCGCTCGGCGAAGCTTTTCGCGTGCTCAAGCCGGGTGGCCGCTTCCTCTGCCTCGAATTTTCCGAGGTCGAGACGCCTCTGCTGGACAAGGTCTATGAGGCGTGGTCGTTCAGGGCCATTCCCGAGATCGGCAGGCTGGTGACAGGCGACCGGGAATCCTATGCCTATCTGGTCGAATCGATCCGCAAGTTCCCCGATCAGCGCAATTTCGCGGCGATGATCGAGCGCGCCGGTTTTGAGCGGGTCTCGTTCCGCAACTTCTCAGGCGGCATCGCTGCCCTGCATTCCGGCTGGAAGCTTTGACGAGGCAGGTGCGATGAGCAGTATCGGTGCTGCCTTGCGGCTTGCCCGCGCCGGCTGGATCATGGCCCGCGAGGGCGTGATCGCCGCCCTGCCGGGCGATGAGTTGAGCGGCCTGCCCAGGGCGGGATGGCGCCTTTCGAAACTGTTGACGCGCTGGCGCGTGCGTGGCCGCGACCGGGGCGAACGGCTGGCCGATGCGGTTGCACGGCTCGGGCCGTCCTATGTGAAGCTTGGCCAGTTTCTCGCTACTCGTCCTGACGTCGTGGGTTCCGACATCGCGCGCGACCTGTCAAAGCTTCAGGACCGCATGGCGACCTTTCCGACAGCCGCAGCGGTCGCGACGATCGAGGCATCGCTCGGTCGGCCTGTGGGCGACCTCTATTCCGAATTCGGCGAGCCGGTCGCCGCAGCATCCATCGCGCAGGTGCACCCGGCGAAGATTGATCGCGACGGGCAGTCCCTGCCGGTGGCTGTGAAGGTCATACGTCCCGGCGTGCGCAGGCTTTTTCATCGCGACCTCGAAAGCTACTTCCTTGCCGCACGGCTGCAGGAGCGCTTCATTCCCGCATCGCGCCGCCTGCGCCCCGTCGAAGTGACGCGCACGCTCGCCCAGACGACACGGGTCGAGATGGATTTGCGGCTTGAAGCCGCCGCCTTGTCCGAACTGGCGCAGAACACAGCGGAGGACCCTGGTTTCCGCGTTCCGGGCGTGGACTGGGAGCGCACGGGCCGCGACGTGCTGACGATGGAGTGGGTCGACGGCATCAAGCTGAACGACATCGAAGGGCTGCGCGCCGCCGGCCATGATCTGGAGAAGCTGGCGGCCAATCTGGTGCAGTCTTTCCTCCGCCATACGCTGCGCGACGGTTTCTTTCATGCCGACATGCATCCGGGCAATCTGTTCGTGGAAGCCGACGGAACCATCGTCGCGGTGGACCTCGGCATAACCGGGCGGCTCGGCAAGAAGGAGCGGCGCTTCCTTGCCGAAATCCTCTACGGCTTCATCACGCGCGACTACCGGCGCACGGCGGAAGTGCACTATGAAGCCGGCTATGTACCGCGCATCCACAGCGTCGATGCGTTCGCGCAGGCCATCCGCGCCATCGGCGAGCCGATCCATGGGCAGTCCGCCGAGACGATCTCGATGGCGCGCCTGCTGACACTGCTTTTCGAAGTCACCGAACTGTTCGACATGGAGACGCGGCCCGAACTGCTGATGCTCCAGAAGACCATGGTCGTGGTGGAAGGCGTGGCGCGCACGCTCGATCCTCATTTCAACATGTGGAAGACATCCGAGCCGGTCGTCGGCGACTGGATCAGGAAGAATCTGGGACCGCGCGGCATCATGGAGGACGCGCGCGAAGGCGTGGGCGCGCTGGTATCACTGGCGCGGCAGGCGCCCGACCTCGCCGCCCGCACGGAACGACTGACGCGCGAGATCGACGCCATGGCCGAGCACGGCCTGCGCTTCGACAAGGAGACAGCGCGAGCCATCGGTCGCGCGGAGGCGCGCTATACGCGCAGCGGCCGCATCGCGCTCTGGGTGATCGCGGGCGTTGCCGTTTACCTTGCGTGGATCGTAAGCTGATAGGATGACGACGGAAAACCGGCAGCAAGCGCATGACCCTCGATAGGAAGCGCATACTCCTGATGATCGGCGGCGGCATCGCCGCCTACAAATCGCTGGACCTGATCCGCCGCCTGCGCGAGCGCGGCGCGTCGGTACGCTGTGTCATGACCGCCGCCGCCCAAGAATTCATCACGGCGCTGTCGGTCGGCGCGCTCTCAGCCGACCATGTCTTCACCGACCTGTTCGACCGTCAGGATGAGCAGGATGTCGGCCATATCCGTCTTGCGCGCGAGTGCGATCTGATCGTGGTCGCGCCCGCTACTGCAGACCTGATCGCGAGGCTTGCCAACGGCCACGCCAACGACCTTGCGTCCGCCGTCCTGCTTGCAACCGACAGGCCGGTTCTGTTTGCACCCGCAATGAACCCGAAAATGTGGAGCCACCCGGCCACCCGCCGCAACCGCGACACGCTCGCGCGCGACGGCGTCCATTTCGTCGGACCCGCCCGCGGCGAGATGGCTGAAAGCGGCGAGGCGGGCGAAGGCCGCATGTCCGAGCCGCTGGAGATCGTCGCAGCCGTCGAGAAACTGCTTGCGCCGCAGCCCGGCCCGCTCGCAGGACGCAAGATCATCATGACGTCCGGCCCGACGCATGAGCCGATCGACCCGGTGCGCTACATCGCCAACCGCTCGTCTGGCAAGCAGGGCCACGCGCTTGCCGCAGCGCTGGCGAAACTCGGCGCCGATGTCCGCCTCGTGTCGGGGCCGGTCACCATCCCCGATCCGAAAGGCGTGACAACGCTTCACGTCGAAACGGCGCGCGAGATGCAGGCGACGGTCGAGGACCTGCTTCCCGCCGACGCGGCGATTTTCGTCGCCGCGGTCGCCGATTGGCGTACGGAAAGCGAGGCCGGGCAGAAGATCAAGAAGGTCGCGGGCGAAGGACCTCCGGCGCTGCACATGGTCGAGAACCCCGACATACTGGCCGGTATCGGCCATCACAGGCAGCGGCCCTATCTCGTCGTCGGCTTCGCGGCGGAAACCACGGACCTCGACCGCAACGCGCAGGCGAAGCTGAAGAAGAAGGGCGCGGACTTCATCGTCGCCAACGATGTAAGCCATGCGGGCGGCGTGATGGGCGGCGACCGCAACCGGGTGCGGATCGTCTCGAAACAGGGCGTCGACGTCTGGCCGGATTTTTCCAAGGAAGAGACGGCGGAACGCCTGGCGCGGTTGATCGCCGAGCGGCTGGCAACGATTTCCGTTTGAATCAGTCCGCCAGCGCCACCAGCGCGTCGGGATCGTAGGCAAGCCTGACGGGCGCGCCGACAGGAATGTCGTCGGCCCCGAAATTATTGGTTTCCGACACCGAGAGCGGTTGCTCCATTCCGGGCACCTGCACGATCAGATGGGTGATCTCGCCGAAATAGTGACGGTCGATGACCTTGCCGGCGATCTCGTGCTTGTCGGTCGCATCGTCCCAAAGCACGCGCAGCCGCTCCGGGCGGATGCCGAGCGTGGCGTCCTTGCTCTTCGGCGCATATTGCGCGGGCTTTTCCGTGGTGACGCGGCCGAAGCCGGTGGTCTGGACGGTGATGCTGCGCTGGTCCTCGCCGACGATCCGGGCAGCGACGAAATTCATGCCGCCGACGAAGTCGGCCACCTGCCGGTTGACGGGCCGCTGGTAGATGTCCTTGGGCGTCGCCACCTGCGCGATGTTGCCGCTGAACATCACGGCAATCCGGTCCGACATTGCCAGCGCCTCATATTGGTCGTGGGTAACGAGAATAAACGTGATGCCGACCGCCTGTTGCAGCTTGCGCAGCTCGACCTGCATCTGCTCGCGCAGCTTTTTGTCGAGCGCCGAGAGCGGTTCGTCCAGCAGCAGAACCTTCGGTCGCATCACGAGCGCGCGCGCCAGCGCCACGCGCTGCCTCTGGCCGCCTGAAAGCTCGGTCGCGCCCCGCGTTCCAAGATGCCCCAGCGACACCTGCCCCAGCGCCTCGTCCACCCGACGCTTCTCCTCGGCCCGGTCCAGCCGCAGCCGCTTGAGCCCATAGGCGACGTTCTGCGCCACGTTGAGATGCGGAAAGATCGCGTAGCTCTGAAACACCATGTTGGTTGGCCGCCGGTTGGCCGGAATGCCGGTCATTGGCTGGCCGTCGATCGAGATCGTCCCGGAGGTCGGATTGTCAAATCCGCCGATCATGCGAAGCAGGGTGGTCTTGCCGCAACCCGATGGCCCGAGCAGCGAGAAGAACTCGCCCTTGCGGATTGTCAGAGAGGCATTGTCCAGCGCCTTGAACCCGCCATAGGCCCGCGTCACCCGATCGATTTCGATCATCGGCGTCTCAGGCATAGACACCTCCCTCGTTCTGGGCGCGGCGCGCGGCGCGGCGGCGCATGAATTCCGCAAGCGACAGCAGGACGAAAGAGGCCACCAGCAGCAATGTGCCGAGCGCCAGCACGCTCGGCAACTTGGCCGCAAATCGCAATTGCCCCCAGATATAGACGGGAAGCGTCGGCTCCGTGCCGGCGAGGAAAAAGGCGAGAATGAACTCGTCCAGCGAAATGGTGAACGACACCAGCAGGCTGGAAATGATGGCGGGCGCGACCATCGGCAGGGTCACGCGCCGGAATGTGCCCCAGGGCGACTCTCCGAGATCTGCGGAAGCTTCCTCAAGGCTGCGGTCGAAGCCCTCGAACCCGGAAATCAGCACGGTCACCGAATAGGGAATGCAGATCAATATGTGGCCGAGAACGACGGTGAACAGGGACAGGCCGATCCCCATTTGCAGCAGCACAATCAGCATCGACACGGCGACGATGATTTCCGGCAGCACCAGCGGCGCCATGATCAGGCTGCTGGCCACACGCTGCCCGCGAAAGCGGTACCGGGTGATGGCGCGCGCGGCGCAGATCCCCAGGATCGTGCTGACAATGGATGCGGACAGGCCTACGATCAGGCTGTTCCATGCCGAGGAAAGCAGTTCGGGCGTGTTCGGCAGGCCCTGATACCATTTCAGCGTATAGCCGGTGAGCGGGAATTTCGGCACCGCCGACTGGTTCACCGAGAAGATCGGCAGCAGCAGGATCGGCAGATAGAGGAACGCGACATAGAGCGCGGCATAGGCCGGCAGCCAATTGGAGAGCAATCGGCGCAGGCTGCTCATCGCGCGCGCCTCGCCGCCCATCGCAGGATGAAGACCGTCGCGCCGGCCATCGCCGTCACCACAACCATCGACGTCACGGAAAGGGCCGCGCCGAGCGGCCAGTTCGATGCCTTGCCGAACTGCGCCTGAATGGCGTTGGCGATCATCACGCCGTCCTTGCCGCCGACGAGGCGCGGCGTCACATAGTCGCCCACGGTCGGGATCATCACGATCATCAGCGCGGAAATGACGCCCGGCATGGACAGCGGCAGCGTCACACGCAGAAAGCGGCGCACCGCGCCGTCGCCGAGATCGGTGGCCGCCTCGATGAGTGTCCGGTCTACCTTCTCCAGCGAAACGAAGATGGGGAGGATGGCAAACGCCGCCCAGGCATGCGTCAGCGTGATGATGACCGCGCTGGTGTTGTAGAGAAAGGCCGTCGAGGGCTCGCTGATGATGCCGAGCGCCATCAGGCCGGAATTGAGCACGCCGTTGAAGCCGAGGATCACCTTCCACGACATCACGCGCAGGAGATAGCTCGTCCAGAACGGAATGGTTATGAGGAACAGCCAGAGGCTCTTGTGCCGCCCGCCGTGGAACGAGATGAAATAGGCGACCGGATAGGCCAGCAGCACCGTCACGATGCTGACGGTCAGCGAGACGAACAGCGACCGGAAGAGCAGGTCGCGATAGATCGGCTCGGTCAGCGCGATGCGATAGTTCTCGAGCGTGAAAGTCCGGTCGATCTCCATATAGTTCTGGGTCCAGAAACTATGGGCGAAGGTGATCAGTATGGGGACCGCCAGCATCGCTAGCGCATAGAGAAAGGTCGGGCTGATCAGCGCGATGCCCTGCGCCGCCTCGGATTGCAGAAGGGTCGATCGCCGGGTGTGGTTCACCGCACTGGCCTGCGTCCCTTCCGCCGCGCTCATCGCTGGAGCGTCCCGGGCTTCGCGTCAGGCTCGGCAGCGAACTTCATAAAGGACAACCTCACATGCGACAGAACGGCGTCGCCTCCCGCCAGATCGTATCCAGAGATTGAAATTGAAATCAACCTCTGCGATATTGATTGAACGCTTATTCAAAATGACTGTCAAGAATGCTTGTGAAAAGCGGACTTGGCGCTGATTCGGAGAAGAACGATGGCGGCCTTGAGAGAAATCGACGACGCCGGCGTGGTCGAACTGGCGGAGCGCCATCTGGTGCAGCCCTGGCCGGTGGCGGGGAACATCGGCGCGGAGGCGCGCACGCTGATCGGTGAAGGCGAGGGCATCTACATCACCGACGGCGACGGCAAGCGCCTCATCGACGGCCCGGCGGGCATGTGGTGCACGAATGCCGGTCACCGCAGGAAGGAACTCGCCGAGGCCATGTACGAGCAGGCGATGGCGCTGTCCTACAACACGCCGTGGTATACGATGAACGAGCCGTCGGTGGTTCTGGCCGAGCGGATCGCGGCGCACGCGCCGGGCGATCTCGACCATGTGTTCTTTACGACGGGCGGTTCGTCGGCGGTGGAAAGCGCGCTGCGCTTCATGCAGTTCTACAACAATGTGCGTGGCCGCCGCGAAAAGAAGCTGATCCTGTCGCGCGGCGGGGCCTATCATGGCTCGACCTATCTGTCGGCATCACTCAACGGCAGGCCGCGCGATCTCGACTGGATGGACGGCGCCGACGAGCTTGTCGTCAAGCTCGGTTCCCCCGACCCGTTCCGCCGTCCCGCCGGAATGACGGTCGAGGCGTTCGAGACGCATCTGGTGGAGGAGTTCGAGGGGACCGTCGAGCGTCTCGGCGCCCACCGCATCGGCGCGTTCGTCGGCGAACCGGTGCAGGCGTCGGGCGGGGTCATCGTGCCGCCCGGCAACTATCTGAAACGCATCCGCGAAATCTGCCGGGCGAACGACATCCTCTTCGTTTCCGATGAGGTCGTGACCGCGTTCGGGCGGCTCGGCCATGTCTTTGCCTCGCAGGACGTGTTCGGCATTGAGCCGGACATCATCACCTTCGCCAAGGGCGTGACATCCGGCTATTTTCCGCTCGGCGGAATGGTCGTGTCGGCGCGGCTCATGGAAGATCTGCGCCGCTCCAACCATCCCGACGCCATGTTCGGACACGGGCTGACCTATACGAGCCATCCCGTCGGATGCGCCGTGGCGCTGAAAAACCTCGACCTTCTGGAAGGCGGCCTGCTCGCCCATGCGCGCAAGATTGCTCCCCATTTCCAGAAGCAGCTCGGAACGCTCGAAGAGCTTCCGTTGGTGGGCGAGGTGCGCGGCATCGGGCTCATGGCCTGTGTCGAATGCGTCGCGGATCGCGAGAGCCGGAACCCCCTCAAGCTGGACAAGACGGTCGGCGCGCGCATCGACGCGCATTGCCACGAACTCGGCCTGCTCGTCCGTCCGCTCATCAATATGTGCGTGATGTCGCCGCCGTTGATCATCACCGAGTCCCAGATCGACGAGATGGTGTCGATCCTGCGTGAAGGCATCAGCCGCACGATGGACGATCTGCGCCGCGAGGGCCTGTGGATGGGTGCGTAAATCACCGACCCGGATTGTCCGGTAGACGTGAGAATTATTTTCTTCCCAACCGCCCCTTCCCGGAAAAAACATTGGCAGCCACCCTCGGGCGCGCGAGTGGATTTCTTATGTCCATGGCGTGGAGCGGGTAAAACGGACCCGTCTCAGGAGTCCGAACCGTGACTGTGAAAACGCCAAAGCTGAATGCATTCCCGGTCTTTATCCGCGTCGAGGGCGAAGTCGTCGTGATCGTCGGCGGCGGCGAGGAAGCGCTTGCCAAGGCGCGCCTCATCGGCCAGTCATCCGCGCGGCTGCGCATCGTCTCCGTCGAGGTTGAGCCGGCCTTCGCCGCATGGATCGCGGAGCACGGAGCCGAGCATGTCGCCGAGCCTTATGAAGCGCGGCATCTGGAGGCTGCGCGTCTCGTTTTTGCCGCAAGCGGCGATGCGTTGCTGGACCGCGCCGTCAGCGAGGACGCGCGGCGGCTCGGCATCCCGGTAAACGCAGTCGACCGCCCGGAACTATGCGATTTCTACACGCCCGCGCTGGTGAATCGCGCTCCGGTGTGCGTGGCCATCGGGACAGAAGGGACCGGGCCGGTCCTCTCCCAGATGCTCAGGGCGCGCATCGACCGCATGCTCGCGCCTTCGCTCGGCGCGCTGGCGACGCTGGCCGAAACCTTTCGCGCTTCGGTCGAACGGTTCGTTCCGAAGGGCGCGGCGCGCAGGCGCTTCTGGTCGGACTTTTTTGCCGGCGAGCCGGCGCGCGAAATGGAGATCGGCCATATTGAAGAAGCGCGCGCGGCGGCAACCGAACTGCTGTTGAGACGGCAGGGCATCGTCGGTCATGTGTCGCTGGTCGGCGCGGGTCCGGGCGCCGAGGACCTGCTCACCATGCGCGCGCAGCGCCATCTGATGGATGCGGATGTGATCGTGCACGACGTGGCCGTTCCCGAAGCGCTGGTGGCCATGGGTCGCCGCGACGCCGAGCGGGTTGCCGTCGGCAGGAATTGCGAGGCGGCCAGCCAGTCGGAAGTCAACGAACTGCTGGTGAAGATCGCGCGCGAAGGCAAGCGCGTGGTCCGGCTCAAGCTCGGCGATCTTCTGATGTTCGGCAAGGTCGATGAAGAGATCGCTGCGCTCAGCGCCGCCGGAATTTCGCATGAGGTGGTGCCGGGCGTGGTGCCCGCCTTTGCATCGGTTTCCACGCCTGCCCGCGAACGGGCGCTTGGAGAAGCGGCATGAAGGTGCTGACGGCAAACAGGCTCATCGACGGCGAAGCCATCTGGTATTCGGATGAAAACGGCTGGCAGGAGACGATCGAGGGCGCGGCGCTGGCCGCCGACAAGGCAGCGGAAGAACGCCTCGAAGCCATAGGCAGGGCAGCGTTCGCGGAGAATTTCGCCCTCGATGTCGATCTGATCGATGTGCAACTGGTGGACGGCCGGACCGTGCCGCTGCGGCTGCGCGAGCGCATCCGCGCCGCAGGGCCGACCAACCGGACGGATCACGGCAAACAGGCGCGCGCGGCGTAACCCAGGGCAAGGCGCTCAAGGAAGCAGTCAATCATGTATCGTTATGATGAATTCGACCATGAGTTCGTGAAGGCCAGGGTGGCTGAGTTCACGGAGCAGGTCGAGCGGCGGCTCTCCGGCGAGATTACCGAGGAGCAGTTCCGGCCGCTCCGCCTCATGAATGGCGTCTATCTCCAGCTTCACGCATACATGCTGCGCATCGCGATCCCCTACGGAACGCTCAATTCGCGCCAGTTGCGCATGCTCGCGCACATCGCGCGGACCTATGACAAGGGCTACGGGCATTTCACGACGCGGCAGAACCTGCAATTCAACTGGCCGGCGCTGTCGGATGTCCCGGCCATCCTCACCGACCTCGCCAGCGTTGAGATGCACTGCATTCAGACGTCCGGCAACTGCATCCGCAACGTGACCGCCGATCATCTCGCGGGCGCTGCCGCCGACGAGGTGGCGGACCCGCGCCCCTATGCCGAAATCCTGCGGCAATGGTCCTCCGTCCATCCGGAGTTCTCCTTCCTGCCGCGCAAGTTCAAGATCGCGCTGACCGGGGCGGCGCGCGACCGCGCGGCGATTCAGACCCATGACATCGGCTTGCACCTGAAGCGCAACGACAAGGGCGAACTCGGCTTCACGGTCTATGTGGGCGGCGGGCAGGGCCGCACCCCTATCGTTGCAAAGAAGATTCGCGATTTCCTGCCCGAGCAGGACCTGCTCTCCTACACCACCGCCATCCTGCGCGTGTACAATCTCAATGGTCGCCGCGACAACAAATACAAGGCGCGCATCAAGATCCTCGTGCACGAGACCGGCGTCGAGGAATTCGCGCGGCAGGTCGAGGCCGAATGGGCCGATTTGAAGGACACCGAGCTGGCATTGCCGGAAGCCGACATCCGGGCGATCGACGCCTATTTCGCGCCGCCGGACCTGACCGCGCGTCCCGCAGGCGACGAAGCCGTCAGGCAGGCGAGGCTGGATTCCCGCAGCTTCGGCGAATGGCTGGACCAGAACGTGACCACCCACCGCCATCCCGACTACGCAGCGGTGACGATTTCGCTCAAAGGCATCGGCGAGACGCCCGGCGATGCATCCGACGGCCAGATGGACGCGGTGGCCGACATTGCGGAGCGCTACGCGTTCGACGAAATCCGCATCAGCCACGAGCAGAACCTGATCCTGCCGCATGTGGCGCGCGCCGACCTGCGCGCCGTCTACGACCTTCTGGTGGAGGTCGGCCTGGCGACCGCGAACTCCAACCTCATCACCGACATCATCGCCTGCCCCGGCCTCGATTATTGCGCGCTGGCCAACGCACGCTCCATCTCGGTGGCGCAGGACATTTCCCATCGCTTCGCCTCGCTGGAACGCCAGCGCGACATCGGCGAGCTGAAGCTCAAGATTTCGGGCTGCATCAATGCCTGCGGCCATCACCATGTCGGCCATATCGGCATTCTCGGCGTCGAGAAGAAGGGCGCGGAACTCTACCAGGTGACGCTTGGCGGTTCCGGCGACGAGAACACGTCGGTCGGCGAGATCATCGGGCGCGGCTTCGGGCCGGAGGAAATCACCGACGCCATCGAGACCATCGTCGAAACCTATCTCACCGTGCGGCGGGATCGCGAGGAGAAATTCCTCGACACCTACCGCCGCGTCGGCCCGGCTCCGTTCAAGGAGGCGCTTTATGGCAGCGAAGCCAGAGCTGCTTGAGGCAGAGGAACAGGCGGCGGCGGAAGCTGCCGCGCTGGAAGCGCTCTATGGCGCGGCCTCGCCGCAGGACATCATCGCGCGCTCGGTCGAGCGCTTCGGCGTGACGGGCGTCGCGGCGGTGTCGTCCTTCGGCGCGGATTCCGCCGTGCTGCTGCACATGGCGTCCGGGATCGACCGCGACCTGCCGGTGCTGTTCCTCGACACGGGCAAGCATTTCGGCGAAACGCTGGACTATCGCGATGCGCTCGTCGCCGATCTCGGCCTGCGCGACATCCGCATCCTGACGCCGGAAGAGGCGGCGCTGCGCGACAAGGACCCGGACGGCACGTTGCACCAGCGGGACAACGACGCCTGCTGCGAAATCCGCAAGGTGGAGCCGCTGGCGCGTGGCGTCGAGCCGTTCCGGGCATGGTTCACGGGCCGCAAGCGCTTTCAGGCCGCGACCCGCGCCGGGCTTGCGGCCTTCGAAACGGTCGGGCCGCGCCTCCGTATCAATCCGCTCGCGCGCTGGGGCACGTCCGACCTCGCCGACTATATGCGCAGCCACAATCTGCGTGAGAATCCGCTGGTTGCCTATGGCTATCTTTCGATCGGCTGCTTTCCCTGCACCCAGCCGGTGAAACCGGGCGAGGATGCGCGCAGCGGTCGCTGGGCCGGGCAGGCCAAGGTCGAATGTGGCATTCACCTTCCCGGCCTCGAAAACTCGCTGAACGGCGCAAGCCACTGACACCGGCAGATATGGATGACCACCGATGAGTGAAACCGCCGAGCAGCCCGTAGTCCGCCTGTGGACGCTGGATGGATTTCGCCAGGACAATTGGCGGCACCTCGACGAGCCCGACGCGATCGCCGAATCGGGCGACGTGATCCTGCCGCTGGCCGCCTATCTGGCGCTCGACGCGGAGGCGCGGCGCCGCGCCAATCATCGCATCGGCGTGCGGCTCAAGCCCGGCGACAAGATCGAGGCGCTGGCCGAACATCTCGAATCGCTGCCGCTGGTGGCGTTGGAGTTTCCCGCCTTCAACGATGGCCGCAGCTTCTCAAAGGCGGAAATCCTTCGCCGCCGCTATGGCTATGGCGGCGCGGTCCGCGCGGTGGGGCAGGTGCTGCCCGACCAGTTCTCGCACATGCTGCGGGTCGGCTTCGACGAATTCGAGGTCTCTCATCCGGTCCTGCTGAGGTGGATCGAAGAGGGCCGCATCGACGGTCTCGGCCTCTACGCCCAGCCAGCGGTGCGCGCCGAGAAGCCCGCGGGCATGTATTCGTGGCGTCGCCTGCCCGCGGCCCGCTGAGCGCCATATTTCCTGTTGCGCATTTCGACCGTCTCGGCTTGATGCGCGGATGGATCAGAATCTGCTCATCGCCATCGATGGACCTGCTGCTTCCGGCAAGGGAACGCTCGCAAGGCGGCTGGCCGACTACTATCACCTGCCGCATCTGGATACGGGCCTGACCTATCGTGCGGCAGCGCACCGGATGATTTCCGCCGGCCTGCCGCTGGACGACCCTGCATTGGCCGTCGAGGCCGCGCGCAAGGTCGATCTCGCCAATCTCGACAAGGGCGCGCTGTCGGCGCACGCGGTGGCGGACGCGGCCTCGCGCGTTGCGGTCTATCCCGGGGTCCGGCGTATTCTGGTTGAAAAGCAGCGCGCATTCGCAGCTCAACCGGGCGGCGCTGTGCTGGACGGGCGCGACATCGGCACGGTCGTGTGCCCGCAAGCCGAGGTGAAGCTCTACATCACCGCCAGCCCTGAGGTGCGCGCGGCGCGCAGGCTGCGCGACATCGAATCGCGCGGCGGCACCGCGAATCTGGAAGAAATCCTGGCCGATATCGTGAAACGCGACGAACGCGATTCCGCGCGAACCGATTCGCCGTTGCGTCCAGCCCATGATGCGCACTTGCTCGATACGTCGGAAATGTCTATAGAGGCCGCGTTCCGAGCGGCGCGCGGCATCGTCGATGCTGCGCTGGCCAAACGGGACACTGGCTCTTATATGAGTCCATAAACCAGCCTGCCAGCATTCCACTGCGCCGAACGCCGCCATTCGCGGCAAGGGTTCATTCAACCCGGAGCGCCGGCAGGCCAACGCAACACGAACCACGGCGCCGCCCCAAGGCAGGGGCTTTCAGGAGTTTTAATGTCACAAGCCAACCCCTCGCGCGACGATTTCGCCGCGCTTCTCGAAGAATCATTTTCCGATGGCCATTCCGGTGAAGGCCAGGTCGTTCGCGGCACCATCACCGCGATCGAAAAGGATATGGCCATCATCGATGTCGGCCTCAAGGTCGAAGGCCGCGTGCCGCTGAAGGAATTCGGAGCCAAGGCCAAGGACGGCCAGCTCAAGCCGGGCGATACTGTCGAAGTCTATGTCGAGCGCATCGAAAACGCGCTTGGCGAAGCGATGCTGAGCCGCGAAAAGGCCCGCCGCGAAGAGAGCTGGGTCAAGCTCGAGGAGAAGTTCTCCAAGGGCGAGCGCGTCGAAGGCGTTATCTTCAACCAGGTCAAGGGCGGCTTCACGGTCGATCTCGACGGCGCCGTTGCCTTCCTGCCGCGTTCGCAGGTCGACATTCGCCCGATCCGCGATGTCACCCCGCTGATGCACAACCCGCAGCCCTTCGAAATCCTCAAGATGGACCGCCGTCGCGGCAACATCGTTGTCTCGCGCCGCTCGGTGCTTGAGGAAAGCCGTGCCGAACAGCGTTCGGAGATCGTGCAGAACCTCGAAGAAGGCCAGGTGGTCGAAGGCGTCGTCAAGAACATCACCGATTACGGCGCGTTCGTGGACCTCGGCGGCATCGACGGCCTGCTGCATGTCACCGACATGGCATGGCGTCGCGTGAACCACCCGACCGAAATCCTGAACATCGGCCAGACGGTCAAGGTGCAGATCATCCGCATCAACCAGGACACGCATCGCATCTCGCTCGGCATGAAGCAGCTCGAGTCGGATCCGTGGGGCGACATCGGCTCCAAGTTCCCGCTCGGCAAGAAGATTTCCGGAACGGTCACGAACATCACCGACTACGGTGCGTTCGTCGAACTCGAGCCGGGCATCGAGGGCCTCATCCACGTTTCGGAAATGTCGTGGACCAAAAAGAACGTCCATCCCGGCAAGATCCTTTCCACCTCGCAGCAGGTGGATGTGGTCGTGCTGGAGGTCGATCCGTCCAAGCGCCGCATCTCGCTCGGCCTCAAGCAGACGCTCGAGAATCCGTGGGAAGCGTTCGCGCGCAACCATCCGGTCGGCAGCGTTGTCGAGGGCGAGGTCAAGAACAAGACCGAATTCGGCCTGTTCATCGGCCTCGAAGGCGATGTGGACGGCATGGTGCACCTCTCCGATCTCGACTGGAGCCGTCCGGGCGAGCAGGTCATCGAGGAGTACCAGAAGGGCCAGATGGTCCGGGCGCAGGTTCTCGATGTCGACATCGAGAAGGAGCGCATTTCGCTGGGCATCAAGCAGCTTGAGCGTGACGCCGCAGGCGATGCTGCTGCTTCCGGCGAGCTTCGCAAGAACGCGGTCGTCACCTGTGAAGTCATCGGCGTCAAGGACGGCGGTCTCGACGTTCGCCTTGTCGAGAGCGGACTCGAAACATTCATCAGGCGTTCCGACCTGTCGCGCGATCGCGACGAGCAGCGCCCGGAGCGTTTCTCAGTCGGCCAGAAAGTCGATGCGCGCGTGATCGCCTACGATAAGAAGACCCGTAAGCTGCAGGTCTCTATCAAGGCGCTCGAAATCGCCGAAGAAAAGGAAGCTGTCGCGCAGTACGGCTCGACCGACTCCGGCGCTTCGCTCGGCGACATTCTCGGCGCTGCGCTGAAGAAGCAGGGCAGCTAAGCCCCGCATCCTTCGGGAATCCAGACCCCGCCGGAGCGATCCGGCGGGGTTTTGTTTTGCGTCGGGCAGACATTGCCGCGCTCGCACTGCCCCTCATCCGGCTGCCGCCACCTTCTCCCCGTAAAGGACGGGGAGAAGGGCGATAATCTACAACGCTGATGCCCCTCTCCCTGCACGCGGGGAGAGGGTAAGGGTGAGGGGCGGCGCCGGGCTTTCGGCGATTGCACAACCCCTCATCCGGCTACCGCCACCTTCTCCCACAGGGGGAGAAGGGGACCACCGTCATGTCTCGCAAATCCCGAGTCGTCGGCGATTGAAGCCGGCGCAGATGATATCTCCCTTCTCCCCCTGTGGGAGAAGGTGCCGGCAGGCGGATGAGGGGTGCGGTGCCCTATTTGAGCACAACTCCGGCGTCGCGCATCCGGCCAGTCATTTCCTCCAGCGAGCCGCCAAGATCGATTGCGCGACAGGCGTCCATGTGCACCGCGACCCGGAAGCCGAGCCTTGCCGCATCGAGGGCAGAATAGGCGACGCAATAGTCCGTCGCGAGCCCGACCAGCGTCAGGTCCGAAATCCCGCGCTCGCTCAAATAACCCCCCAATCCCGTTGGCGTCTTGTGGTCGTTTTCGAAGAAGGCGGAATATGAATCGATCGCGCCGCGAAAGCCCTTGCGCAGCACGAGTTCTGCCTTGTCCCAGATCAGTCCCGGATGGAATGCCGCGCCGTCCGTGCCCTGCACGCAATGATCGGGCCAAAGCGTTTGCGGTCCGTAGGGCATGTCGATGGTCTCGAAGGCGTCATTGCCCTCATGGCTCGACGCAAAGCTTGAATGGCCTGCGGGATGCCAATCCTGCGTCAGGATGACGTGCTCGAAATCGGCGATCAGGCCATTCACCAAGGGCACGATGTCGTGACCGCCTTCGACGGCGAGCGCGCCGCCCGGGCAGAAATCGTTCTGGAGGTCGATGACGATAAGCGCGTTTGACGACAATTTGCGGCTCCGGTCGAGAAAGTTTCCAGAGCATATCGCCTGCCCAAACCTGCGCAAGATGCGCGCGTGCTTTGACAAGCACGCCTTTCCGGATATCATTTGTATACGAATGAATTTTGACGCTGCTTGAAGGCGGGTCGGACCCAGGGAACGGCATTGCGTGATCCGTTACGCGAAACCCACCACGGTCGATGAAGCGCTGAGCCTGCTTGGCGAGGCGGACTGGCGTCTGCTCGCTGGCGCGACCGATTTCTATCCCGCTCAAGGCAATCGCCCGATCCGCGAGAATGTGCTCGACATCAATGGACTGGCGGATTTGCGCGGCATTTCGCAGACGCAATCTCATTTCGTGATCGGCGCGCGCACGACATGGATGGACATTCAGCGCGAAGACCTTCCGCCGGCCTTCGACGCGCTGAAACAGGCGGCTCGCGAAGTCGGTTCGGTGCAGATCCAGAACGTCGGAACCGTGGCGGGAAATCTCTGCAATGCGTCGCCTGCGGCAGACGGCGTGCCGCCTTTGCTGACACTGGACGCAGACGTGGAACTGCGTACGGCGCATGCATCGCGCCACGTGCCGCTTCGCGATTTCATTCTGGGAAACCGCAAGACGGCGCGGCGACCGGACGAGCTGCTGAGTATGATCCGCATTCCAAAGCAGGCGGCGCGGGGCGTCTCGGCCTTCCGCAAACTTGGCGCCCGACGCTATCTGGTGATCTCGATTGCGATGGCGGCGGTCCGCGTGGTGACCGACGGTCAACGCATACGGGAGGTGGCGATTGCGGTCGGCGCGTGTTCCGCAGTCGCGCAAAGGTTGAAGCGGTTGGAGGCCGCGTTGGCCGGCCACAGTATCGACAAGGCGAACGGGATTATCGCCGAAACACCTCTCTCCGAGCTTGCACCGATCGACGATGTGCGTGGAAGCGCGGCCTACAGGCTGCAAGCGGTGCGCGAAATCGTGCTGCGTGCGTTCGAGGCGGCGCTTTCTCGCAGCGGGAAGCACGCGCCATGAGCGATTGCACCGTCCGGTTCGACGTGAATGGCGCGCCGGTGGAGGTGGAGGCCGCGCCGCTCACCCGTCTGTCCGGTATCCTGCGCGACAGGCTTCATCTCACCGGCACGAAGGTCGGCTGCGACGCAGGCGACTGCGGCGCCTGCACTGTGCTGCTGGATGGCGAGGCCGTCTGTTCGTGCCTCGTCCCGTTGGCGTCGGCGCAAGGCTGCGAGGTGCGCACCGTCGAAGGTCTGGCTAACGGGCGGTTGACCGCGTTGCAGGAGTCGTTTCTGGCTCATGGCGCGGCGCAGTGCGGCATCTGCACGCCGGGCTTCCTGCTGGCCGCATCCGCGCTTCTGGATGTCAAGCCGAACCCGAGCGAGGCCGAAATCAACGATGCGCTTGGCGGCGTGCTGTGCCGCTGCACCGGCTATCGCAAGATCGTCGCCGCCGTGCTTGCCGTGGCCGGAGGCAACACGGTGCACCGCAAGGCGGAGGCGGCCAAGGCTGTCGCCGTTCACGCAGCCGTCGGCGCATCTCCGATCCGGCTGGACGGCGTGCCGAAGGTGGATGGCCGCGAGAAGTTCGGAGCGGACGGCTTTCCGGACGACGCGCTGGCGGTCGTGGTCATACGCTCGCCGCATCATCAGGCGCGGTTCCGCTTCGGCGATCTGGCGGCGTTTCAGGCGACCGATCCGGCAATCGCGGGCGTCTACACCGCTGCTGACATGCCGGGCGAAAACCGCTTCGGCGTCATTCCGGCCTTTGCCGACCAGCCGGCGCTGGCGGAAGGGATGACGCGGTTTCGCGGTGAAGCCGTTGCGCTTGTGGCGCTTGAGCGCGCCGCGCTGGCGGATTTCGATGCAAGCGCGTTTCCCGTCGAATGGGAGCCGACCGGCCATGCGCTAACGCCCGATTGCACCGTCGATGCGCTCCACGACCACCGCCCGGACAATGTTCTGGTGCGCGGCCATGTGGAACGCGGCGCGCCCGACGAGGCCATGCGGCAGGCGGCCCATGTCGCGAGCGGAACGATCGAGACGTCCTATGTTGAGCACGCTTATATCGAGCCGGAGGCGGGTTTCGCCGTCATGGAGGGCGATACGCTCGTCGTCACCGCATGCACGCAGGCGCCCTATATGGACCGCGACGACACCGCGAAGCTCCTCGGCCTGCCTGTCGACAGGGTGCGGATCGTGCCGACCGCGACCGGCGGCGGGTTCGGTTCCAAGCTGGATATATCGGTGCAACCGCTCGTCGGGCTGGTCGCGCTCAGGACGGGCCGCGCGGCGGCGCTGGCCTATACGCGCCAGGAATCGATGATGTCCACGACCAAGCGGCATCCGGCCAGCATGAAGGCCGAGATCGGCACGGATGAGAATGGCCGTATCGTTGCGATGCGCTTCGAAGGCACCTTCAACACGGGAGCCTATTCGAGCTGGGGACCGACCGTCGCCAACCGCGTGCCGGTGCATGCCTCCGGGCCGTACCGGACGCCGAACTATCGCGCGAACAGCGTCGCGATCCACACCAACGGACCCGTTTCTGGCGCATTTCGCGGCTTCGGCGTGCCGCAGGCGACGATGATGCAGGAGACGCTCTATGACGAGCTTGCCGAAAGGCTCGGGATGGACCGGCTGGAGTTCCGCATCGCCAATGCATTGCGCGACGGCGATGAGACCGTGACCGGCCATGTGCTGGAAAGCGGCGTCGGCATCGGTGCTTGTCTGGAGGCGCTGCGCGCGCAGTGGTTCCGCGCGCTGGCCGATTGCGAAGTCGCCAACCGGGCGAACGGCGTGGCGTGGCGCGGGGTCGGTGTTGCATCCTGCTGGTATGGCTGCGGCAACACCTCGCTCCCAAATCCCTCGACCATCCGCATCGGCGTGTCGGCGCAAGGCCGCATCGTGCTGCATCAGGGCGCGGTCGACATCGGGCAGGGTTCCAACACCGTCGTCGCGCAGATCGTCGCCGATGCGCTCGGCGTGCCGCTGTCGTCCATCGACCTGGTTGGAGCCGACACGGCGACGACGCCCGATGCGGGAAAGACATCCGCGTCGCGGCAGACCTTCGTGACCGGCAAGGCAGCGGAGAAATCGGCGCGTGCGCTGCGCGACAGCATCCTGCGCTTCGCCAACGTGTCCGGCGACGCTTCGCTCGTGCTGGAGAGCGGGCGGCTGACCATCCGCGAGGGCGAGGCGCTGCGCGACATCGACCTCGCCGCATTGCCGCGCCACGCTTCCGGCTACGTGTTCGTGGCCGAGGAGACCTATGACCCGCCGACCAGCGCGCTGGATGAGAAGGGGCAGGGGCGGCCCTATGCGGTCTATGGCTACGGCGCGCAGCTTGTGGAGCTTGAGGTGGACATGCGCCTCGGCACGGTCAGGCTGTTGAAGATCACGGCGGCGCATGATGTCGGGCGGGCGATCAACCCGTTGCTGGCCGAAGGGCAGATCGAAGGCGGCATCGCGCAGGGCATCGGCATGGCGCTGATGGAAGAATATCTTCCGGGGCGCACGGAGAACCTGCACGACTACCTGATCCCGACCATCGGCGACGTGCCGCCCATCGAGACGATACTGGTCGAGGTGCCGGATGCGGAAGGGCCGTTCGGCGCGAAGGGGCTGGGCGAGCACGTGCTCATTCCCACCGCCCCCGCGATCCTCAATGCCATCCGGCACGCGACCGGGGTTCTGGTGACGCAAATTCCGGCCACGCCGCCGCGCGTGCTGGCTGCGATCAGGGAGGCAAGCCGATGAGCGAGCTTTCGGAGCGTTTCGACACGCATGATCCGGGCGAGAAGAAGGTGGCGGAAAAGCTGCGCTGCGACGCCTGCCCGGTCATGTGCTACATCGCGGAAGGACGTACCGGGGCGTGTGACCGCTACGGCAATTTCGGCGGTCGCATCACGCGTTGCGATCCGTTGCGCATCCTCGAGCATGACCGGCTGGTCCCCTTCGAGGGCAGCGAATGGGACGGCAATTTGGTGAATACGCGCCGCCGCTTCGTCTCCGCCATGGGCGCGGGCACAACCTATCCCGACTACAAGCCTGCGCCCTTCATCGTCGGCCAGGAGGTCGAGGGGGTCGATCTGGTGACGGTCGTCACGGAGGGGATTTTCTCCTATTGCGGCGTCAAGGTGAAGATCGACACGGACCGGCACCTTGGCCCGGAAACGGCTGTCGTGCGAGCACAGGGCGAGGCGGTCGGCCATGTGACCACCGCCGAATATGGCTCGCAGATGCTGTCGCTGGGCGGCGTGCACCATCTGACGGGCGGCTCGAAACAGGAAGGCCGCGTCACCTGCGACACGCTTCTGGCGCTGTGCAATCGAGAGCCGGTCGAGCTTTCCATCGAGGGTGGCGCGAGCCTCGTCGTGCAGGCGGGCCAACCGCCGATTATTGACGGCAAGGTCGAGCAGCGCATGCGCGTCGGCTGCGGCTCGGCGACCATCGGCATGTTCGCAAAGCAATGGAGCGGGCTGGTGGACGAGGTGGTCGTCGTGGATGACCATATCACCGGCGTCGTGTCCGAGCATCAGGCGGGAAAGGTGATCGGCTGGCCGGACACCGGCATCAGGATCGTCGGCAGGCGCTCGACGCCCGGACGCTATTTCAAGGTCGCCGAGCCGGGGCTGGGCTGGGGCGGAACGGCCATTGAGGACCCGCTGCAAATTCTCGGACCGTGGAACAGCACGAAGGGCGCGCGTCCCGGCCTTTCGATGATGATGGTGTCCACGACCGGCGAGCAGTTCGCTTATTTCGAACTGGACGATGAACTGAAGCCGGTCCCGAAGCCGTTTCCCGAGCGGCTGAAGAAATCGGTCGAACTGATCGAGCAGAATTGCGAGCCTGCCCTGTGCACGGTGCTGTTCGTCGGCGGGGCCGGCGGATCGCTGCGCGCGGGCGTGGTGGAGAACCCGGTGAACCTGACGCGCTCCGTGCAGGGCTTGCAGACCTATGTGACGGTCGGTGGTGCGCCGGTCTATGTGTGGCCGGGCGGCGGCATCACTCTGATGGTCGATGTTACGCGCGTGCCCGCCAATGCCTTCGGCTATGTGCCGACGCCCGCGCTTGTCGCGCCTATAGAGTTCACGCTCAGGCGGGACGACTACCTGTCGCTCGGCGGCTATGCCGGGGAAATCCGCACGGTCGAGGATGTGCTGGCGCGGGGCGGAGAATATTGGAACGCGCGCGCCGAGGAGGCAGCGTCGCCCGGCAATCCGTGGCCGCCGGAGGCGCAGGTCGAAGTGGCGAGACTGGCGAGGACCATACGATGAAGGCGCCGCAAGCCGCGATGCTCGGGCGCAGGCTGCATCTCAATCACGGCCCCATCGACATCATTGCCGAGGCCTTCGGGGACGAGCCGGAAATACGCCTCGCCTACAGTCAGGCGGTCGCGCGGTTCAGGGCAATCCTCGAGGAACTGGTTGCGGAACTGCCGCAATTGCGCGCGCCCGTGGCGGCTGGACCGCGCCTGTTCTCCGGCCCGACCGCGCAACGCATGGAGTCGGCCGTTCAGCCTTTCTTTCCGGCATTCATCACGCCGATGGCGGCGGTTGCGGGGTCGGTCGCCGATGAAGTCCTTTCCCATATGGTCGCCGGGCGCGCGCTTTCCAAAGCCTATGCCAACAATGGCGGCGACAGTTCACTCCATCTCGCGCAAGGCGAGCACATGACGCTGGCAATCGCCGGAACCGGCAGCGGCCGTGCTGACCGCATCGTTGTCGGGTCGGGTGACGAGGTGCGCGGCGTGGCAACGAGCGGCTGGCGCGGGCGCAGTTTTTCGCTGGGCATTGCCGATGCCGTGACCGTGCTCGCGCGCTCGGGCGCGGAAGCGGACGCTGCCGCAACCATCATTGCCAATGCGGTTGATCTGCCCGGCCATGCCGCGATCCGCCGCGCGCCAGCCTCCAGTCTCCAGCCCGACTCCGATCTCGGCGGTCGGATGGTCACGGTCGGCGTCGGACGGCTCGGCCCGCACGAGGTCGCGGAGGCTTTGGACGCAGGGTTGCAAAAGGCCGAGGAATTGCGCGGATGCGGATTGATCGTCGGCGCGGCATTGTTTCTCGAAGGCGAAAGCCGCACCACAGGGTATATGGCGGCGCTCATGCCGCCACATAATGAAAAAACACCGGGGAGTTTCCAGCATGCCTGAGTTTCCGATCCGAAAGATTGCCGTGCAGGTGGAGGAAATTTTCCACGAGGGCGGGCCGGTCGCAGCCCTTCCCCGCCGCAGGGCGGCGGCGATGGCGCTGGTGAAAAACCCCTTCGCAGGGCGCTATGCCGAGGAGCTTGCGCCCGCGATGGACGATCTCAAGCCGCTCGGCCTGCTGCTGACCGACAGGCTTGTCGAAGCGCTCGGCGGCAAGGATGGCATCGACGGCTACGGCAAGGGCGCGATCGTCGGAACGGCGGGCGAACTCGAACATGGCGCCTTGTGGCACGTGCCGGGCGGCTATGCGATGCGCGAACGGCTGGGCGAGGCCAAGGCCATAGTGCCTTCGGCCAAGAAGGTCGGGGCGTTCGGGGCGCGGATCGACGTTCCTGTCGGCCATATCAATGCGGCCTATGTGCGCAGCCATTTCGATGCCATGGAAGTGGGAATCGCCGATGGGCCTCGACCGGACGAAATCCTCTTCATTCTGGTGATGGCGCGCGGCCCGCGCGTACACAGCCGCATGGGAGGATTGCAGGCGCACGAAATCAAGATCTGGGACGGACAGCGTTGAGCACCGCGGAGAACATTCTCAAGCTGGCCGGTGTCGAGCAGGAGCCGACGCCATATCAGCTTCAGGACCAGGTCGGGTTTGTGCTGCGCAAGGCGCAGCAGCGCCATGTCGCCATTTTTGCCTCACGCATTCCCGACCTGACGCCGCCGCAATTCGCGGCGCTGGCCATGCTCTACGAGATGGGTGACACGTCACAGAACCAGCTTGGCCAGATGGTGGCGATGGATGCGGCGACGGTCAAAGGCGTCATCGACCGGCTCAAGGCACGGGGTTTCGTTTCCGTGGACAAGGACGAGAGCGACAAGCGCCGACTGACGATCCGGCTGACGGCGGAAGGCAAGCAGGCGGTGCGGGAATTGACGCCGTTGGCCCGGGAGATCACCGCCGAAACGCTCTCACCATTGACTTCGCGCGAAGCCGAAACCCTGCTGCGTCTGCTGAACAGGATCGCATGAGGCGATGTTGCATCCGGGGCACGCTTTCCGGGAACAATGCTGCGACCGCGAAGCACGATATTGCAATGCAGCATAAATTGGGTAGGCTGATGTTCAGGGAGGAGCAGAGGTTCGCGAAAGGCGTGCACCATGCTCCAGGTACTCATTCTCGTGTGTTCGGTTTCCGTATCGCCGCCTGACTGCAATTCCGACACGGCGCTGGATGTCATCGTTGGTCCCGATTCCGCCAGCGTCATGTCCTGCATGCTCGGCTCGCAGGCCATGCTCGCGCGCACCGCGCAACTTGGCCAGCGTCCGAAAGAATATGTGAAGGTCCGCTGTTCGCCGCCGCGTCCGCTGGCGCGCAATTCCTAGGTGGTAACCCTAGGTTTCGGCGGGGGCTGCACTGCCGAACAGGGCGCGGGCTTGTTCGGCAGTGTAATATCCAAGCGCGATGTCTCTGCTGACCAATTGCGGATCGCGCAGGCGCGGGTCGCCATATCCACCGCCGCCCGGCGTATCGACGCAAACGCGGTCTCCTGCGTTCAACGGAATGTCCTGCTCCTTCGAGAGATGCTCCGGCACGTGCGCCTCGCCGCCCCGAAATACGGTGACCCTGTTCGGCTGTCCGTCCGCACCACCGAGCGCGCCTTGCGGGCCGAAACGGCCATGATCCATCACGAAGGATGCGCGCGCCTCGCCGCGCAGCAGTTCGACCTCATAGGAAAGGCCAAAGCCGCCGCGATGCGTGCCCGCGCCGCCTGAGCCTTCATGCAGCGCGTAGCGGCGATAGAGCACCGGAAACGCCTGTTCCATGATTTCGACGGGTGGCGATTTGGAAATGCCGATGGTCGAGCAACCATTGCTGAGGCCGTCATGCGCGGCGTTGCCGCCATAGCCACCGCCGGAAATCTGGTACATGACGAAGTCGCGTTTGCGCTCGGGATCGTGGCCCCCAAGCGCGAAATTGCCGCTCGTGCCGGCAGGTGCAGCAGTGACGAGATCGGGTATCGCCTGCACCAGCGCGGCGAACACCGCTTCGGCGATGCGCTGCGAAACTTCCGCGGCGCAGCCGGAAACGGGGCGCGGGTAATGCGCATCGAGAAAGGTGCCTTCCGGCGTCCTGACGATCAGGGGCTCGAAGGCGCCCGCGCTGATCGGCACGTCCGGGAAAATGTGCCGCATGGCGAGATAAACGGAGGAAAGCGTGGTGGCGAGCACGCTGTTCATCGGCCCCGCGCAGGGCTTCGAGGACTGCGAGAAGTCGAATGTCAGCGCATCGCCGTTCTTCTCGACCACCAGCGCGATGGTCAGCGGCTTGTTGACCACGCCGTCTGAGTCGATGAACGCTTTCGAGCGATAAGTGCCGTCGGGTATGCCAGATATGTGCGCCCGCATCTGGCTTGCGGCACGGCGGCGCAGTTCGGCAATCGCTTCGACGACCGTATCGTCGCCGTAGCGGTCCAGTATCGCGGTCAGCCGTTCCTCGCCGACGCGCAGTGCGGCGGCCTGCGCGCGAATGTCGCCGATGCGCTGTTCTGCAACGCGGATGTTGGACGAGATGATCGCGTGGATTTCCGGGTCCAGCACACCCTTCTTGAACAGCTTGACGGGCGGCAGGCGCAGCCCTTCCTGCTCGACCGCCGTGGCCGATGCCGAAAATCCGCCCGGCACCGAGCCGCCCGTGTCCGGCCAATGGCCCGTATTGGACAGCCAGCAGAAAGTCCGGCCATTGCGCCAGACCGGCATGGCGAAGCGCACGTCCATCAGGTGCGTGCCCCCCAGATACGGGTCGTTGACGATGTAGATGTCGCCGGGTTCGGGCGGCAGGCAGCGCCCGTCGCGGATCATGCCGATGATCGTGCGCGTCGAATATTGCATGACGCCAACGAAAACGGGCAGCCCTTCCGACCCCTGCGCGATCAGCGAGCCGTCCTCGGCGGAATAGATGCCGTCGGAGCGATCATTGGCCTCGGCAATGACCGGCGAGAACGCGGCGCGCGAAAAGGTCAGGTCCATCTCGTCGCATGTCTGCTGCAACGCGGCCTGGATGACGGAAAGGGTAATGGCGTCGAGGCTCATGACGATTTCCCCCCGATCTCGATGATGATGTTGCCGTTACTGTCCCCGGAAGCGCGGTCGCCCGGTTCCAGCACCGTCGTTGCGTCGAGTTGCTCAAGGATGGCCGGGCCGCTGATCGCGGCGTCGAGCGGCAGCGCCTGACGGTCATAGACCGGCGTGTCCAGCCATTCACCGTCGAACCAGACGGGGCGGTGCTCGACAAGCGCGCCTTCGGGCGTTGCGGTGCGCCCGGCCGGATCGATCAGCCGCGACAGGTCGACCTGCGGGCGAATGCCGGTCACCGATGTATTGAGGCTGACGAGATTGGCGCGGATTTCCGGCAACTCGACCTTGAACCGTGCAAAATAGGCGCGCTCAAACAGCGTTTGCAGCATCGCGCGGTCGATCTCGCCGGACGGCAGCGGCACGTTGAGGATATGCGTCTGCCCGACGAACTGCATGTCGGCGGAATGCGCGACCTCGATGCGCTCGGGCTTCACCGCTTCCTTGGCGATCAGCGCCCCGCCTTCGGCGCGCTGCGCGGCGAGCATCGCGCGCATGGCGGGTTCGTCCAGCACTGCGACCGGCTGGTTGACCGTGTTGACGAAATCCTGCCTGAGATCGGCAACGACGCAACCGAGCGCATTGGTAATTCCGGGGCGGGCAGGCACGATCACCTTCGGCAGGCCGAGTTCCCGTGCAAGCGCGCTCGCATGGAGCGGTCCCGCGCCGCCGAAGGCAAACAGCGCGAAATCGCGGGGGTCATGGCCGCGCGCCACCGACACCATGCGGATGGCGCCCGCCATCTTTACATTCGCAAGGCGCAGCACGGCGCCCGCGGCAGCCACGCCGCCGAGGCCGGTGGCCTTGCCGATCCGCTCGGCGAAGATCGCCGTCACCCCGTCGGCGCTGACCGGCGAATCGACCGCCAGCAACTTGCGCGCGCTCAGCCTTCCAAGCACGAGGTTGGCGTCGGTGATCGTCGGCTCCGTGCCGCCCCGGCCATAGCAGATAGGGCCGGGCGCAGCGCCAGCGCTTTCCGGTCCGACCTGGATCAGGCCGGATGCATCGACGCGCGCAATCGAGCCGCCGCCGGCCCCCACCGTGTGGACCGCCACCATGGGCACATGGATCGGCATGGCATATTCGATCTCGATCTCGTTCGAGACGGCGGGCCTCGCATCGCGGATCAGCGCCACATCGGTGGAGGTGCCGCCCATGTCGTAGGTCACGATATCCGGATAGCCCGCGCGCTTCGCCGTATAGGCGGCGGCGATGACCCCGGATGCGGGGCCGGACATTACAGTCTTTGCAGCCTCGCGGCTGACGAAGCGGGCCGAGATCATGCCGCCATTGCCGTTCATGATGAGAAAATCGCGGGCGTAACCGCGTTCCGCCAGCACCGCGCGCAGCCGTTCGACATAGCGTTCGAGGATCGGCTGCACCGAGGCGTTGACGGCAGCCGTCACACCGCGCTCGAACTCGCGCGCTTCCGAAAGCAGCGCATGGCCCATGGTGATGTAGCCGTTCGGCCAAAGCCCGGCGGCGATTTCGGCCGCGCGGCGCTCATGCGCCGGATTGGCGTAGGAATGCAGGAAATGAATCACCAACGCTTCGCAGCCCGCGTCGAGCAGGTGCCGGATCGCGCCGCGCAGTTCCTCTTCATCGAGCGCGTCACGCACGCGGCCCGACGCCTCCACGCGCTCTGTGACCTCGAGGCGCAGGTCGCGCGGAATGACGGGCGTGAAGGTGCCGGTCATGCCATAGGCTTGCGGGCGGGTGCGGCGGCCAAGCTCCAGCACGTCGCGAAACCCGCGCGTGGTGATCAGGCCGGTTCGCGCGAGGCGGCGCTCAAGCACCGCGTTGGTGGTCGTCGTCGTGCCGTGGACGATGAGGTCGATTTCGGAAATGTCGAAGCCGGTCCGGTCCAGCGCGGCGACCACGCCATGCGCCTGGTTTTCCACCGTGGTCGGCGTCTTGGCGATGCTGACTGCGCCGGTGCGTCCATCGATCAGCAGCAGGTCCGTGAAAGTGCCCCCGACATCGATGCCGGCCACGACAGCTTCCTTCGATATTTCCGCCGCCGTGGAAAATTTCTTCGCCATCCACAGTTTCCGAAACGCACGACCTTCCTGCACGCCGATGTTTGGAACCGGGTTTCAGGCCGCAATCTTGACCGGATAATCGTTTGTATACTAATAAAACCGCGATACAAGGTCCCGCTGTTTGAACAGGTCCTGACTTCCGATGCAGCATGCAGCTTCGATCGCGGCGGTCGAGTCCGACGCGCCCAGCTTTCCCATTCCGGCCAATGTGTATGCCGAGACGGTCGTCTCCGTGCATCACTATACGGATCGGCTTTTCAAGTTCCGCATCACGCGTCCGCAGAGCTTCCGGTTCCGCTCCGGCGAGTTCGTGATGATCGGCCTGCCGAATGCCGAAAAGCCGGTGTTCCGCGCCTATTCCATCGCCTCGCCCGCATGGGACGAGGAACTGGAGTTCTTTTCGATCAAGGTGCCGGACGGGCCGTTGACCCAGCATCTCCAGCGCATCAAGCCGGGCGACACCGTGCTGATGCGCCAGAAATCGACCGGCACGCTGGTGGTCGATGCGCTGACGCCCGGCAAGCGCCTGTTCATGATCTCGACGGGAACCGGCATTGCGCCTTTCGCCAGCCTCGTGCGCGACCCGGACACTTATGACCGGTTCGAACAGCTCTACCTGACGCACACCTGCCGCGAGGTCGCGGAACTGACCTATGGCAAGGAATTGATCGCGAACCTGGCCGACGACCCGCTGATCGGGGAATTTGCCTCGCGGGTGACGCTATATTCGACCACGACGCGCGAGGAATCGGAGCGCATGGGCCGCATCACCACGTTGATCGAGAACGGGAAATTCAGCGCCGATCTGGGCATCGCGCCGCTCGACCCCGCGACGGATCGCGTGATGATCTGCGGTTCCATGCAGATGATCCAGGATGTGAAGGCGCTGGCCGAAAAGCTCGGCTTCGAGGAAGGCTCGCTCAGCAGCCCGAACAGCTTCGTTCTTGAGCGCGCGTTTGTGGGGTAAGGAGTGGTCTGCGTAGCAGACAAAAAGCCCCGGAATGGGCTTTTTGAACGACGAACGCCCGGAGCCATAGCGTAGGGCCGGGGCGTTCCGCGTAGCAGACAAAAAGCCCCGGAATGGGCTTTTTGAACGACGAACGCCCGGAGCCATAGCGGAGGGCCGGGGCGTTCCGCCGCGCCAGCCCTGCACAGCTACGCCGCCTTTGCCTCCACCTCGTGCGGCACGAAGGATGATCCCTTTCCGTCGAAGATGTGCAGATCACCCGCATCGGCGTCGAGCCGCAGGAATTGCCCGCGCTCGATCCTTGCATTTCCGGGCAGCTTGGCCGTGAGCGGATTTTCCGCGCCGCGACCAATATCGACATAGACGAGCTGCACCTCGCCGAGTTGCTCTATGTAATCGACCTTCCCCTCGAAAAGCGAATCCTTGCCCTTCGCCACGAACAGATCTTCGGGGCGCACGCCGAAACTGATTTCCGTGCCGGCCGCGCCTTGCGGCGTAGCAATCGGCACGGAAACGCTGCCGCCGCCATCGACAGCTACCTCTGTTGCCGCGCCTGCCTTCAGGACACGCGCAGGCAAGATATTCATGGCCGGAGAGCCGATAAACTGGGCGACGAACAGATTGCCCGGCCTTTTGTAAAGCTGCATGGGCGAGCCGACCTGTTCGACGCGTCCGTCCTTCAGCACAACGATCCGGTCTGCCAGCGTCATTGCCTCCACCTGATCATGGGTGACGTAGATCATCGTCGCGTTCGGCATGGATTCCTTGAGCTTGGCGATCTCGATGCGTGTCGCGACGCGGAGCGCGGCGTCCAGATTGGACAGCGGTTCGTCGAAGAGGAAAACCTTGGGATTGCGCACGATGGCCCGACCGATGGCGACGCGCTGCCGCTGGCCGCCGGACATGGCCTTGGGCAGCCGATCCAGATATTTCGTAAGCTGCAATATTTCGGCGGCCTGCCGCACGCGCCGGTCGATCTCCGCCTTGTCTTCGCGTGCGATCTTCATGCCGAAGGCCATGTTGTCGTAGACCGTCATGTGCGGATAGAGCGCATAAGACTGAAACACCATCGCGATGCCGCGCTTGGACGGCGGCACGTCGTTGACGACCTCGTTGTCGATTTCGAGCGTTCCGCCCGTGATCTCTTCAAGTCCGGCGATCGAGCGCAGCAGCGTCGACTTCCCACACCCCGATGGTCCGACGAACACAATGAATTCGCCGGACGTTATGTCGAGGTTGATGCCATGGAGGATTTTCAGGCTTCCATAGGCTTTCTCGACGTTGCGCAGTTTCAGATCCGCCATGTTCTCCTCCCGGATTTCAGCCTACAGGACCCGCCCGAAAAAGGCGCAGTAGGGTTTGAGCTTGATCGTGTCGCCGTTGCGCTCGGAATTGAAGCCGTGGCCGGCGAGCGGCTCGGCCTTCAGTCCGCTTTCAAAGTTCCGGCCTTCCGCGCCGAGATTGAAAACGCACAGAATGGTCTCGTTGCCGAAGCTGCGCAGGAAGGCGACCACATCCTCCGGCGCCTCGATGAACTCGATCTCGCCTTTCGCGAATGCCGGATGCGCGCGGCGAAACGCGATGAAGCGACGATAGTGTTCCAGCACGGAGTGCCTGTCGCCGAATTGCTGGCTGACGGCCATCGGCAGATGCTCCGCCGGCACCGGCAGCCACGGCCTGCCGTCCGAGAATCCGCCATTTTGCGACGTGCGCTCCCACACCATGGGCGTGCGGCAACCGTCGCGGCCCTTGAATTCCGGCCAGAAGCGGATGCCGTAGGGGTCCTGCAAATCCTCGAAGGCAAGTTCCGCTTCGGTCAGGCCAAGCTCCTCGCCCTGGTAAAGGCAGACTGACCCGCGCAGCGACATGATGAGCGCCGAAAGCAGCTTGAGATAGCCTTCGCGATCCTTTTCGCCTGCGCCCCAGCGGGTGGCATGGCGAACGACGTCATGGTTTGAAAACGCCCAGCACGCCCAGCCGTCGCGCGCCACGCGCCCGAAATCCTCCAGCACGGCCTGCACCCTGGCGGCGCTGATCTTTTCGGGCGCCAGGAAGTCGAATGCGTAGCACATGTGGACACGTTCATTGCCCGACGTATAGGCCGCGACGACTTCGAGGCCGCGCTGGGAATCGCCCACCTCGCCCACGGACGCCGCCGCCGGATACTCGTCCAGCACGGCGCGGAACCGCTCCAGGAAGCCGAGATTCTCGGGACGGCTCTTGTCGTAGACATGGTCCTGGAAATTGTAGGGATTGACGGCGGGCGCCGTCTGGTCGTTGCGATCCTCCGGCCTCAGCGGCGGATTGTCCTCAAGGCCCTCGCTGTGAAAATAGAAGTTGATCGTGTCGAGGCGGAAACCGTCCACGCCGCGATCCAGCCAGAAGCGCGCGACATCCAGAAGCGCGTCCTGCACATCCCGGTCGTGGAAGTTCAGGTCGGGCTGCTCGGAAAGAAAATTGTGCAGGTAATACTGCATGCGGCGCGTGTCCCACTGCCATGCGGAACCGCCGAAGATCGACAGCCAGTTGTTGGGAGGCGTGCCGTCCGGCTTCGCGTCGGCCCACACATACCAGTCGGCCTTCGGGTTACCCCGCGAGGAACGGCTTTCCTTGAACCATGGATGCTGGTCGGAGGTGTGGGAGATCACGCCGTCCACCATGACCTTCAGGCCGAGCCCATGCGCCGTGGCGATGAGATCGTCGAAATCCGACAGCGTGCCGAACATCGGATCGATGCCGCGATAGTCCGAGATGTCGTAGCCGAAATCCTTCATCGGAGAGGTGAAGATCGGCGAAATCCAGATCGCATCCACGCCAAGTTCGGCCACATAAGGCAGGCGCTCGATGATGCCGCGAAGGTCGCCGATGCCGTCGCCGTCGGAGTCCTGGAAGCTGCGCGGATAGATCTGGTAGATCACCGCGCCGCGCCACCAGTCGCGGTCGGGCGCGGCTTGCGGCTCGGTTTCCACGCGCTGGACTGCCTGGGCCATCCTCAACCTCCCTTGACGGAGCCGGCCAGCAGGCCGCGCACGAAATAACGCTGCAACGAGAAGAACACGATCAGCGGAACGATAATGGTGATGAAGGCGGAGGTCGTGAGGATTTCCCAGTCGCCGCCGCGTGAGCCGAGCAAGGCATTGAGGCGACCCGTCAGCACCAGTTGGTCGTTGCCGGAACCGAGGAACACCATCGCCACCAGCAGGTCGTTCCAGACCCACAGGAACTGGAAGATCGCAAACGACGCCAGCACGGGGAATGACAGCGGCAGCACGATCTTGACGAAAATCTCGAAGTCGCTCGCACCGTCGATGCGCGCGGACTCCATCAGTTCGCGCGGCAGCCCGGCCATGTAGCTGCGCAGCAGATAGATGGCGAAGGGCAGGCCGAACCCGGTATGCGCGAGCCAGATGCCGAGATAGGTTTTCGACGGCACGCCGAACAGATTGCCGACGCCGTTGTACAATTCCAGCAGCGGTATAAGCGCCATTTGCAGCGGCACGACCAGCAGGCCGATGATGACCGCAATCAGCAGCGCGCGGCCCGGAAAGCGCATCCATGCCAGCGCATAGGCGGCGAAGGCGGCGATCATGATGGGAATGATCGTTGCCGGGATCGTGACGGTCAGCGAATTGAGGAAGGAACGCCCGATGCCTTCCGAAAACAGCACGGTCCGGTAGTTTTCATGCGTGAATTTCGGCGGAACGGTTGCCGCGAAATAGACGCGCCGGCCATTGTTCCCGTCGAAGGCGACGGGCGAGGAATAGACATAGGACCCGTCCTCGTTCACCTGCAGGGTCACGCCGTCCTTGAGGTCGGCCACGTCGCCCGCCTTGAACTCCGTCGGTTGCGCCGAACGCGTGCCGAAGGCGCTCACGGCGGAAGTCCCTGGCGTTTCGAAGAGATTGCCTTCGATGACGAATTTGCCGTCCTTTTCAACCTGCGCCGAAGGCGGTGCGAGTCGTGTTGCGCTGGTCTGCGTCGATGACGCGAAGGAGGTCCACCAGCCCGATCCGACGATCTGGTCCTTGTCGCGCAGAGACGTTACCAGAATGCCGATGGTCGGCAGCGTCCAGAGCAGGACGAAAAACAGCACGGCGAGGTGAACGCCGAAGCGTCCGAAGAAGGATTTGCCGGCCGACTTGCCGCTGGGTTGAGCCATGTCAGCGTCCTCCCTCTTTGTTCGCCTGCCGGATATTCCAGATCATGATGGGCAGCACGCCGATCATGATGACGATGGCAATGGTCGCGCCGCGCCCGAAATCGCCGCCGCCCCGGAACATCCAGTTGAACATCAGATTCGCGAGAACCTGGCTGCTCCACTGACCATTGGTCATGGTCAGCACGATGTCGAACACTTTCAGCACGAGAATGGTGATCGTCGTCCACACCACGAGGATCGTTCCCCAGATCTGCGGGATCATGATCTTCCAGAAAATCTGGAACGGGTTTGCGCCGTCGATCACCGCCGCCTCGATGGTTTCCTCCGGTATGCCCCTTAGGGCGGATGACAGGATGACCATCGCAAAGCCGGTCTGGATCCAGATCAGGATGACCATCAGGAAAAAATTGTTCCAGAAGGGCAGCGAAATCCAGACCTGCGGCTGGCCGCCGAAGGCTTGCACGATGGCATTCAGCAGGCCGATCTGCTCCTGTCCGTCGCCGCGATATTCATAGACGAACTTCCAGATGACCGACGCGCCGACGAAGGAAATCGCAAGCGGCAGGAAGATGAGGCTCTTGGCGATGGTGCCCCACCAGATCTTGTCGGTCAGCACCGCGATCACGAGACCGAGAAACGTGCATGCGGCGGGCACCACGATCAGCCACATGAGATTGTTCAGGAGCGAATTGTGAAACTCCTGATCGCTGGCCAGCCAGGCATAGTTGGAGAGGCCGACGAAATTGTCGCCGCCCTTGTCGTAGAAGGAATAGATGAGCGTCGAGATGACCGGATAGATCAGGTAGACACAGAGGATAAGGATCGCCGGACCGATGAAAAGCCAGGGGCGGATCAGGCCCTGCCGCCTCAGATTGTCCACCGCCGCAGCGCCGCTCACGCCGCGCGAGGGAAAGACGAGATCGACAAGCTTGTTGGCGCCCCAGAAATAGGCAAGGCATCCACCGACGCCGACCACGATCACGATGATTGCCGAAAGAACCTGCGAAGCCATTGTGAGTCCCCTCTCGTCTGATCGTAACGGACCGTACCCTCAATCGTTGGGGGCGGTCGTGGACCCCCGAAAGGGTCCACGACCTCGGGCTGGAGGCCCGGGAGGAACTTGGGGTCGCGATCCTACTTGATCGCGTCCCAGCTCTTCTGGATATCGGTGGCGACCGCTTCCGGCGACTTGCCGCCGACGAGATCGATCATGCCCGTCCAGAAGGAGCCCGCGCCGATCTTGCCGGGCATCAGGTCCGAGCCGTCGAAGCGGAAGGTCGTGGCGTTGACCAGAATGTCACCCTGGCGACGCAGTGCATCATTGGCATAGGCCTCCGGCTTGGCCGATTTAAGTGGCGTCAGGAAGCCGGATTGGGCCATCCAGATTTCATGCGCGAGCGGCATCTTCAGGAATTCGATGAAGGCGCGCGCGGCCTTGGAATCCTTGGTGATGGTGACCAGCGTTCCGCCGCCCAGCACAGGCTTGCCGAGGTCCGCATGCTCCTCCATCGGCGGCAGGTAGAAGAAATCCGCGCCTTCACCGAGCACTGTCCCCTGCGGGAAGAAGGATGAAATAAAAGATGCCTGACGGTGCAGGTAGCATTTGGGCGGAACGGTGAAGAGGCCGCCGGGACTGTCGCGGAAGTCGGTCGCGGCAACCGCCGCCACGCCGCCGTCGACATATTTCGGATTGGTCGCGATCTTGGAGAAGATATCCAGCGCATTTACCACGGCCGGGTCGTTGAACGGAATTTCGTTGCGGGTCCACTTGTCGTAGACGTCGGGCGACTGGGTGCGCAGCATGATGTCCTCGACCCAGTCCGTCGCGGGCCAGCCCGTGGCCCCGCCAGAGCCAAGCCCGATGCACCACGGCACGCCGCCATCCGCGACGATCTGGTCGGACAGCTTCATGAGGTCTTCCCAGGTCTCGGGAACCTCATAGCCGTTTTCTTCAAAGTTTTCCGGCACATACCAGACGAGCGATTTCAGGTCGGCCTTGTAGGGAAAGGCGAAATATTTAGAGCTTCCGTCCTTGTCCTTGTAGGTGCCGAGATCGACCCATGACTGGCCCGCGCCGTAATTGTCCTTGACGAAAGTGGCGGTCGCATCGTCCAGAGGGATCAGCAGCCCCTTGGACGCCAAATCCTGGATAAGGCCCGGCTGCGGCAGGATCGCGATGTTCGGCGGGCTGCCCGCCTGCGTGTCTATGACGATCTGCTGCTCATAGTTCTCGGACGAGGCATAGTTGATCGTCGCGCCTGTGGCTTCCGAGAAATACTCCAGCACCGAACGGATCAGCGCTTCGTCCTCGCCCCGCCATGGGCCGAAGATGGAAAGCGTCTCTCCTTTGAGGTCAACCTTCTTCAGTTCGTCGTAATTGGCCCAGTCGAATTTCGAATCTTCACCCGGCGCGAATTTCAGTTCCGCCGATGCGGGTGCGGCGAAGGCGGCCAGCATGAATGCCGCCCCCAGCATGAGTTCTTTCTTCATGACACTTCCTCCCTGGTCATTCCGAAATGCCGGAACAGGGTCCGGCGGCGCCTTCTCCTCAAAGCGCTTTGGCAATTCGTCATTTGAGCCATCAATGCGCGCAACTGTCAAGTCTGCGAATTGTCTAATCGATTGAATTTTTGCAAGATCGGATTTTTGCGGGCGTATTTTCAGTGGCTTTGATCAAAACGCTTGAAAGTTCGGGGGTGTACACAATAATAAAAGCGCTTTGGGGATTGGTAATGAATCTCAAACAGCTATCGCAGATGCTGGAGCTTTCGCAGACCACGGTCAGCCGTGCGCTGAACGGCTATCCCGAGGTCAACGAGGAAACCCGACGCCGCGTCATGGACGCCGCCCGCCGCCACGGCTACCGCCCGAACCCCAGCGCACGGCGGCTGGCGACCGGCAAGGCTGGGATGATCGGCTATATCCTGCCCACCGGCAATGCGGTCGATATCGACCCCCATTTCGTGGAGTTCCTGTCGGGTCTCGGCGACTATGCGCGGGCGCATGACCTCGACCTCGTTCTGAGCCCCGCAGATGCGCTGGACGAAGAAACGACCTATCGCCGTGTGGTCGCCAACAAGCAGGTCGATGCGCTCTATGTCTCGTCGCCCAGACCTGCCGACAAGCGGGTCAAGTTGTTGGAACAATTGGGACTTCCCTACATCGTCCATGGCCGCAGCGAGGGGCTCGGCTTCGACTATCCCTTCACGGACATCGACAATGAGGGTGCGTTTCATCAGGCCGGGCGACTGCTCGTGCAGCTTGGCCACCGCAGGATCGCCCTCATCAACGGCCAGTCAGCCGAGACCTTTGCGATCTTCCGCGAGCGGGGTTTGCGCACTGCGCTGGAATCCAGCGGGGTCGGGCTCGAAACGGCGATGATCCGCTCGCTCACCATGACGGAGGAGAACGGCTATCGCGCGGCCAGAGGTCTGCTGGAATCCTCGCCGCGACCCACCGGCATATTGTGTTCCAGCCTGATCATGGCGCTGGGGGTGGTGCGCGCAGCACGCGATCTCGAAATCGACATGCCGAAGGACCTTTCGCTGATTGCCCATGACGACGTTTTTCCGTGGCTGAAGCCTGAGAATTTCTCGGTTCCGCTGGCGACCACGAGATCTTCCATCCGCACCGCGGGCGCCCGCATAGCCGAGCGGCTGGCCGCCCGAATTTCCGGCCTTGAGGAAGGAAAGCACGGCGAAATCTGGCCGGTCGATCTGGTCGTTCGCGCCTCGGTCGCGGGCGCTCCGGCCTAGGATTCCGGCGCGGCTTCCCCCGCGATCCAGACGCCCAGAATGTCGAGTTTGTCACCGATATGGACGAAATCGGCGCGCGCGCCATTGCCGAACTGGCCATGTGTTTGCGCGACGCCCGCGACCCGCGCCGGGTAGAGCGAGGCCATGCGTAGCGCCTCGCTGAGATCCACGCCGATCGTGCGAACCATGAACCGCACAGCCGACATCATGTCGAGGTCAGCCCCTGCCAAAGTCCCGTCGAGCAAGGTCAATCGGCCGCCTGAACGCTTGATGGTGCGACCGTTCAAGGTGAACTCGGTGAGGTCGGTGCCCAGCGTCGCCATTGCATCGGTCACGAGGAAGATGTTGCCCGGCCCGCGCTTGGCCCTGAGCGCGATGCCGATGCTTTCCGGGTGGACGTGGTAGCCGTCCGCGATCAGTCCCGCCGACACGCCACCGATTGCGAGGACGGCCCCGACCAGGCCGGGTTCGCGGTTGCCGATCTGGCTCATTGCGTTGAACAGATGCGTCACCGTGGAAGCGCCGGCCTCGAAGGCGGCCTGCGCGGCAGCGAAGGTGGCCTCGGTATGGCCGATGCTGACCTTCACGCCTGCTCCCGCCAGTGCCGCAATCTGCTGCGGCGTCACCGATTCCACCGCGACGGTGGTGAGCAGGACCGGCAATTGCTTGCGCGCCGCAATGAGATTGGCAAGGTCGCTCTCTTCCATCTCCCGGATCAGGTCTGGCTCGTGCGCTCCCTTGCGCGCCTGCGACAGATGCGGGCCCTCGAGATGCAGCCCCAGAAATCCCGGAACGCCCAGCCTTGCGGCCTCGATGCCTGCGCCAACGGCTTCCGCCGTGACCTGCGGCGTGTCCGTGATAAGTGTGGCCAGTAGCGCCGTGGTGCCGAAGCGCCGATGGGCCGCACAAATCGTGCGGATGCCGTCGACGCTGCGGTGGTCGTTCAGCATCACGCCTCCGCCGCCGTTCACTTGCAGATCGACAAAGCCCGGCGCGAGGAATCCATCGGAAAATCTGGTGGTCTCCGTTCCGGCAGGCAGGTCGCCCTGCGGCAGGATCGCCGCGACGGTTCCGTCGGCCACCAACAGCGCGGCATTCTCATGCCAGCGTTCCCCGTCGAAGATGCGGGGCGCAATATATGCGATTTGCCCGGTCATAGTGTCTCCGTGACCTTGCGCAGATTGCGCGGCTCGTCGGGGTTCAGCCCACGGCGCAAGGCAAAGGCTTCGATGAAAGAATAGAACGAAGCGACCAGTGCCAGCGGATCGGTGAGCCAATGGCCCGTCGCCGCATAGGGCAGGCGGGCCGCCGCCTTCACCTTGCCGGATGTCGCAAAGACCGCCGCATGCCGTTCGGCCAGCCCGTCCGCCGATTGCGTGACGGTTTCCTCCGATTTATCGCGGCTCGCCAGCACCAAGACCGGAAATCCGGGTCCGACCAGCGCCAGCGGCCCATGCATGACTTCGGCGGCGCTGTAGGCTTCCGCATGGATCGAACAGGTTTCCTTGAATTTCAACGCGACCTCGTTGGCGATTGCCAGCGATGGCCCGCGCCCCAGCACGAACAGCGAATTTTCGTCGCCCACCGCATCGGCGAACATGGACCAGTCGCAGGCAATGGCGTCTTCGAGATGCCGGGGCAGAGCGTGCAATGCGCGCAGTAGTTGGTCATCCCTGATCCAGTACGCCAGCAGGGCGAGACCGGCCACGGCGGAGTTGACGAATGTCTTTGTCGCGGCGACTGACAGTTCCGGTCCGGCGGCAATGTCGATTGCGTGGTTCGAAACCTGCGCCAGCGGCGACCCCGGCGTGTTGGTGAGAGCGATGGTCAGTGCACCGCCTTCGCGGGCCGTTTTTGCCATCGCCACAATGTCAGGGCTCTTGCCGGACTGCGAGATGGCAAGGCAGGCGGCATTCGTCAGTCTGAGCCGCGCTCCGTAGATCGAGCCGATGGACGGCCCGAGCGACGCCACCGGAACACCTGCCGTCAGTTCGATTGCATATTGCAGGAAGGAGGCCGCATGGTCCGAGGAGCCGCGCGCCACGCTGACCAGAACATGCGGGTCGAGCGCCCGCAACGCATCGCCCGTGCGCTGCATTTCCGCCGCCGAACTGTCCAAGAGGCGCGCCACGGCGTGCGGAATTTCCAGAACCTCGCGCCGCATATGGGTCTGCGTCATGCCGCTGCTCCTTCGCCGGAGCCAAGCCGGAGTTCGGCCACGAAATCATAGGCGTCACCGCGATAGACCGAACGCGTGAACTCGACCACCTTGCCGCTCGGAAGGTAAGATATGCGCTCGATGTTCAGGCTGGCCGATCCCGGCTCGACGTTCAGCAGTTCCGCATCCGCCTCGCCGAGATTCGCAGCCGAAATGCGCTGGACGGCCCTGACCGGCTTGCAGCCCTGTTCTTCAAGTGCGGCGTAAAGGGAAGAGCCGATCATATTCGGATCGGGCAGGAACCCGGCCGAAATGGATGCCCGTTCGATGGCAAGCGGCATGTCGTTCGCGATGCGCAGCCGGCTGACGCGCGACACCATCGCATCGGCGGAAAGGCCGAGCGCCATCATTTCTTCCGGGGAGGGTGCGTAGACGCCGCGGTCCAGCCAGACCGAACGCACATCGAGGCCGCGCCGCGCCATATCCTCGGTGAAGGAGGTCAGCCGCGATAGCGATTGCTCGACCCGTTCCATGCGCGGGGCAACGAACGTGCCGGAGCCGTGGCGCTGCACGAGAACTCCATGCTGAACGAGGTCCTGAATGGCCTTGCGCACCGTGACGCGGGAAATGTCGGCGCTGGCGGCGATGTCACGTTCGGAAGGCAGCGCATCGCCCGGCACCAGCGCTCCGCGCCGGACCGCATCCTCGATCGCCTTGCGCAGCCTGACATAGAGCGGGGCTCCCGGCCCGGCTTCTTTCAGCGGTGCGAGGATCAGCGCGGCGTCACCGGACATCCTCGCCTCCCGTTTCCCCGAACAGCCGCGCCGCCATCGCTACCGCCCCGCCCAGAGCATCCCATTGCGGCGGCTGAAGCAGGGAGCGGAAGCGGCTGGAAAGGCGCGGCGCAAAGAGCGGCGCCATGCCGCCAAGCAGGCAAAGCGGCGCGCCGGGCCGAGGGTCCAGCGCATCCAGCGAGGCCTCGATAGCCTGCCTTGCGCGCTCGACAATGCGCAAGGCCGTCTCATCGCCCTTCGCCGCATGGGCGAACACCATTGGAGCAAATCCGCCGAAGTCGCCGGGCTTGGCGGAAGTGGTGAATTCCACCACGTCACGGGGGTCGTTTCGATAGATCGCAAGCACGGCTTCGGTGAGCGCGGTGGCCTTTACGATGCCGTCATGCGCCAGAAGCGTTTCTTCAAGCAGGTCGCGCCCGATGCGCGCGCCGCTGCCCTGATCGCCGATGATGAACCCCCATCCGCCGATGGCCCTGACTTCGCCGCCCTTGCGCGACATGAATGCCGTTCCGGTGCCGAGGATCGCGATTGCGCCGTCGCCCGCGCCGACTGCGCCCTCAAGGGCGATCAATGCGTCTGTCACGACCCGGCTCGTCCTGAACGGTAGGATGGCCTCGACCTGCTGCGCATAGGTACCCACATTGGCTCCGGCAAGCCCAAGGACCGCGGCGGTCTGTGCGAAGATGTCCACGTCCAGTCCCGCATCGGCCAGCGCGAGTTCCGCCGCCTTGACGATGCTGGCGCGCGCGCCGGACAAGTCCGTGCGAATGTTGGCCGATCCGCTGGAGCCGCGTCCGATGATGCGACCGTCAGCCGCCGCCAGAGCGGCGCGGCAGCTCGTGCCGCCGCCATCTATGCCGAGTACATAAGCCAAACGGGCCTCCCTCTGCGGCAATGATACCAATAAAATACCAATTGCCAAGCGTTAACTTTCGGCCTGCTAAAATTTGAACGAAAATGCGCAATTAAGGGATATTGAATGTCAAATCGTTAACGCCCTCTGGACAAGTGGTATTTTTTTGGTATTACTTTGGAGAAGGAGGATGCGAATGGCGGAACGTCGCACCGAGACGCAGCACAGCAAGGCGCAAGGCCTCGACCTTCGCGCGCCGGAAGCGGTTTTGCGTGTGTTGGCCGATGGTCAGACGGAAGCGGCGCGCGCCGTTGTGGCCGCCATTCCTTCCATCGCCCGGGCTGCCGAGGCGGTTGCGCGCGCCTTGGCGGACGGCGGCAGGATCGCATACGCGGCGGCGGGCAGTTCAGGCCTGATGGCGCTGGCGGACGGGCTGGAACTCCCCGGCACCTTCGGGCTTGCGCGTGACCGCATCGTCATCCTGCTGGCGGGCGGCGCGGCCAATTTCCATGAATTGGCCAATGGCGCGGAAGACGACGCGGATCTTGCGCGCTCGGACGTGGCAAATGCGCGGATCGGTGAGGGCGACTGCCTGATCGCTGTGTCGGCAAGCGGCACCACGCCCTATGCGCTCGGCGCGCTGCTGGAAGCGGGGGTTCGCGGCGCGACGACGGTCGGCATCGCCAACAATGCCGGAGCGCCCCTGTTCGACCTCGCCGATGTGCCGGTCCTGATCGAAACGCCGGCGGAGGTGATCGCCGGCTCGACGCGCATGGGTGCGGGAACGGCTCAGAAGATCGCGCTCAACATGATGTCGACCATGATGGCCATTCATCTCGGCCATGTGCACGACGGCTATATGGTCAATCTTCGTCCAGACAATGTGAAGCTCAAGGACCGCGCCGCGCGCATCGTCGCCGCGATTGCCGGTTGTGCGCCGGAAACTGCGGCCGAGCTTCTCGGGAGAAGCGGTGGCTCGGTCAAAGCTGCAATCCTCATGGCGTCAGGCGCCAGGGATGCGGCGGATGCCGAGCGCCTGCTGAAAAGCGCCGGTCAACGACTGCGACCGGCCTTGGCAATGATCGAGGGGAGCACCGGCTCCAATCATAGCGGGGCGAAAACGCCCAAACAGGGAGAATGCAAATGAAAAACAGAGTTCTGATCGCCCTATTGTTGGGATCGAGTGCTATTGGTATGGCCAGCGGCGCATTCGCGCAGGATGCCACGCTGACCATAGAGAGCTGGCGCAATGACGACCTGTCCATCTGGCAGGAGAAGCTCATTCCGGCATTTGAAGCCGCGAACCCCGGCATCAAAGTGACATTTGCGCCGTCCGCGCCCACGGAATACAACGCGGCGCTCAATGCCAAGCTTGATGCCGGTTCGGCAGGCGACCTCATCACCTGCCGCCCGTTCGACGCTTCGCTCGAACTTTTCAACAAGGGTCATCTCGCTGATCTGACCGGCGTGCCCGGCATGGAGAACTTCACCGATGTCGCGAAGTCCGCATGGACCACCGACGACGGCAAGGCCACCTTCTGCGTGCCCATGGCCTCGGTGATTCACGGCTTCATCTACAACAAGGACGCATTCGACCAGCTTGGCATCGCCCCACCCACGACCGAAGCCGAGTTCTTCGCCGCGCTCGACAAGATCAAGGCCGACGGAAACTACATTCCGATGGCGATGGGCACCAAGGACCTCTGGGAAGCCGCCACCATGGGCTACCAGAACATCGGCCCGAATTACTGGCAAGGCGAGGAAGGCCGCCTGGCTCTCATCAAGGGCGAGCAGAAGCTGACCGATCCGCAATGGGTTGCACCCTTTGAGGAACTGGCGAAGTGGAAACCCTATCTCGGCGACGGCTTCGAGGCGCAGACCTACCCCGACAGCCAGAACCTTTTCACGCTTGGCCGCGCCGCCATCTATCCGGCGGGTTCGTGGGAAATTTCCGGCTTCAACACGCAGGCGCAGTTCAAAATGGGTGCGTTCCCGCCGCCGGTGAAGAATGCGGGCGACACCTGCTACATCTCCGACCACAATGACATCGGTATCGGCATGAACGCCAAGACGGCGAACCCAGAGGCGGCGAAGAAATTCCTCTCCTGGGTGGCCTCGCCGGAATTTGCGACGATCTATGCCAATGCGCTGCCGGGCTTCTTCAGCCTGTCCTCGACGCCGGTGAAGATGGAAGACCCGCTGGCTCAGGAATTCGTGTCATGGCGCGACAAGTGCAAGTCGACCATTCGTTCGACCTACCAGATCCTGTCGCGCGGCACGCCGAACCTGGAGAACGAAACCTGGGTGAAATCGGCCAATGTGATCAACGGCACGGAAACGCCGCAGCAGGCTGCCGAGGAACTGCAGAAGGGTCTGGATAGCTGGTATAAGCCGGCAAAGTAAGGCCAAGGCCCTCACCCTTTCCCCGTTCACGGGGAGAGGGTGGCGAAACCTTGAATGACCGCGTCTCTCTCCCCGCAGGCGGGGAGAGATGTCCGGCAGGACAGTGAGGGGCAGAGCCGCCCGCAAAAGGGTAACGACGACAGCCATGGCGACCGAAACCGCATATGCACGACGCCCCTTCCGCTGGCACATTGCGGTGTTCCTCGCGCCCGCGGTGCTGGTCTATACGGCGGTGATGATCCTGCCGCTGTTCGGCACGCTGCAATTGTCACTCTTCCGGGCAGTTGACGGCATCAGCCGGTTCGTCGGACTGGAGAATTTCCGCACGCTTTTCGGCGACCCGCGCTGGTCTTCCAGCTTCTGGAACGCGCTGGGCAACAATATGTGGTTCTTCATCATCCACATGCTGGTGCAGAACCCGATCGGCATAGCGCTGGCGGCGATCCTGTCGCACCCGAAGCTGCGCTTCGCCGCCCTTTACCGCACCGCGATCTTTGTACCGACGGTGCTTTCCTTCGTCGTGGTGGGCTTCATCTGGAAGCTGATCCTGTCGCCGCTCTGGGGCGTCGCGCCCTCGATGATGGGCCTCGTCGGCCTCAAGAGCTGGTTCACGCCATGGCTCGGCAAGGAGGAATACGCGCTGACGGCGCTCGGCCTGATCTCGGTGTGGCAGTTCGTCGGCATTCCGATGATGCTGATCTACGCCGCGCTGTTATCCATCCCCGACGAGGTGATCGAAGCGGCGGAAATGGACGGCATTACCGGCATGGCGCAGTTCTGGAGGATCAAGCTGCCGCTGATCCTGCCCGCCATCGGCATCATTTCGATCCTGACCTTCGTGGGCAATTTCAACGCCTTCGACCTGATCTATTCGGCGCAGGGCGCCATGGCGGGACCGAACTACTCGACCGATATTCTGGGCACGTTCCTCTACCGCACCTTCTTCGGCTTCCAGCTCCAGCTCGGCGATCCCAACATGGGCGCGACGATTGCGTCGATGATGTTCTTCATCATTCTCGCCGGCGTCTGCGTCTATCTGTTCGCCATCCAGACGCGCCTCAGGCGCTATCAGTTCTGAGGCGAAGATGAGCAAGGCAACATCCTCCCCCGTTTGCTCGATCGCCGCCCATGCGGTGCTGATCGCCTACACGCTGATCGCGCTGTTTCCGGTGTTCCTGATCGTCATCAATTCGTTCAAGTCTAGGAACGCCATCTTTCGTTCGCCGCTTTCGCTGCCGGGGCCGGAAACATTCGATCCCATCGGCTACACGACCGTGCTGAAGCAGGGCGACTTCTTCCTCTATTTCCAGAACAGCCTGATCGTGACCGTGGTGTCGCTGTTCCTCGTGCTGCTGTTCGGTGCCATGGCAGCCTTCGCGCTCTCGGAATACCGGTTCAGGGGCAACACGCTGATGGGCCTGTACCTGGCGCTCGGCATCATGATCCCGATCCGGCTCGGCACGGTGGCAATCCTGCAATTGATGGTGGCGAGCGGGCTGGTCAACACGCTGACGGCGCTGATCCTTGTCTATACGGCGCAAGGATTGCCGCTGGCGGTGTTCATCCTGTCCGAATTCATGAAGCAGGTTTCGGACGATCTGAAGAACGCCGGACGCATCGACGGGCTGTCCGAATACCGCATCTTCTTCCAGCTCGTGCTGCCGCTGGTGCGGCCCGCCATGGCGACGGTCGCCGTGTTCACCATGATCCCGATCTGGAACGATCTGTGGTTCCCGCTGATCCTCGCGCCGTCCGAACAGACCAAGACGGTAACGCTCGGCGCGCAAATCTTCATCGGGCAGTATGTCACCAACTGGAACGCGGTGCTGGCGGCGCTTTCCCTCGCCATCCTGCCGGTGCTGGTCCTCTATGTCATCTTCTCGCGGCAGTTGATCCGCGGCATCACGTCGGGAGCAGTGAAATGAGTGCGCAGAAGCCCTTGCGCGTTGTCGTGGCGGGCCTTGGCAATATGGGCCGCAGCCATGCGCTGGCTTATGAAACCAATCCCGGCTTCAAGATCGCTGCGCTGGTGAACCGTTCGGACGTGCTGCTGCCGGAGCAGTTGAAACATCACGCCATCCGCCGTTCGTTCGACGAAGTTCTGACCGATGAAAGGCCGGATATCGCTTCCATCAACACCTATTCGGACAGCCATGCCGACTATGCGGTGAAGGCGCTTGAAGCGGGCTGCCATGTGTTCGTGGAAAAGCCGCTGGCGACGAGTGTCGCTGACGCGCGGCGCGTGGTGGCGGCCGCAAAGGCGAACGGCCGCAAGCTGGTGATCGGCTATATCCTGCGCCACCACCCCTCCTGGGTGCGGCTGATCGCGGAAGCGCGTGCGCTGGGTGGACCCTATGTGTTCCGCATGAACCTCAACCAGCAATCCAGCGGGCCGACATGGGCAACGCACAGGCAGCTCATGCAGACCACGCCGCCCATCGTCGATTGCGGCGTCCACTATGTGGATGTGATGTGCCAGATCACCGATGCGCGCCCGGTCGAGGTGCGGGGCATGGGGCTGCGGCTGTCGGACGAGATAGCGCCCGACATGTACAATTACGGGCATCTGCAGGTCCTGTTCGAAGATGGCTCGGTTGGCTGGTACGAGGCGGGTTGGGGGCCGATGATCTCGGAAACGGCCTTTTTCGTAAAGGACGTGATCTCACCGAAGGGCTGTGTCTCCATCGTCATGGATGAAAGCGCCAGATCGGACGACATCGACACGCACACCAAAACCTCGCGGCTACGTATTCATCGCGCCGCTACAGGAGCGGATGGGAAATTCACCACGCCGGACCAATTGCTTTCGATGGAAGGCGAGCCGGGGCATCAGCAATTGTGTGACCTTGAGCAGGCGTTCCTGCTGAAAGCTGTCCGCGAGGATATGGACCTTTCCCGCCACATGGACGATGCGGTCAAGTCGCTGGCGGTTTGCCTTGCGGCGGACGAGAGCGTGCGCACCGGGCGCGCGGTGAAGCTATAGGAGTTTGCCGTGGGTTCGCTTGCAATCGAAAAAGTCACGAAGTCCTTCGGCAAGGTGGATGTGCTGAAAGGTATCGACCTTGATGTGAAAGACGGCGAGTTCGTCGTTTTCGTCGGGCCGTCCGGGTGTGGCAAGTCAACTTTGCTCAGGATCATCGCGGGGCTGGAGGACGCGACCTCCGGCGGCGTGAACATCGACGGACAGCGCATCAACGACGTTCCGCCTGCGAAGCGCGGCATCGCCATGGTGTTCCAGACCTATGCGCTTTATCCGCACCTGACCGTGAAGAACAATATGGGCCTCGGACTGAAGCAGGCGGGCGAAGAGGCGAAGGAGATCGAGCGCCGGATCGGCGTGGCGTCCACCATGCTGTCGCTGGAGCCGTATCTTGAGCGCCGTCCCGCCGAACTGTCCGGCGGCCAGCGCCAGCGCGTGGCGATCGGGCGCGCGGTCGTGCGGGAGCCGAAGCTGTTTCTCTTCGACGAGCCTTTGTCAAATCTGGATGCCGCGCTGCGGGTGAACACGCGGCTTGAGATCGCCGAACTGCATCGTCGCTTGAAGTCGACAATGATCTATGTGACGCATGACCAGGTTGAAGCTATGACGCTGGCGGACAAGATCGTCGTTCTGAACGCCGGACGGATAGAACAGGTCGGCGCGCCGATGGACCTCTACAACAGTCCTGCCAACACGTTCGTCGCGGGGTTCATCGGTTCACCGAAGATGAACTTCATCGATGGCGCACGGCTTGGCGAGAAGGTGAAAACCGTGGGCGTTCGGCCCGAGCATATTTCGGTCGATGCCAAAGCGGGCGACTGGAAAGGTGTCGTCATTCATGCCGAGCATCTCGGCGCGGACACGAATCTCTATCTGGATACCGAAAAGGCCGGGCGCATCACTGTGCGCCTGTTCGGGGAATACAAGGTCGAGCCGGGCGCAGTCCTGTACGCTACACCCGCGCCGGGACGGGTCTACAGGTTTGGCGAGGACGGGCGAAGGATTGCGTGATCCTACGCCACTTTCAGGGTTTCGATACCGCTGACGTCGATTTCGCGTTCAGCGTGCCATGTATCGTAGGCCGCCTGCATCCTGATCCAGACACCGGGCCCGTCTCCGAAGAGCTTGCCCAGCCTAACGGCGATTGCCGGGGTAACGGGCTGTTTCCGATTGAGCAGGTCATACAAGGTCTGCCGAGAAATTCCGAGCAGACGCGCGATCTCCGCCTTGCTCTTGCCTGTGGCAGGAATCATGATCTCGCCAAGCATTTCGCCCGGGTGGGCGGGTTCAATGGATGAATGGCGCAACGTCTCAGTCGCCATGATAGTCCTCCATTTCGACATCGGTGGCGTTTTCATTGTCCCATGAGAAGGTGATCCGCCAGTTCCGGGAAATCCAGACGGCGAAGCGCCCCGCCTGCTCTCCTCTGAGCACATGAAAGCCAAATCCGATGACATCCATGTCATCGGGCTCACGAGCCGCATCCAGGCGTGACAAAAGAATACGAACCTTCTTTCGCCAGTCCGGCCTGATCCCGGTGTCGTCCCCCTTGGTCCAGTACCGCTTAAGGGCCTTGCTGCGAAAGCTCTCGATCATTGATGAGTGTAAGCTAACTCCGACAAAGTGTCAAGTTATGCCTTACATATTTCACACTCAATCCCCATAAGGCACCCAGACGTTCTTCACCTCGACGGCGCGGCGCAGGAATGCGTCGTTGTGGGAATCCGATGTCCAGTCGATGGCGCGTCCGTTGCTCGTCCAGACCCGCTTGAGATTGCCGGCGGACTCGGATTCAGCATCGGCGCAGGTCTCTGCATCGGCGACCACCCAAAGCCCGTCCACATCGTCGTGGCGGGCGAGAACCGCAGTCAATTCCGACGGATAGCCGGTCACGATGTTGATCGCACCCGCTGGCAGGTCGGAATATTCGATCACCTCGTAGAGCCCGGTGGCGATGAGCGGTGAAACGGCGGAAGGCACGGCGACGACCGTGTTGCCCATGGAGAGGGCAGGCGCGATCATGGAGATCAGGCCGAGCAGGGGAGCATTGTCTCCCGGGACGGCTGCAAGGACCCCGACCGGCTCGTGCAACGACAGCGCGACTGTGCGCGACGGCGGCTGGTGCACACGCCCTTCGAACTTGTCGGCTATTCCCGCGTGGTAGAACAGCCGTTCAATGGAAAGGTCGACTTCAGTCCGGGCAGCAGCGGGCGCGACTCCTGAAAGCTGTGCGATTCGCGCGGCGAACTCCGCAGCCCGAACGGACAGGTTTTCGGCAAAGTAATAGAGCACCTGCGCGCGGTTGTAGGCGGTCGTCTCGCCCCATGCTTTGCAGGCCCTTGCCGCGGCGACGGCATCGCGTATGTCCTTGCGATTGCCTTGGCCGGATTCTCCCGCCAGCCGTCCCTTCTTGTCGAGGACGGGGAAGGAGTAATTGCCGTCCGGGCGAACCTGCTTGCCGCCGATAAACAGCTTTGCGGTGCGGTCGATAGAGAGGATGTCGTAGTCGCTCTGCCGCTGAAAGCCCGTCTTGGTCACCGGCTTGATCTCGGCTCCCGGCGCGGCCCTCGGCGCCAGATATTCGAACATGCCTTCGCGTCCGCCTTCGCGTCCGAAGCCGCTTTCCCGATAACCGCCGAAACCGCAGGCGGCGTCGAACATATTGGTGCCGTTGATCCACACCACGCCCGCCTTGAGCTGCGGCGCGACGTGCAGCGCAACATTGAGGTTTTCACTCCAGATCGACGCGGCAAGGCCGAAGCGCGTATTGTTGGCAATCTCGATCGCTTCGTCCTGGTTGCGGAAGGTCATCGTGGCGAGAACCGGGCCGAACACTTCTTCCTGCGCGAGGATATTGGATGGCGATACGCCGGTGGCGAGCGTCGGCAGCACGAAATAGCCCGAGGCGGGCAGCGCGAAATCCGGCTGCCAGCAATCCGCGCCCTGCGCGGTTCCTTCGGAAACCAGACCCTTCACACGTTCAAGCTGGGTCTTGTCGGCAAGCGGCCCGATGTCGGTGTTCTTGTCGAGCGGCAAGCCGACGCGCAAGCGCGACATGCGCTGCTTGACCTTGGCGATGAGCGCATCCGCGACGCTTTCCTGCACCAGCAGGCGCGAACCGGCGCAGCAGACCTGCCCCTGGTTGAACCAGATGCCGTCCACCAGACCTTCGACCGCGCTGTCGAGATCGGCATCGTCAAAAACGATGAATGCTGATTTGCCGCCGAGTTCGAGCGACAATTTCTTGCCCGATCCCGCAGTCGCCCTGCGGATGATCTTGCCCACCTCTGAGGAGCCGGTGAACGCGATCTTGTCGACGCCCGGATGGTTGACGATGGCTTCGCCTGTATCGGGTCCGCCGGGAATGATGTTGATGACGCCCTTCGGCACGCCCGCGCGCTCGCAGACCTCCGCGAACAGAACCGCCGTCAGCGGCGTGAATTCAGCAGGCTTGAGGACAATGGTGCACCCTGCCGCAAGGGCGGGCGCAATCTTCCAGGCAAGCATCAGCAGCGGGAAGTTCCAAGGGATGATCTGCCCGACCACGCCGACAGCCTTCTGGTCGGGAAACTCCTTCTCCAGCGTCTGCGCCCACCCGGCATGGTGGAGGAAGTGGCGGATCGCGAGCGGCACGTCCACGTCGCGGCTTTCCCGGATCGGCTTGCCGTTGTCGATGGATTCCAGCACGGCGAAAAGACGCTGATGGCGCTGCATCCCGCGCGCGATCGCGTAAATCACCTTCGCACGCTCGAAACCGGTGGTCGCGGACCATTTCGGCAGGGCCTTCTGCGCGACTGCGACAGCAGCATCGACGTCTGCCTTGGTCGCTTCGGAAACGCGCGTCAGCACCCGACCCGTCGAGGGGTCGCGCGTTTCGAACGTCTTGCCGTCCGAAGCGGCGCGCCATTCGCCGCCGATGAACAGGGCCTTTGAGAAATCCCGTGAGCCGAGCCAGATGTCGGCTTCCTCCCGGCTTTCCGGTGCCAGGCCGTATTCCATTGCGTGGAAGCGTTCGAGAACATTCATGGCCGAACTCCCCCTCAAGCCAGCGCGTGGCGATGGTTGGCCGAGTAGTGGCCGGTTACATGATGTTCGAGCTGACGCTCGATGTCGGTGAGCAGGCTCGATGCGCCGAAGCGGAAAAGCTCCGGTTCCAGCCACGGCCGTCCCAGCTCTTCCTTGATCAGGACGAGCCAGTCCAGCGCGGCCTTGGCGGTGGAAATGCCGCCCGCCGGCTTGAAGCCGATCATGTAACCTGTCTCCTCGAAATAGGCGCGGATGGCGCGCACCATGGCGAGGCCCACGGGTAGCGTTGCGTTGACGTTTTCCTTGCCCGTCGAGGTCTTGATGAAATCGGCGCCCGCCATCATCGCCACCATGGAGGCGAGCGTCACGTTGCGCAGCGTCGCAAGATCGCCCGTGCCGAGGATCACCTTGATATGTGCGTCGCCGCAGGCCGCGCGCATGGCGGCAATTTCATCATAGAGTTCCTGCCATTTGGCTTCGTAGACGAGGCCGCGCTTGATCACGACGTCGATTTCGTCCGCGCCGTCCGCGACCGAAGCCTCGATTTCCTTGAGCCTCGTGTCGAGCGGCGCAAGCCCGTGCGGAAATGCAGTGGATACGGCGGCAACATGGATTCCCGATCCTTTCAGCACGTCCACGGCGGTCGCGACGAAGGGATGATAGACGCATATGGCAGCGGGACGGATCGCGGTCTGGCCGAGCCCGAGACCGAGCGCAATGTCGCGGCGAAGCGGTTGCAGCGCCTTGGCGCAAAGGCGACGGATGCGCTCGTCCGTGTCGCCGGAGTTGAGGGAGGTGAGGTCCATCAAGGCAATGGCGCGCAGCAGCCAGGCCGCCTGGTTGTCACCCTTGATCGAGCGGCGTTTCGCCATGGTCTGGACACGGCGTTCAAGCGCCGAGCGGTTGACGTTGCGCAGCGACTCCACAAAGCCGATGTCGAGCTTCATGCCGGGGTTGCGCGCAATGCCGTGGCCGGTGTGGGCCGGCGTGTTGGCGGGCGCCGGCGCGCTGGCGGGTGCCTTCTTCTCGGCTGAACCCGGAGCGTCACTGCCCTTCGTTGACGGTGGCTCGACGGATTTGCGGATAGGGATCTGCGGGAGGTCGGTTACTTCCGCGTCATTGGGCCGAGCTTTGCCTGTCATGGAGGGTCATCCTCATTCTAGCCGCTGAACGCGCGGATACTATTGAGGTCGAAGCCCGAGCACAAGACAAGCAATGTCTAATATATAAAGAATCTTGCCCCATCCTGACCGCCCCTGCGTCAGACGTGCTGGCCGCCATTGATGTGGATTTCCGCCCCGGTGACATAGGACGACTGGCTGGAGCACAGGAAATAGATGATGTCGGCGACCTCTGCGGTAGAGCCGAGGCGGCGCAACGGGATGCCTTCGACGATCTTGTCCGTTCCTGGCGACAGGATAGCGGTGTCGATTTCGCCGGGCGCGATGGCGTTCACGCGGATGCCGTGCGGGCCGAAGTCGGCGGCCATTTCGCGGGTGAGCGCACCGAGCGCTGCCTTGGAGGTGGCATAGGCCGTTCCTGCGAACGGATGCACGCGGGTCCCCGCGATCGAGGTGACGTTGACGATGGACCCCTTGCCGGCGGCCAGTTCCTTGAACAGGCCGCGCGCCAGCATGATGGGCGCAAAGAAATTCACCTGGAACACGTCGCGCCACACATGCATCGGCGTATCGATCGAGTTCATGCGTTCGCCGCCGTTCGGCAGCTTCGGAGAAATTCCCGCATTGTTGACCAATGCGGTCAATTGACCCTCATTGGCCTCAAGGCGGTGGCGGATTTCGGAAACGGCCACGCCGACATCCTCGGGATCGGCGAGGTCGACCTTGATGTGGTCCTCCGGGCCGGCCGGCCAGGGACAGTTTTCCGCAAATGCCTGGCGGGAGCAGGTTATGACGCGCCAGCCTTCGCGCGAAAAGCGCTTTACGGTGGCGTGGCCGATGCCGCGGCTGGCACCCGTCAGGACGAGGGTCTTTCGTGCGTCAGGACCAGCCATCGGAATCTCCCATGCCGGTATTTCTTTCCGGGCAGACTCCGATTTAGCGCAAAGCGCGAACAAAACAACTGTGGCATCGAAACGCCGGGCGACGATTCCGCCTTCCACGCCGCCCCGTGTCCGTATTTATTGCGGATATGGCGTTCACCCTCAGGCAGTTGCAGTTCTTCGTGGCCGTTGCGGAGCAAGGCACGGTATCGGGAGCGGCGCAGGCATTGTCCATCTCGCAATCCTCGGTGACGGAAGCAATCAAGGAGCTTGAGGCCGACCTCGGCGTGGCGCTGTTCGAGCGGCACCCGCGCGGGCTCAACATCACGCATCAGGGCCACCAGTTCCTGCGGCATGCGACGAAGATACTGACCGGCGTGTCCGACGCGCGCCGCGCTTTTTCCGGCGAGGCGGCGGAGCGCGGGGGGAAACTGCATCTCGGCGTCACGTCGCTGGTGGCGGGCTACGTGCTGTCCGACCTTTTGGCGCGATACCGCCGCGCTTTTCCGGGTGTGCAAGTGTCTGCGGTAGAGGACAATGGCGACTATCTGGAGCATCTCCTCATCGGCGGGGAACTCGACGTCGCCGTGATGGTAATTTCAAACCTGCGTGATCGCATGGCCTTGCAGGCCGAGATCATCGAGGTATCGCCCTACCGGCTGTGGCTGCCGCTTGGGCACCACCTCGCGGGCGCGGAGATCATCGGCCTGCAGGACCTTGCCTCCGAGCCGCTCATCATGCTCACCATCGACGAGATCGAGGAGAACACCGGCAAGCTGCTGGCAGCGCTCGGGCGCAAGCCGCATGTCGCCTTTCGCACGCGCTCGGTCGAGGCGGTGCGCAGCCTCGTCGCGACGGGCGCGGGCGTCGCGCTCCTGCCCGACCTCGTCTACCGGCCATGGTCGCTGGAAGGCGACCGCATCGAGTCGCGCGACATTTCGGGCACGCTGCCCGTGGTGCAGGTGGGCATGGTCTGGCGGCGCGGGTCGGGGCTGACCGCAACGGCGCGCGACTTCATCGCGGTGGCTCAAGGGCAACGCGCGACAAGGCAGCGCTGATCTATCGGAAATTCCGATATCGACGTTCTGACAAATGAATTTGCGAATGGTTGAAATTCAAAGCACCTTTCAACCAGGGGATGACACCGCCGTTTCAGAGCGGGCCCTGCAATGGGAGATGTCACGATGCAATCTATCATGAAATCATGTACCGCACTCGCGTTGGTGCTGAGCTTCACCGCCCATGCTGCTGCGCAGGTCAAGGAAATCGGCGCTGCGGAAGGCCAGGTCAGCATTGTTGCCTGGCCGGGCTATATCGAGCGCGGCGAAACCGACAAGAACTTCGACTGGGTGACCAAATTCGAGCAGGCGAGCGGCTGCAAGGTCAACGTCAAGACTGCCAACACATCGGACGAGATGGTGGCGCTGATGAACGAAGGCGGCTTCGACCTCGTCACCGCGTCCGGCGACGCCTCGCTGCGGCTGGTTGCGGGGAAGCGCGTCCAGCCGATCAATGTCGACCTCATCAAGAGCTGGTCGGCGGTGGACGACCGCCTTAAGGACGCGCCGTGGCACACGGTCGACGGCGTGCATTATGGCGTCCCCTATATGTGGGGGCCGAACGTGCTGATGTACAACACCAATGTCTTCAAGGAAGCGCCGAAGAGCTGGAACGTGGTGTTCGAGCCGATGGACCTGCCGGACGGCAAGCCGAATGCGGGCCGCGTTCAGGCCTATGACGGCCCGATCCACATCGCGGACGCTGCGCAATATTTGATGGCGCACAAGCCCGAACTTGGCATCAAGAGCCCTTACGAGCTGAATGAGGACCAGTACAAGGCGGCGCTGGACCTGTTGCGCGAACAGCGCAAGCTTGTCGGCCGCTACTGGCACGACGCATTCATCCAGATCGACGACTTCAAGAACGAGGGCGTGGTCGCCTCGGGGTCATGGCCGTTCCAGGTGAACCTGCTGAAGGGCGAGAACCAGCCCGTCGGCTCGACGTTCCCCGAGGAGGGCGTGACCGGATGGGCCGACACCACCATGATGAGCGTGGACTCGGCCAATCCGAACTGCGCCTATATGTGGATGGAGCATACGCTGTCCTCGAATCTGCAAAGCGACCTGTCGGTGTGGTTCGGCGCCAATCCCTCGGTGCCTGCCGCCTGCACGGACGGCAGCGGGCAGCAGACCAAGGAAGGCTGCACAACCAACGGCTTCGATAATTTCGAGAAGGTTCATTTCTGGACGACGCCGACCTCGAAATGCGCCAGCCAGAACGACGCCTGCGTACCGTATTACCGTTGGGTCTCTGATTATATCGGCGTGATTGGCGGCCGCTGATCCGGCACGGCCATCCAGAAAAGGATGGCCGTGCAAGGGTCTAAATGCCTGCAAATTCGGCTGAAAATCCGTCAGCGTGGCATCCGCCGCGCTTACGGATGCTTGGAAGAGGAACCGCCATGGTTTCCGCAGTTTCATTTCAAAAGGTTTCCCGGCATTTCGGCGCGGTGAGGGCGGTCGACGCGGTCGATCTCGACATCGAGCCGGGGGAGTTCTTTGCAATGCTCGGCCCGTCCGGCTCCGGCAAGACGACCTGCCTGCGGCTGATCGCGGGGTTCGAACAACCGACCTCGGGAAGCATCTCGATATTCGGCGAGCGGGCGGAAGGTGTTCCGCCCTATCGGCGCAATGTAAACACCGTGTTTCAGGACTACGCACTGTTTCCGCACCTCAACGTGCTGGACAATGTCGCTTACGGCCTGATGGTGAAGGGCATTGGCCGCGCCGAGCGCCTGCGGGAAGCCGAGGATGCGCTGTCGCTGGTGCGCCTCCCCGGCTACGGCGCGCGCATGCCCGGCCAGCTTTCCGGCGGGCAGCGGCAGCGTGTGGCGTTGGCGCGCGCCCTCGTCAACCGGCCAAAGGTGCTGCTGCTGGACGAGCCGCTCGGCGCGCTCGATCTCAAGCTGCGCGAAAACATGCAGGAAGAGCTGAAGCTGCTGCAAAAATCGCTCGGCGTGACATTCATCTTCGTCACACACGATCAGGGCGAGGCGCTTTCGATGGCCGACCGCGTGGCGGTCTTCAACGATGGCCGGATCATGCAGGTCGGCACCCCGCACGATATCTATCAGCGGCCCGCTTCGCGCTTCGTCGCTGATTTCGTCGGCTCGTCCAACGTGCTGCCGCCTGATTTCGTCAAGCTTCATTCGGGGCAGGGTCGCTGGGCAAGCCTGAGACCGGAATCCATTCGCGTGAAGCGCGAACTCGGCGGGGCCGGCATTCCCGCCGATGTGGTCGCGCTCAACTATCTCGGCGCCTCGACCCGCGTTGCGCTCGACACCGGCGGCCTGCGGCTGCATGCCACCATTCCGGCGGGCCAGCCGCTGCCCGAGCCCGGGGAGCGGGTGACTATCAGTTTCAATCGCGAGCAGATCCATCTCATGGACGGCGAGGCATGAGCACAGCATCCGCCGCCATCCAGTCGGGGAGCGCGGTACTGCCGCGCCGTGGCGGTGTGCTGAACGCGCTGTCGGATGCGTTCTGGCGCAATCCGCGCCTGCTGCTTTTCCTGATGCTGACGCCGCCGGTGCTCTGGCTCGGCATCGTTTATCTCGGCTCGCTGCTCGCCCTGCTGCTGCAAAGCTTCTTTTCGATCGATGAGTTTTCCGGCCTGATCAATCGCCAGTTCACGCTCAAGACCTATGGCGAGCTTCTGCTGCCGTCCAACATGGACATCATGATCCGCACGGTGGTCATGGCGGCGGCGGTGACGGTTGCCGCGGCAATCGTGGCGTTTCCCATCGCCTATTTCGCGGCGCGCTATGCGCGCGGCAAGTGGAAGGCGCTGTTCTATCTCGGCGTCATGCTGCCGCTCTGGTCGAGCTACCTGGTCAAGGTCTACGCGTGGAAGCTCATTCTCGCCAAGGAGGGCATCCTGACATGGGCGCTCGGCAAGCTGCACCTGCAGTGGCTGCTGGATGCCTGGCTGTCGCTGCCCATCATCGGCGGCAATTCCCTGTCCGTGTCGTTCACCGGCACGTTCATCGTGTTCGTCTATGTCTGGCTGCCGTTCATGATCCTGCCGATACAGGCCGCGCTCGAACGTGTTCCGGGAAACCTGATAGAGGCATCGGCAGACCTTGGCGCGTCGCCTGCGCAGACCTTCCGCAATGTGCTTTTTCCGCTCGCGCTGCCGGGGATCGTCGCAGGGTCGATCTTCACGTTCTCCCTGACCCTTGGAGATTACATCATTCCGCAAATCATCGGGAACTCCCAATATTTCATCGGGCAGGCGGTCTATTCTTTGCAGGGCACGGCGGGGAATATCCCGCTCGCCGCCGCATTCACCGTCGTGCCGATCGTCGTCATGGGCCTCTATCTCTGGATGGCCCGCCGCCTGGGGGCGTTCGATGCACTGTGAGGTTCACCCCTCATCCGCCTGTCGGCACCTTCTCCCACAAGGGGAGAAGGACGATTTCGGCAACGTCGCGCAAATTCGGGAGCGCTGGCGATTGAAGCCGGCGCGTATGACATTTCCCTTCTCCCCTTGTGGGAGAAGGTGCCGGCAGGCGGATGAGGGGTACGCTACGGGAGTCACCCATGCGCTCTGACCGCCTGACCACCGCGCCTGTCGGATTGAAGATCGCGGCGGCGGCGGGGCTGCTGTTCCTGCATGTGCCGATCCTGCTGATCTTCGTCTACGCGTTCACGACCGAGGAAAAGAGCTACCAGTGGCCGCCGCCCGGCTTCACGGCGAAATGGTTCGCGGTGACCTGGAACCGCCCCGATGTCTGGGAAGCGCTGACGCTGTCGGTAAAGGTCGCGGCGATCTCGACGCTGATTGCGATCATTCTCGGCACGCTTTGCGCGGCAGCGGTGAGCCGCTCCAAATTCTTCGGGCGCGAGACGATCTCGCTGCTGGTCATCCTGCCGATTGCGCTGCCGGGCATCATCACCGGCATCTCGCTGCGGTCGGCCTTCAGCCTGATGAACATTCCGTTCTCGACATGGACCATCGTGCTCGGTCATGCGACCTTCTGCATCGTCGTTGTCTACAACAACGCGGTGGCGCGCTTCAGGCGCACATCCGGCTCGATGATCGAGGCTTCCTACGATCTTGGCGCGGACGGTTTCCAGACCTTTCGCTACATCGTGCTGCCGAACATAGGAACCGCGCTGCTGGCGGGCGGCATGCTCGCCTTCGCGCTTTCCTTCGACGAGGTGATTGTCACCACTTTCACCGCAGGACAGCAGCAGACTTTGCCGATCTGGATGCTGGAGGAACTGGTGCGGCCTCGCCAACGCCCCGTCACGAATGTCGTGGCGATGGTCGTCGTGCTGGTGACGCTGCTGCCGATCCTCGCCGCTTACTATCTCACCCGGGACGGCGACCAGGTCGCCGGTTCCGGCAAATAAGAATGAAAGGGAGTTCCGAAATGTTCAACGAAATGCTGATCGGATCGAAGTTCGAGGCCGGGACCGAAACCGAGGAACCCATCCTGAATCCAAAGACGGGCGAAACCATATTCCACATGCCGGAAGCATCACCCGCGCAGATCGAGGCGGCTGTTTCGGCGGCGGAAAAGGCGTTCGCGAGTTGGTCGCAGACCACGCCCGCACAGCGTTCCGGCTATTTGCTCCAGATCGCCGACCGCATCGAGAAAGAGGCGGAGGAATTCGCGAAGCTGGAGGCGCTGAATTGCGGCAAGCCCATCAACGCCGCGCTCAACGATGAAATTCCGGCCATCGTGGACTGCTATCGATTCTTTGCAGGCGCTGTCCGCACGCTGCCGGGCGCGGTGGCAGGCGAATATCTGCCGGGCTTCACCTCGATGATCCGGCGCGACGCGATAGGCATCGTGGCCTCCATCGCGCCGTGGAACTATCCGCTGATGATGATGGCGTGGAAGCTGGCGCCGGCCATCGCGGGCGGCAACACTGTGGTTTTCAAGCCCTCCGAGCAGACGCCCCTGACCGCGCTCAAGCTGGCGAGGATTTTGGCCGAGGTGCTGCCGGAAGGCGTCGTGAACGTCATTCTCGGGCGTGGCGAAAGCGTCGGCAACGCGCTCATCAACCATCCCAAGGTCAACATGATTTCCATTACCGGCGATGTCGCGACCGGCAAGAAGGTCATGCAGGCGGCATCGAAAACCGTGAAGCGCACGCATCTCGAACTCGGCGGCAAGGCCCCGGTGATCGTGTTCGACGACGCCGACCTGGAGAGCGTGGTGAGCGGCTTGCGCGCGTTCGGCTATTACAATGCGGGGCAGGATTGCACCGCCGCCTGCCGCATCTATGCGGGCAGGAAGATCTACGACAAGCTCGTCGCGGACCTGTCCTCGGCGGTCTCGACCATCAAATTCGATCAGGCCGACGATACCGAAAACGAGATCGGGCCGCTGATTTCGCGCCGCCAGCGGGACCGTGTGGCGAGCTTCGTGGAAAGGGCCTCCGAACTGAAGCATGTCGAGATCACGACCGGCGGCAAGCCGGGCGCGGGCAACGGCTTCTTCTACCAGCCGACCGTGGTGGCGGGCGCCTTGCAGGACGACGAGATCGTGCGGCGCGAAGTGTTCGGCCCGGTGGTTTCGGTCACGCGGTTCTCGGACGTGGACGAAGCCGTGACATGGGCGAACGACAGCGACTACGGCCTCGCATCGTCGATCTGGACGCGGGATGTCGGGCGCGCCATGGCCGCCGCCGCCCGCCTGCAATATGGCTGCACATGGATCAACACGCATTTCATGCTGACCAACGAAATGCCGCATGGCGGCATGAAGCAATCCGGCTACGGAAAGGACATGTCTCTCTACGCACTGGAAGACTACACCGCCGTTCGGCATGTGATGGTGGCGCACGGATAGGAAAGTCGAAACGGCCACTTTCATTTTAGAATATCATGGAATATGTTCCCCGGCAGGTCTGGTTGTCCGGCTGGACCTTGGGGCGTCGTAGCTCCGATGTGAGCGGTCAGTGCCGACCGGAACGGTACTTCCTCGTGTCGCATGGCCGGGGGGGCCCCGGCATATGTCCAGAGCTTCGCGGCTTAAAAGCCGGGGCGGCCGACTTGCACGGTCTACGACCCTCCCGGTCACCAGAGGGGTATATGGGGCTTTGGGACCCCTCGGTGACCGATCACACAGAGGGGTCGCAATGGACACATGCAGCGTTTTCCAGGACTTATTCCGCACCTATGTCTCGCTGTCCGACTGGATCAAGGCGTTGTGGCTTGTCACTCCGCCGGCATTCGCGCTCGGGTTGACGTGGATCGTGGTCAATCGCCCGCGCGGATAGGCCTTATTCTTGGCGATGCCGTCCGTCATTTCTTTTGGGACATCATGATCGCGTTGATCGGCGGGAAACGGATCAGTCCGGAAGGCAGCTATAGCCGCTAGAAAAGCGCAGACAGATTCGCGATCGCCAAATTCACGAAGCGCGGCGGCAAGGTCTTTGGCGGGTTGCTTTGCAGGAACTCTACGACCCGCCGGGCAAGGTCCGAAGAGATAACGCCACGATGTTGCGCGGCGTCCAACTCGTGTTGCGCGAAGGTCGTCACGCGGGAGCAGTCAAGAAAGCAGTCGTGCGAAAGCGCACCATGATCGGCGGCGGCGAGCTGAAGCTGCCCGATGCCGTGGCGCTGGGGGTTCGTGTTGATCCAGAAGAAGAGGTTTTGAGCCGCGCAAATGCAAACGGTGATCTTATCTTTCGGCGGACGAGCAAGCGTCGTGTAGATGACGTAAACGTGGCCGACAGTCACAAAACACCGTAGCTCGCAAACTCTCGTGCCTCGGCGAGGATGACTTCCCGATCCTCGCCCTCAATCATGTGCTCATAGTCCATAGGACCATTGGCGGGCGCTTCGAGCCAAGCGCGCTCCTGATGCGTCAAACCCGACAACGCGCCAAAGCCACGGCCACGACAAAACACAATCGCTTCGTCCAGGCATTCCAAATCGCTCTGCGACAGCGCAGCCAAGTCGGGCTCTCGCTGGGCAGCCACACGCGGATAGGGGTCGCGCTCGATCAAAAGCGCAGCCATGATCGCATCGGGGTCGCCAGCCTGATCGAGCTTGCCTTTGATGAAATCATATAGCGTCGAAGGCACCGGGCCGTTCGGCATGGCAATAAAGGTGTCCCCGACAATTGGACGTGAATAGCGATTTAGGTGCTGCTTCTCAGCGAAGAAAAGCACCTTTGCCGCGAAGAACGCGGTCAAGCCGGGCCATTTTGACGCGACGTAGGTCAGCGCCTCCACACCCTTCTTTTCGTCAAACTGAAATCGCAACATTACTTGTCTTCCTGCGCGAGGCTATCTCACAAAACCCTTGACTTGTCACTTCTTATATGGCGGGCGAGGTTCTCCATGCGTCTATCTGTCTGGTCGTTTTGTAAAACCTGTAGGAAGTAAATGCGGGAATTTGCGCGCGCAACCACAGCCTTTTCCAGAATGAGCAGCCGAAAGCATCGAAAAGCATCATAATGCGCACTATTCCGGTGCGACGGTCAGCATGCCGCCTGCATTCTGAATGGCGGAAACGATCTCGCGGGGCGGCTGGCGGTCGGTGATGAGTTCGTCGAACCCGTCGAAGCCGCACACCTGCACAAGCCCGTGACGCCCGAACTTGGTGTGATCCGAGACGACCGCCGTCCGTGCGCCGCATGACAGCACCATACGTGCGAACTCCGCCTCTTCGAGATCGTAGTCCATCAGGCCGAGCCGCGAATCGATTGCGCCTGCCGTGACGAAGGCGTGGGTCACGCTGAAACGCGACACGAACTCGTTTGCCGACACCCCGAATGCTGCGCCGTTGTCGCTGCGCAGTTCGCCGCCCGCCATGTAGACCTTGTTGCCGTTCACAGTCGCCAGCGTGCGGGCAATGTCAGAGGAATTCGTAACCACCGTCAGCCGTCGATGGCCGAGAAGCTCACGCGCCAGGTAGCTCGTCGTGGTGCCGGTATCCAGCATGACGGAATCGCCGTCACTGATTTTCGCGGCGGCATGGCGGGCAATCGCGCGCTTGGCGTCCGCATTGTCGCGCATGCGCCGCTCGAAAGGCGCTTCGCCCGTCAGGTTCGGCAGGCCGATTGCGCCGTGCATCTTGATGACCGAACCCTCGTCGGCGAGGGGCTTTACGTCGCGCCGCACCGTCTCCAGCGACACGCCGAGCTGGCGCGCGAGGTCGGAAACGGTGATCGTTCCCCCGGCCTGCAACAGCCGCATGATCTCGCCATGTCGTTTCGAATGCATCACGCCCGGTCACCATGTGTTGAGAGATTCTGCGGCTTATTCCCCAAAAAGTGAATCATGATCAGGCAAAAAGCCATGAAATGCCACAGAATTCTGTTGACGCTGGACCAATGCCGCGCAACACTCCGTCAAACAAAAAAATAAAAATACCTGCCAGAGGAGAATGCGAATGAATCGGGCACGGCGTTTTTTGCTGGGCTGCGCGGGGGCCGTCGCGTTGTCGGCGGCCATACTGGGCGGACCGGCTGCGGCTCAAGAATCCACTGATCCCATAAAGCTTACCCTGCATGACTGGACCGGCCAGCTCATCACCACCCATATCATGGGCGAGGTGCTGAAGAAGGCGGGCTACAGCGTCGACTACGTTCAGGCCGACTATCTCGCCCAGTTCGCGGGACTGGAGACCGGCGACCTCGATGTGGCGATGGAAATGTGGGAAACCACCGGGCGCGACGCCATGGACGCCGCGACCGCGACCGGCAAGGTCGAGAACTTCGGCCCGACTGGCATGAAGGCCAAGGAAGAGTGGTGGTATCCTGAATATATGAAGGAGAAGTGCCCCGGCCTGCCCAATTGGGAAGCGCTGAAGGACGAGAAATGCGCCGAGGCGTTTTCCACCGCCGAAACCGCGCCGAAGGGCCGCTATCTCGGCGGCCCCGTGACATGGGGCGGTTTCGATGACGAGCGCGTCGAGGCGCTGGAACTGCCGTTCGAGGTGGTTCATGCGGGCACCGACGCGGCGCTGTTCGCCGAGCTTGAATCGGCCTACCAGCGCAAGGCGCCGATCATGCTGTGGATCTACGCGCCGCACTGGGCGCCCGCGAAGTATAAGGGCGAGTGGGTCGAGTTCCCCGAATACACCAAGGAGTGCTATTCGGACCCGGCCTGGGGGTCGAACCCGAATGCCATGTACGATTGCGGCAAGCCGCATGGCGAAATCTGGAAAGTCGGCTGGGCAGGCGTCAAGGACAAGTGGCCGGGCGCCTACAAGGCGATCAAGGCCTTCACCATCGACAATGACGAGATGGGCGCAATGATCACCAAGGTCGATCTCGACGGCAAGTCGGTCGATGATGTGGTGGCGGAGTGGATGGGCCAAAACGAAGTGCGCTGGTCGGAGTGGATCAAGAAATAGGAGCTTGGGGGAGCCCGCCGCCGGGGGCTGCGGCGGGCGCAATTCGCGCTTGCGCGCCACCGACACAAAGACGGGCAGACCGGAAAAAGAATGGCGGAAGAAAAGCTCGTTTGCCGCAATGTCTGGAAAATATTCGGGTCGGGGGCACGCGAATTTCTGATCGCTTCAGGGGGCAGTCCCGAGCCTGAAGAACTCGGGAAATCAGGTCTCGTCGGTGCGGTGCGGGGTGTGAACCTAGGGGTCCGCGCCGGCGAGATTTTCGTCATCATGGGTCTGTCGGGTTCCGGCAAATCGACGCTGGTTCGATGTCTCTCCCGGCTGATCGAGCCGACCTCCGGCGAAATCATCTTCAACGGCGAGAACCTGCTTGCGGCATCCGATGCGCGGATGATCGAAATCCGTCGCCACCAGATGGGCATGGTGTTCCAGAATTTCGCCCTGCTGCCGCATCTGAGCGTGCTCGCCAACGTCGCCTTTCCGCTCGAAGTGCAGGGCGTGGACAAGCAGGCGCGCGAGGCCCGCGCGCAAAAGATGATCGAACTGGTGGGGCTTGCGGGGCGCGAGCGCTTTTTCCCGCGCGAGCTTTCCGGCGGCCAGCAGCAGCGCGTCGGCATTGCGAGATCGCTGGCGGTGGAGCCCGAACTGTGGTTCCTCGACGAGCCGTTCTCCGCTCTAGATCCGCTGATCCGCCGCGAAATGCAGGACGAGTTCATCCGCCTGCAATCGGTGCTGAAGAAAACCATCGTTTTCATCACGCATGACTTCGACGAGGCCATAAGGCTGGCCGACCGCATCGCCATCATGAAGGACGGCATGATCGTGCAGGCGGGAACCCCGGAGGAACTGGTGCTTCAGCCCGCCGATTCCTATGTCGCGGCGTTCACGCGCAACGTGGCGAAAGCCAAGGTCCTGAAGGCGGCGTCGCTGATGAAGCCGGTCGGCGGCGCGGGCGGCCCCACCGTTGCAGCGCGGGCGACGATTGCCGATGCCGCGACCCGGTTCTCGGACGGTGTCGACGTGTTGACCGTGCTTGACGAAAGCGGCGAGCCGGTCGGCGCGTTGCATCGCGCCGATGTCGTCGATGTGTTGATGCAGGGCTGAGATCGTCATGCGCGCGCCACCCCTTGTCCGCCACTCGTCTGCAATTGGCTGGCTGATCGCGATCGCTGCCTTCGTGCTGCTGTGGCAGTTCGGGGAGCCGGTCGCGAAGTGGGCGTTCGACTATCCGAAGGCATGGACCATCCCGGCTGCCGCATGGATCAGCAATGCGTTGAAATGGCTCCTGAACGACGCGACCTTCGGCTTCTTCACCTTCACGCAACTGACGCGCTTCATCGCGGCGGTAGTGGATGTGCCTTACCGCATCGCGCTCAGCCTGCTGGCGACGGGCTTCCTGTCGGGTCAGGGATCGGCCGCGGTGCAGATATTGCCGCCGCTGTCGTGGATCGCCGTTATCGCCATCGTCGGCATGATCGGCCACTATGCGGGCGGCTGGCGGCTGGCGCTGTTTTCGGCGGGCTGCTTCCTTTTCCTTGCCGTTTTCGGCCAGTGGAACAGCGCGATGGTGACGCTGGCCTCCATTCTGGTCGCAGCGCCCATCGGCGTGGTGGGCGGGCTGTTGCTCGGCCTTGCAGCCTATCGCTGGCCGCCCTTCGAGAAGGCACTGACGCCAGTGCTGGACCTGATGCAGACCATTCCTGTCTTCGCCTATCTCGTGCCGATTCTTTTCCTGTTCGGCTTCGGCCCGACAGCGGCGATTGTGGCGACCGTCATTTACGCCATGCCGCCCATGACGCGCATCACCGTGCTGGCGCTTCGCGGCGTGCCGTCAGAAGTGCAGGAACTGGGCCGCATGATCGGCTGCACGCGTCGCCAGATGACGTGGCGTGTCATGGTGCCGTCCGCACGCGACAGCCTGATGGTTGGCGTCAACCAGGTCATCATGCTGTCTCTGAACATGGTCATCATCGCGTCGATGATCGGCGCGGGCGGGTTGGGCTTCGACGTGCTTGCAGCACTTCGCCGCCTCGACATTGGCGCGGGGCTGGTGGCCGGTCTGGCGATTGTGGCGCTGGCCGTCGCGCTCGACCGGCTGAGCCAGGCAATGGCGCTGAAAATGGGCGATTTTCACGCTGATGCCGCAAGGAAGGGACTTTTCTCACGCTATCCATACCTGCTTTCGGCGCTGGCCATAATCGTCTCGACCGCAATTCTCGGCCTCGGCCTGTCCGCCTTTCAGACCTATCCGCAGGCCATGACCATTGCCAGTGGCACCGCAATTGGCCGCGCGGTCGAATGGATCAACGTGAACTATTTCGACACGCTGGAAGCGATCAAGAACGCCATGCTGTTGAATGTGCTGATCCCGTTCAAACGGCTGCTCGGCGGCTTGCCTTGGCTCGGCGTGATCGGCCTGCTGGCCTATACCGGATGGCGGCTGGGGGGGCATCGGCTCGCGCTTCTTGTCGCGGCACTGGCCTTTCTCATCGCCGCGACCGGCCAATGGGAAAAGGCGATGATCACCGTCTATCTCTGCGGCGTGTCGGTGGTGATCGCCGCGCTGATCGGCATACCCATCGGCATCGTGTCGGCTGAGCGCAGGCAGCTCTGGCGCGTCGTGCAGGCCGTCATCGACACGTTGCAGACGCTGCCTTCCTTCGTTTACCTCATGCCCGCCGTCATGCTGTTTCGGGTCGGCGATTTCACCGCCATGCTCGCCGTGGTGGCCTACGCGATTGCGCCGGCGATCCGTTACACAGCGCTCGGGCTGCGAAAGGTCGATCCGCGCCTCACCGAGGCGGGCAGGGCGATGGGATGTACGCGGTGGCAATTGCTGACCAAGATCAAGCTCAAGCTTGCTCTGCCGGACATCATGCTCGGCATCAACCAGACCATCATGTTCGCGCTCTCGATGCTGGTGATCACCGCGCTGGTCGGCACGCGCGACCTCGGGCAGGAAGTCTATATCGCACTCACCAAGGCCGATACCGGGCGCGGGCTTGTCGCGGGCCTTGCGGTCGCTTTCATCGCCATCATCGCCGACCGGCTGATCGCAGCCGGCGCGGCGCGCACCAAGACCAGGCTCGGCCTGCAATGACAAGAACACTGATCCTGACCGGGGAGACGTCCCAATGACCCTGCCATCCCATGCCCGCATCGTCGTGATCGGCGGCGGCATCATCGGCTGCTCGACGGCCTATCATCTGGCGCGGGACCACAAGGCGGAGGTTGTGCTGCTCGAGCAGGGCAAGCTCACCTCAGGCTCGACGTGGCATGCCGCCGGGCTTGTCGGGCAATTGCGGTCGTCGGCATCGATCACGCGCGTGCTGAAATATTCGGTCGATCTCTACAAGCGGCTGGATGAGGAAACCGGGCTTGCGACCGGCTGGAAAATGACCGGCTGCCTGCGGCTCGCCACCAACGAGGATCGTTGGACGGAGTTCAAGCGGCTGGCCACGACCGCCCGGAGCTTCGGCATGGAGATGCATCTGGTTTCGCCCGAGGAGGTGAAGAAGATGTGGCCGCTGATGGATACGCCCGACCTCGTCGGGGCGTCGTGGCTGCCGACAGATGGACAGGCCAACCCTTCCGACATCGCGCAATCGCTCGCCAAGGGAGCGCGCTTGCATGGAGCGAAAATAGTCGAGGACGTTCGCGTCACCGGCTTTCTTATGGACGGGCAACGCATCACCGCAGTCCAGACGACGCAGGGAGATATCGCCTGCGAGATCGTCGTGAACTGCGCCGGGCAGTGGGCGCGGCAGGTGGGCGCAATGGCGGGGATCAACGTTCCACTTCAACCGGTGAAGCACCAATACATCATCACCGAGAAGATAGATGGGCTGTCGAGCAATGCGCCAACGATCCGCGATCCCGACAGGCGGACCTATTTCAAGGAGGAAGTCGGCGGGCTGGTGATGGGCGGCTATGAGCCGAACCCGCAGCCGTGGGAGACCGGCCTTTCAGGCGGCGACGTGCCGAACGACTGGGAGTTCCGCCTGTTCGACGACGATTACGACCATTTCGAGCAGCACATGACCCAGGCCATTGCGCGTGTTCCGGCGCTTGAGCGCGTGGGCGTCAAGCAGATGATCAACGGGCCTGAAAGTTTCACCCCGGACGGGAATTTCATTCTCGGCAGCGCACCGGAATGCGCCAACATGTTCGTCGGCGCAGGGTTCAATGCATTCGGCATCGCGTCAGGCGGCGGTGCGGGTTGGGCGCTGGCGCAATGGGCCATCGATGGCGAGGCGCCGCTCGACCTGTGGGTGGTCGATATTCGCCGCTTCTCCGGCCTGCACCGCGACCGGCAATGGGTGAAGGACCGGACGCTGGAGGCCTATGGCAAGCACTATACGATCGGTTTCCCGCACGAGGAATATGAGTCCGGTCGTCCGGCCATCGTCTCGCCCCTCTATGAGAGGCTGAAGGCGCGCCGCGCTGTGTTCGGTTCCAAGCTCGGCTGGGAGCGGCCCAACTGGTTTGCTCGCGAGGGCGAGGAAGCCAGGGACATCTATTCGATGGGTCGACAGAACTGGTTCGACACGGTGGGCAAGGAGCATCGCCATGTGCGCGAGGCCGTCGGCCTGTTCGATCAATCTTCCTTCGCGAAATACGAGATGAAGGGTGCCGACGCCCAGAAGGCGCTGGACTGGATCTGCGCCAATGACGTGTCCAAACCGGCGGGGCGGCTGACCTACACACAGCTGCTGAACACACGCGGCGGCATAGAGGCCGACCTGACCGTGGCGCGGCTGGCCGAAGATCATTTCTACATTGTCACGGGCACCGGCTTTCGCACACATGATCTGGCGTGGATCGCGGATCATGTCGATCCCGCGTTCGATGCCACGCTGACGGATGTGACCGAACGATTCGGCACGCTGTCGCTGATGGGCCCCAAAGCGCGTGACGTGCTGGCAAGCGTCACGGATGCCGACGTGTCGAACGAAGCGTTTCCCTTCGGTCATGTGCGCGAGATCGGAATTGCAGGAGCGACCGTACGGGCGCTGCGCATCACCTATGTCGGCGAACTGGGCTGGGAACTGCATATCCCCATCGAAGCCACGGGCGATGTGTTCGACGCGCTGATGAAGGCAGGCGAAGAGTTCGGCATCAGGCTCGCGGGCTACAGGGCGATTGAATCCTTGCGGCTTGAAAAGGGCTATCGGGCATGGAGTTCCGACATCACCGCCAACGATACGCCGCTCGAAGCGGGGTTGGGCTGGGCGGTGAAGCTGCGCAAGAACGTCGATTTTCTCGGACGTCGCGCTCTGGAAAATACCGTGGGGAAACCGCTTCAGAAACAACTTGCGACCTTCACCGTCGAGGATCCGGATATCGTGCTGCTCGGGCGCGAGACGATCCTGCGCGACGGCCAGCCGGTCGGCTATCTCACAAGCGGAGGCTATGGCTATACCGTTGGGCGCAATATCGGCCTCGGCTATGTGCGCAACAGCGACGGTGTGGCCGATGAGTGGCTGGCCTCGGGCAAATATGAGCTGGTGGTTGCGATGCGCAATGTGCCGGCAAAGATCCATATCGAACCGCTCTATGATCCCGCAGCCGAAAAGGTGAAATCGTGACGTTCCACGCCGACCGGCATGTTCACATTCTGATTATCGGCGGGGGAGCGATCGGCACGTCGCTCGCCTATCATCTGGCGCGCGACGGCGCGAAGGACGTGCTGCTCGTCGAGAAGGCGCAACTGACCCATGGCTGCACCTGGCATGCGGCGGGACTCGTGGGTCAGCTTCGCTCCAAACGCAACCTGACCCGGTTGATGCAAAACTCCGTCGCCGTGTTCGACAGGCTGGAGGAAGAAACCGGACAGGCCATTTCCTGGAAGAAGGTGGGTTCGCTGCGCCTTGCCGGGAGCCGCGACCGCTGGAGCGAAATCCGGCGCTCCATGGGACAGGCAAAAAGCTTCGGCGTGGAGTGCCATGCGCTGACGCCTGCCGAGGCGAAGAAGCTCTTTCCCTTCATCGTCGAGGATGGGATCGAAGGCGCGGCCTATATTCCCGGGGACGGCTATATCGACCCGTATTCGCTGACCATGGCCTATGCGAAGGGCGCGCGGCAATATGGCGCGAAGATCGAGGAAGGCGTGTGCGTCGAGGAAATTGCGCTCGATGGCCGAAGAGTGCTGGGCGTGGTCACCAATGCCGGGAACATCGCCTGCGATATTCTGGTCAATTGCGCGGGACTTTGGGCAAAGCGCGTCGGAGAGATGGCGGGTGTTTCGCTGGCGGCAGGCATTGTCGAGCATCAGTATTTCCTCACCGAGAAGAAGCTGACGCTCGATCCCGACCTGACCACGCTGCGCGACCCGGACAATAATTTCTACCTCAAGCCGGACACGGGCAGCTTTGCCATCGGCGGCTGGGAGGACGGCAGCAAGGGCTGCTGGCGCGGCAAGCCGCCGCTCGATTTCGGGCGCGAACTGTTCGAGCCGAACATGGACAGGTTGGAGCTTTTTGCGCTTCCCGCGGCCGACCGCCTGCCGGTTCTGAACGAAATCGGCATACAGACCGTCATCAACGGGCCGATCCCGGTTTCCTATGACGGCGAGCCGATCATCGGCCTCGTGCCGGAACTTGACAATTACTATACCGGCTGCGGCTTTACGGCGGGCATCGCGGCATCGGGAGGCGCGGGGCTGGCGCTGTCCAACATGATCCTGCACGGCGACGCGGGCATGGATTTGTGGCCATTCGACACGCGCCGCTTCGGGCCGTTGCATGCACAGGGCCGCTATCTCGAACAGCGCGCGATCGAGGCGTATGGCGCCTATTACAAGATTCATTGGCCGGCGGAGGAAGCGCATGCCGGTCGCGGCCTGCGGCGCTCGCCTCTGCATGAGCAATTGCGCCGCAACGGCGCGGTGTTCGGCTCCAAATTCGGCTGGGAAAGGCCGAACTGGTTTTCACTGCCGGGCAGCGAGGCCGTGGAACTCGGCAGTTTCGAGGGCAAGCCCGGCTGGTTCGATGCGGTGGGCGGCGAAGTCAAGGCGATCCGCGAACGCGCCGTGCTGATCGACCAGACATCCTTCTCGAAGTTCGAGATTTCGGGAAAGCACGCGCTGGAGGCCATGCAGCGGATTGCGGCGAACGAACTCGGCGGCGCGGGCGGCCGCGCCATCTATACCCAGCTCTGCAACGACAATGGCGGCATCGAGGCCGATGTCACCATTCTCCACCTTGCCGCTGACCTGCTCTGGCTCATCACCGGGTCGGGCTTCGGGGTGCGCGACCGCAACTGGATCGAAAGGCAGTTGCCCGAAGGCGTGACGGTTCGAGACATCACGAACCAATACGCGGTCATCAACATTTGCGGCCCGAAATCGCGGGATATCCTGCAATCCGTGAGCGATGATGATCTGTCGAATGAAGCATTTCCGTTCCTCACAGCACGGCGGATCGAAGTGAGCGATGCGACAGCGCTCGCCGTGCGTGTCGGCTATGTGGGTGAACTGGGCTGGGAGCTTTACATTTCCCAGGAGTTCGCGCCGCATGTCTACGACACGCTGAAGGAAGCGGGCGAACCGTTCGGGATTGCCGACGCGGGCTATCGCGCCATCGAGGCTTGCCGCCTCGAAAAGGGTTACCTTTATTGGTCCGGCGACATCACGCCCGACTACAATCCCTATGAGGCAGGGCTTGGCTTCGCTGTCGCGCTCGACAAGGGTGAGTTTCGCGGGCGTGAGGCGCTACGCACGATCAAGTCGGATGGCGTGCAGCGCAAGCTCTGTTCGTTCACCGTCGAGGGCTTCGCGCCGTTCCACGGCGGCGAGGCGATCCTGTCCGGCGGCGAGGTCGTCGGCTCCACCGCCTCGACCGGCTATGGCTACACGCTCGGCAGGACAATCGCTTTCGGCTACCTGCCGGTATCGCTGGCGGAGGAAACCTCCTTCGAGATCGAGGCCTTCGGCAAGGCCTATCGGGCGGTGCGCGGCCCGCGTGTGCTGTATGATCCGAAAATGGAAAGGCTCAAGGCATGAGCGACGACATCCTGCTCGCGAAGGAGGCCATCCGTGTCATCCCGATGCTGGTCGGCAGGGGTGAACCGGAGCGACTGGGCGGTCTGACCAATCTCGTTTTCAGGGTCGGCGATTATTGCCTGCGCATCCCGGGCAAGGGCACCGAGGAATATATCAATCGCGCGAATGAGGAAGTGGCCGCGCGCGAGGCGGCGAATGCGGACGTCTCGCCTGGGCTCGACTATTTCGATACCGGAAGCGGCGTGATGGTAACGCGCTTCATCGACCGCGCAACCACGATGACGCCTACCTTGTTCAAGACCGTGAAAGGCGCTCCAGCGCGCGCCGGCGAAGCGTTCAGCAAGCTGCATGGTTCGGGGGCGAAGTTTCCGTTTCGCTTCGAATTGTTCTCGATGATCGACGATTATCTCAGGATCCTGTCCACCAAGGATGTCGCCCTGCCTCCGGGCTATCATGAGGTGGTGCGGGAAGCCGAACGCGTGCGCGCGGCGCTTGCCGCGCATCCATCGGAGGTCGTGGCGTGTCATTGCGATCCGCTGTGCGAAAACTTCATCGACACGGGTGAACGCATGTGGATCGTCGATTGGGAATATTCGGGGATGAACGACCCGATGTGGGACCTGGGCGACCTTTCCGTTGAAGGCGGCTTCGAGCCGTGGCAGGAAGAGGAGATGCTGACCGCCTATTTCGGAGGAGAGGCTACACCTCAGCAGCGGGGCCGCATGGTGATCTACAAGGCTATGTGCGATCTTCTCTGGACACTTTGGGGCCTGATCCAGCTCGCCAACAAAAATCCCGCCGACGATTTTCGCGCCTATGCCGACGGGCGTTTTGCGCGTTGCAGGATGTTGATGGAGGGGCCGGATTTCGAGCGCCATCTGAAGGCAGTCGAGACGAACTCAGGAGCGCAACATTAGGCGGCAAAGAATCCCGTGTCGTGCAAGACGCAGCCAATCGTCAGCTTTCAAAATAGATCTCGGCAAGCGCCTGTATGAGCAGCGCGGCTTTCTGGTCCGCGAGACTATAGAATACCTGTTTGGCTTCCCGACGCGTTTCCACAATGCCGGCTGATCGCAATACGCCCAATTGCTGTGAAAGCGATGGCTGATGTACGCCCAGTCTTTCCTCCAGCCCGCCGACGGAATATTCTCCATGCACCAGGGCAGCTACCATCAGGAGCCTCGCCGGGTGCGCCAATGCCTTGAGCAAGCCTGTAATCTCTTCGGGTCGGTTCGCGAGCGTCTTTAACACGGCTGATTCATCTGTCCCGACGCCTGCACTTTCAGCCATTCTTCTCCCCACAATTCCGCCCCGACGAAACGCAGGACGCGGTAACGCATTCTTCTATATAAGCAGAATATAATGTATTGTATTGATACGTAAGCGACACCCATTGATCAAGCTGCACCATCGGCTACAGAAATTTCCGCAGCCAAACTGGTGCAATGGATGCAACTTGCAATTGTTCCCAAAAAGCTGCACCTCGGCGGGATGCGGAAGGTTTTGGTTTGTTTCGGCGCAATGGCTGGAATTCTCGTCGGCGTGAGTCTGGCGGGAAGCGGTGAACCGCCTGGACGTACAGCTCTTGCCGAGGCTCCAGCCTGCAAATTGGTCGAGTCCCACGAACTGGAAAACTATATCGGCGTACCCATGTTTGTGAAGGCGTCGAGCGGCACCGACACATCCACCGCATTCTGTTCATGGGGGGGCGGCACCGAGGGAGTGACCGTCGAAGTGATGCTGTTTCCAGCCGAAAGCCATGGCATCGCCGAAGGCGACGAGCGCGCCCGTTTCGATCTCATGATCGAAGCCCAGAAACACAAGTTCCAGCCCGGCGAGTTCGTGCCGGTTCCCGAGTTGGCCGATGATGCCTGGGCGCTCGACCTGTCCGACAACCCCGCCCAGTATATCGTCGTCTATCTCTTCAAAGGCGGCGACAACGCGACCATCACCACGAGAGAGATCGGGCTGGAAGCGACGGTGGAAATTGCCCGTCAGGTCGCCGAACGAATGCCGTAGCGCGCCTACGCCAGATATTTCTCGAACCAGGCGACGGTTCGATCCCACGCAAGCTTTGCAGCCCCTTCGTCGTAACGTGGAGTGGTGTCGTTGTGGAAGCCGTGATTCACGCCGGGATATATGTAGGCCTCGTAAGTCTTGCCCGCCGCTTTCAGCGCTTCCTCATACGCCGGCCAGCCTTCGTTGATGCGCGTGTCGAGTTCGGCATAGTGAAGGAGCAGCGGTGCCCGGATGCGGGTGACGTCCTCGGAATTTGGCTGCCTGCCGTAAAAGGGCACCGCGGCGCTGAGTTCAGGATAGGCGACCGCGGCAGCGTTCGCGACACCCCCGCCGTAGCAGAAGCCGGTGATGCCGACCTTGCCTGTCGTGCGGTCGTCCTTCATCAGAAATTCGACCGCCGCGAAGAAGTCGTTCATCAACTTTTCGGGATCGACCGTCTGCTGCAATTCGCGGCCCTTCTCGTCATTGCCGGGATAGCCGCCGACCGATGTCAGTCCATCTGGAGCGAGCGCGATGAAGCCCGCCTTCGCAACGCGGCGGGCGACATCCTCGATATAGGGATTGAGGCCCCTGTTCTCGTGCACGACAACGATCGCCGCGACCTTTCCCGACGCTTTTGCCGGGCGCACCAGATAGCCGCGCACGTCGCCGTGGCCGTTTGGCGACGGATAGGTGATGTATTCGGGAACGATGTCTGGATCGGTGAACTCGACCTGGTTCGCCAGCGCGTAGTCCGGGCTGAGGGAAGCGAGAATCGCCGCGGCGGTCATTCCGCCGACGGCATACTTGCCGGCGCGATCGAGAAATTCGCGCTTGGTGATCTTGCCATGCGCATAGAAATCATAGAGCTCGAGCAGTTCCTGCGGAAAATCCTTGGCAGTCAGGCGTGTCATCGGTCCGTTCCTCCGATCAGATTCGTCCAGACAATAGAACGTAGTTTCCAGATTTGAGTTCAATTCTGCGGGAACGGCAGCTTTTTGAAGCGCAGTTTCACTCCGGGCGGCAACTGCCCCGCGAGGTCCAGATGATGCGCTGCGACGTTCGCGATGACGGGATAGCCGCCCGTGACCGGATGGTCGGTGAGGAAAAGCACCGGCTGGCCGCTGAGCGGAACCTGGATCGCACCCTGCACCGTGGCTTCGCTGGGCAGCTCTGCCTTGCTAATGCGCTCAAGAGGTTGCCCGTGGAGCCGGATTCCGGTCCTGCTCGATTCTGCGGTGACCGTCCATTCCTCTGACAGGAAGCGCTCGACGGATTTCTCGGTGAACCAGTCGGCGCGCGGACCGAGCGTCACGTCCAGACTCACATGGCCGCCGCTGACGGGCATGGCGAAGGGTTCGCGTTCGCCTGCCGAAACAACGGCATTGCGCGGGGGAGGCAGGATGCCGATTTGTGCACCAGCCACAAGTGGCAGCGGCCCGATCTGCGCCAGCACGTCACGGGAGGCGCTGCCAAGCACAAGGGCACTTTCGAAGCCGCCGCGAACGGCCAGGTAGGAACGCAATCCCGAGGCGGGCGAACCAATGGCGACGACATCCCCATCCATCAGCGCGACAACTTCATGCCGACCGGCATTCATCGTGGTTCCTTGCTTCCTCTGCACAGTGAAAGGCGCCGGGGCGCCCGAGAGCGCCATGAATGTCTTGCCGTGGACCCTGAGCCGCACCTGTCCAAGCGTGATCTCAAGCGCGGGAGCTCCACGATCATTGCCGACCAGACGGTTGGCTATCCGGTAGCTTGCCTTATCGGCGGCCCCGGAAATGCTGACGCCTTGTCTCGATTGGCCCGCTCGTCCCCCATCCTGAACAAGAAGCGGAAAGAGCGTCGACAGGATTTCCAGGCGACCGGCCGCTTCTACCGAAGGCCGCCTTGGTGCGGCTGGTTTACTCATGTCGATGACCATGTGCCTGGCAGAATGCGCCATGTCGATAAAGCGCACGCGCGAACCGGGCTGCAGGAGTGCCGCCGGATTGCGATCGGGATCGAACATCTTGAGCGGCGTTGAGCCGATAAGCCGCCAGCCGCCCGGACTGTCCTTCGGGTAGATGCCGCAGAAATTCCCGGCGAGCGCAACCGAACCTGCCGGAACGCGCACGCGAGGCGTGGCGAGGCGAGGGACCGTGAACCGGGAATCGTCTGACGAAAGGTAGGCAAAGCCGGGCGCGAAGCCCACGAAGGCCACCTTGTATTCGGTGCGTGTGTGCCACCGCACGAACTCGCGCACCGGCACGCCGAGCAACTCCGCCAGCCCGGCAAGGTCCTCGCCGTCGTAGCGCACGGGGATTTGAACGAGCGGGCCATCGACGGGCTGAACTTGCGCGAGGTTGCGGCTCGAAATCTGCGCGGCGAGTTCATGGGGACGAATGCGCTCAATGTCGAATGTCACAAGCACCGTACGCGCTGCCGGTATCATCTCCAGAACGCCCTCGACAGGATCGCGCTCCAGCGAGTAAACCAGCGCCAGCACCCGGTCCAGGTTCTCAAGTTCAACGAGAACCGAACCGTCACGGACCGGCAGGAACCTGATTGGCTGATCTCCGGCGCTCACCATTGCCGGGGGTCTATCCTGCAAATGACCTGATCTCAAACCCCGCTTCTTCCAATCCGTCGCGCAGGCGTCGCGCGATCTCGACCGAATGCGGAGTGTCGCCGTGGACGCAGATGCTGCCGGCGTCGACACGCACCACGCCGCCGTCGATGGCAGGAACCGTTCCCTGCCCGACCATACCCGTCATGCGCTTTGCAATCTCGGTCGGATCGTGCAGCACGGCGCCTTTCTCGCGGCGCGAAACGAGGTTGCCCTGCGAAGTATAGGCGCGATCCGCGAAGGCCTCAGCGACCACGCCGAGGCCGGCGGCGCGCGCCCATTCGACAAGCGGCGATCCGGCCAGCGCCATCAGCACGAGGCCCGGATCGGTGCTGCGTATTGCGGTGATGACGTCATTCGCCTGCCGCTCGTCGACGGCAATCGTGTTGTAAAGCGCGCCATGCGGCTTGACATAGGATACGCGCGTTCCGGCAGCGGCAGCGAGTCCTTTGAGGGCTCCGATCTGGTAGATTACGTCCCCGACAAGCTCTTCACTTGAGGGGTCCATGTTGCGCCGCCCGAAACCGGCAAGATCGCGGTAGCCGACATGCGCACCAACTGCGACGCCGCGTCGGGCGGCTGCCCGCAGCGTCCGGAGGATGCCCGCGGGATCGCCCGCATGGAACCCGCAGGCGATATTTGCGCTGCTGACAATTTCAAGCATGGCCGCATCGTCGCCCATGTTCCATGCGCCGAAGCTCTCGCCCAGGTCGCTGTTGAGGTCGATTGAAGGCATGCTGCTCGCACCCTGATTGCCCACGGCGAAGCAACCTCTATGAATGCGTTTGGCATGAATGTACACCAGCATTGAGGATGTGCCGACGGGAAAGGATGCGCCGATGCTTGCCCTTGTGCTGGAACGCAAAGGTGAATTGTCCCTGCGCGACATCGAACTGCCCGGCACGCCGGGTCCCGATGACGTGAAGGTCGCGATTCACACGGTGGGCGTATGTGGTTCCGATGTGCATTACTATACGCACGGCGCCATAGGTCCCTTCGTCGTTCGTGAGCCGATGGTGCTGGGGCACGAAGCGGCAGGGACGGTCATCGAAGTCGGGGCGAACGTGCGCGGCCTCAAGGTTGGCGATCGTGTCTGCATGGAGCCGGGCGTGCCGAACATGTCATCGCGTGCGAGCAAGCTCGGCATCTACAATGTCGATCCTGACGTGCGCTTCTGGGCGACGCCGCCGGTCCATGGCGTGCTGACGCCGGAAGTCATTCATCCCGCCGCGTTCACGTTCAAACTTCCCGACAATGTCAGCTTCGCCGAAGGCGCCATGGTGGAACCCTTCGCCGTCGGCCTCCAGGCCGCGACACGTGCCCGCATTGTGCCCGGCGATGTGGCGGCTGTTATCGGCTGCGGACCGATCGGAATAATGACGGCGCTGGCCGCGCTCGCGGGAGGCTGCTCGCGGGTGTTCGTCACAGACCTGAGCGCACCGAAGCTGGAAATCGCGGGCCGGTATGCGGGCATCGTACCGATCGACATCACCCGGCAGTCGGTTGCGGATGTCCTTGCGGACGCCACCGACGGCTGGGGGGCCGATGTCGTGTTCGAAGCCAGCGGCAGTCCGCGCGCCTATCAAGGTATTTTCGACCTCGTTCGCCCGGGCGGCGCGGTGGTTCTCGTCGGGCTCCCGGTCGAACCCGTTTCCTTCGATGTTCCGGGCGCAATCGTAAAGGAAGCCCGTCTGGAGACCGTTTTTCGCTATGCGAACAATTTCGACCGCGCCGTAAACCTGATTGCATCCGGCAAGGTCGATTTGAAGCCGTTGATAACGGAGACGTTCAGGTTCGAGGACAGCATCGCGGCATTCGACCGCGCCGCAAGAGGGCTGCCGCAGGATGTGAAGCTGCAAATCCGGCTCATGTCCTGATTTTGAACGAACGCATTACCCGCTCATCTTCGGCAGAATTTCGAGCCGCTTTCCTTCCATAAGACTGAGCGGGACGTAAAGTCGCCCGAAAGCGATGCCGCATTTCCCGCACCCTGCGTGAGGCCGCCCTTTTCGGACCGCTGTGTATCTTCAGGATCACAACCGACCCCCCCGGTCCACCCGCAAACCCTCGTCCCTGTTGATGATTTCCCTGCACCTTCATCCACATAGGAGAAGTGAACGAGGTTGACTTTTTTCTAAATTAGCAATAGATAATTCTTGGGGATGTATATGGGTGTATGGGTATCATGATTGTTGATTTCCGCCGAGAACTGACCCGGGATTGCGGGATTTTTCCATCGAGAAGTGACCCATGTTTGAACTCACCCCTGCTTGACGATCGCAGGGGACTTTGGAGTGATAGACATGGCGTTACTGAGCGTTATCCGGCGCTGGCATCTGCGGGATGGACTTTCGATCCGGGAGATTGCGCGGCGCACGGGACTGTCGCGGAACACGATCCGCAAATACCTGCGATCCGACGAGGTCGAGCCCCGCTTTCGGGTGCCGGAGCGGCCGAGCAAGCTCGATGCCTATGCCGAGCGGCTATCTGCCTGGCTGAGGACGGAAGCAAACAGGCCGCGCAAGCAGAAGCGCACGGTCAAGCAGTTGCACGCCGACCTGATGAGCTTCGGCTATGAGGGCTCTTACGGCCGTGTCGCCGCCTTTGCGCGTGACTGGAAAGAAGAGCGTCAGCGGCAGATGCTAACGAGCGGTCGCGGCACCTTCGTGCCGTTGGCGTTCGAGCCTGGTGAGGCGTTCCAGTTTGACTGGTCGGAAGACTGGGCCGTCATCGGCGGCGAGCGCACGAAGCTACAGGTGGCGCACTTCAAGCTCAGCTACAGCCGTGCCTTTGTCGTGCGAGCTTATCCCCTTCAGACGCACGAGATGCTGTTCGATGCACACAACCACGCCTTCCCGGTTCTGGGTGGCGTGCCGCGGCGCGGGATCTACGATAACATGCGCACTGCGGTCGACAGGATCGGCCGGGGCAAGGATCGCCAGGTCAATGCCCGCTTCTCGGCGATGGCCAGCCACTATCTGTTCGAGGCCGAGTTCTGCAATCCAGCCTCGGGCTGGGAGAAGGGACAGGTCGAGAAGAACGTCCAGGATGCCCGCCACCGGTTGTGGCAGCCGATGCCGCGCTTTCCATCTCTGGAGGCGCTGAACGACTGGCTGGAGCAGCGGTGCCGGGAGCTGTGGCAACAGATTCCCCATGGCCTCAGACCCGGAACGATCGAGGACGCCCGGTCCGAAGAGGCCCAGTTCCTGATGCCAATGCCTCGCCCCTTCGACGGCTTCGTCGAATACACCAAGCGGGTCTCGCCTACCTGCCTGGTCCATCTGGAGCGCAACCGCTACAGCGTGCCGGCTTCCTTTGCCAACCGGCCTGTGAGCCTAAGGGTTTACCCGGAACGGATTGTGGTTGCCGCCGAAGGGCAGCTCCTCTGCGAGCACCGCCGCATCATCGAACGGTCGCATGACGGTCCCGGTCGAACCGTCTACGACTGGCGTCACTATCTGGCGGTCATCCAGCGCAAGCCAGGTGCTCTGCGCAACGGCGCACCCTTCACAGAGCTTCCCGAAGCCTTCAAACGGCTGCAGCAGCATCTGCTCAGGAAGTCCGGCGGCGATCGGGAGATGGTCGAGATCCTGGCCCTTGTCCTGCAGCATGATGAGCAGGCCGTGCTGGCGGCAGTGGAGATGGCACTCGAGGCCGGGGTTCCGACCAAGGTCCACATCCTCAATCTCCTGCACAGGCTGGTCGATGGCAAGCCGATCGCGACGCCGGTCGTGGATGCGCCGCAGGCGCTGAGCCTGGCCAAGGAGCCGCAGGCCAATGTCGAGCGCTACGATGCGCTGCGCCAAGCTCGGGAGGTGCGCCATGCGTCATGATCCCGCCAGCGGCGCCATCGTCATTATGCTCAGGAGCCTGAAGATGCATGGCATGGCGCAAGCCGTCGCCGAGCTCACCGAGCAGGCCTCTCCAGCCTTCGAGGCCGCCATCCCGATCCTGTCGCAACTGCTGAAGGCGGAGATGGCAGAACGGGAGGTCAGATCCACCGCCTATCAGCTCAAGGCAGCCCGCTTCCCTGTCTATCGCGACCTGGCCGGCTTTGACTTCGCCAGCAGCGAGATCAACGAGGCCCTCGTGCGCCAGCTCCATCGCTGTGAGTTCATGGACGAGGCCAACAACGTCGTGCTTGTCGGAGGTCCAGGCACCGGAAAGACCCACATCGCCACAGCTCTCGGCGTGCAGGCGGTCGAGCATCATCGCAAGCGTGTCCGCTTCTTCTCCACCGTCGAACTCGTCAACGCCCTTGAGCAGGAGAAGGCCCAGGGAAAGGCCGGCCAGATCGCCAACCGGCTCGCCCATTCCGATCTCGTCATCCTGGACGAACTCGGATACCTGCCCTTCAGTGCGTCAGGTGGAGCGCTGCTGTTCCATCTGCTGAGCACGCTCTACGAGCGCACCAGCGTCGTCATCACCACCAACTTGAGCTTCAGTGAATGGGCCACCGTCTTCGGCGATGCCAAGATGACGACGGCGCTCCTCGATCGCCTCACCCATCATTGTCACATCCTGGAGACCGGAAACGACAGCTTCCGCTTCAAGAACAGCTCGGCAAAGACACCCGCCGCAAAGAAGGAGAAAGCGCCCACCTTGACCAAATCCTGAGACCCAAACCATACATGAGACGGGTCACTTCTCGGCGAAAATCCCGGGTCAGTTCTCAGCGGAAATCAACAGTCCGGCTCGACAAAGAGGTTTTGTCTCTCCTTCAACCCAAGCAAGGCCACGGGCGTGGGACGATCGCCAGCGGTAAAGAGTATTGGATAGAACCGAGCGGCGTGCGCAAATTCGCCAAGCATGAGTGGCACGACCGGAGTTGCAGCACTGAAGCCAAATCCGTTGAACGGTTTGAGCGCTTTGCCGCTATGCTGGTCGAAACTCAGGACCGCCGTGTCCTTGTAAAGCGGCGGCAGAATGTGCGCTGCGGAATTTCCAGATGTACGCGGTTTTTTCGCTTTCATTCGGGATCACAATCCGGTGCATGCGTCGTATGGAATCCTGAATGCTCGCGCGGGGGCGGATTCGATATATCGAGCGTGCGCACGGCTTCTTGCCATCCTCTGATGCAGTGGAGAGCGAACCGCCATCCGAGCAGGACCGTTACCGCAATTCCAATACAATTAGAATATGTTTTTTAAGCATATACTTAAATAAGGCGGAGATCACATCAAAGGGTTCGCACACATGCGCATTGAGCAGCCGGGTAGTCTCGGGTCAAGCCCTACCCTCTATGACTTCCTCCCAGCACATCTGGTAGACCTCGTCGTCAAGTCGCTTGACGGTCCTTCTTATGATGCCTCTCCGTTCCAATGCCTCGATCGTCCGCTGACGGTTTTTTGCGTGATCGAAATGCACTGAATCAGGTTCGTCATGGCGACCGGCGCGTATTTCCGCCAGCACATGCCTCATTTGCGGAGTCAGCCTCCGCGTCGATTGCGGCATCCGGTGCCTCTTGTTGTTGCAGCCACCCCGCCTGCACAACCAAAATGAGCAGACATTCTGGCGCAGGATGCGAGACTTTCCAGTTCCACTTTTGGTGGATGCTTCACGCCGGTTCAGGCGTTCAAAAGCCATTGATGTTCGGGTGCGTTGTGGAATCTCCAGATCCGCTTGGGGCCGGCCATGACATTGAGATAGTAGAGATCGTAACCATGGCAGGCCGCGCAGGGATGGTACCCCCTGGGCACAAGCACGATATCGCCGTCCTCGACGGTCATGGTTTCGTCAAGCGAGCGATCGTCGGTGTAGACGCGCTGGAAGGCGAAGCCCTGCGGCGGGTTGAGACGATGATAATAGGTCTCTTCCAGATAGGATTCGTCGGGCAGATTATCCCGGTCGTGCTTGTGCGGCGGAAAGCTCGACGTATGCCCGCCCGGTGTGATGACCTCGACGACGAGCAACGAGTCCGCGGGTTCCGTTTCCGGCAGGATGTTGGTGACATAGCGTGTGTTGGTTCCTTTGCCGCGCACCTGCCGACCGACCTTGTCGGGACCGATAATGCGTACAGGCAGGCCTCCGCCGAGGCCGGGCGCGGAACAAACGCCGAGTTCGAGCGGCGTTTCGGCCACGACGGACCATTCTGATCCTTGGGGAATGTATACCGACCAAGGCGCGCCGTCGAACGGCGACATGCGTTCGCCGAGCAAGCCGAGCCGTTTGCCCGAAACCGTCACGTCGCCCTTGCCCGTGACAAAGACAAGGCAGAGTTCATTGTTGCCCGAAGAACCTGATGCGGTTTCACCCTGAGCGAGCCGATGCAGGTCGAATCCCACATAGTTCCAACCAGCGCTCTCAGGCGTGATCCGCGCGACGAGCCCGGTCTTCTTTTCAGGTCTCACCCGGAGTTTGGACATTGTCAGCCTTCCTTGTCGGTGTTCCTCGATGAGGGCGTGTAGGCATAAAGATATGCATAGGCTCCATAGACCGTCACCGCTCCCACCAGCGTCGCCCACATCGGTGTTCCGTAAAGCAACTCGACCACGCACCAGGCGGCGCATGCACCGATCAGGACAACGCGCCGCCACAGCGGATCGAGAAAAGGGTGAGACGTATTGTTGGCCACTAATTATCCGATCAGCCGCTGGGGAAACCTTGAGTTTCCACCGTATAGCCTGCCAAAGCCATGACGCGCATCAATTCCTTGTGGCCGATTTCCGCCATCCGTTTGGGAGGGGCCTTTTTCGGATCCTGCTCGGCTTCGACTACAAACCATCCCTCGTAGCCGTGATCCGCGAGACGCCGGACGATGGCCGAGAAATCGAGCGAGCCGTCTCCCGGCACCGTGAACGCGCCGAGAGCAACGGAGTCGAGAAAAGATTGTCTGTTCCAGTCGAGGCCGTCGAGCACATCCATGCGGACATCCTTCACATGGACATGGGAGATGCGCTTGTGATGCTTGTCGATCACTCGCAGGACATCCCCGCCCGCGAAAGCCAGATGCCCTGTGTCGAAAAGCAGGGGAATGCCTTCGCCTGAATGGTTCATGAAGGCGTCGAGTTCCTCCTCATACTGTACGACCGCAGCCATGTGGTGATGATAGGAAAGCGGCATTCCTTGATCCGCGCACCACTCGCCGAATTGCGTGAGCTTGCGCGCGTAAGCCTTCATTTCCTCGTCGGCCAGCACGGCTTTTTCGGCGAGCGGCTTCGATCGGTCACCCTGAATCGAACGGCCGACCTCGCCATATACGATGCAAGGTGCATTGACCGCCTTGAAGAGCTCGATCATCGGCTGAATACGTTCCTTGTTCAACGCGATCTCTTCATTGACAAGCGTGCCGGAAAACCAGCCGCCACACAGCGTCACATCCGCCGCTTTCAGGACGGGCAGCATTTCTTCAGGGGTCGAAGGAAAGCGGCGGCCCTGCTCCATGCCCGTGAATCCGGCGGCTCTCGATTGGTGCAGGCATTCCTCAAGCGAAACGTCGTCGCTCAGTTCGGGAAGGTCATCGTTCCACCATGCGATGGGGGACATGCCGAGGCTGGCTTTCACTTATGTGCTCCGTTGGTGGAAGGTCCTGACCCTAGTTGCCGACCTTTTGCAGCTTCGTCGCCTGCTCGTAAGCCTTGCGGGCAGCGTTGATGGATTTGCGGTCGCTCACTTCCGGAACCGCGACATCCCACCAGTGGCCGCCCGCCTCGGTGGAAATCAGCGGATCGGTTTCAATCACGATTACGGTGGTGCGATCAGCCTTGCGCGCCCTTTTGAGCGCATCCTCCAGATCGGCGATCGAATCCGCTTTATCCGAGCTAGCGCCGAGGCTGCGCGCATGGGCAACGAAATCGATATCCGGCAAAGTTTCATGCTTTGTATCAATGAGCAAATTGTTGAAATTTGCGCCGCCGGTCGCCATTTGCAGCCGGTTGATGCAGCCGAAGCCGCGATTGTCGAGCAGGACAACGGTCAGTTTCAAGCCAAGCATGACGGAGGTGGCGAGTTCCGAATTCAGCATGAGATACGAGCCGTCGCCGACCATCACCACGACCTCCTTGTCGGGATGCGCCATCTTTACGCCGAGCCCGCCCGCAATCTCGTATCCCATGGTCGAAAAGCCGTATTCGGCGTGATAGGAACCCGGCACGCCGGCCTGCCACAGCTTGTGCATCTCGCCCGGAAGCCCGCCCGCGGCATGCAGCGCGACGATATCCGTGCCCATGACGCGCTGGACGGCTCCGATCACCTGCGCATCGGATGGCAGGGCGGTGTTCGTTGCGGACGTGACCCGATCGGCGGCCTTGCGCCAGTCCGCCTTTCCCGCCTTGGCCCTTTCGATCCATGATCTGGGCGCTTTCCAGTCTCCGACTGCCTTGTGCAACTCTCTCAAGCCTTCGCGGGCATCGGCCACCAGCGGCAGGGCGCGGTGCTTGCCCGCATCGAAGGGCTGAACGTTCAGGCCGACAATCGTCTTGTCGTCATTCTTGAATAGAGCCCACGAGCCGGTCGTGAAATCCTGAAGCCGCGTTCCGATCGCGAGCAGGAGGTCTGCTTCTTCGGCAAGACTGTTCGCCGCGGAGGTTCCAGTGACGCCGACGGCTCCCATGTTGAGTTCAGCCTCATCGGGAAGGGAGGACTTACCGCCCTGCGTCTCGCAAACGGGAATGCCCGTCGCCGTCACAAACTGCGCCAGTGCCTCGGACGCTCCAGAATACAGCACACCGCCACCAGCGACGATGATCGGTTTTTTCGCGTTGCGCAGAGCGTCCGCCGCGCGTTTCAACTCATGCAGGTCGGGTCGCGGACGGCGTGGCGTCCAGACGCGCGGTTCAAAAAACTGCGCCGGATAATCATAGGCCTCGGCCTGCACGTCCTGGCAAAGCGCCAGCGTTACCGGGCCGCATTCGGCGGGATCGGTCAGCACCTGCATGGAGCGGGCAAGCGCCGGGATGATCTGCTCCGGGCGCGTGATGCGGTCGAAATATCTGGAGACGGGCCGGAAACAATCGTTGACCGTCGTCGTGCCGTTGCCGAAATCCTCGGCCTGCTGAAGGACAGGGTCCGGCACGCGGTTCGCAAAGACATCGCCGGGCAGAAAAAGCACTGGCAAACGATTCACATGGGCAAGTGCGGCGGGCGTGACCATATTCAGGGCGCCCGGCCCGATGGATGAGGTGCAGGCCATGAACCGGCGGCGAAAATTCGCCTTTGCATAAGCGATTGCAGCATGCGCCATGGCTTGCTCATTGTGGGCGCGAAAGGTCGGAAGGCGATCCTGCAGCGGGTGGAGCGCCTCGCCGATTCCGGCCACGTTGCCGTGGCCGAAGATTGCCCATACGCCGCCGAAAACAGGCACCTCCTCGCCGTCAATTTCAGTCATCTGCGCGGCAAGAAAACGGGTGAGGGCCTGAGCCATCGTGAGGCGGACGGTCATTGTCAATGGTTCCTCCCTTGTCGCCGGATCAAGCCGCACGACGTCCGCGCGTGGCAAGCCAGGCATCGCACAATTCGCCAAAACGGACCGCCATGTCTTCGATGGCTGCATCGTCGCTGATCTCCCCGGCCATCCAGCGCGGCGCGACGTCCGCGAAGATGGAGCGTCCGACGGCGAACCCCTTTACGATCGGTGTCGCGGCTGTCGCGTCAAACGCCTTGCGCAATTCAGAGGCAGGCGCTTCAAGGCCGAGCAACACGACGCCACGGCAGAGCGGGTCATGTTCCAGTATCGTCGCCTCGATCTTCCGCCATGCGGCAGGTGAAGCCTGCGGTTCGAGCTTCCACCAGTCCGGCCTGATGCCGAGCGCATAGAGTTCCGCCAACGCCTGCGGGATCGTATCCGTTTCGAGATTTCCGTGCTTTCCCGCGATAATCTCCACCAGCAATTCGCGCCCGACCCTGCGGGACGCTTCGAATAAGGCGAGCAGTTTTTCCTGCTGCTCTCTTTTCAGGTCGGCCGGATCGTCTGGACGGTAGAAACACAGGCACTTGATGCAATGAGCTAATGGCCACTCGATGAGCTGCGAGCCGATGTCCTGACCGAATTCGAAGCGCAGGGGACGCGAGCCGGGAAGCTCGACAGGGCGACCCAGCCAAGCGAACGGATGCCGAGCAAATTCCTCCATCGCCTTGCGCCCGTATTTTTCGTCGAGCAGCATGCCATAGCCGGGTCGCCCGTCAGCAACTTTCGCGGCGGCCTTGACGGTAAGCACCTTGAATTGATCGATCAGCCCGGCGGGCGCGCGGACAGCATTTGCAATTTCTTCGAGCTGGGCGCGATGATCGCAGGCAAGCGCCATGAGTTGAGGAATTTCGACATGGCGGGTGGTCGACCAGTGGATCTGGTTGATGGTTTCATCCTTGCGCAGCGCGAAGTCCCGGCTGCCATTCTTCAGGAAGAATTGCAGTTCCGCCCAGCTTGGATATTCGGGCGAGCAAAGCAGGCGTGAAACGGCAAACGCACCGCCTGCATTCGCCCAGGTCGCAGAGGTCGCCCAGTCTTCCTCGCCCAGCCAGCCGCGCAAAAGCCCCGACATGAAGGCATCGCCGGCACCAAGAACGTTGAACACTTCAATGGGAAAACCCCGCCCCACAATGCCGTCCTCGAGATCGTCGCTGATAGGTCCGTCAAAGACGATGCAGCCCATGGCCCCGCGCTTCAGAACGATGGTGCCTTTTGAGATCGCGCGGATCGCCTTGAGCGCGCCCAACACGTCATCGGCGCCCGAGGCAATCATGATTTCCTCTTCGGTTCCCACGATAAGGTCGCAATCGGGAAGGACTGCCCTCAACCGGGTGGAAACCTCGTCGGATTTCACATAGCGGGCAAAACCGTCCCCATGCCCCGCCAGCCCCCAGAGGTTCGGGCGGTAGTCTATGTCGAATGCGACCTTCCGGCCATGCTGCCGCGCAATGCGGATCGCCTTGAGCTGAGCGGATGCGCTGTTGGCTCGGGAGAAATGCGTGCCGGTGACAACGATTGCGCGCGCGGAGGCGATGAAAGCTTCATCGATGTCCGTTTCGTCCAGCGCCATGTCGGCGCAGTCGCTCCGGTAGAAGATCATCGGCGACACGCCTTCGGCTTCGACGGCCAGGAGCACCAGCGCGGTCAGGCGTTCCGTGTCGGTTTTCAAGCCGGCAACGGAAACACCCTCGCGCTCCATTTGTTCACGAATGAAACGCCCCATCTGCTCGTCCCCGACCCGCGACAGGAGAGCGGATTTGAGCCCGAGCCGAGCGGTGCCGATGGCGATATTGGCGGGACAGCCGCCGACCGATTTTGCGAATGAGGCAATATCTTCGAGGCGCGAACCGATCTGCTGGCCATAAAGGTCAACCGAACAGCGTCCAATCGTGATGACGTCGAGCGAGGCAGGCTTGGTGCCTCCGCTGCTGGCCATGGGCTCCTCCCGGAAAACAGCGCACGCAAAAGGTGCGTGCTTTGTCACCCAATATGAAACGTGAATTTCATTTATTCGTCAATATGGAATAATCATTCCCTACTTGGATTTCTGTTTTCGGGATTCCGCTCTCCGTTCGGCAACGGCGACCGCGAGCGTCATTGCCAGCGCCATGGTTGCGGACAGGGACCGGAATCCGGCGCAATCAGCCTCGGCGACTTCGAACCAGACACTGGCGGATTGGGCCAGCGGCGAGAATGCGCTGTCGGTGATGGCGATGACGGGAACGCCCTGTGCGGCCATGGAGCGCGCGTGATCGACGGTGGCAGGAGCGTAAGGTGAGAAGCTGATCGCAACCACGGCGTCGCGCGGCGTAGCGAAACTCGTCATCTCTGGTTCAAGTCCCGATGCGGACTCAACAAGCATGTTGCGCACCCTCAGCTTGCCGAGCGCATAGGCCATATAGCTTGCCACGGGGAACGAGCGCCGACGCGCCAGCAGGTGAATTGTGTCGGCGCGAGCCAAAATGTCCACGGCCCGGTCAAGCAACTGGTCGTCAAGCGTGCGCGACATGGATTCGAGCGATCGCAGCGAGGCGTCGACAAAGCCGTCGAGTACGCCCCTGTTGCGAGGGGCGCCACCGCTCCTCAGCTTTTCAAGCCTGTCTTCATAGGACGTGGTTCTTTCGCGCAGGCGTTCGCGAAAAACCGATTGCAGGCTGGTGAACCCGTCGAAGCCAAGAAACTGCGAAAAGCGGATGAGGGTCGATGGCTGAACGCCCGCCGAAGCCGCGATGCTCGCGGCGGTGCCGAACGCGATCTCGTCGGGATTGTCGAGCGCATAGGCCGCAATTTGCGCGATGCGCTTGGGCAGCTTGTCGCGCTTCTCGATAACCAGAGTGCGCAGCGAGTCATAGTCTTGCGGCAATGCGGCATTCATGGCTTTCACGAGGACCCATCTATTTCAGACGGCAAAGCATAGACGTCTCGACAACACATGTCACATGGATCATGCATTCCATTCCGGGCAAATCTGGATTAAAGAGTGCAAATTGTCTCGCATCGACCCCGGAGGATGGAATGATCGGCGTCGGCCTCATTGGAACGGGGTTCATGGGCAAATGCCACGCGCTGGCATGGACCGCCGTGCGGCCTGTGTTCGGAGACGTGCCTTCACTACGTCTTGTCCACCTCGGGGAAGCAAGCCAGGAGACCGCAACGCGCAAGGCTGCGGAGTTCGGATTTGAGCGGGCATCGGGAGACTGGCGCGCGGTGATTGCCGACCCGGACGTGACCGTGGTGTCGGTCACGACTCCCAACCAGTTCCACCCGGAAATGGCGATGGAGGCTTTGAAGGCTGGCAAGCATGTATGGTGCGAAAAGCCCATGGCGCCTACATTCGCGGAAGCCGAGGCGATGACGGCCGCCGCGCAGAGTGCGGGCAAGGTCGCGGCGCTCGGCTACAACTACATTCAAAGCCCGGCGGCAAGGCACATCCGGCAATTGCTGGCTGAAAAGGCAATCGGCGAAATCAACCACCTTCGCATCGAGATGGATGAGGATTTCATGGCCGATCCCGATGCGTCTTTCACGTGGAAGCACGAGGCCGCCTCAGGCTATGGCGCGCTTGACGATTTTGCCGTCCATCCCCTGTCGCTGGTGCAGTCGTTTTTTGGACGCGTCGCGGCGGTGATGTGCGATATGACACGGCCATATGCCAGCCGGACCATACAGGGCGGGGGAACACGCGAAGTCGAAACATTCGACATCGCCAGTTCGCTGATCCGGCTGGAAAACGGCATCTCCGGGACGCTGCTGGTCAATCGTTCGGCATGGGGCCGCAAGGGGCGTCTTCAGGTCCAGATATTCGGTTCGAAAGGCTCCATTGTCTTCGATCAGGAGCGCTTCAACGAGTTGCAGCTCTTTGTGACGTCCGACCGTTCGACCGAGCAGGGCTATCGCACGATACTGGCCGCCCCCCATCATCCTCCGTACGGGCAGTTCATTCCCGCGCCGGGCCACGGTCTCGGCTTCAACGATCTCAAGACCATAGAATGCCGCGAATTGCTTTGCCGCATCGAAGGAAAGCCTGCAATGCTGATCGAGTTCGATGAGGGGCTGGAGATAGAACGGACCGTGCACGCCATGGCACGGTCGTTCAGGGAACAACGATGGGTTGAGGTTCGATAGAGCCTTTTGAAATCATTCGCCGAATGCGCCCGCAATGTTCTGGTCATAGTCGACCAGCGCGCCGGTCATGACACCTGACTGCGGGCTTATCATGTAGGCAATCAGGACGGCCAATTGATGCGGCTTCACCAATTGCCGCATCGGCTGTGCCGCTTCAGCCTTTTCCAGCCAGTCATCCGGTGCCCCGTGCCACTTCTTTTGCACAAGGTCCTCGCCCTCCGTATCCATCCAGCCCGGCAGTACCGCGTTGCAGCGGATCCGGTTTGACCGATATGCGTTGGCGACGTTCTTAGTCAGTATCGTCAGCGCGCCTTTGCTGGCGGAATAGGGCGTCAGGAAAGACTGGCCGGCATGGGCCGACATTGACACCACGTTGACCATGGAACCCGGTGCATTGGTTTCGATCAACCGTTTCACCACAGCCTGCATGAGAAAAAACGGACCGCGCACATTGGTGTTGAACAGGAAATCGAACAGTTCGGGCGTCGTGTCGGTCAGCGATCCGCGCGCCGACGACGCGGCGGCGTTGACCAGTGCGTTGATCGTCCCGAAGCGTTCGGTCGCTTCATCGACCGCGCGCAGGCAATTGGCCGGATCGGCAACGTCGGCGCTGATGAACATGGCCCGTGCGCCCAGGCCTTCCAACTGCGCGACCGCAGCCGCGCCCTTTGCTTTGGAGCGCCCGACCAGAGCGATGGCCCGGCATCCTTCATCGACAAGCTGCCTTGCAACTGCGAAGCCGATGCCTTGCGTCCCTCCGGTAACGATCGCGCGCGTGTCGCTGTTGCGCTTGTGCGCGTCAGACATGGACATCCCTCAGTCTTCGATCTTTACCGACTTGCCGGTCAGGGCCGACTTCAGCGCGGCGTTGGCCAGGATAAGCGCGGCCAGACCATCCTCACCGCTCGGTGACGCACGCTTAGCGCCTTTGCGGGACATCGACGCAATGAAGCTCGCAATCTCGTTGGCGTAGGCTTCGGTGTAGCGCGTCATGAAGAAATCATGCAGCGGGGGTCGCGTGTATCCCTTGCTGTCCGCAATTTCGATGGATACAGGCCGCTGGTTTTCCGCCGAAACCACCCCTTTCGAACCATGCACTTCGATGCGCTGGTCGTAGCCATAGGTCGCGCGGCGCGAATTGGAAATGGCCGCCTGTTTGCCGGTCGCGGTTTCGAGTATGACGCTCACGGAGTCGAAATCGCCTGCATCCCCGATCTTCCTGTCGACCAGCACCGAGGCAAAAGCGGATACCTTTGTCGGCTCCTCGCCCAGCAGGAAACGCGCCATATCGAAATCGTGGATGGTCATGTCCCGGAAGATGCCGCCGGAACGTTTGATGTATTCAACCGGTGGCGCGCCGGGATCGCGGGAGGTGATCGTCACCATCTCGACGTTGCCGATAGCCCCATCGTCGATTGCCTTCCGCACGGCAGCAAAATGCGGATCAAAACGCCGGTTGAAGCCGACCATGAGCGTCGCGCCGGTCTTTTCGACGGTGGCGAGGCATTTCCTGACGCGCCTGACATCGAGGTCGATGGGCTTCTCGCAGAAGATTGCTTTACCGGCTTTTGCGAAGCGCTCGATCAGGTCGGCGTGTGTATCTGTCGGTGTGCAGATAATCACAGCGTCGATGTCGCCGGCCTTCTCTATTTCATCGACCGAGCGGACCGCCGCGCCATACGCGTCGGCAATCTCCTTCGCCGGCTTTTCGAAAGCATCCGCCACGGCGACGAGCTTCGCGCCCGCGTTGGACGCCACCGCCCGTGCGTGCACCTTGCCTATGCGGCCCGCGCCGAGCAGGCCAAATCGCACTGTCATGTTCAAAACCTCTCCACGCAATTGCCGGGCGCGCCGCCGCTCATGCGGCGTCGGCATATTCCGGCTGTGTCTTCGCGCCCGTGATATAGGCGACCACATCCTGTCCGTCAGTCTCTTCCTTTTTCAGGTTGGCAACGATACGCCCGCGTCGGAATACGACGATGCGGTCCACCAGATCGAAAACCTGACGCATGTTGTGGCTGACGAGGATAAGAGGTTCACCATTGGCCTTCAGGTTACGAATAATGTCCTCGACCTGCGCGGTCTCCCGCACGCCGAGCGCGGCGGTAGGCTCGTCCATGATGATGAGCTTTGATGCGAAGGTCGCGGTGCGGGCGATGGCAACGCATTGGCGCTGGCCTCCGGACATGTGCCGGATCGTGTTTCCGAGATTGGCGATCTTGACCCCGGTTTTCTCCAGCGCGTTTCGTGTTGCTTCGCGCATTGCCCGCCGGTTGAGGATCGAGAACGGGCCCAACCGCAGAAGAAATTTTTCCCGGCCCAGGAAAAGGTTCGAAGGCACGTCGAGATCGTCGGCCAGCGCGAGGTTCTGATACACGGTCTCGATGCCGGCCTCGCGCGCCTCGATGGGGCCGGTAAATTCCACTTCGTTTCCGTCGAACCACATCTTGCCGCGTGTGCGGCGCTCGACGCCGGTTATCTGGCGCACGAACGTGGACTTGCCCGCGCCGTTGTCCCCCATGATCGCCACATGCTCGCCCTTGCGAAGCTCGAAACTGGCATCATTCAGCGCGTGGAGGCCGCCATAGTGTTTGGTTAGGCCCTCGGTCCTGAGGATGATGTCCGCCATTGGTTCAGCCCTTCGCCGCGCGGCGACGCTGCCGCCACTGGTCCAGCACGACCGCGCCCACGATGATCGCGCCCTTCACCATCTCCTGATAGTAGGCGTCGAGGCGCATGAAGGTGAAACCGGAAATGATGACGCCGAAAATCAGCGCGCCGAGCACAGTACCGATGATCGAGCCTCTTCCCCCGGACAGTGAAACGCCGCCAATGACCGCCATCGCGATTGCGTCCAGTTCGTACATCACGCCCATGCCGGATTGCGCGGTGAGGTTCTTCGAACAGAGCACCAGCGCGGCGACGCCCGCCAGCATCGCGGCAATCGTGTAGACCAGCACCTTATGGCCGGCCACATTAATGCCGGACATCCGCGCGGCGTCTTCGTTGGAGCCGATTGCGTAACAGTGCTTTCCATATTTCGTGTAGGTCATGATGAGCTGGAACAGGATCGCCAGCGCCACGAATATGAGGACGGGCATCAGCCCTTTTCCGATCGATGCGAAGCTCTCCGTAGGAAACGAGATCGGATTTCCCTTCGACCACCATTTCGCGAGGCCGCGCGCCGACACCATCATGCCGAGCGTGGCTATGAAGGGCGGTATTTTCGTATAGGCAACGAGGAGGCCGTTGATCATTCCCGCCACCATCCCGCAGCACAAACCGACGATCACCGGAACGATCACCGGCAAGTCCATCAATTCCGGCCCGAAGATCGCCTTGGGATTGGGGTTGCCATTGACCGTGGCAACTTGCGCAAAACTCATGGCGATCATGGCCGTGGCGCCAACGACGGACCCGGATGAGAGATCGATTCCACCCGTGATGATGACCTGCGTGACACCTATGGCGATGATGCCGACGATCGACACCTGGAGAATGATGATCGACAGTCGCGCCTCGTTGAAGATCGCATCGACATTTGGCCGAGTGTTGAACAGGAAGGAATCTCCCAGGAACGTTCGTCCTGCTATCTCGAATCCGGCCACGAGCAGGATCAGTGCGATAAGAACGTTAAGTTCAGAAGGCCAATGCCTCCTTCGTCGGTCGAAAGCGACGCCGCCGACGCCGAGAGAGGTATCTGACAATTGGTTGCTCCTCCATGGAGCGGCGTCTCAGCGCCGCTCCGTCGAGCCCGGGAGATCGCGCTCAGTTCTTCTTCAGGTAGTCGTTTATGTTCGCCGGGGTCACCAGTTCGAAGGGCACCCAGACCTTCTGGTCGACCTTTTCGCCTTTTGCCAGTTTCAGCGCGGCATCGAGGGCGCCGGACCCCTGCGCGGCCGCGTTCTGGAACACGGTCACGTCGAGATCGCCCGCCTGCATGGCGGCAAGGGCGTCTTGTGTGGCGTCGACGCCGCCGACTATGACATCTTTCATGTCGATACCCGCGGCCTTCATGGCCTGTATCGCGCCGATGGCGGATTCGTCATTGTTGGCGATGACAGCTTCGAACGGCTTGTTGGTGGAAAGCCAATTGGTCATCAGGTTCTGGGCTTCGTCGCGCTTCCAGTTCGAGGTCTGCTTGTCGATAATGTTGAGCTTGACCGCGCATTTGCCGCCATCGATGACATCATGAATATCCTGTGTCCGCTGGACGGCGGCCTGGTTGGACAACTCGCCCATGATGACATAGGCGTTGGCCTCGGTCTTCCCGGCCTCCTTGAGAAGGCGGCACACCTCGATGGTTTCCAACGTCCCGGAATCGACCTCGTTCGACGCCACAAAAGCCTGGTTGTCGGGCAGCGTATCGAGGTTCACCGGCTGGCGATTGACGAATACGAGCGGAATATTGGCCGCTGCCGCCGCGTCGGTCACGGCCTGCGTGGCAGAGGTATCGACGGGGTTCACGATGATTGCGTCGACACCTGAGGCCGCGAAATTCTTGATCTGGTCGAGCTGTTTCGCGACATCGTTCTGCGCGTCCTCGATTTGCACTTCGACGCCGTTCTGATCGGCATAGGATTGAATGCCGTTTCGCAGCACTGTCAGGAAATTGTCATCGAAAAGCGCCATCGAAACGCCGACTTTTTCGGCGTGCGCCGCGCTCGTCATAAGCGCCGCCATGGCGACGCCCAGCATGAACTTCTTCATTTTACTTTCCTCCCAATTGGTGCCGCTGGCACCGTCAAAATTCACCGTGGCTCCCAGGGCCACTGATCCGCACTTATGCGGCCTCCCACATCCGCCAGGGTGACAGATCGGCATCCATGTGATTTCGGAATGCAAACATCATCTGAGTGCCAATATGAAATGATTATTCCAATTTTGGCTTTTTCGTCAAGACGAATCTCCGTGAGGATCGGGACATTCCGCGCCCCCGGACCGAAAGGGAATCGTGATCCGGCATCGCGAGCCCGGAACGATAAACGCATAAAAAAGCCCGGCATTGCCGGGCTTTCTTCGTGAGAGGCGTGCGTCAGGCGGGCAGTCGCTCCCGATAATCTTCCTTGAGGTGAAGCCAATGGTCCCAGAACGCGGGGAAAGATCGTTCCTCGATCCGGGCCGCGAGAACATCGAGATGCGCGTGCCAGCCGGGCGCGATGTTCGCCAGTGCGGACTTGTCTCGAATGCGTCTGTGAGTGAGCGTGAGCAGGACGGAATTGGCGCGTTCCACAAGCTCGATCGTGACGCCGCCAGTGCTTCCCCATGTGAAGGCGATCTTGTGCGGCGGGTCCAGTTCGGTAATCTCCGACTCCATGCTGTGTTCTTCGCCAAATCCTTCGGGCCGCTTGGATGGTGCGTCGGACAGTTCATCATTGCGCCACGTCAGCTTGAACGGTGCGCCGACCCGCATTTCCATTTCGCCGGCGGCCAGCCATTTGCGGCGCAGTTCGCTCTCCGTCAGGTAAGCCCAGACACGATCGATCGGGCCCGGCAGAACCCGCCGGATTGTCAGCGTCGAATCCTCGCTCAGTGCGCCATACTGGTCCATTCTCGCAAGCTCGGTCATTTGTCTTCTCCTTCGGCCTTTGGTGTTTTTCGCATATCTTCCTCGCGCAGCAGGCGGTCGAGAACGTCCAACCTCGAAGTCCAGAACTGTTCGTAGAACGCGAGCCATTCTTGCGCTCCGGCCAGCGGCGTGGCCTCCAACCTGCAGAAATGTTCGCGGCCCCGCACTTCGCGCCGGACGAGGCCCGCATACTCCAACGCCTTGATGTGTTTCGAGGCGGCGGCGAGCGACATCGAAAACGGCTCCGCAAGCTGGCTGACGGTGCGTTCCCCCTTTGTGAGATCGCGCAGCATCTGGCGGCGCGTGGCATCGCCCAGAGCGTGAAACACGGTGTCGAGATCATGTGCGCTTAATTCAACCATGTAGTTGAATATACATTGTTCTCGCGAATAGTCAACCAATCGGTTGAATATTTTCCGTGTCGGTTCTGCCTTGCCCGGGCCAAACTGGCAGGGCTGAATATAACATTGTCTTGGCCACCAAACGGTCGATGGCGGGACTATTGCCGCCCCATTGGTGTCATTGACCGCCACACAGGAGCGAGGTCGGATCATCCATCGTAGGAGATGACGTTACGTAGTGCCGCAGGCATAATTTCAGCCATGTCGAAAAGCATCTTCCCATTGCCGATGATTGACGACTTTGCCGATGCGAGCACGCTCGGCGAGCATATTGCTGCAGGATATCAGATCAGGGCCCGGTGCACGCACGCGGGGTGCAATCACAACGTCCAGATCAATCTCGTGGTGGTTGCGCGATATCTTGGCATCGACCACGGGGCATCGGCGGAAGACCTGAAGCCTTATTTCTATTGCCCGCCCTGCCGCACCGCCGGAGTGAACGATGGGCACATCGTTTTCGCGCACTATCCTCCGACGGCGCCCCACTGCGTGATCGCGGAGCGCTGGATCGCCGACCGGACGGCGGCCTGAGCGGCAGGACTTCAGGAGGGCTCGATGGCTCGGCCAAGACGTTCCAGCTCAAGGGCGTAGCAGAACAACGAAAACAAAACGGCCAGAAAGCCAAGGCCCTTTGCCGTTCCGATCCAGACAGGCGGGAGCATCTCGATCCTGGGCAGGTGTCGGAAGACCACTGCCGAGAAGAGCGCTGCGCCGAAGAAGAAGCTGGCCCTGCTTGCAAAGAGCACAAGGTGGCCGATCAGGGCGTTGTGGAACGGAACCCAGACCCGCACCCGGGAATATCTCAGCCAATAGGCGGCCTGGATGACAAGAGCACTCACGAGCGAAATCAGGATCGTCGGAGAGCTCAGCATTTGCGGCCTGCCCGTGTCGCTCAGGATTGCCTGGAACACAGGGAACGTCGCCCAGAACAATGCGGTGGCCGCCGCTGTCTGGACGCAGAGCAGCAAGAGGTAGCGGGCAGGGGCGGGTGCAGAATCAACGCTTCGTTGCTCGGCCAAGATCTTTTCCTCGCACAAGGCCGGACAGGCCGACACTGACTTCGCTCGGCTCGACATCGCCCAGCAGCGCGGCCTGCACTACAAAGCCGAGAATGATCGACAGAAGCGATTTGGCGACGTCATTGCTGTTTATGGTTGCAATGACAAGACCGGCCTCTTTCCAGGCTGGCACGCAGCCGGCCAGGTCATTGCGAAACGTGCGATAGAACGACTGCATAAGGCTCCGCAGTCTTTGGTTTGTCTGAGCCTCGCTCCAGCCCAGCAAAGCGATGCGCTTGAGATCATAGAGGTCGCCCTTGGTGAATGCGCTGATGGAGGTCGTCACCTCGCGCACCAGCCAGTCAGGGCCTTCATCCCTTGCCTTCGCGACCAACGGCCCGAGCTGTTCGGCGAGGCCACCGAGCGAGGTGGTTACAGCGGCAAGGATAATTTCCTCCTTGCTCGGAAAGTAGAGATAGACGGCGCCCGCCGACAATCCGCTGGTCCGGATGATGTCGTCCATCGTCGTCGCGTGGAGGCCCTGCGCCTGGAAACAAGTCCAGGCCGCCCGAATTATCTGAAGCCTGCGCTCGGCTTTTCTTTCGTCTGAAATCTTTGGCATGCAAGAATATAAAACGAACAATCGTTCTTTACAAGGGCGCGGGATGAGATTAAAAGAGAACGATCGTTCTTTTTAAGGAGACAGGTCATGATGAGGGTCACGGCCATCGAGACGGGCAAGGCGCGAATGAAAACGGCACAGCGAACCGGCAGGCCCGACCGGGGCGCACTCGGACGCAAGATCGACATCTTTGCGGACAGGGATTGGGTCGAGCCGCTGCCAATCCTGTGCTTTCTGGTGGAACATCCGGAAGGCCGGTTCCTGATCGATACAGGCGATACATGGCGCAATTCCGTTGCCGGCTACCTGCCTGGGTGGAACCCGTTCTACAAGCAGGTCTCGATCCGCGTTGCTCCGGAAGAGGAGGTCGGGCCGAGGCTTCGCAATATGGGTATGGACCCCGCACGCGATATTGCAGCGGTGATCCTGACGCATTTCCATCACGACCATACGGGCGGTCTGGACCACTTTCCTCACACCCGCATCCTTGGTCCGCGGGAGAACTATGCGGTATCGACCGGCATCCGTGGCAAGATGATGGGATGCCTGCCGCATCGCTGGCCGGTCTGGTTCAAGCCGGAGCTGTTCGATTTCGATGGCCCGCCCATCGGCCCTTTTGCGCGCTCAAAACCGGTGACGAGCGACGGCAGGGTGGCCATCGTTCCAACACCGGGCCACGCGACCGGGCACGCTTCAGTTATCGTGCAGGGCGAAGATGTCACCTATTTCATCGCCGGCGATGCAACATATTCCGAGACCAACCTGCGCGCTTTGCAGACGGACGGCGTGACGAATGATCCCGCATTGGCGCGCGATACACTGGCGAACATCTGCGATTTCGCGAAGAGCCGGCCAACGGTGGTGCTTCCGGCTCATGATCCGGAGTCGGTGCGTCGCCTCAACGAAAATCTCGTTTTTTGAAGGCTCAGGAAGCGCCGCGCGGACCCATAGGAAGCTCGCAGGCCCGCAAACTATCTCGTTACTTTCCACAAACGCCGCCGTCGGGTACTATCGGCTAGCTGAGGACCTGCAACATGCTGCGGCGAGTGTTGTCTGTTGCTGTAATCGTGCTGATCTGCGCCTGCGGATTGGGTTTAGGCACGAGTGACGTTTTCGCTCGCCAGTTGGCGGCGGCGGGGTCCGGGGGACGTGTGGCCCTTGTCATCGGCAATTCCCGCTATGCTTCGGTTGCCCCGCTGGTCGATCCCCAGCGCGACGCCATGGCTGTGGCGTCGGTTTTCGAGGAACTCGGCTTCTCGTCGGTGACACTCGACGCGGACCTGACGCGGGATCGCCTGCTCTCGCGCCTGAAGGCGTTCGGCGAACTCGCGGAAAACGCCGAGTGGGCCGTCATCTATTACGCAGGACATGGCCTCGACCAGGCCGGCCGGAACTATGTCGTGCCGGTGGATGCACGGTTGATGTCCGACGCGGACCTCTCGGAAGAGGCTGTTTCGCTTGATAGCCTCATTGCGGCTGCCTCTGAGGCCAGCAAAGTGCGGATGGTGATTGTCGACGCGTCGCGCAACAACCCGTTTCTTGCGAGCATGGTGCGCAAGACAACCGGCAAGGCCGGAACCGTCGGTCTTGGAGCTATTTCTCCGGAAGGCGGCGTCGCCGTCGTTTCCGCTGCCAAGGCCGGCGAACTGGCGCAGGATGGCGGCAAGCTTGGCAACAGTCCTTTTGCAAGGTCCCTGATCAAGGCGCTGCGAACTCCGGGCGTCGATCTTGAATCCTTGTTCCAGCGTCTACGAAACGAAGTCATCGTATCGACGGCGGGTAGGCAGTCGCCGGTCCTGTATGGCGATCTTCCGAAGCAGGCGTATTTTTCCGATGCTCCTGCCGGTCAGGGCGAGGGCAGGCCGGACGACGTGGCATGGGATTCACTAGGAGGCGGCGTCGGATCCGACAAGCTTCTCGATTTCACGAGAGCCTTCCCCAAGAGTCCGTGGTCACCCGCTGCTTATGTACGGCTTGCGGCGCTTCAGCGGGATCTCGTGGTCTCGGACGCTGCGATGTCAGACAGCGCGCAGGCGACGAGCAACGATGCGGCATCGGCCACACCACTGACGATCTCGTGCGGAACGCCGGGCGTGGAATTGACGTTCTGCCAACGGGGTGTCGAACTCTGGTCGAAGAGCACAGGAAAGAAGGTGAAGGTCGTTCCGGCCCCGGATTCGATGGACGACCGCCTCAATGTGTACCGTGACAGCTTCGAGAGAAAATCCGCGGATCTCGACATCGTGCAGATCGATGTGACGTGGTCCGGCATGCTGGCGGAGCATCTGGTGGATTTGTATGCCTACTCGAACGGTGCGGAGAACGGGATCCTGCCGCCTGCGCTCGATGCTGCTGTCGTTGACGGGCGGTTGGTCGCAATACCCTGGTTTGTTGATTCCGGGCTTCTCTTCTATCGCAAGGACCTGCTGAAGAAATATGGGCAGCAGCCGCCGCAAACCTGGGAGCAGCTTGCCGAGAGCGCGGCGATCATTCAGAAGGGCGAGCGAAAGCGCGGGATCAAGAGCTTCAACGGCTTTCTCTTCAACGGACTTTCGGCCGAGGGCCTCACCTGCTTCGCGCTCGAAATGGTGAACGCATATGGCGGTGCTATCTCGACCGATCAGGATGGCCGGGTCTCGATCGATTCTGCCTCAGTCGAGCAGGCGCTGGAAACGATGACAGGATGGATCGGCAAGATCGCACCGAAGCAGGTGGTCGACTACAATGAGGAGGCCGCGCGACAGGCGTTCCAGAACGGAAACGCGGCCTATATGCGCAACTGGCCCTACGCGCTTTACCTCGCCGAGGAAAAGTCCAGTCGGCTGCGCGGGAAGGTCGGTGTCGTTTCGCTTCCGCGCGGGGGCGCTTTCGGCAATCGTTCAGGCGTGCTGGGCGGTTGGCAACTGGCGGTATCGAACTATTCGCGCCATCGCAAGGATGCCGCTTCGCTGGTCATGTTTCTGACCAGCGCGGAGAACCAGAAGGAACGTGCCATTGAGGGCGGCTTCGCTCCGGCCGTCGGCGCGCTCTACAGCGATCCTGAAGTGCTGAAGGCCAATGCCCTGTTCCCCGACATGTATGCCGCCGTAACCAACGCGATCGTGCGGCCATCGCGAACGCTCGGTCAAAGTTATGATGCGTTTACGGCTGTGCTTCGCGAAGAAGTCGCACGCGCATTGGCAGGTCAACAAACACCCGAAAATGCGTCAGAGAAGATTGCAGCCCGACTGGCCACCATCCCCCATTGAGACCCACAAAGCCATTGCCAAAATCTCCGATACGCGAGTAGTTTTTGTTGGAAGCCGATCTTGGCCGCTGCATTCATTTGAACCATTGTACTTGATGCCAGGAGGTATCCGAATATGGACAAGACGTTCGGAATGCGTCCTTCGCGACCGAACTGTCGGTCGCTCTTCACCCGATGCAAATGATTCAAAGGAGAACGCTGTGAGGGCCAACACGAATGGGGTGTTACTTGTGCTTTTGTCGCTGGGTCTGGTGGGCTGCAGCACGTCTGGCGGCGGGGGTGTTTCGGGCGCGCCAGCAACCGGTACTGTGGTCGCGCAGAGCGACATGCCGGAGTTTTGTCAAAACGCGGCCGTAAGCAAATACGGTGTCTCGGCCGATAGTATCAGCACCAATTCCCCGATGACGCGAAGCTTCGGCACGCTGGTCCAAGGTTCGGTATACAAGGATACGGTCACGGTCGGATTTGACTGCCGCTTCGATACCAAGGGCGCATTCCTGGGGGTGATCGAACAATAGAAGATCGACAATAGCGCGGTCGGCGCGTTCAGAAAGATCTCAACCGGCCGGGGTACTGCCCGTAGGCGCGAGATCGTCAAATATTTCCTTGTGGCTGCGTGCATGAAGCATGCCGCGACTTGCCTCAAAAAATCGGGAGGGCGACTATAGGTCAAAGTGCCCGCAATCATCAGTTCCGTTGGGGTAGAGTGGTGCCGCTTAGGTGACTCGAACACCTGACCCCATCATTACGAATGACGTGCTCTACCAACTGAGCTAAAGCGGCCCTTGCCAGCGCGTGGCGGGAGTTTGCGCCTGATAGCCTCATTGGGCGGCAAGATCAAGCCACCTGCGAATAAGCCCGCTGAGCTCGGTTCGAGATCATTCTGTGTATTCTGAACGAAGGGCGCTGATCTGCGGTGCAGACGACGGCGCTACGGCTTCCTTTCGCGAATTTTTCGTATAGTAGGAATCGGAGACATAGCTGCGATATAGTCGCATTTTGTGAGGAAAAGCATTTGGACGTCATTGAAAAGGCGATCCGTAACGCGTTCGAGAAGGGTGATGCGTCCGATCAGGCCTTCCGCGAGCGGGTCTATCGACAGGCTTTCGCCGCGCTCGACCGCGTTCTTCAGGCCAATCCGGGTGTGACGGTCGAGTCGGCGATCAAGCGCCGCAAGTCCCTCCAGGCGAAGATCGTCGAGATCGAGCAGGAGTTCGTGCACCCGGCAAAACCGGCGTCCGCCGACCCGCTTTTCGTGAACGTGCCGCCCTTGCCGACTGGCGGGCAAACTGCGCATGCTGTTCCGGTTTCCGCGCCACCCGCCATCAAGGCGGATGAGGCGGCTGTGGCCGAAGCGCACAGCCATGCCGCGGAAGTTTCGCACAACGAGGAAGAGACTAACGCCGAGTCTCGACTTCCAGAGGCGGATATTCCCACCGTTTCCGTCGAGGTAGGGGAACAATATCAGTCGGACGAGCCGATCGTTCCTACGATCGATCGCGAGCCAACCCACGCTCCCGCTCAGCAGGAGCTTCTAACGGCCGAGCGCGTGGTTGCGCCCGAGCGCCGTCGAAGGCCGATGGCTGCCATGTTCGTGGCAGTCACACTCTTTTCCATCCTTGCCATCGGCATCTGGTGGGCCATGCAGACGGGACTGCTCGGAAACACCACCCAATCCGAACCCGTTACGACAACCGCACCGGAAGGCGAAGATTACGAACCGGGCGCGGACGAGCCGCCGGTCGCGCCGGGCCAGGCGGATGCGGCCCGCAACTGGATTCCGGTTTTCAACGGAAACGACCCCAATTCGATCAGCGCTCCGGGGGATACTTCCGCCGAGGCAATGCATGAGGAAGGCTCCGATTTCGTGAGGATTCGCTCAGGTGCCAGCGGCTCCGCAGTGATGATTGACGTCAATCAGGGTGTGCTGGAACAGATTGCGGGAAAACGCGCAACCTTCGATATCGTGGCCAAGGCCGAAGAAGGCCAGGACACCCAGATGTCGGTCACCTGCAATTTTGGTGAGTTGGGCGATTGCGGCCGCAAGCGCTATGCGGTCGGGAATGCGCGCTCCGACTTCCTGTTTGAGTTGGACGTTCCGGCCGCAAAGCCCGGAGCAGGCGGCACAATCGCGATCAATTCGGATTTCGACAAGGAGGGGAAATCCGTCGATATTTACGAAATCAAGGTGTCGGTGAATCAATAGCGCTTTCAGCCGTCCAGAAGGGCTTCCAGCGTTTCGATCCGGTCGGCTTCGATCGAAGGCTTGTCCCAGCGCAACCGCGATATTCTGGGAAAGCGCATGGCCACCCCCGATTTGTGACGCGTCGACCGGTTCAGCCCCTCGAATGCGACTTCGAGGACCAGCCCGTGTGCGTGATCGGCGCGCACCGACCGCACCGGCCCGAACCGTTCCACCGTATTGTCCCGGACATATTTGTCGATCTGGCGAAGTTCTTCGTCAGTGAAGCCGAAATAGGCTTTCCCGACCGGCACCAGTTCTTCCGCGCCTTCCGCACCCGTCCAGACGCCGAATGTGTAGTCGGAGTAGTAGCTTGAGCGCTTTCCGTGGCCTCTTTGTGCATACATCAGAACGGCGTCGACGGTGTGGGGATCCCGCTTCCATTTGAACCACGGGCCTTTTGGCCTGCCTGCGAGATAGGTTGAATCGAGCCGCTTCAGCATGATGCCCTCTATGACCGGATGCGACGGATTGCGGCGTAAGGCGTCCAGTTCATTCCAGTCGGAAAACGGCACGTTCCGCGACACGTCGAAGCGCGAAGGGTCGAGTGTTGCGACGAGTCTACCCAGTGCCGAACGCCGATCCGAATATGAGAGTGGCCGCAGGTCGTCATTGTGGATCTGCATAAGATCGTAGGCGCGCACAAAAACCGGGAACTGACTGCGCATTTTCGGGGAAACGCTCTTGCGGTTCAGGCGCTGCTGAAGGTCTGAAAAGGTGCCGGTTTTTCCGCGCGGATCGCCGACAAGCAATTCACCGTCGAGCACGCCCTCGAAATTCATCGCCTCGACAAGGTCTGGAAATGCGCCTGAAATGTCATCTCCCGTGCGCGAATAGAGGCGGCGCAGACCACCTTCGGCGACCGCCTGCACACGAATGCCGTCCCATTTCCATTCGGCGGCATACTCCGCTGGGTCAAGCTTCTCGAGATCGCCGTCGCCGACAGGCTGGGCAAGCATGACCGGCCTGAACAGCGCCGCCGCCGCACGCTCCGGGCGTGCCGTGCGGCCTTCGAGCCAGTCGAACAGCGGCACGTAAGGCGGCGTCAGCCCATGCCAGATTTCTTCGATTTCCGAAACGTCGACACCGCCCATATCCGCGAGCGCCTGCTTCGCCATCCGCGCCGAAACCCCAATGCGAAGACCGCTGGTCACCAGCTTGATGATGGCAAAGCGCGACGAGACGTCGGCATGATCGAGAAGCGTTGCAAGCGTTTTCGGTGCATCGGAGCGGCTGGCTCGCTGGAGCGCCGTCACTGTTTCGGCCAGGGTCAAGCTTTGGCGGTCATCGTGCGCGCCGGTCGGCCAAACCAGCGAAACGGTTTCGGCAAGGTCACCGACATAGTCGTAGGAATAGCCGAACAGGACGGGGTCCATGCGCTCGGCTACAAGCGCGCGCAATATTGCGGGTTTGACGGAAGCAAAGCTGAGGTCGCCGGTGATGGCTGCCAGCGTCAACCCCCGATCGGGATCTTCCACTGTGCGGAAATAGTCCGCCAGCAATTTCAGCTTGCCGTTGCGGGAAGGCGTCAGGACAAGGCGGTCGAGCAATTCGGCGAAACGCTGCATCAGTCGCCCTCGTCCTCATAGCCGACCAGATGAAGCGGGCGAGCCGCGATTCCATTCAACTCGCCCCAGCGCACCAGCGCTTCTTCGCGGCCATGCGTGACCCACACCTCCTGCGCGCCCGTTTCCACTATGGTCGATGTCAGCTCGTTCCAGTCCGAATGGTCGGAGATGATCAAGGGCAGTTCGACGCCACGCTGCTTCGCCCTCTGGCGTATGCGCATCCAGCCTGACGCGAAGGCCGCGACCGGATCCGGGAAGCGTCGTGCCCAACGATCGGAAAAGGCCGACGGCGTGCCGAGAACGATTGCGCCCTCGAACTGTCCTTTGCGGCTCGATTCCACGGTGGCCGGTTCAAGGCGGCCAAGGTCGATTCCCTCCGAGACATAGTAGTCGCAGAGCTTCTGCAACGCCCCATGGAGATAGATCGGCGCATCATGCCCCGCATCGCGGACGAGGCGGATCACGCGCTGCGCCTTGCCCAGTGCATACGCGCCGACCAGATGCGAGCGGGTGGAAAACTGCGCGGCCGACCTGAGCAGCCGGGCGATCTCTTCACTTGCAGGCGGATGATGAAAAACCGGCAGGCCGAAAGTCGCCTCGGTGATGAATATATCGCACGGGACGACTTCAAATCCCTCGCAGGTGGGGTCCGGCTGGCGCTTGTAGTCGCCGGAGGCCACGATGCGAAGCCCACCATGTTCCACCAATATCTGGGCAGAGCCAAGTACATGGCCCGCCGGATGAAAACTGACCTTGACCCCATTGATGTCGATCTGCTCGCCCGGCGCGGCGGCTTGGGTTCCGCCCGCGAATTGCGGACCATAGCGCAGGCCCATGATGTCGAGCGTCTGTTGCGTGGCAAGCACCCTGGCGTGACCGGCCCTCGCGTGGTCGGAATGGCCGTGCGTTATCAACGCGCGGTCTACCGGACGCACAGGGTCGATGAAGAAATCCCCTGCGGGGCAGTAGAGACCCTCGGGGCGAGGGTGGAGGAGATCGCGGGGGCGCATGCCCAGAAGATAGGCGTTCCCGGCGGCGATAGAAGCCCATTGCGCGAAGCCTGCTGACAAGCGCATAGAACGATCATGCCGACGATCGACACCTCTTCGCACGATATTCTGGCCGACCGTCGCGCCGACTATGCCGAAATGCTGTTCGCTGACGGTGATTTCGCGGCTGCCGCGGCGCTGATGATGGATGCGCTGGAACGCGCGCCCGGGTGGGCGCTCGGATGGTTTCGGCTCGGCGAATTCCACGAAGCGGCAGGCAACATGGACCAAGCGGTCGAAGCTTGGCAGATGGTCTTGCGCATCGATCCTGACGATCGCCCGGGCGCTGAATTGCAGCTCGCGCTCGCCGGCGTCTTGCCTCGACTTGAGAAACCGCCAAGTGCATTTGTCGAGACGCTGTTCGACCAATATGCAGATCGCTTCGACACGTCGCTCGTCGAAAAGCTTGGCTATCGTGTGCCGGACCTGATGATGTGGGCCATCGCCATGGTGCACCCGCAACAGTTCAAACTCGCGCGTGATCTTGGATGCGGTACGGGCTTGATGGGCGAGCGCCTGCGTGACCGTGCGGACCGTCTGGAAGGTTTCGACATTTCGGGAGAGATGCTGCGCAAGGCGCGCGCCAAAGGGGTCTATGACCTGCTCGAAAAGGCGGACCTGCAAAATCCGCCGCCGTTTTCGGTGCCGGCCGATGTCGTCACCGCCGCCGACGTGTTCATGTATCTCGGGGCGCTGGACGGTGTGTTCGCCGCCGTCGCAGCGATGCAGGAACCGGATGCGCTATTCGCCTTTTCCGTCGAACGGCACGTGGGAACGGAAGACTTCGTGCTGCTGCCTTCCCGAAGATTCGCGCACTGTCAGGCTTATATCGAGCGGGTATTGGACAAGAACGGCTACGCGCCTCTATCGATGGAAAATCATGTGATCCGCATGGATCGCGATGCCCCCATCGAAGGGATTTTGACGGTCGCTCGAAAGCTCTAGTTGTCGCCCATTTTGAGCGCCTGAATGAAGGCTTCCTGCGGGATGTCCACCTTGCCGAACTGGCGCATCCTCTTCTTGCCTTCCTTCTGCTTTTCGAGAAGCTTTCGCTTGCGGGTCACGTCGCCGCCATAGCATTTGGCGGTCACGTCCTTGCGCAGGGCCGAGATGGTTTCGCGTGCGATGATGCGTCCGCCGATAGCAGCCTGAATCGGAATCTTGAACATGTGCTGCGGGATCAGCTCCTTGAGTTTTTCGCACATGACGCGGCCCCGCTTTTCCGCCGCCGTCCGGTGCACCAGCATGGAAAGCGCGTCCACCGGTTCGTCATTGACCAGAATCGACATCTTGACGAGATCGCCTTCGCGATAGTCTGTCAGGTGGTAGTCGAAGGAGGCATAGCCTTTGGATATGGATTTCAAGCGGTCATAGAAGTCGAACACGACTTCGTTGAGCGGAAGGTCGTAGACCAGCATGGCGCGCTTGCCGACATAAGACAAATCCGCCTGAATGCCGCGCCTGTCCTGGCACAGCTTCAGAATGCTGCCGAGATATTCGTCGGGCGTCAGGATCGTTGCGCGAATCCATGGCTCCTCGATGGAAGCGATCTTCACCACGTCCGGCATGTCGGCGGGGTTGTGCAGTTCCTTCTTCGTCCCGTCGGTCAGGTTCATGCGATACACCACGCTCGGCGCGGTTGCGATCAGGTCGAGGTCGAATTCGCGTTCAAGTCGTTCCTGAATGATTTCGAGATGCAGAAGTCCGAGGAAGCCACAACGAAAGCCGAAACCGAGTGCCGCCGACGTTTCCATCTCGTAGCTGAACGAAGCATCGTTGAGGCGCAGCTTGCCGACTGCGGCGCGAAGATCCTCGAAATCGGCGGCATCGACCGGAAACAGGCCGCAGAACACCACCGGCTGCGCAGGCTTGAAGCCCGGCAGCGCCTCTGCGGTCGGTCGGCGGTCCTCGGTGATCGTATCGCCGACTCGGGTGTCGGCAACTTCCTTGATGGAGGCGGTGATAAAGCCGAATTCGCCGGGTCCGATTTCATCGGCCTGCACCATTTTCGGCGTAAAATAGCCGGTGCGTTCCACCGGGTATTTCGCTCCCGTGCCCATCATGCGGATCGTCTGGCCCTTCTTCAGCACGCCGTCGATGACGCGCACCAGAACGATGACGCCGAGATAGGCGTCGTACCAGCTATCCACCAGCATTGCCTTGAGCGGCTTCGACGCGTCGCCCTCCCGCGGGGGCGGAAGGCGATTGACGATGGCTTCGAGGACTTCCTCGATGCCGATCCCCGTTTTGGCGGAAATCATCACGGCGTCGCCGGCGTCAAGGCCGATCACCTCCTCGATCTGGTCCTTGACGCGTTCCGGCTCGGCGGCGGGCAGGTCGATCTTGTTGAGCACAACGACGATTTCGTGGTTGTTGTCGATTGCCTGATAGACATTCGCCAGCGTCTGCGCCTCCACGCCCTGGCTGGCGTCGACCACCAGCAGCGAGCCTTCGCAGGCCGCGAGCGAGCGCGAAACCTCATACGCAAAGTCGACATGGCCGGGCGTGTCGATGAGGTTGAGGATATAGTCCTCGCCGTTCTTCGCCTTGTAGTTGAGCCGGACGGTCTGGGCCTTGATCGTAATGCCGCGCTCGCGCTCGATGTCCATATTGTCGAGCACCTGTTCCTTGCCGGCCATTTCGCGCGCGTCCAGCCCACCGGTCATCTGGATGAGGCGGTCGGCGAGTGTGGACTTCCCGTGGTCGATATGGGCGACGATGGAAAAGTTGCGGATATGAGAGATCGGCGTCGTCATGGTGCCGGGCTTTAGCAGGGAAGCGCCAAAAGGCAAGGGGAACCCGGTTTGCCGGGGCTCAATTGCCGAGGATGATATCCAGCAACGACTTCTGGCTTTTGGCACGCGGTGCGCCGACATCCGCCGAAGGGCGTCGGATCGACCCCGTGGATACATCGCTGGCGCGCTGCGAACGCATCACTCCACCGCCTTCCGCTTGCGCCATCGGCTCGCCGACATCCATGGGCGGCAACGGCGTGCGGTTCCATCCGCCCGGCAGCTTGCGCACCGGCACGCCCTCATGCGCCGCCGCCATGAAATGATTCCAGGCAATGGTCGGCAGGGAGCCGCCCGTGATGTTCTTGGTGGGGCTACCATCATCATTGCCGAACCAGACGCCCGTCGTGAGGTTGGCGGTGTAGCCGATGAACCATGCGTCCTTCGACTTCTGGCTTGTGCCGGTCTTGCCTGCGGCGGGCCAGCCGAAATCGGCCTTGCCCGCCGTGCCGTCGCGGATCGTTTCCTGCATCATCGCATTCATCATGCCGACCACTTCCGGCTTGAGAACGCGCGGAGCATTGGCCGCAGAGGCCCGGTAGAGTTGCTTGCCGCCCGCAGTGCTGATGCTCCTTATGAAATGAAGTCTGGGACGATAGCCGCCATTGGCGAATGGTACATAGGCGGCGGTCAGTTCAAGCGGCGTGACCTCGGAGGTTCCAAGCGCGATCGATCCGTTGGCCTGCAAGGTCGATTCGATGCCGAGCCGCTGTGCGGTGGACACAACTGTCGCCGGGCCCACTTCCGCCGCCAACTGCGCCGCGACGGAGTTCAACGATTTGGCAAGAGCGGTCGTCAAGGTTACCGGGCCATAATACTTGCCCTTGTAGTTCTGCGGCGTCCAGTTGCCGATGCGGATGGGTGCGTCATTGCGAACGGTGTCCGGCGTAGCGCCATGCTCGATGGCCGCGAGATAGACGAAAGGCTTGAAGGCCGAGCCGGGCTGGCGCTTTGCCTCGGAGGCCCGGTCGAACTGGCTTGCGGCATAGTCATATCCGCCCACCATGGCCCGAACCGCTCCCGTATTGTCGATCGAGACCAGCGCGCCCTGGCTGACATTCAGCTTCTTGCCGTCCTCCCGGATCAATTCGCGGATGGAGTTTTCCGCAAGCTTTTGCAGGTTCAGGTCAATCGTCGATTCCACCACGATGTCGGTGCGCACCTCGCCAATCAGGTCGGGAAGCTGATCCATAATGTAGTCGGCGACATAGTTCTCCGAGCCGCTCCAGTACGAGGCCGCACGGGTCGGTGCGGCCTTCATCGCTACGGACAATTCCTTCGCGCCGATCATTCCCTGATCGCGCATCGTGGCGAGAACGACTTCGGCACGCTGCGCGGCGGCATCTGGATCACGCGCCGGTGACAGTTTGGACGGCGCCTTGAGGAGCCCTGCCAGAAGCGCTGCCTCGGCCAAAGTCACATTCCGGGCGGATTTTCCGAAATAGCGTCGCGACGCGGCCTCGACACCATACGCTCCCGAACCGAAATAGACCCGGTTGAGATACATTTCGAGGATCTGGTCCTTGGTGTGGTTCTGCTCGAGCCAGAGCGCAAGCAGAACCTCCTGAACCTTGCGCCTGAGCGTGCGGTCGGGCGACAGGAACAGATTCTTGGCAAGTTGCTGGGTGAGGGTCGATCCGCCTTGAGACAGGCGTCCGCCGACGAGATTGGATGCGAGCGCGCGCCCGACACCAAGCGGATCGATGCCGTAGTGCGAGTAGAAGCGCCGATCTTCAATCGCGATCACCGCTTGCGGAATATAGGGCGACATCTCATGGAGGCCTATCGCCTCACCTCCGGTCATGCCGCGATTTGCCAGTAGCTTGTCGTCAACCGTGACGATCTTGACGTTAGGCGGACGTTTCGGAACCGCCCAGGTGGTCGCGCTTGGCATCTGGGCGCCGTAATAGGCGACCACGCCCAATCCTGCGATGCCCATCCACAGGCAGAGTACAAAGCACCAATAGAAGAGGCGTCCGGCAACGCCGAAGCTGCCGCGACGGCGGCGGCTGGGCCTGCGTGCCGATTTCCTGGCAGATTTCGTTTTGCGGCGGGATGGCACAACCCTATCGTCCTCGCTCACTTCAAAGCTAGCGGACGACGCGGAACGCCTGTTGTCGAAAGTTGGCTCGATGCGCCGGCTTCCGCCCCTTTTCGCCATATCACCCTTGACCCGAACGCCCTTGGCGCGTCGGTGAAGGGTAAATGCGGCGATTTAAGGGGGGGTTAAAGGGAGCGAAATCTTTTCGAAATGATTTCAATCCCTTGGCGAGAATTCACAACCCCCACCACCACCAGTGCTATCTATGCTTGGATCGCGAATCTCATGCGCAAATCTGCCTTCACCCAACGGACCGGCGACCTACATGTGCCGCTGCTGCCAGCATGGCGCCTCGAATATGCGGCCGTAGGGATCACGGAACCGGCATATGTCGCCATTTCTCTGTCCTGAAGGCGTCGAAGCGGCCCCCAATACCGCCCCGCCAATTCCACCAGCCGCAGCGCCGATCAAGGTCGAGGTGGTGTTGCCACCGACTGCCTGGCCTACCAGTGCACCGCCAGCAGCGCCGAGAGCCATGCCCGTGCCCGCTCGGCGGTCTTGTTCGGTTGCGGCACAGCCGGCGAGCAGGCCGACCGCTACCAGAATAGAGGCGATGTGGAATTTCATTTCGATCTCCTTAAGCGGGAAGTTCAACCATGCTTAACAGGAAAGCTTCCGAAGTTCATGGCATTTCGCTCGCTGCACGGATGTTTGAGCGGAGTGGCGGGGGCATCCGCAAGCCTAGTTCCCCGAGGCCTTTTAAGTGATCGGCTCGGGTCGACAAAATGGGTCGGCAGTATATTCTTGGTTCAGGGCACCTTTGGAGACTTGGACGATGAGACATCGCCTTTCCGCGGTGCTTCTAGGCTTGTTTCTGCTGCCTTCGGTTTGCTCAGCAGGCAATGGAACGACCCCCTATCGAATTGCTGTCGCGAACTTTGATTTCAACGATACGTCCGGCGAACCGAACAACCAGGATTTGAAGCATTCGACACTGCTGGCTCGCTTCGATGATGCGCTGGAATCTGCCCTCGCCGATGACAGCGAGTTCAAGGTCTCTCCGCTTACCTGCCGCGACGAACCTTGCTCTCTTGCCAATTCAGGGTTGCAGGCCCTGTTGGATGCCGCAGCCGACACCGATGCAGATTATCTGCTGATCGGCCAAATGCATAAAATGAGTACACTGGTTGGGTGGACGAAGTTCGCCTTGGTGGAAATCGCGACAGGGAAGGCGGTATGTGATCGCTTTTTGACCTATCGCGGCGATACTGAAGAAGCGTGGACGAGAGCAGCAGCCGGCGTCGGTCGAGATATCAAGCGCCACTGCCTGAAGCGCTCATAGTCAGTGCTGCGTGGGAAACACGCCGCTGTCCATTGAGCAAGGGAAGGGTGCGCGCCGCCCAGGATCAATCGGCGTCGTTATCCGCTCGCGGCGACCACTGATGTGGCTCGATCCGCTTCTGGGTGGTTCCATCGATATATGCCCACCAGCCGGTATCGCTTTCATCCCAGTCGCCGCCGCCGGCCTTGAGACGGTCCAGCGAGCGGTATTGGGCGATGGATTCGTTTTCCTGTCCGTCCATGTCGGTCCAGAAAACCGTGACCTTCGAGCCGTCGCGCGGCGCGGTCGAAATCGGCTGCCTGCTGCCCATGTCGAGTCCTCCATAGATGTGCAGGGCGTGGAAACCTGCATGCAAACCGAAAGTTCCGTCAGCTGTGCGAAAAGATGTCCTGTTCGTCCCAGCCCATGAGATCGAGCTTCGCGCGCGTCGGCAGGAACTTGAAGCAGGCTTCCGCTTCCTTCATGCGACCGTCGCGATTGAGCCTCGAAACCAGTGCTTCGCGCAGCGCATGCAGGTGCAGCACGTCGGAAGCGGCATATTCAAGCTGTTCGGGGCTAAGCGTGGCGGCTCCCCAGTCGGAAGACTGCTGCACTTTCGAAAGGCTCACGCCCAGAAGCTCGTTGCAGATGTCCTTGAGGCCGTGCCGATCAGTATAGGTGCGCACGAGCCGAGAGGCGATCTTCGTGCAGAATACCGGTGTCGCCATCACGCCGAACGCGTGGAAAAGCACGGCGATATCGAAACGGCCATAGTGGAAGATCTTGGTCTTGCGGGAATCACGCAGGAGAGCGGCGAGATTGGGCGCGCGCTTCTGTCCCACCGCGATCTGCACGATGTCGGCAGTGCCATCGCCCGGCGAAAGCTGCACGACGCAAAGCCGGTCTCGGTGCGGGTTCAGGCCAAGGGTTTCGGTATCGATGGCGACACCGTCTCCCTGATAGTGGGAGAGGTCGGGCAGGTCACCTGTATGGAAACGGATCTTGCTCATGAAAGTCCTATTCGGCGAGCGCGGAGAGAATTCTTGCCCAGGCGCGCTGCCCCTTGTGGAAAGAATCGAAATTGTATTTCTCGTTGGGCGAGTGGATGCGGTCGTCATCCAGCGCAAAGCCGACCATCAGCGAATCCATGCCGAGATGGGTCTGGAAGTCGCCGACGACAGGTATCGAGCCGCCTCCGCCGAGCAGCAAGGTCGGCTTCCCCCATTCCTCGGCAAGCGCCATTCGCGCCTTGGTGAGTTCCGGTGAATCGAAAGGAAGCTGGATCGCCGGAGACCCCCCATGTGGATGGAACTCCACGGAGCAATCGGCGGGAATGCGTTTCCGGACGAAGGCGCGAAAGGCTTCCCTGATCTTCACCGGGTCCTGCTTGTGGACGAGGCGAAACGACACTTTCGCGTTTGCCTCCGCCGGTATGACGGTCTTGAAACCAGCTCCCGTATAACCCCCGGAAATACCGTTGAATTCCGCCGTGGGCCGCGCCCAGGTCAATTCCAGGATCGAGCGGCCCTGTTCGCCGGATGGAATCGAAAGCCCGATCTCTCCGAGGAATTTCTGTGGTGTTTTCCCGAGTTTTTCCCAGGCGTCCAGCACCTGCGTCGGTGTCTCCTCGACGCCGTCATAGAAGCCGGGGATCGTGACGTGTCCGTTGCCATCGTGAATGTCGGCAAGCACTTTCGCGAGGATACGGATGGGATTGGCGGCAGCACCCCCATAGTAGCCGGAATGCAGGTCGCGGCTTGCTGCCTTGACCACCACTTCCTCGCCCACCAGCCCGCGCAGGCTGACACAGATCGAAGGAGTCTGCGCGTCATACATCGACGTATCGCAAACGAGCGCAATGTCGGACTTCAATTCCGCCTTGTTGGCCTCCAGAAACGGCTTCATCGAGGGAGAGCCGGATTCTTCCTCTCCCTCGAAAAAGATCGTCACGCGGCAAGGCAACGATCCGTGGGTTTTCTTGTAGGCCCGGCAAGCCTCGACAAAGGTCATCAACTGGCCCTTGTCATCCGAGGAGCCACGCCCCGTTATGATCTTTGCGCCCTTGTCGCTCTTGCCGATGGCAGGGGCGAAGGGGTCGTCATGCCACAGTTCGATAGGGTCGACGGGCTGGACGTCGTAATGGCCGTAGAACAGCACGTGCGGCGCGTCCGGCGTTGCCCCCGCATGGTGACCGACCACCATGGGATGGCCCGGCGTATCGCGCACGCTGGCGTCGAAACCTATATCTTTCAACTCCTTCACCAGCCATTCTGCGCCCTTGCGGCATTCGCCGGCATATTGCGGATCGGTCGATATGGTCCTGATGCGCAACAGGTCGAAGAGTCGTTCGACAGAGGCGTCGAGCGAGCGATCGATTTCGTCAAGCACCGGGGCAAGCTTGCTGTTCATTGGAAATGGCCTTTCGAATCTGGTCGCTAAACTATCCAGAAGCTTCGGAAAGGCAAAGCCGGCCTGTTGAGCCACAGAAAAAACGGCAAAAAAATGCCGCCGTGGTGGAGGGGATACCACGGCGGCGCTTTTAAATGATGCGGCAGCCTGGAGAGGGGGATGAGGCTGCCGCAAACATCCGGCATAGGCGGGGGACGGGCCTTACTCCGGATTCGGCCGAAGCCGATGGTCCGTAAATGGCGAGTCGAACATGGCGATTCAAGGGCAGCCAGATTACAAGTTTGTAACCAATGCGTGAGGAATTCCGGGGCATTTCGCGCGGTACGCGCGGTGTCAGTAACCTTTCCCAAGCCATGGACAGGCGGGGTCGGGAGCGCTACCCATTCGACCCATGAAAAAAGGCGATCACCTCTTCCTTGTTGACGGCTCGGGTTACATTTTTCGCGCCTATCACGCGCTTCCGCCGCTGACACGCAAATCGGACGGGCTGCCGGTCGGCGCGGTCTCCGGCTTCTGCAACATGCTCTGGAAACTTCTCCGCGATGCGCGCAACACCGATGTCGGGGTGGTTCCGACCCATTTTGCCGTCATCTTCGACTATTCGTCCAAGACGTTCCGCAACGAGCTTTACTCCGAATACAAGGCAAATCGGTCCGCTCCGCCGGAAGACCTCGTTCCACAGTTCGGCTTGATCCGAGAGGCGACCCGGGCCTTTGACCTTCCCTGCATTGAAATGGAAGGCTTTGAGGCCGACGATCTGATCGCCACCTATGCGCGATTGTCGCGGGAGGCCGGCGGGGACACGACCATCATCTCTTCCGACAAGGATCTGATGCAGCTCGTCGGGACAACGGTTAGTATGTACGATCCGATGAAAGACCGGCAGATTGGCATTCCAGAAGTCATCGAAAAATGGGGTGTTCCGCCGGAAAAGATGATCGACCTGCAAGCGCTCACCGGCGATTCCATCGACAATGTGCCCGGCGTTCCGGGGATCGGGCCAAAGACCGCGGCGCAACTTCTGGAGCAGTTCGGCGACCTCGATACGCTTCTCGCCCGCGCCAGCGAGATCAAGCAGGAAAAACGACGCCAGTCGATCATCGACAATGCCGATGCGGCCCGTATTTCCCGGCAATTGGTGCATTTGAAAGAGGATGTTCCGGTGTCGGAAGGTTTGGACGCGTTGGTCCTGCAACCGCCGAACGGGCCAAGGCTGATCTCGTTCCTCAAGGCGATGGAGTTTTCTTCACTGACGCGCCGCGTGGCGGAAGCAAGCGGCGCGGATGCCTCGGCCATCGACGCGGCGGAAGTGGTGGTGGAGGCCGGCCAGTTCGCCCATGGTCCCGATGTGGGTTCGGGCGCGCCGCAGCCTCCCGCTGCCGATGCAAAAATGGCGGAAAGGCCACGAAGCGGCGAGATGACGCCGCTTGCGCTTGCCGATGCGCGCGCGCAGGCGGCGGTTGCGGACAAGATCGATGTCAACGCCTATGTGTGCATTCGCGACCTCCAGACTCTGGCGGACTGGATCGCCGAAGCACGCGAAGCCGGGGTCGTGGCCTTCGATACGGAAACAGATTCGCTCGATCCGATGCAGGCCGAGCTTGTCGGCTTTTCGCTGGCCACCGCGCCGGGCCGCGCCGCCTATGTGCCGCTCACCCACAAGGAAGGCGCGGGCGATCTGCTCGGAGGAGGGCTGATCGCCGGCCAGATTACCACGCGCGAGGCGCTTGCTCTGCTGCGGCCCTTGCTCGAAGACCCGACGGTGCTCAAGATCGCGCACAATCTGAAATTCGACATGCTGGTGATGAGCCGACACGGGGTGGGGGTCGAGCCCGCCGACGATACGATGCTCATGTCCTACGCGCTGGATGGGGGAACCAATGGCGGCCACGGCATGGATGCGCTTTCCGAAAAATGGCTCGGGCACGCGCCCATTGCCTTCAAGGAGGTTACGGGGACCGGCAAGTCCTTCGTCACCTTCGACAATGTGCCCATCGATCGCGCAACCTGCTATGCCGCTGAAGACGCCGATGTAACGCTGCGCCTGTGGCATGTCCTCAAGCCGCGCCTGCCGACGAAAAAGGTCGTTTCAGTCTATGAGCGGCTGGAACGGCCTCTGGTCCCGGTATTGATGCGCATGGAGCAGCGGGGCATTTCCGTCGACCGGCAAATCCTGTCCCGGCTTTCCGGCGAACTGGCGCAGGGTGCGGCCCGCCTGGAGGACGAGATTTACCAGCTTGCCGGCGAGCGCTTCACCATCGGCTCGCCCAAGCAGCTTGGCGACATATTGTTTGGCAAGATGGGCCTCCCGGGAGGCAGCAAGACGAAAACCGGGCAATGGTCGACTTCGGCGCAGGTGCTGGAGGATCTTGCCGCCGAAGGGCGCGAACTGCCACGCAAGATTGTGGACTGGCGGCAGCTTACCAAGCTCAAATCGACCTATACGGATGCGCTGCCGGGCTTTATCAACCCCGAGACGAAGCGCGTTCACACGTCCTATGCGCTTGCGTCCACGACGACCGGGCGCTTGTCGTCGTCCGATCCGAATCTCCAGAACATCCCGATCCGCACAGCCGAAGGCCGCAAGATCAGGACGGCTTTCATCGCCGATCCCGGCCACAAGCTGATTTCGGCTGACTACAGCCAGATCGAGTTGCGGGTTTTGGCGCATGTCGCTGAAATCCCGCAATTGCGTCAGGCGTTTGCTGATGGCCGCGACATTCATGCCGCAACGGCGTCGGAAATGTTCAATGTGCCGATCGAGGGCATGCCCTCTGAAATCCGGCGTCGCGCCAAAGCGATCAATTTCGGGATCATCTACGGGATTTCCGCTTTTGGGCTGGCCAACCAGCTTTCCATCCCGCGCGAGGAAGCAGGCGACTATATCAAGCGCTATTTCGAACGTTTCCCGGGGATCCGTGACTATATCGAGGAGACGAAGGCATTTGCGCGCGACAAGGGGTATGTCGAGACGATCTTCGGGCGGCGCGTGCACTATCCTGAAATCCGCTCTCCAAATCCATCGGTACGGGCATTCAATGAGCGGGCGGCGACCAATGCCCGTTTGCAGGGAACGGCGGCGGACATAATCCGTCGGGCCATGATCCGCATGGATGGCGCGCTGGAGCAGGCCGGGCTTTCGGCCCGCATGCTGTTGCAGGTCCACGACGAACTGATATTCGAGGCGATGAACGACGAGGTCGAAGCCGCGATTCCAGTCGTGAGGTCCGTGATGGAGATGGCGGCACTGCCCGCAGTGTCACTATCCGTGCCGCTGCAGGTCGATGCGCGCGCCGCCGACAATTGGGACGAGGCGCATTGAGGGCAATCCTAAAGCTTTGTCCAGGCTGCGTTTTTCTTCGACGATTTTACGCAGGCTTCGACGAAAGCGACGCCTTCGACGCCATCCTCAACGGTAGGAAAGATCACTTCCTTCGGCAGCTTGCTGCCGCGTTTGCGGGCCGCGCGAATGGCGCGCGCCGCCTCGGCATAGATATTGGCAAAGCCTTCGAGATAGCCTTCCGGATGGCCCGGAGGAACACGGGTTACACGCGCGGCGACCGGAATCGAGCCCGCACCGCCGCGCGTGATCAACTGCTTCGGTTGGCCGAAGGGCGTGTACCAGAGATAGTTCGGATCGGCCTGCACCCATTCCAGGCCGCCCTTCGTGCCGTATATACGCAGCTTCAGTCCGTTCTCATTTCCCGGCGCTACCTGGCTTGCCCAGATCATGCCGCGCGCGGCGACGCCATTCTTCGATTTGAAGCGCAGCATGATGTTTGCATTGTCGTCCAGCACGCGTCCGGCACCGAATGCGGACAGGTCGGCGGACAGGCTGTCGAGTTCCAGCCCGGATACGAAGCGCGCGAGATTATAGGCATGTGTGCCGATGTCGCCGGTCGCGCCGCCCGCGCCGGAGCGCTTCGGGTCCACGCGCCATTCGGCCTGTTTAGAACCTGACTTTTCCGCCGCCTCGGTAAGCCAGTCCTGTGGATATTCGGCCTGCACAAGTCGGATTGCGCCCAACTGGCCCGTGGCGACCATTTCGCGTGCCTGCCGGACCATGGGATAGCCGGTATAGTTGTGGGTCAAGACGAAAACGCATCCTGATTTCGCGGCGACGGCGGCGAGTTTCTTGGCGTCGGCGAGGTTGGATGTCAGCGGCTTGTCGCAGATCACATGGATTCCAGCTTCGAGAAACGCCTTGGCCGCCGGATAATGCATGTGGTTCGGCGTGACGATCGATACCGCCTCGATGCCGTCCGGTCGCTTTGACTCGGCCTTGGCCATTTCCGCAAACGTGCCGTAGTTGCGGTCGTCGGCTATGCCGAGTTCCTTGCCCGATGCTTTCGCCCGTGCGGGCTCGGATGAAAATGCGCCCGCGACAAGGTCGAATTCACCGTCTATGCGTGCCGCAATGCGGTGCACGGCCCCAATGAAGGCGCCCTGTCCCCCGCCCACCATGCCGTATCGGATGGGTCCGCTGCCGGACTCGATCGATTTACCGCTAACCATTCGATCCTCCCTATATTCCCATCATGGCGCGTAGCAGCTTCCTGTCCGTTTTGCCGCCGGCGAAATCGTCGAACGCCTTTTCAGTGACCCGGATGATGTGGCGCTGGATGAAGGGCGCACCTTCCGCCGCGCCATCTTCCGGGTGCTTGAGGCAGCATTCCCATTCCAGCACAGCCCATGAATCATAGTTGTGCTCGGTCAGTTTGGAGAAAATGCCGCCGAAATCCACTTGGCCGTCACCGAGCGAGCGGAAACGTCCCGCGCGCTGCACCCAACCCTGATAGCCGGAATAGACCCCCTGCCTGCCCGTCGGGTTGAACTCCGCATCCTTCACATGAAACGCCTTGATGCGTTCGTGATAGATGTCGATGAACTCCAGATAGTCGAGTTGCTGAAGGAGGAAATGGGAGGGATCGTAATTGATGTTGCAGCGTTGGTGACCCTTCACGGAATCCAGAAACATCTCGAAGGTCGCGCCGTCGAAAACATCCTCGCCCGGATGGATTTCATAGCACACATCGACTCCAGCCTTGTCGTAGGCATTCAGGATCGGCGTCCAACGCTTGCCGAGTTCCGCAAAGGCCTCTTCGATCAACCCCGCCGGACGTTGTGGCCACGGATAGAGGTAGGGGAAAGCAAGAGCGCCGCTGAATGTCACAGAGGCATTGAGGCCGAGATTCCGTGACGCCTTGGCCCCCGCCAGCATCTGGCCGACCGCCCATTCCTGACGCGCGTTCGGATTGTTGTGAACTTTGGCTGGAGCAAACCCGTCGAACTGGCTGTCATAGGCGGGATGCACGGCCACCAACTGGCCCTGAAGATGCGTCGAAAGTTCGGTAATCACTACCCCGGCATCCGAGCAGATTCCCTTGACCTCGTCGCAATAGGCTTTCGAGCTTGCCGCCTTCTCGAGGTCGAACAGTCGTCCATCCCAGGTGGGAATCTGTATTCCCTTGTAGCCGAGGCCTGCCGCCCATTCGGCGATGCTCTTGAGCGAATTGAACGGCGCGGCATCACCTGCAAACTGGGCAAGAAAAATAGCCGGTCCTTTGATGGTGGTCGACATTGCGAAGGTTCCTCCCAAACCATTGCGGTTGCATCCGCTTTCAGCCGCGCCGCATCGCCCCACAGGCATGGACCTGCCGGCGGAACGTTCTCCTTGCAGCGTCGAATATAGCCAGCTTGTACGGGTTTTGATCTGGCGTCAAGATCTGGTCCTACCAGATTCGGAGAAGAGCTATTTGTGACGCGAAGGGCCTTTGCGTTCAGCCGAGGCGGCCCAGAGATTGATGTCCGCGTCTTTGGCGAAGCGGTCGATCTCGGCGAGTTCGGCAGCGTCGAAATCAAGCCGTGCGAGAGCGCCGACGGATTCCTCGATCTGACGTGTGCTGCTCGCGCCGACCAGTGCACTCGTCACATGGCCACCGCGCAGCACCCATGCGAGCGCCATCTGTGCAAGGCTCTGGCCGCGTTTTTCCGCAATCGCCGCGAGGCCGCGAATGCTCCTCGTCACTGTGTCGGTCAGGAATTCGGCGCGCAGTGGGCCACCCTTGGCCAGCCGGCTATCCTCCGGCACCCCGTCGAGATATTTTCCGGTCAGAATGCCCTGCGCCAGCGGCGAGAAAACGATCGATCCAATGCCGAGTTCTTTGAGCGTGTCGATCAGTCCGTCCTCCTCCACCCACCGGTTTATCATCGAGTAGCTTGGCTGATGGATCAGGCAGGGCGTGCCCAAATGTTTGAGGATAGCAGCCGCCTCTCGGGTGCGCCGGGAATTATAGGATGAAATGCCGGCATAAAGCGCCTTGCCGGATCGCACGGCATGGTCCAGCGCTCCCATCGTCTCTTCGAGCGGCGTATCGGGATCGAAGCGATGGGAATAGAAAATGTCCACATAATCGAGCCCAAGCCGCAGAAGGCTCTGGTCGAGGCTTTGAAGCAGGTATTTCCGGCTGCCCCACTCGCCATAGGGTCCGGACCACATGCGGTATCCGGCTTTGGTCGATATAACGATCTCGTCGCGGAGACCCGCAAAATCGTCGCGCAGCATCTGGCCGAATGCCTCTTCTGCCGCGCCGCCCGGGGGGCCATAGTTGTTGGCGAGGTCGAAATGGGTGATGCCGAGATCGAAGGCGCGCCGCAACATATCCCGCTTGGCGCGGTGCGGCGTTTCTTCTCCGAAATTCTGCCACAGGCCGAGCGAAATGGCCGGCAGCTTGAGGCCGGAATGTCCGCACCTGTTGTAGATCATTGAATCATATCGCGTGTCGGCGGGGTTCCAGTTCATGGCCCGTCGCCTACACCGTTCCGCCCCACGGCCCATGGTGCGCGCCCTGTGCGTCGATCCTCTCGAAACCGTGCGCTCCGAAGAAATCGCGTTGAGCCTGAATGAGGTTGGACGTTCCGCGCGCCTGCCGATATCCATCGAAATACGCCAGCGCCGCCGATAGAGCGGGTACAGGAAGTCCCGTTTCCGCTGCCAGCGCCACCACCCGGCGTAGCGACGGATGCGCCTCTTTCATCATCTCGATGAAGGCGGGCGCCATCAGCAGGTTGGCGACCGGACCTTTGCCGAACGCTTCGGCGATGGTGCCTAGGAACTGCGAGCGGATGATGCAGCCAGCCCGCCAGATCTTCGAGACCGTGGGAAGCGGAATGTTCCAGTCAAATGCTTTCGATGCTGCGTCCAAAACTGCGAACCCTTGCGCATATGCGGAAATTTTGCCGGCAAACAATGCCAATTCCAGGTCATGAAACAGGGCTTCGCGGTCGCCCTTGATGTTTCCCGCCGCGTCCCCATAGATCTTTGCCGCGGCCTCGCGTTCCGCCTTCATCGAGGAGATGACGCGGGCGGCTACGGCGGCCTCGATCGCGGTTGCCGGCACGCCGAGCTTCTGCGCTTCGATCGCCGACCATTTGCCGGTGCCCTTTTGCCCTGCGCGGTCGAGGATCACGTCTACGATGGGCTTGCCGGTCTGTGGATCGTCAACTTCCAGCACCTTAGCCGTGATCTCGATGAGATAGGAATTGAGCCTGCCTTCGTTCCATTTGGCGAACACCGGCGCGATCTCCTTTGCGCCCATTCCAAGGCCGTCGCGCAGCACGCCGTAGATTTCAGCGATCATTTCCATATCGGCATATTCGATGCCGTTGTGGATCGTCTTGACGAAATGTCCTGCTCCATCTGGACCGAGCCAGGCGGCGCAAGGCTCGCCCTGATACTTGGCGGAAATGGCGGTTATCACATCCTCGACGCGCCGCCAGCTTTCCTCGGTGCCGCCGACCATGATGGACGGGCCGTGCCGCGCGCCTTCCTCGCCCCCCGAAACACCCATGCCGATGAAGGTCAGCCCCGTGCCTTCCAGTTCGGCGAACCGCCTGCGTGTGTCGTTGAAATCCGCATTGCCGGCGTCGATGATGATGTCGTTTGGCGAGAGCACCTCGCGCAGCAAAGCGATCTGGTCGTCCACGGCCTTGCCGGCGACGACCATGAGGATGATCGGGCGCGGAGGCCGGATCGCGGCGGCCAGTTCCTGCATGGAATGGCAGGGGACGATGCGACCGGCAAGTTCGCCCGCCTGCGCCTTGAACTCGTCGACCCGCGCGACGGTGCGGTTGAACACCGCGACGGTGTGGCCTTTTTCCGCGATGTTGAGCGCCAGGTTCGAGCCCATCGTTCCAAGGCCGATCAGGCCGATCTCGGCTTGCGCCATGTCTCAACTCCCTGTGCGTTCGGATTGGCCGGAACCGGCCTGGGTTGGGGAGTGCGATCTTTGTCCTCTGCCGCCGCCGCGTCAACAGGAATGACGCCGGGAACCGGAACCTATGCCGACCTCTTTTTACGTCCGTAGAGCTCGAGCCGGTGATGAACGATCTCATAGCCAAGCGCGCGCGCGATTTCGTCCTGCAATTGCTCGATGCGGTCCGATTTGAACTCGATCACATCACCCGATTCGATGTCGATCAGATGATCGTGATGATCGCCGCCTGCCTGTTCGAAGCGGGAAGGACCGCCTTCGAAGGCGTGCCGATGAATTGCGCCCATGGCCTCAAGCAACTTCATCGTCCGGTAGACGGTCGAAAGGGAAATCGTCTTGTCAATAGCGACGGCCCGCTTGAATATCTCAAGCGCATCTGGATGATCCTCGCTTTGCGAGAGAATGCCGACGATCAGCTTGCGTGGCCGCGTCACACGCACGCCTGCCTTGCGCAGCATGCGCTCGTAATCCGGCTTGCGGGTCGGTGCGGCGATCATGTTGGGAGTATGCGCCAGTTGACAATCAGTTGCAAATGAACCGCGATGCGACGTCGGTCAGGAAAGGTCGATTGACGCACCCAGTCCGGTCATCAGATCCATGAATTCCGGAAAGCTCGTCGCTATCATCGACCTGTCGTCGACGGCCACGGGTTTTTCAGCGGCGAGGCCCATGACGAGGAAACTCATGGCGATGCGGTGATCCAGATGCGTGGCGACCAAACCGCCGCCGAGGCCCTTGCCTCCGGGCAAGCCGCGCACCGAAAGGCTGTCCTTTCCCTCCGTGCAGTCTACACCGTTGGCTTCCAGCCCGCGCGCCACCGCCGCCAGCCGGTCGGATTCCTTGACGCGTAATTCGTCGAGGCCTTCCATCAGTGTTTCGCCTTCCGCGAAAGAGGCCGCGACAGCAAGCACCGGATATTCGTCGATCATCGACGGAGCACGGCCAGGCGGAACCGTTACGCCTTTTAATTCCGAAGACCGGACCCGCAGGTCCGCAACGCTTTCTCCACCCGCGCTCCTTTGGTTGAGGAGTTCGATGTTCCCGCCCATCTCCTGAAGCGTGAGGATCAGGCCGGTTCGCGTCGGGTTCATGAGGACATTTTCGATGACGATGTCTGAACCCGGAACGATCAACGCAGCCACCAGCGGAAATGCTGCCGAGGAAGGATCGCCGGGAACGGAAATGGTCTGTCCGGTCAGTTTGCCCTGTCCCGCGATACGGATATAGCGAACGCCTTGTGCGTCCGTGTCCACTTCGAGGTCTGCGCCAAAGCCTTTCAGCATCTTTTCCGTATGATCGCGGGTCATGACCGGCTCGATGACGGTGGTGATGCCCGGCGCATTCAATCCGGCCAGGAGAACCGCGGATTTCACCTGCGCGGACGCCATCGGCACACGATATTCGATCGGAGCGGCATGTTTCGGCCCATGCAGGGTCAGCGGCATGCGATCTCCCGGCATGGCGTCGACAACCTGCACGCCCATCAATCGCAGCGGATCGAGCACGCGGCCCATGGGCCGCTTGGAAAGCGAGGCGTCGCCGATGAAAGTTGTTCGCATGTCATAGGTGCCGACCAACCCCATTGTCAGGCGGGACCCGGTTCCGGCATTGCCGAAATCAAGCGGAGATTCGGGTTCCAGCAAGCAGCCATTGCCGACACCCTGGATGACCCATTCGTCGCCTTGCCTTGAGATGGCGGCGCCCATCGCCTTCATGGCTTCGCCCGTGCGCATTACGTCCTCGCCTTCGAGCAGGCCGGTGATACGAGTCTCGCCCGAGGCCAGGCCGCCGAACATGAAGGATCTGTGGGAGATGGACTTATCACCCGGAACGCGTGCCGTGCCCGAAAGCGAAGATGAGCGCCGCGCAGTCGCGGGGTTTGGAACGGCGTCATGCGCCATTGGCGAAATCCTGAGTCTTTTCGGCCACGGGCCGCGGGTGGTGTCGGTTGCGGGGTCTAACTATCATGGCGTCCGGAAACCGTCACCACCCGAAATTGCCGTGAGAACAGCCGGAAATCGGCCATTGGGCCGCATTGTGATTTGTCTTTGACAGCGTGGAAAAGTGTGAGTAAGGGGACCCCTGTTTTTTCGACGAGGCGTGACGTGGCGAAGGCTGAACTGGGCACAAAGCGGATCGACCCGGAGACGGGCCGCAAATTCTATGACCTGAACAAGGATCCGATCGTTTCCCCCTATACGGGCAAGAGCTATCCGCGATCCTACTTCGATGCCGGCAACGAAAAAGGTGTCGAGGAAGAAGAAGAGGTGGAAACCAAGGAAATCGACGCCGAGGAAGAGGGCGCGGAACTGGTTTCGCTGGAGGATGCGGACAGTGAGGCATCCGGCGGGGACGATCTTCCCGATATTGACGACGATGACGACGACGTCGATCTCGGCGACGACGATGACGACACGTTCCTTGAGGAAGAAGAGGAAGGTGACGACGACGTTTCCGACATTATCGGTGTTGGTGACGAAGACGAGGAAGGTTAGGGCCGTTTTAGACCTTGATCTTGTATTGAGGGCGGTCTAGAAGCCGCCCTCGAACGGTGCCCCCAAGCACCGTTGCCGCCGAAGCGGCAGTGGGGCCATAGCTCAGTTGGGAGAGCGCTTGAATGGCATTCAAGAGGTCGTCGGTTCGATTCCGATTGGCTCCACCAATCAGTCCCGGTGTTTCCTGCCTTACTGCTCGTCTCTCAAAACCTCGGTGTTTTCCATGGGTTACGATTGCCTGACGGTGAAGGCTTGGCGAACTAAGTATCCGAGCCTTGTTCGAGGATGCGCCACACCTTCTTAGGTACGATGACACCGATAGCTTCCACGGCTGCAACTTTACGATGCTTTGTGGTTTAACTGAGTTCCTTGCCAGCTAGTATTCCTGAGCGGCATCCAGGTTCCGTCGTCGACAAGATCGCGGACCAGTTGGGTAACTGTCTTTGCAAGGAAGCGCGTGGTGAACGTAATCGGCCTCTGGGTCGATGTGGCGAGAACCAGGCGGCGCGAAAGGCAAACATCTTCGATGCGCATGGCGACAAGCTGGCCCGCATTGACCTTTTTGATGACGCTCGCATAGGGAAGCACGGTGTAGCCCACACCCAGCTCCACGAGCTGCAAGGTGGTGCTGAGGCTGTCGATCTCGCATTCGATATTGGCTGTCACGCCCACGCTTCCCAGTATCGATTCGACAAGCGCCCGGATGCCATGCGGAGGAGATGGCAGGATCAACGGAAGCTGGCCAAGCATGGTCGCTGACACGGGGCCGGTGCGCATGTATTCCGGTGTGCTTGCGGGACCGACCAGCAACAATTCCTCGTCGATCAGCGTCTGCGTCATCAGCGTCGAAATTTTCGGCGCGTTGTAGAGCACGGCGACGTCGATCTTGCCGTTCGCGAGCCACTCCAGCACGTGGCCGTTGAAGCCTTCCTGCACGCTCAGCCTGATCTGGGGATAGATCTCCCGAAAGCGAGTGATGAGCGGAACGGACAAGACCGGCGCCATGGAAGGCGGCAAACCAATGGCGAGCTTGCCGGTCGGGCTGGCGCGAAGGGTGTCGACATCGGCCCGGATCATTGTTTCTGCATCGACGATCGAGCGCGCGTGATCGATCAGCCGATTGCCGGCTTCGGTCAGCACAATGCCGCGACCGTTGCGGTACAACAGCGCGATGTTCAGTTCTTCTTCAAGCTTTTGAACCTGTCGGGAAAGCACTGACTGAGCCATCGAAAGCGCCACTGCCGCCTTGGTGAACCCGCCATGATCCGCCACGGCAAGAAAATATCTTAGCTGCTTAAGTTCCAAAAACGCCTCCCAACCACACAAGTCCGCATGAACTTCCGCCTAGAGCGCAAAACTATCATGGTGTGAGGCCAAGGCAAACGGCATTGCATCGCAATGTCGGCAGGCAGCCCCGGAGCGCGGAGCCGCTATGGAGTGGGAGGCTTACCCTGTGTCGCCGCAGGCGATTTCAATCACATTCGTGGTAAGCTGCCTAAGCTTTGTCGATCTCCGCGAACACCTTGCGGGCGGTGCGGAAACTGTCGATCCCCGCCGGCACGCCGCAATAGATCGCCACCTGCATGAGCACTTCCGAAATTTCTTCGCGCGTCACGCCGTTGTTGAGCGCGCCTTTCACGTGGATCTCGAGTTCGTGCGGTCGGTTGAGCGCGGAAAGCATGGCGAGGTTCAGCATGCTGCGCGTCCGGCGATCGAGCCCTTCCCGGCCCCAGACCGCGCCCCAACAATATTCGGTAACGAGTTCCTGCAAGGGCCGGTTGAATTCGTCGGCGTTCTTGATCGAGTTTTCGACATAGGTCTTGCCGAGAACCGCGGTACGGATTTCGAGCCCCTTGTTGAAGGTCTTGGTGTCCATTGAATTTTTCCTGGTCATCAAAATCGCCGCAATACGTTGTCGCGGACTGGACTGCACTATGCATATGGGAACACCGAGTAATAGCCTGCGGATCGCTCATAGCTGGTATCTCGATTGGTCATCGCAGCGTGCCTGCGGCAGGCCCGGCAGCAAGACCTGCGTCGTGCAACTGACCGATCTCGCGCGATGAAAGTCCGAGGATCGAGGACAGGATTTCATCTGTGTGCTCGCCCAACGCCGGCGAACGCCGCGGAGGCTTCCGCCCGAGATCGCCAAAGTTCACCGGTGCGCCACTTGCATGATAGCGCGCACCTCCGGGAAATTCGGTCATGGAGAACAAGTCATTGCTGTCCGAGATCAGCCGCCCCGGACCGATGACATCCGTGAGCCTGTTGCAGGGAGCCCAGCACACCGCCGTCCCGCGGAATATCCGCTCAAGCTCCGCGAAGGCGATATTCGCCACGGTGCGTTCGACAAGGTCATTCAAAGCGTCGCGATTGGCGAACCTGGCGGATTCGTCCTTGGCGAAATCCACGCCCAGGTCACGCTCGATCGTGCGAACTTCTTCACGAATGTCGAGCGCACCCGAAAGCGCCAGCCAGTGCCGCTCGGTCAAGGCCAGGATGAACACCTTCTTTCCGTCCGCCGTTGTGAAATCCTTGCCGAATCCCCCGAAAAACTGATTGCCCATCCGGGGGCGATCTTCCCCACTCAGTTCCGCTTCGGCGATCATTCCAAGGTCGGACAGCACCGACATGGCGACATCCCCAAGAGCGATGCGAATATCGGATCCCAATCCCGTTGCACGGCGGCGGCGCTCGGCGGCCAGCAGCGCAAAAGCGCCATGGCCGGCGACGGCAATATCCCACGGCGGTATCACGTTGTTGACCGGGGCATCTCCTGCTCCTTCCGGGCCAGTCATCATGGAGACGCCGAGTGTGCTGTTCACGGTGGCGTCCGTCGCTGAACTGCCGTCGCCCCATCCGGTGACACGAACGGTAATCATATCCGCCCTGCGGCGGGACAACACCTCATGTGACAGGAAGCCATCGACAGGGTAGTTCGTAACCAATAGGCCGGCTCCGTCTCCTGCCGCTGTCGCGATGGCAATGGCGAGGTCTCGGCCTTCGGAACTTCTCAAGTTCAGCGCAACCGATCTCTTCGCCTTGTTCAGCCCCTGCCAGTAAAGGCTTGTTCCGTCTGCGGTGATCGGCCACCGATGAGCGTCCGGTCCACCGCCGATCGGGTCTATGCGTATGACGTCCGCGCCGAGGCGGGCCAGATTGAGCGCACAGAGCGGCGCAGCTACAAAGGATGCAGCCTCGACAATGCGCAGATCGGAAAGAAGGTCATACATGCTTCATGTCTGCTCCGGCTGTGCCGGAGACAATCTCCGGCGCAGATCAATTACTGCATGCGGAAACAAGGTACCCGGCATAGCAGATATTCATTTCAAGTCTGCCTTTGGATCAGTGTACGAATGAACCCGGCAAAGGGCTATGCGGACCCTGCATAACTAAAATGCCATTTGCGCTCATTGCCTGCCGGCAGGGCTGCGACTAATCAAAACAATCAAAAAATACGCCATGCGCGGATAGGGAGAATCGTTCCGACAGGTCCGCATGGCATGTCGATTCAGCGGATGGCCAGCGACGTCGAAACCGACCTCGCACCAAGCGGGCAGACCTTCCGAAACGAATGGCGCTGTCCATATGAGTCCATGTCCTGGAGCCAACGGGAAGACCAGATGAGCTACCTACCGAGCACAATGCCTTCACCGGAACCCACACCGGATGACAAGCCGTTTTGGGAGGCATGCGCCAGGCGCGAATTGCGCATACAGCGATGCGCCAAATGCGGCCTGTTCCGCCATCCTCCGACACCTGTTTGTGGCCGCTGCGGCAGCACCAGCAGCGAATGGCCGGAAGTTGCAGGCACGGGCACGGTCTTTACATATACGATTGCGTATCACCCGACACACCCCGCCCTCAAAGGCGCGACGCCCTATAACATAGCGGTCGTCCTGCTCGACGGCGCCGACGAGGTGAGAATCGTTTCGAACGTCATCGATGCGGCTCCTGAGGAAATGGCCGTCGGCCTGCCGGTGACTTTGGTCTGGGAGGAGGCGGGCGAAGGCATGTTCCTGCCCCGTTTCCGCAAACAGGTCGCCCCCGGCTGAGCTTGGTCCTTACCCAACATCAAGACGCGGCGAGCAGCAAGGAAATCGCATCAATGGCAAATATCGGTTCAACAGCACCTGAAGCGAAGTTCGCCGACAAGACCGCAATTGTCGGCATGGGTGCGACGGAGTTCGCCAAGCGCGGCGGGATAATGGACCGCACCGAATTCCAGCTTTGCTGTGAGGCGATCCAGGCCGCCGCTGAAGACGCGGGAATCGATGTCAAGGAGATCGACGGCTTCTGTTCCTACGCACAGGAGCGACATGAGCCCGTGCTTGTGCAGGTAGCCCTCGGCATACCGGAACTGAGGTTTTCCAACCTCGTGTGGGGCGCGGGCGGCGGCGGCGCTTCCGGCTCCGTGATGGATGCCGCGCTGGCGATCCACGCCGGCATCTGCCGCTACGTCGTGGTGTATCGATCGATCTGTCAGGGCCAGTACGAGCGCTACGGCCAGTATCGGCCGCGCCCCATCGGCGGGTCCTACATGGCGCCATTCGGACTGATGAGCCCGGCCCAGATGGCCGCGCTGCCGTTCCGTCGGCACATGCATCTCTACAATACGCCCGTCGAGGCGCTTGGGCACATTGCCGTGACGTTCCGGGAACACGCGCTGCGCAATCCGGTTGCAATCCAGTACGGCAAGCCGCTCGACCTTGAAGGGCATGCCAATTCGAGGATGATCACCGATCCATACCGTCTCTATGACTGCTGCCTGGAGTCGGACGGCGCAGCCGCCGTCATCGTGACCTCCCAGGAGCGCGCAAGGGATCTTCGCCAACGGCCTGTGCGTGTGCTTGCGGCAGCTCAGGCGAGCGGCCCCGGCTGGGGCCTTGGCTCGTCCGGCTCGAACAACATGCCGATCAACGACTATCACACGACCAATTCCCGCGCCCTCTCCAAGCTGCTGTTCGGCATGGCGGGCATGTCTCCGAGCGATCTCGATTGCGCGCAGATCTATGACGCCTTCAGCGGCCTTATCATCATGGCGCTGGAAGACTACGGCATCTGCAAGCCTGGCGAGGCCGCCGCCTTTGTCATGGAGGGCAATCTCAGTTGGTCCCGGAAAGGGAAGCTGCCGTCGAACACCGCAGGCGGCCTGTTGTCCGAAGGATATCTTCAGGGGTTCAACCTCATTCTGGAAGGTGTGCGGCAGATACGCGGAACATCCACGACGCAGGTCGAGGACACGGAAACCTGCCTGATCACTAGCGGCGGCGCACAGGCACACAAGAGCGCGCTGATCCTGGCCAGATGAACCGCGCAGGTGAAGCACCTCGATCAGAACAGCATACAAGATGTTGAGTGAAGTGGAAAAGACGTCGGAAATATACCTGCCGCTCGGGCAGCGCGTTCTCGGACCTCTGCTTGCGGACAGGGCTCGAACCGAGGGAGAGCGCCCCTATCTGACCTTTTCCGGGCGCACTTTGAGCTACGCGCAAACAAACCGCGACGTGCGCGCCATCGGAGGCGCGCTTCGCCGGCTTGGCGTGCAAAAGGGCGATATGGTCACGCTGCTCGCGGGCAACAGCGTTGAATTCGTGCTGACCTGGTACGCATGCTGCGTGGTCGGCGCCGTCTTCGTGGGCGTCAACCTATCCTATACGGGCGATATGCTCGACTATGTGATGAACGACAGCCGGCCGCGCGGAATGGTCATCGACCGACGCTTGATCGGGCAGTTGGCCACGCTGCCGCAGGAGACCCTTGAGCGTCTGGACTGGGTGGCTGTCATCGGCGGCACGGACGGTCTGGAATTGCCCGCGGGACCCAGCCGATATTTCGATTTCGGTGACATGCTGACCGGGCAAGGGGATGACCCGCAGGTCGATTGTACCTTCGGCGACATCAATTGCGTGTCCTACACTTCAGGGACGACCGGTCCGTCGAAGGGCGTCCTGATTCCGAACGGGCTGGCTTTCGCCAACGCGGTCACCTTCATGCGCGCGGTCGGGTTGGGACCGGACGACATCCTCTACACGCCCCTGCCGCTTTTCCACGGAATCGCGAGCCGGCAGGGCGCGCTTTCGGCTCTTGTCGCGAAAGCCCAAGTGGTGATTGACGAGAAGTTCAGCGCCCGGCAGTTCTGGCGCCGTGCGACGGAAACGGGCGCAACCGTCGCCCACACCATTTTCACCATTCCAGTCATACTGAAAACTCTACCCCCCTCGGAATGGGATACGGCACACCGCCTGCGCGTGATGTACAACGCCCATCAGGACCCCGAGTTCGAGGCCCGCTTCAATGTGCGCCTCGCAGAGGCCTATGGCCTTACGGAGACCGGGCTGACCATTTTCACGCCTTGGCCTGAAAGCCGTCGCGAGGGCTCCAGCGGGCGCGCGCACGAGGATTGGGAAATCGGCATCGTCGACGACAATGACGTCCCCGTCGCCGACGGCGTCGTGGGCGAACTCGTGGTTCGACCGAAGCTGCCCTCGATCCTGATGCAGGGCTATCACAACAAGGACCGCGAAACGCTGGCGGCATTCCGCAATCTCTGGTTCCACACCGGTGATTTCGCGCGGCGCGACGCGGACGGATATCTCTACTTTGCCGGACGCAAGAAAGAACGCATCCGCAGGCGCGGCGAAAACATCTCCGGCTACGAGGTCGAACAGATCATCGCCCGGCACCCGGAAGTATCCGAAGTGGCCGCCCTGCCCTATCCCGCCCCCGCAGGTGAAGACGACCTGCGCTGCGTCATCGTGCGTGCGGAAGGGTCGACGCTGTCGGCGGAGGCGCTGGCGCAATGGCTTGAAACCCGCATGCCGCCGTTCATGCAGCCCCGCTACATCGAGTTCACCGACGACCTGCCCCGGACCGCGAGCGCCAAGGTCGAGAAGTACAAGCTGATCGAAGCAGGATTGGGCTCTTCCGTGTGGGACCGGGAGGGACAGGTACGTCCCGGCGGCGTGGCAGGATGAGAATGAAGCTCGACGTCGAACCGCTGGCGGATGTCGCCGCCGAACTCGGGGAAGGCCCGCTGTGGTCTCCTGCGGAAGGCGCGCTGTACTGGTTTGACCTGCTTGGTCGCGTGATTTTCCGGACCGATGCGACAACGGGCGACACTGCGCGCCTTGCGATCTCCGGCATGCCCACGGCGATCGCGTTGCGCAAGGGAGGCGGACTCCTTGCCGCGCTTCGCAACGGCTTCGCTTTCATCGATTTCAATGCCGGAACCGAGACCCGGCTGCCGTCGCCGATGGATTTTTCCCGGGAGCGCTTCAACGACGGCAAATGTGACCGACGGGGCCGATTTTTCGTCGGATCGATGGACAAGACGCTCGCCGAGCCAATCGGCGGTCTTTTTCGTCTGGATCCCGACCAATCCTTCACGCGCCTTGCCACAGGCATGACCCTGTCGAACGGTCTCGCATGGTCGCCCGACGACCGTATTCTGTACCACTGCGACTCCCGGCCCGGTTACGTTTACGCCTACGACTATGACATCGAAACAGGCGGCGTGGCTGGCCGGAAACTGCATATCGACTTCACCGGGACCGGCATACACCCCGACGGCTGCACCGTGGATGCCGAAGGCTGCCTGTGGATCGCAGAACTGGGTGCGTGGACCGTCGGTCGCTATGACCCGGCGGGAAAGCGCATCGGCGGAATCGAACTGCCGACGCGGAGGGTCACCAGCGTGACATTCGGTGGTGACGATCTGGGAACGCTTTTCATCACCACGATGCGCAACAACCTGACCGACACCGAGCTGGGCGAGCAGTCACACGCGGGAAAGGTGTTCGTCGCGCGACCGGGCGTCATGGGAATAGCCGAAGTGCCGTTCGACGGTTGAGGCGTTTGGGAAAAATCGAAAATTCGTTCAGGCGTAAAGGGACCAAAAAGTTGGACACGGATCAAGCGAGAAGGACCATGGACGAAGAAATCGGTTTCATCGGCCTCGGCAACATGGGCGCACCGATGGCGCGCCGCCTTGTCGATGCAGGCTACAAACTGGTCGTAACCGACATCAGCGAAGACGCCCGGCACAAGTTCGAGGCGCTCGGCGCCCGCTCGGTTGGCAGTGCGAAGGAAGTCGCGGACGCGGCCGAGACCGTGTTTGCGAGCCTGCCCACCCCGTCAATCGTCGAGGCGGTCACCATCGGCCCCGGCGGCCTCATGGAGGGTGCACGCATAAGGCGCTTCATCGATCTTTCAACGACTGGCGCGACAACCTCGAAGCGCATTTCCGAGAAGCTGGCCGAGCGCCAGATAGCCCACTTCGACTCGCCCGTTTCGGGGGGGAAATCGGGCGCCGAACGCGGCACACTTGCGGTCATGGTGTCAGGTCCCCGGCATGAATACGCCGAAATCGAGCCGATGCTGAAGAACATCGGAAAGCTGTTCTTCATCGGCGAAATATCAGGCGTCGGTCAGACCATGAAGCTGATCAACAATCTGCTCTCCGCAACTGCGTTGGCAGCCACCTCGGAAGCGGTGGTGATGGCCGTGAAGGCGGGCATCGATCCGAAGATCGCAGTGGAAGTCATCAATGTCGGCTCCGGCCGTAACAGTGCTTCGCAGGACAAGTTTCCCCACGCGATTCTTCCGCGCAAATTCGACTACGGCTTCACCACCGGCCTGATGTACAAGGACGTAAGGCTGTGCATGGATGAAGCCGAGGCGCTCGGCGTCCAGATGTGGGTCGGCAATACGGTCAAGCAGCTCTGGCAACTGGTCAACAACCAGATCGGACCGGAATCCGACTTCACCCAGGTGGTTGAAATGCCGGAGCGTTGGGCGGGCGTTCAGGTCGGGACAAAAGAAGGCTGACGGCGCCGCGCGGGGGAAGCATGGAGGACGACAAATATCGAATATACATGCTTCGCTACGCGCGGGCGGACAGGCGTCGGGCCGAGAATTTCATGGACGGCGATCCGCATGACGGCCCGATGCCTATCGACTATTTCAATTGGGTCATAACCAACGACAAGCGCACTTTCGTCGTCGACACGGGTTTCGATGAAGCGATGGCGAAGCGCCGGGGCCGACAAATGCTGAAGCCAGTCGGCCTTGGGCTGAAAGCGATCGGCGTCGATCCGGAAGGCGTGACCGACGTCATCATCACACATATGCACTACGATCACGCCGGTAACGCCGATCTGTTGCCACGCGCGCGCTACCACTTGCAGTCATGCGAGATGGCGTTCGCGACCGGCCCCTGCATGTGCCACCAACTGCTGAAGTACCCGTTCGAAGAGGAAGACGTGGTTTCGATGGTGCGAAAGGTATTTGCCGGTCGCGTCGAGTTCTACGATGGCGACGTCGCAGTCGCGCCGGGCATCACGGTCCACAAGATCGGTGGCCATTCGCGCGGACTACAGGCCGTTCGCGTCAACACCGAGCGCGGCCCCGTGGTGCTGGCAAGCGATGCATCGCACTACTACGAACACATGGAACAGGATCGCGCCTTTACCATCTTTGAAAGCCTGTCGGACCTGCTTGAAGGCTATCGCAAGCTCAAGCGCCTTGCGCCTTCAATGAAACATATCGTGCCCGGCCACGATCCCAAGGTATTCGAAAGATACCCTTGCGTCGAAGGCATGGAAGGCTGGGCGATCCGCCTGGACCTTTCCCCTTCCCGATAGAGATACGGCCTTACCGGCATACAGTCGCGGCGAGTTTCTCGCGTGCCTGCAACGCGCCGGCTTTGCGTTATGTGCATTGGGCATCACTCATGCCAACGGGGCATAACTAGAATGCCTCCCACGTTCATTGAATGTCATCTGCACGGCAGGTACATACTTCAAATATAGAGAAAATCTGCTCGGAGGAGGAGTAGGAGCTGTCCGGCAACCGATCGAAGTGACTGTCTTGCTGGCTAATCTTTTCCAGCTCATGCGGAACGCGATCGACATACGTTAAGGACCCCTATCGGCATTCTTCACGGGTTCTGTTTTGCAAAGCCGAAAGCGCGGGAAACAACCAACCTTCGGAAGATTTCACAAGAGCATCCAGTTCAGGACGCTCCAATGTCCGAAACGCAGGTTTTCCCAGGCGCAATGCACGAACGAAATAGCGGGGCACAGCGCAGGCATGCTGCTGCGATCCCTCAAATCTAGACGCCTGTGTCGGGCGAGGGAGGGGCCATGAGCCCATTGGCGACATTCAATCGCCGCGTTGAGCGGGTCCTTCACGCGATGGCGTGGATAAGCGGGGCATTTCTTGTGCTCATGGCCGTCCATGTCTGTGCCGATGTCTTCATGAGAAATGTTTTCAACAAGCCGCTTCCCGGAACACTGGAAATCGTTTCTTCCCACTACATGGTCTACTCCGTATTTCTTCCCCTGCCCTTCGTGGAATGGCACAGGAAGTCGATCGTCGTAGATTTGTTCTTCAACGCCATGCCGCGCGCAATGAAACTTTTCTGCGTGGTCGTCGTCCTTGTTATGATGACCGTCGTATATGCCGGCTTTACCTGGCAGACCTGGGGAGACGCGGTCAAATCTTACCTTCGTGGCGAGTATTTGATGGGCGGAACAGTACAGATCGTGGTCTGGCAGGCTCGATTCATTTTGCCACTCGCATTCGCGACGGCAACCCTCGTTGTGTTTTGGCAGCTTCTTGGCGTCCTGCTCGGATTCGATCGTGAATCATGGCTGGAGCCGATGGATGTCGAAGAGCTGGCACCGGAGTGATTGTTGTGGGTTTGGACAATGTAGAAATCGGCCTGCTCAGCGTGGTCGCTGCGCTAATCCTGATGTTCATCAGGATGCCGATAGGAATTGCGCTGGCTGTCGTCTCGTTCGTGGGCATCGCGATGATCACCGGCATTCGCGCAGCCTGGAGCGTCGCAAGCATCGTTCCCTACAGCTTCGTGGCGACCTGGGAATTCAGCGCGGTTCCGATGTTTCTATTCATGGGATACATCTCCGCCCGCACCGGCATTGCCAACGGGCTGTTTACGGGAATGCGCATCCTGTTTGCGCGAGTGCCGGGCAGCCTCGCTTCGGCATCGGTTGCGGTCAGCGCCGTGTTTGCCGCGTCATCCGGCTCTTCGCTTGCCGCTTCCGCTGGCCTCGCCCGCATCTGCGTCCCTGAAATGCTGAAGGCCGGCTATGACAAGGGCCTCGCGACAGGCACCATTGCCGCTGCCGGCACGCTGGGCTCTCTTATCCCGCCATCCATTCTCATGGTGATTTACGCGCTGTTCACCAGCACGTCGGTCGGCTCGCTTTTCATGGCCGGGTTCCTGCCGGGCGTGCTTACCGCAGCCGCCTTCATCGCGATGATCACAATCAGGGTCATTGTCAGGCCGGAAATCGCTCCACGCGATACGCGACAGTTCACCGCTGCGGAAATATCTGCCGCGAGAAGGGACATCTGGCCGCTGCCGACCCTGATCCTTTGCGTGCTTGGAGGAATCTTCACCGGCATCTTCTCACCCACGGAAGCAGGCGGCGTTGGTACGCTGCTCGCGATTGCGATTGCAGCCGCCCGGCGTTCCATCTCATTGCGGATCATCCTGCACGCGGGCATGGATGCGGCGGTTGGAACGTCCGTCATGCTCATCATCGCCGTGGGCGCCGCGATGTTCGTGCGTCTCATGGGGTTGAGCGACGTCCCCGCCTATTTCTCCAGTGCCATACTGAACATAAGCGATAATACTTATGTCATCCTGTTCCTCATATCGATCATTTTCCTGATCCTTGGGTGCTTCATCGACTCGATCGGCATTATGCTGCTCATGCTTCCGATCCTGATGCCCCTGCTCAAGGAACTGGACATCAATCTCATCTGGTTCGGGATCATCACGATCAAGCTGCTGGAGATCGGGCTCGTAACGCCGCCAGTCGGAATGAACGTCTACGTCGTAAAGACGTCCCTCGGCAATCTGGTCGATCTTCCGACGATCTTTCGCGGCGCGGCCTGGTTCATGCTGACCGACCTCGTGGTCCTGCTGATCCTCGTCATGTTTCCGGCCATATCGCTTGTCCTGCCGACGCTGATGGCGCCGTAGGGACTTTTACCGGGGCAAAATAAAGCAATCAACAAACAGGGAGAGTACTACTATGGCAAGATTTGGAAAACTTGCGTCTGCGTTGCTGATGGCCGCCGCATGCGTCGCGGCGCCATCCGTGGCAGGGGCAACCGACTACACTTTTTCAACTGAACTTGAGCCAAATCATCTGCTTACCAAGAATGCCCATGAGCCTTGGGTGGAGGCGATCCGGAACCGGACCAACGGCGAAGTGAACCTCAAGGTCTATTCGGCGGGCGCGCTATTGCCGCCGAAGGGAACGCTTCAGGGCATCAGCGACGGGGTCGTGCAGGGCGCTTTCGTGTCGGCAGGCTATCTGCCATCCGAAATGCCGCTTTGGAACGTCATTGGCGATATGGGCTTCGTGCATCCCAACGACTGGGTGCTGGCGATGGCTGCGACGGAATTCGGGCTGATGGATCCCGATGGCAGCGACGACTGGAAGAGAAACAACGTCGTCTATCTCGGCACCACTTCCACCCCGATCTACCATTTCCTGTGCGGCAGCGAATTGAAGTCTCTGTCGGATTTCGCCGGCAAGAGGGTTCGCGCACCGGGTGGCGCATGGTCCCGCTTCGTCGAGAGCATCGGCGCCGTGCCGGTCAACATCGGCTCGACGGAAATGTATACCGCCTTCGAGCGCGGCGCGATCGATTGCAGCACCAGCGACGTCACCCACATCACGGGAGGCGCAACCCTCAAGGACGTCATCCGCTCGATCAACATGCTCGACATCGGGCCTTTCTTCTCGCAGGGAACCTGGGTTCTCAACAAGGAGTTCTGGGCCGGACTGACCCCGGACGAACGCGCGATCATCATCGATGAAACCGCGCGCGGGATTGTGCGCGTGCAGATGGCCGCCAAGGCCGCGGTTGACTTCAACCTTCAGGCGGCGAAGGACACGGGCCGCACCACCATCGTCGACCCGAGTGAAGATCTGCAGGCGGCATACAAGAAGTTCGTTGACGGGGGATTGGGCGGACTGTCCGAGATCGCTGCAAAGAACAATGTGCCCAACCATGAACGCGCCCTGAAGAGCCTCGGCGCACTGATGGACAAGTGGGAGGGCCTTCTGGCCAACGTCGACAAGAACGACGAGGAAGCCTTGGTCAAGCTCGTCAAGAGTGAAATCTTCGACAAGCTCGACGTGAATTCCTACGGCATCAACTGATCGACGAACCGTCGGTCACGCCGAAACGATCATGGCAGCAGCCGGCTCCGTAGATAGCAGCGGACCGGCGGGCCTCACGGACAACACAACATGGGGCGGGTGCTCAGCACTGGGCACCCGCACCGCAATTTCGACCAAGGAACAGACGCATGCCAGAGGAGTTCGACTACGTCATAGTGGGGGCAGGAAGCGCGGGCTGCGTTGTGGCCTTGCGATTATCGGAAGCGGGAAAAACCGTGTGCGTCCTCGAGGCTGGTCCGACCGACAAGGACCCCTACATTCAAATTCCCGCTGGCTATGTGAAGAACATCTTCAGCACCACCCGTACCTGGAATTTCCTCAGCGAGGGAATACCCGGATCCGATGGACGGCAGATCAAACTGGTTCAGGGACGGGGCGTCGGCGGTTCGAGCGCGATCAACGGCCTGATCTACAATCGCGGACAGCCGGACGATTTCAACACCTGGGCGCAGAAAGGCAATCCGGGATGGGGCTATGAGGACGTCGTGCCGTATTTCAAGCGCTCCGAGCGGCGCATCGGCAAGGGCGACGCAAGGTATAGGGGCTTCGACGGGCCGCTTACCGTCACGGATGCCCATTCGCGCGATCCGCTATGCGACATGTTCGTCAAGGCCGCGACCAGCCTCGGTTTTCCCTACACGGACGACTATAATGGCGACGGCCAGGAAGGTGTCGGAACCTGGCAGTTCACAATCGACACCACCGGGCGGTGGCTCATTCGACAGAGCGCGGCGCGTGCATTCCTGAAGCCCGCCCTGAAGACCGGCCGGGTTTCATTGCGCGCCAACAGTTCCGCAACAAGGATATTGTTCCGCGACGGCGAGGCGGTCGGCGTGGAATATCGCAAGGGCGGCAAGGGCGGTCCCGTCTCGGAAGTGCGGGCGCGGCGCGAAGTGATCTTGTCGTCGGGTGCCCTGAATTCCCCCCGCCTTCTGCAGATTTCAGGCGTCGGCCCGAAGGAACATCTGCGCTCGCTCGGAGTGGAGGTGATCCGAGATATTCCCGGCGTCGGAGCAAACCTCTCTGACCATTTCCAGTTGCGCGTCGCCACAAAGGTGCGGGGTCTCAGCACGGTCAATGAACGCGGTCGGGGCATTCCGCTGGCGTGGGAAATCGCAAAATGGGCGGCTGGCAGACCGAGCCTGCTCGGCATGGCGCCCACGCTCATGCGTCTGTTTTTCCGCTCCGACCCGGCGCTGGACAATCCCGATCTCCAGATATCCTTCACTCCGGGAAGCTATCAGGAAGGAATACCGGGCCTGCTCGACCGCTATCCCGGTATCACGCTTGGCGGCCATCAGCAGCGACCCGAAAGCCGTGGCTTTGTACGCGCCCGCTCGACGGACATCGACGTCCAGCCGGCAATTCAGCCCAACTATCTGAGCACCGAGGCAGACCAGAAGGCGATCATCCAGATCGTTCGCACCGCGCGGCGCATCCTCCACACACCGACATTCGCCCCCCATGTCGTGGAAGAAGTCTTTCCGGGGTCCTCCGTGCAAAGCGACAGCGAAATCCTCGACTTCGCCCGCAAGCGCGGCGGGACCGTCTACCATCATACCGGGACAGCGCGCATGGGACCGGACGGTGACGCGGGCGCCGTCGTCGATCCGCGCCTCCGAGTGAGGGGCTTGCGCGGCCTGCGTGTCGTCGATGCCTCCATCATGCCCACTCCGATCTCGGGACCGACAAACGCCGCATCGATCATGATCGGTGAAAAAGGCGCGGACCTGATCCTCGAGGATGAGAAAGCCGCCTGAGGTGACTGCAATGGACGAACTGGCAAAGGAATATCTGGCGAACCTTGTGCGGTTCATGGGACCCGCAGGCAAGATTCTCATCAACGGCAGTTGGATCGCGGCAGGGTCTGAAGAACCGATCGACGTCCATAATCCGGCGACGGGCAAGGTCATCGCTCATATCGCTGCGGGTGGAAAGGCGGAGGTCGATCTTGCGGTCAAGGCCGCGAGAGCCGCCTTTGACGAAGGCCCGTGGACGCGGATAACACCAACCGAGCGCAGCCGGTTGATCTGGCGGCTGTCCGACCTGATCGAGGCGAATTCCGAGGAGTTCGCGCTTCTGGAAACGCTCGACAACGGAAAGCCGTTGGGCGCGGCACGCGCCGATGTCGCGACCGCCGTGGGGCATCTGCGCTACAATGCCGGATGGCCAACGAAGCTGACGGGCGACACGATCGCTCCATCGAGCGAAAACGCGCTGCTCATGTACACCTTGCGCGAACCGGTTGGCGTCGCGGGGCTTATCGCCCCGTGGAATTTTCCCCTTGTCAACGCGATCCTCAAGCTTGCGCCTGCCCTCGCGGCGGGCTGCACGGTCGTTCTGAAACCTGCCGAACAGACCTCCCTGACCACCTTGCGTCTGGGGATGCTGATCTGCGAAGCTGGCATTCCCGATGGCGTCGTCAACATCGTCACCGGCTATGGGCGCGAGGCAGGAGCGGCCCTGACGGAACACCCCGGCGTCGACAAGATTTCATTCACCGGCTCGACGCAGGTTGGCCGCAACATACTTCGCGCGGCGGCGGGCGACTTCAAGCGCGTCAGCCTCGAGCTTGGCGGCAAATCGCCGGTCATCATCTTTCCGGACGCCGATCTGGAGCAGGCCATCGAGGGTGCGGCTGCCCGCATATTCGGGAACGCCGGCCAGGTCTGCACCGCCAATTCTCGCCTCTACACGCATCGCGACGTGTTCGACCGGGTTGTGGAGGGTGTGTCGGAACGTGCCGAAAAGATCAAAGTCGGACCGGGATTCGACGCCGGATCGCAGATGGGCCCGGTCATTTCGCGCGAGCAGCGGGACCGCATACTCGGCCATATCGAGGCCGGCGTTTCCGAGGGAGCGACCTTGACGACGGGCGGCCGAGGCATCGGAAGTGAAGGCTATTTCATCGAGCCCACCGTCTTTGTGCAGACGAAGCCGGACATGAGCGTGATGCGCGAGGAAATATTCGGTCCGGTTCTTTGTGCCGCATCTTTCAGCGAAGACGATCTCGACAGCATTGCCCGCGAGGCAAACGACACGGTCTACGGGCTTTCTGCGGCGATCTGGACACGCGACCTCACGACCGCGCATCTGCTTTCCCGGAAACTGAGGGCTGGTTCGATCCGTATAAACGGCGCGGGCAATGACTTCGCGTTGCCGTTCGGAGGCTACAAGCAATCCGGCTTCGGACGCGAAAACGGACGCGAAGGCGTCGAGGCATTCACCGAATTGAAAAGCGTTTCAATAGGCCACTAGAAGAGCGGGCACTATCGTGATTGTTCGCAACGCCGTGGCGCTGCAATCGCCAAATGACCTGTTGAAAACGCCTCCAATTCCGAATGCTTGGTAGCTTTCCGTCGCGGCACTGTTGCTACCTTCGCGCAAATCTCACCGTGAAAGGCACATCGGAAGCGCTTGCTCTGACGCAAGTGCACATTCCCTGCACACTTACCCAGCGATCCCTGATGGTGGAAGACAAATTCCTTGCTCTGCAGTCCCCTTGACGAACTAACAAAACCGGCAAAACCCTCACCCGTGCGCCGCGCCTTGTCAGTACTCAACTCACCTTTCTAACCGGAGGAATTGTCCAAGTTCCATCGATGATCGACGGATTGCTTTCGTTCGGCCAATACAGCCGCATCATCAGGATGAACTTGCCCGGAGGCGCGGGAAGCCAGTTGGACTCCTTGTCGGAACCAGGGGATTCGTGCTGGATCAGCAGATCGATCGAACCATCCGCGTTGGCCTTTAGCGGTTGACGCGCGCTGATCGAATAGCGGTTCAGCGGATTGTCGACAAAGAAGTAATTCTCGTCATACATGGTCAGCGACCAGAAGCCGGAGACGGGTGGAGTGAGATCCTTTTTGAAGGTCAGGACGTATTTTTCGGATCCGTCATATTTTCGGTTGATGATCTCCCCATTGGACTTCTGCGACGTTGGATAGATCGCGTCCTGAGGTCTGTTTGCTCCGAGTCCGACGGCTGTTATGAGCGCCCGCTGGACATAGTTGGTACCGTAGATGCCGGTCTTCATCGTAAAGCCCCAGCCATCAACGTCCTTAATATCGCCATCGCTGAACTTGAAGTGCAACATGATCTTGGCGAAGCCAATTTGCGGGACCCGCTTTGCGAAGGCTGGATCGAACTTCGATTTGTCGAAATCCTTTCCGGGTACGATTCCAATCTGCGCAAGCTTCTCCAGCATCGGCGCATCGGCGTCATACGGTGGATTACGCTTCAGGAGCTCGGCCAGCAGAGTGAAATATTCGACCGCGTCCATCTTGTTGACCTGGTCGCGCACCGCCGTCTTCATATCGATCGACGGGTCTACGTTCCCCGCGGGTGGCGTCCATTCCTTCCCCCATGCGCTCAACGGATACAACTTCACCTGATCCTGAAGCTTGTGAACCTCCGCGTAATCTTCCTGCGTACCCGTGCAGTAGATGCGGCCAAGGAGCCAGACAATGCTGGTCGGTGACTTGTACTGCTTGACGCCCTCCGGCAGCGTTCCTTCCCAGCCGGGGCCGGTTATGGCGTAAGTCTGCGCCTGCGTCCCCGTGGTCCGCTTGCCGGGAACCTCGAAAACGGTGGTCCAGCCATCCAGCATCGGAAATAGTGCGTAGCGATCGTTCATGTCTGGCAAGCTGACGATCCATGGTTCTTCGCCGACGTCGAAAAAAGCCGTCGTGTAAAGCGTGTCCGCATTGGGCGCGGTAACATCCCGGAACTTGGCATCCGGATACTCACGCAATCTGATGAGATGACCCATCGGCGCCCTGGTCCCCTTAGGCTCGGCGACATTGGTGATGACGCGGCGCGTCATCTCCATCGTCACAAGTGGATAGCCATAGGCATAGGCTTCAACGGCAAGACCGAACTCATCGGACCCCTCCATGAGATCCGAGATCAAGCCGTCGGCAAGCGCTGACCCTGAACTGAGCGAGGTTGCGGCGAGCACGCTAGCGGCCCCCAGCGAAACGGTGCGGCGAAGAAGTTTCATCGTACAATCCTCCAGTATCCGACAGGCGTTCTTGCTTTAAGTTGTGCCGGATCGAATGATGATAAGGAACGTAATTAACTGTAGGCTACCAGTAGAGAAGTGCGTGGATCCATTTCGCATCAGTCCTTGATGTCGAGTCCTGCCTTCTTCAGCGATCCAAGAAAAAATTCGACATCGCCCGGGCGCATGAAGCGGAATGACACTTCTTGCCGTGCATTCTGTATGAGTGCTGGCACGTTGGTTTCCAGCCATGCCCGTTCATGAGCGGCCTCAGTCGCATTGCCGCTTTCACCAAATATGGCCGCAGCGATTGCGTGATAGTTCGGATTTCGTACAGCTGGTGCGCGCCTGATCAAGGCTGCAGCCTGCTCATAGTTGCCGGCAAAATACGCGCATAACGCCAGAGCTGTTTCATAGTAGGCTAAGGGACCCGGGTTTCGATCCCGGGCTTCTGCAATCAGCAGACACCCTTCCGACCAGTTTCCCGATTGGGCCAGGCGATAGCCGTATTCACCCATAAGCTCCGTATCATTTGGATTGATGGTCATCGCGCGCTTGCCTACCGCCAGAGCGGCGTCAACATCCTTGGCAAAATAAAGTGCGAACATCTGTGCCTGCAGACCACGGACATTGAACGGATCAAGATCAACCGCGCGCTTTGCCGCAGCGAGCGCCATTTCGATTGCCTTGGAAGATGTATGGGGGTCAAATGGATATCTGAATCGTATCCCGTCTATATAGGCTTGCGACAACAGCCCCCATGCGGTCGCATAGTTCGGGAATTGAGCGACGGCTCGTTCGAGGCAATCGCGCACGCCGGGCAATTGATTCAAATCAGCCTCCGCACGATATGCATAGAAAGACAGGGTGCAAGAGTAGGCTGCCCAATCGTCTGGCGGATTGTCCATGACCAGGGCTGCATCTGCCTTGGAGATGACGCCATAGGCCTGGGCAAGCGTTGTCGCTATGTTGCGTGCCATGTCAGATTGCGCCCGGACAAGCTCTCCGACACTCATCCTGCCGTCATAACTGTTGGCCCACAAAATCGAGTCGTCGTCGCGATTGATCAGCCGCACCCGAAGCCGAAATTCGTCTGCCGCCAGATCGACACTTCCGGCGAGGGCAAAACGTGGCAGAGTAACAGAGCGGTCTGGGCGCACATCGTCGGATTCGACGACGACTACGTCTTTGAACTTTGAAAGCTGGCTGACAATCTCTTGTGAAAGTCCCTTCACAAATGCCGAGGAAGCGTCTGTGCCTGCCAAATCTTCGAAGGATTGCACCAGAAGCCGAGGCCGTTCCGGCTCCCGCTGCTTGGTCCCGGATGGAGGCAACCACCATACAATCAAAGCCGCCAACAGCACCGCTGCAACAAGAGCCGACGCGGCGGCAAGAGCAAGTGTACTACCGCTGTTCGGCCCTGTAGTTACCGACGGAGCCGGCGGTATGGCAGGGCGAACTTCGTGAGACTGACGCGAGAACGTAGGAACATAGCCGCCCTTGGAGATAGTGATGAGTATCGGGTCGGCTCTCCCGGCGGTCAGGTAATAGCGCTCCAATGCCCGCCTCAGATGTCCGGCTTCGATGCGAACAACAGGATCTGATTCTGGATCAAAAGACGCATCCCGACCGAAGACCTCGATCGCAACAGAATAGGCTTTGATGCGAGTACCGCGCCCTGACAGGGTTTCCTCGACGACATAGCTCAGAAAGCGATGCACGCGCTCGGTCGTGTCGAAATCCGGACTGGCGAGCACACGGACGAGTTGAGCGCGGCAATCCGCCGCCGAAACGTTCTCCCTGTCGGTCGACGATTCTGCCTGTCCCAGGGGCCCCTCCCGCCTCGCTCGCGATGCGTATGCGCATCGCGTCTGGGTTCAATCTGGTCACGTAAATTACATACAAATCATAGCCGCGCCAGAAGCACGTGGCTAACCTGCTGATCACAGGATTGTAAGATGAAGGATGCACGGACCAATAGACGAGAATCTTTCTCGGCCGCAATTCGCCGTTTCCCGCATTTCGAACTGGCCATCAGGAGGCTGATCAAAACCGACGAAGTGTTTCGGGAAGTTTGCGAAGAACTTGAGGAGGCAGAACTGGCCCTTTCGTCAACAGACAGGGAGCCCGCTCATTTGCGCGATGTCAGGCGAGTTGAATGGCAAGCACTGGTCGATCGCCTTGTTGGTGAAATTGCGGCAGCAATCCGAGCGGATGCCTCTGCGAGAGCAACACGCAAAGCCCCATAGGTTGGCGCTTGCCAGAAATCATTTGGAATCAAATGAAAAGATTATCTTCCAATCCTTCTGCATGTCGACGACGGTCCAGTGATTGACTGAAGCGGCTTCGAGCGCCTTGTCGAGATGTCCGAAGGATGACTGGCGGTCGTAGGCATATTCACGCTCTGCATCGGTATGATGGACAATAAGGCCGAAGCTGGGACCGGCTCCCATCGTCGTCCATTGCAACATCTCCAGGTCGCCGTCGGAATTGCCGAACGCAGCAATCGGCCTCATACCTATGTGCTCGTTGATCCCGACCGGCTTTCCCGGACCATCATTGACAAAATTGACTTCGGGCAGGCGGAAGAGCGTGGGAACGCCATCGCGCATCGTGAACTTGGTCTTGATGGAAGATCCGATCACCTGGTCGGAGGGCACCCCGTAGATTTGTTCGCTCCAGGGGCGCATGAACTCGATGCCTCCTCCTGATACAATGAATGTCTTGAAGCCCTTGGATCGCAGAAAGGCCAGCAGCTCAATCATCGGCTGGTATACCAGTTCGGTATAGGGACGATTGAAGCGCGGGTCTCTGGCTTCACTCAGCCATGTCGTAACGATGGTTTCGAATTGCGCGACCGTCATCCCGGCATGCGTTGCCATGACGAGGTCGAGCAATCCCTTTTCCCCGCTCGCTGCCAATGCCTTGAAATCGCCTTCCAGCGCCGCCTTGAAGGGCTGTGTTGTCTTCCACTCCGGATGAGAGTCTGCCGCCTGCTTGACACGGGCCAGGGCGAACGCGAGTTGGGTATACATCGGCTGTTCCACCCAGAGCGTTCCGTCATTGTCAAAAACGGCAATGCGCTCCGCCTCGGGCACGAATTCGCTCGAACTCGGATTTGTGACCTGTTCTACGAAGTCGATGATGGCGGCCTTCGGCCCACTGTCATTCCATGATGCGAGTGGCTCATCTGCTGCAATCGCGGAGCCTAATAGCCCTCCTGAGGCGGCAAGCGCAGGAAGCAAGGCGGCCGCCGAAAGCAATGAACGTCGATTGAGATGGAGCGAGGTGGTGCTGTCAGCTTTCATGTGTCAGGTGCTCCGATCGAACTGTTCGCCCGCTTGTCGCCATTTCGCTTCGATATTTCCAACACTAGCTGCGGGCGGTACGACCAGACTAGGTACGAACATGTTCCAACCATCCGTTTCGTGAGTTGGGGCCTCGATCACGGAAGCGTAGCAAGCGCCTCGAGTTTGGGCGGAAGACGCAGGTTGGGATAGGCGCGCTTCAGTTCCCGCACGGTTTCACGGCTTCCGACCAGATCTCCGAGGGCGAGTTGATGGGATGCGTGCAGGATCATCACTTCGGGTTGCTGCGGATTCGATAGGCGCAAGCGTCCGATCTCCATCCCGGCCGCTTGCAGATCGCCAGTCTGGAGCAGCGCATATGCAAGATTGATGCGGGTATGCAGATCATCTGGTACGACCTCAAGGAGATCGCGAAGCACCGGGATTGCATCGGGAAGGCGTCCTTGACTGAGCAGTAGTTGAGCGAGCGCGCCGCCGACATCGGCGCTCGCCGGATTTTGCGTATAGGCGGCATTAAGGATCGCAATTGCCTCGGCGTTGTCGCCGAGCGCACCTGCAATCCGCGCCCGCGTCAGCCAGACCTGCACCAATTGGGGATCCATAAACACAGCCTCGGCGAAGGCCTCCTGCGCAGCGACCCAATTCCCACTCGCCACTGCAAGTCCGCCGATGGCCATCTGGCCCTCGGGGAAATCAGACTTTGCGGTCATAGACGCGCGCATCTCCTGAAGTGCGGCGTCGAGACCGGAACGAGTTTCCATCGGCAGGTCGTCCGGCTTGATGGAAGCCATTTCGAGCGCGGCGGCAATTCTCACAGTGGCGACCGGGTCCTTGAGCAGTGGCATCAATATGCGCACCCGTTCGGGTCCGGGCACCGAACGCCACAGTCGCGGAGCCTTTGAACGGACGAGTTCACTGCTGTCGGTCAAAAGCCTGGACAAGGGCTCCAGCATGGCCGGGTCGACCTGGTCGCCCATGTCGTCCAATGCGCTGGCACGTACGACGTCTGGCTTTCTGGTGTCCTGCGCCAAAGTTGCCAGTTCGGAAAGCCGCTCGCTGCTCAGGCCTTTCTGTAGAACATCGGAAAACAGCAACGCGGTGGAATGGTCGGACGGCGCACGGTCGGGCGACCAAGAGTGGATTGCGGATGCCCCCCATTCGGCAGTTTTGTCGGTGTGGCAGGTCCCGCATGCGTCCGGCGAACCTATCAGTTTCGAAAGCTCCGGATCTGGAATCCGGAAGAAATGGTCACGCCGTCCGTCCACGGTCATATATTTGCGCTCGGGCATGTGGCAGTTCACGCATTGCGCACCGGGCGTGCCTTCCGTGTGATGATGGTGTTGGGGAGAATCGTATTTCTTCGAGACGAGCGAAGGAAATTCGGCGCGGCCCGACTCGTTGTGGCATTGCGTGCATATTGCGTTGCCTTCGGCCAGTGTCCGACCCGAATGCGGATCATGGCAGTTGGAACACGTGACCCCTTTCTCATGCATTTTCGATTGCAGGAACGAACCTAGTATATAGACCTCCTGGTACTGCTGACCGTCGGCGAAATAGAGGCCGCCGAGCGGGGTCAAGGCGTAGTGGTCAGAGAAGTGGTCGCCCGGCAAGGTGCTGTCTGCGCCGAGTGGATCGCGACGCGAGTGACACGGGCCGCACATATCCTGTTCGATCGACTGCCTGCTGTTCGACTGTGGCTTCAATAAACCGTTCGGGAGGAGACCGGTCCACTGACGCTGGGGCTTCTTCTGTGCCCATGCGACGTGTGTCCCACCCGGGCCATGGCATGCCTCGCAACCCACCGTCAGTTCCGACCATGTACTCTGATAGCTATGGGTTTCCTGCTTATAGTTCTTGCGAAAGTCGGTCTGATGGCAGACCGCGCATCGCGCCTGCCAATTTTTGTAGAAGCCTGTCCAGTGAAGGCCGTTTCCCGCAGTCGCGTCCTGATCGGGATAGAGATGGTACCAACGCCCGGCGACAGTGTCCCAGGCGATATCGAGCGCTTGAAGCCTGCCGCCGGGAAGTTCGACCAGATACTGCTGAAGCGGCTCGACCCCCACGACATAGCGTATCTTGAATTGGTCGAGTCGACCGTCTGGCCCATCGGTTTCAACGACGTAAGCGTCGCCATCGCGGAAGAACCTCGAGACGACACCCTTATGTTCGAAACGGACATCGTTGAAATTGCCGAGTACATTTTCCGGCGCAGGCTCGCGCAATGCCCATCCGTGATGCGAGCCCGACCAAGTGTGCATCTCCGCCTGATGGCAGGTTCCGCATTGTTGGGACCCGACATAGTCTGGCGCGTCCATGGCGCGTGCGCCTGTCGCCAGACCGAACATCGCAAGAAAGAGAACCGTCAGGAAATAGTGCATCGTGCTGACCTGGCTGGCCCTCTATCAAGCAAACGACTTCATGTTCTCTCGCCTTGGCTGAACGGTGAGGTTGCTAAACTGGGCGTGACTGCTGTTCTGCGGGTCGATCCCTGAAACGGGCGGGCGACCGGAATTGGTTGAGGTTATTTCTTCGGGAACAGGAAAGTGATGGCAAAGCGTGCGCCAAATCCATCAGGTCCGCCGTCCGGACTCGAAGCCCAATAGCGCAGACCAGCCTGGAAATTGATGGGCTGCTTGTTGATCGTCACCAACTTGCCCACCATGAAATTGATGGGCACGGACCATGCTTCGGCTTCCCAATCATATGTCGATTCAGTGTTGAGCGCGAAGGTCCACGCATCCTTCGTCGTGTAGCTGATGAAAGGTTGCAGGAAAGTCGCGTTTATATCGCTGCGATCGTCGTCGCCCGCGAACGACCATATCTGGTTGGCCAGGACGCCATAGGTCCACGGGCCACTCTGTTTCAGGACGACGCCGGTAGGACCTGCCCCCCACTTCTCTCCGCTCAAGAGCGGGTCCGTTCCGGTCGGCAGAAGCAGCACAGGACCGACGCCCCAGATGAGACCACCAGGACCGGGCGCTTTTGGCGAGAAGAACAGGCTCTGGGTCGTATCGCCGAGGCCGAACTGGCTTCCGGAGTCGCCGGCGATATCGTTGCCATGCAATCGGAACAATTGTGCGCGAGATAAGGTTCCAGTCTTCGTTGAGGGAAATCGGAATTACCGGCTGCACATTGACCGTGGCCTTCGATCCGTCCTCAGAGCCATATCCGGTATCGTAGTTGAATTGGAAGGGTACGCTGATGAGCGAGGCGATGGGATTGGACAGTTGCTTTGCAAGGTCGGCATCCTCGGCAGAGGCATTAGATACCGCAGTCAGAGTGGTGACACATGACAGCAACCCGAACGCAAACAGATTTTTCATGGCTTCCTCTCCTCAGGAATCGTGCTTCCAACTCTGCTGTGCCACCCGGCCCAATCCGCGTTATTGTGGATAAACTTGATTCCAGTCTGCCTTAATACTGACAATTGTCCAGCCGTGCTTTGGTGCGGCGTCGAGCGCCTTGTCCAACTTGCCGAAATGTGACTGGCGATCATATGCATATTCGCGGTCGGCATCGTCGTGGTGCACGATCAACCCGAACCTGCGTCCGGGGCCGGAAGTTGTCCATTCGAGCATCTGGAAGTCGCCGTCTGAATTGCCGAAGGCGGCGATGGGGCGCTTTCCGATGCGGTTGTAGATGCCGACGGGCTTACCTGCGCCGTCGTCAATGAAATCGACCTCTGCCAGACGAGAAATGACAGGTGCGGCGCCGCTGTCATCATACTTGGCCTTGATGGATGATCCCACGACCCTCTCTGAAGGAATGCCATACACGCGTTCGGTCCATGGCCGCATGAATTCCATGCCGCCGCCCGATACGATGAATACCTTGAACTCATTCGACTTGAGGTAGTCGATCAACTCCAGCATCGGCTGGAACACCATTTCGGTATACAGACGTCCAGTCTTGGGATGCCTGGCGCTCTCGATCCAGTCGGTTGCGATTTTAGTGAATTCCTCGCTCGTCATTCCGGCGTGGGTCGCACCGACGACTTCCATGAGCCCCTTCTCCCCCGACGCGGCCACGCCGACAAGGTCGTTGGCAAGGATCGACTTGAAAGGCTCGGTGTCCTTCCATTCCGGGTGGTCGGGCGCCATCGCCTTAACGCGATCCAGCGCAAACGCGAGCTGGACATACATGGGTTGTTCGCCCCACAGCGTGCCGTCATTGTCGAACGTGGCGATACGGTCCGCCGGGGCCACGTAGTCCGGGCCCCCTTCTTTGGTAACGGCCGTAACAAAGTCGACGATGCTTTGTTTCGTCGCGCCTTCCTTCCACGAGGGAAGGTCCTGTGCAAACACAGACGCTGTCGATCCAAATGCGAATGTCGCGACGAGCGCGAGTTTCAAGAAGGTACGTCGTACATAGTTCATGGAATTCTCCACCGATGAAACAGAAAACGATCGCCGGGAGAAGTCCCGGCGATCGATCGCAATCAGTCTTCAGTTACCGGTGGGCAGTCCGATGGTTACCCCATCTTTGGCCAACTCATCGCGGATGAACTGGAAACGCTGGTACTGAGTCAAGGTGATCGGGCCCGAATAGCTCTCGCTCTGCAACTTGCGGGGCGGATACTTTACATAGGTCTGCATCAGGTCGTTGATCGCCTGGCTGATCGTAACCATGGTCCAGGTGCGCTCGGTGAAGTTGTTCATGAAAATATCATAGCGTTCCTGGGGATCCTGCAGGATGTCAAATACCTGAGGAACAGTTGCGGCATAGCTCTCCGCACCCTTCCAGCCGAGGTTCGAGTCAACTGCGAGACCGCCGGTTGATGCGCCATCGTCGCCACGCAGGTTGAACACCGCCTTATAGTGGTCCACGCGGGCCGCGCCGGGGGTCAGTTCGTTCTCGGTGAAGTAGAACCAGGAATTGCGCTTGGAAGGACCTGTTCCTTCCCAGACGGGCGTCATGTCGTAGCTGTCGAAGATGATCGGCTTGCCTTCCCGATCTTCCGTGGGCAATTTGATTCCAGCGACAGAAGCGAAGGTTGCCATGAGGTCGAGGCCGCCGACGATGGCCGCGCTCTTGCCCTCCGGCTTAACGTGGCCAGGCCAGCGGACCATTGCGGGAACGCGGTTGCCGCCCTCACGCACGGTGCCTTTTGTTCCACGGAACGGCGTATATCCAGCGTCCGGATAGACGTCCTGCCATGCACCGTTGTCGGTGGTGTAGAACACGATGGTGTTGTCACGTAGTCCGAGGTCGTCGAGCTTTTTCAGGATGTTGCCGATACGGGTATCGAGTTCCACCACTGAGTCGGCATATTTGCTTTTCGAGATGGACTTGCCTTGAAACTCCGGTGCCGGAAGGTTCGGCTGGTGGACCTTCATGAAGTTCACATTGATATAGAACGGCGTGTTCGGCTTCTTCGCGGCTTCGTCGAGGAATTCCAGCGCCGCCTTTTCGATATAGCCGTCAAAGAAGGGGATACCCACCACACCCTTGTCCGGTGTGTCGACATACTGACCATTGATCTTGAAGTCTTCAGTAGCCTTCTCGCCGGCCTTGCCCGAGAGAGAGCCCTTGGTCACCTTCTCGAACATGGCGCGCAGATCGGGAGTCATGTCCGGGAACCAGGTCGGGTCTGCATAGGTGTAGGCGTTCAAATGGTACAGGCCGACATACTTCATGACGTCATAGCCCTGCGCGTTGGGGAGTGCGTAGTCGTCCTCGCCCAGGTGCCACTTGCCGGTGAAATAGGTGTCATAGCCGCCCGTCTTCATGACCGAGCCAAGTGTCCATTCCGCCGCAGGCAGGCCGCCGCCCTGGCCCTGGAAGGCCACGGTGGTCATGCCCGAACGGTTCGGGATACGGCCGGTCTGCATCGCTGCGCGACCGGGAGTACAGGATGGCTGGGCATAGAAAGAGGTGAACATCATGCCGTCATGCGCCAACTGATCGAGATTGGGAGTGGGCATGCCGCGGTTCTCGCCGCCCAGATAGGCGCCGAGGTCGCCATAGCCGGTGTCATCCGATACGATGAACAGAATGTTTGGTTTGGCCTGATCCTGCGCGGCCGCAGGCAAGCCGCCTAGCAATGCCAATCCGGTGGCCAGCAGCCATCCGGATGGTCGAAAGATACGAGGGGTCATTTTCAGTGCTCCTGGGGTCATTTTCGGAAGCAGGTCTGAAAGATCGAAGTGATCGCCCGGGTTGAAAAGCTGGCCACCCGCCATTAGCACCAGCCCCTGTCCGTCGTCTGTCTCGGCGCGTTGAGGAATTCGAGGATCTCGGCTTCAAGCTCACCGACCAGCCGGCGATAGTCTTCTGCTCTTGTTAGGTCTGCCTCCCAGAAGGCGAGTGCGCGTGTGGCAGCCGCATAGTCCTCACAAACCACCCGAAAATCGGGGTTGGAGGCGTAAAGCCGTCGAATTGCAAACTCGTGCAATTCGAATCGGCGGGTCACAACGGCTACGTCTATCCATGACATCAGTTGAGCCTTGGCCCGACCAACACCTTGCGCATGCTTTCGCGTGTGTTCGCGCACGGCAAGGTACGAACATGTTCGTACCTGTGTTCGACGAAATTTAGCGCCGCTCAACGGGCCCGTTACGCAGCGTAAGCGAGTTTGTTAGGAGTAACGCAATTTGCTATAGATCAAGGCGTCGAGACCAGATCCAAACGATAGTGGTTTTGGCGGGGTAGGCGGCCTCTGTGCGGAGATTGGATGCAATGGTTATCGCCACCCTCAGAGAGGGGAAGTCGGTTGCGGGGGAGCATATTCGCCCGGGCGACATCGAAGATGAGCTTGAACGAATACTTGGCAGCTCCGAATTTCGGGCGTCGTCGAGACGCAAGGAGATGCTGCGCTTTCTGGTAGGCGAAACGCTTGCCGGTCGCGACCGTATGCTAAAGGGTTACGCGATCGGGGTTTCGGTATTTGGACGCGGTCCGGATTTCGATGCTCAGGCAGACCCGGTGGTCCGGCTCGAAGCGCGCCGGCTGCGTCGCGACCTCGCCAGCTACTACGTTGCTGAAGGGCGCAACAATCCATTGCGCATATCTATCCCGAAAGGCGGTTACGCGCCTGAAGTGCACCGGACCGGAGCCGATCTCGCTTTGCGTGCTGCCAATCCGTCAGCTGAGGTTCTTTCGGAAGACCCGGAATATCATGCGCCTGAGTTAGCATCACCTTCATCAGTCGTCATCGCTACGACAGACCGGCTGAAGACCGTTTCGGGATTGATGTGGACCTTTATAGCAGGCGGTGTGGCGGTGGCTCTGGTTGCCCTGCTGAGCTATGTCGCGCTTGGCGATTGGTATAGGCAGCCCGCCAAGGGGCCAGTCATCTCTCAGCCGTCGGTTATGGTGCTTCCATTCGACGCCGTGGGCAGCAGCCAGGAAAATGCTTTCCTAGCTGTGGGAATTGCGGATCAGATTGTGACTGAACTCAGTCGCTTTTCGGATTTTCGGCTTTACTTGCCAAAGGTGCCGACCGGCCAGCAGGTGGCAGAGGATCCGTTGGAAACAGGGAGTCGTATCGGCGCGACCTACGTGGTTGCTGGCCGTGTCAGTTCGGATGAATCCGGTGTCCGCATTGGAGCAAGATTGTTGGAGGTGCCCTCCGGGCGTGTGCTTTGGGCCGACGAGTTCGACAGAGCAATGGCGCCGCAGAAGCTCCTGACTGTACAGGGTGATATCGCCGACGCAATAGCGACGGCGTTGGGTCAGCCATACGGAGTGATCAAGACGGAGATGACCCGTCAGTTGGCTGCCGGGTTCTCTCCAACCATGACAAGTTATGAATGCGTCTTGCGCGGCTACGCGTATCGCCGCAGCTTCGCGAGAGAACTACATGCGCCGGTATTGACGTGCCTGCAATATGCGGTCAAGCGCGACCCGGAATACGCCGATGCGTGGGCGATGCTCGGCTGGCTGTATCTTGACGCCGCGCGGTTCGACTTTGTGCCGAAGGAAAGCAGGCCAGACACTTTTGACAAGGCGCTCGACGCCGCTTCGCATGCCGTTTCGCTTGACGGAAAGAGCGTGCTGGCGCTCAAGGCGCTCGCTTCGATCAATCATTATCTTGGGAACTATGAAGAGGCCGAACGTACACAGCGTCAGGCTCTGGCACTCAATCCGAACGATCCCGATACATTGGCCCAACTCGGTTGGCGCATGGCCGTTCGGGGAAACTTTGAGGAAGGCATACCCTACCTTCGCCGCGCCATCGAGAGGACAGTCAATCCACCGGGCTGGTATTTTCATCTCATTGCTGTCGATCACTATTTGAACGGAAGGTATCCTGAAATGCTTGCTGCCGCGAAGCGGGGTATCGGTGATGGTTCTGGAGTGAGTTGGTCTCTTGCAGCTATTGCCTATGGCGCGATGGGCAACGCTCCGGCAGCGCAAGAAGCGCTGGTCAGGATGGTGGAAATAGCACCGGCTCTCGGAAAAGATCCGGCTGAAGTCTATCGCCGGCACGGCGCGACCGACGACATTGCCAACGCGCTCGCCGCCGGTCTGCGCAATGCTGCTCGAGTGGCATCGAACTGAAAGCAGTCTTTTCTCGACCTGCCAGCTTCAGAATTTCTTCGCCGATGCGATCGGTTGCGTACCTATCCGCGTGGTCGGGCAATGCGTTCCGCATCAGGCTGGGTGTGTCGATGCGCTAGTGCGAAGGCCCGATCGGCGTCGCCGCTGCATATCGCATCAAGCAATGGTTCGTGCAGATCGACGATGATCTGCGGCTCAGGATACAAATGGTCCGCCATCCTGAGAAACAAGAGGGCGGGACCCACCAGACGTCTATAGAGCTCAATTAGCCGTTCGCTGCCCGCGATTTCAACCACTGTTCTATGAAAGGCCAGATCGAGTTCAATGAGCTTTTGCCGGTTTCCGGTACGGGCGGCGTTGCGCATGTCGCCGAATACGCGCTCCAGTCGGCGGCGTCCGTCGTCGTTGATCGTCTGTGCCGCCAATCGAGCGCCCAAAGATTCCAAAGTGTCACGCAAGATGGAGATTTCACGAACGTCCTGTTCGGAAATCTCTATGACAAAATGACCGCGCCGGGGACGATGGACCACCAATGCATCGGCCTGAAGATACTTCAGCGCGCCACGGATGGTGCTTTGGCTCACACCGAAGCCATTCGCAAGATCCATTTCGACGAGCCGATCGCCCTGCTTCCAAATTCCGCCAAGTATGTCATTCCGTATCAAATTTGCCGTTTCGGCTTCAAGGCTCGGACGAGACAATCGGGCTTTTCGCGTTGCGCTCAAAACGCCCTCCCAAGTTCCATGACATCTGCTGCACCAGTGCATCGCGCAAGCTGTGCCATTGCTGCATACGCCAACGACGAACAGAAATTCAACCCTTGCAACAATTATCGATAATCGATAATGAAGGTGTAGGGGAAATTGACACGATGCTTGAGCAAAAGCCGCGCAGTGGAATTTTCTATCGGGACTATTCCGCCCATTTGCCTGTCGCGGCACGCGCAGATGGCGTGTGGATCGAAACGACAGACGGACGCAAATATCTTGACGCGGTAGGCAGCGCGGGCGTGGTCGGGATCGGCCATGGCCGCACCGAAATCTACGATGCGCTGGCGCGGGAGGGGAAAGACGTCAGCTATGTCTATACCGCCTCTTTTACGCATCCGTGGCAGGAACGCCTTGCCGAGGCCGTGCTTTCTGTCGCGCCGAAAGGCATGGCTTCCGTCTATTTCGTTTCGGGCGGGTCGGAGGCAAATGAGACTGCCTTGAAGCTTGCGCGGCAATATCATGTTGAACGCGGCGAGCCCAAAAGACACAAGATGATTGCGCGATGGCAGAGCTATCATGGTGTCACCATTGCCACGCTGTCCTTGTCAGGGCGCACGAGCTGGCGAGCGGCCTACGATCCCTATCTTCTGCCGGTTGTGCATGTGGCGCCGCCCTACGAGTATCGTTGCGGATACTGTCGGGACCGCGGTGGATGCACAAATGCGTGCGTCGAGGAATTGGAGCGGGCGATCCTGTTGGAGGGTCCCGAAACGATCTCCTGCTTCTTTGCGGAAACGATAGTCGGTACGACCGCCTCCGGAGTAACGCCGCCGCCGGATTATTACCGCCAGGTCCGTGAAATATGCGATCGCTACGGGATACTGTTTATCGCTGATGAGGTCCTGATGGGCTACGGGCGCACCGGCCGGCCTTTCGCCATTGAAGACTGGGGTGTGCTGCCTGACATGATCACTTGCGGCAAAGCGATTGGTTCAGGATACGCGCCGCTGGGAGCCGTTATCGTCAACGACAGGATTACCGATTTCTTTGAAGAAGGTCGTCGGCGTTTCGTGCATGGGTTTACCTACAGCGGCCATGCAAGTTCGTGTTTTATTGGACTTCAGGTTTTTGACATCATGCAGCGTGAGGGCCTGTTCACTCGCGCTTCGACCGTCGGGCCTTACCTGCACGGACGTCTGCGCGACCTGCAACAGCGACATCCGCTCATCGGCGAAGTGCGCGGTCGCGGATTGTACGCCGGGCTGGAATTCGTAGCTGATCGCGCGACGCGCGCGCCGTTCTCTCCCGACCTCAATTTTACCGGCCAGCTTGTTTCAGCCCTGCGAGACCGTGGCGTGATCGTGGGCGGAGGCGTGCCGGGCGCCAACTTTGGCAAAGGCGGAGATCACATCCAGATCAGTCCACCATTCACGATTGAAGAAAGCGAAATCGACATGCTGGTCGACGCGCTCGATGAGGCGTTGGTGCAGTTTGCCGGAAAGCTGGACGCCCAGGCGGCAGCCTGAGGTCCGATCATACAAACTCAAACAGGGGAATAAGATGAAAGCCTGGATCACCACACTTGTTGCCGCAGTCTGCCTTGCTGGCACGGCGCATGCCGACGTCTCCATTCGAATTGGAGGAGCTGGTACAGATGCCAGCCCGGACACCAAAGCGATGGAAGTCTTTTCTGAAAAGCTCAAGGGCCGGCTTGGGGACGCTGCATCGGTCGAGCTGTTTCCCAACTCCCACCTGGGCACCGTCGATGAGATGGTCGAGCAGGTGAAGGGAAACGTGCTCGAATGCCTCTATGAAAGTGTCGGCGTACTGGGTTCATTTCACCCGGCGGCCAATATTGAAGGCGTCGCGTATATCTATCGCGACGAAGACCATTTTTTCCGCATCTGGCGCAGCCCTGTCGGTCAGGAGGTTCTTGACGATATTGCCAAGCAGGCCGGCATTCGCGTCGTTGGACCGGCATTCCACGGGTTTCGTCACATGTTGACCAACAAGCCGATCACCAAGGTTGAAGATCTTTCGGGGCTCAAAATTCGAGCTCCGGGCATTCCCGCTTACATCGAATCCATTCGAGCTCTCGGTGCGAACCCGGCTACAGTCGCTTTCGAGGAAGTATATGCCGCCCTGCAAAGTCATGTCGTTGATGGCGTTGAACAGCCCTTGACGGCAATCAAGGACAAGAGGTTCTATGAAGTCGACAAGAACCTGGCGCTGACCAGCCATATGGCTGAAACAATGGGCTTTATGTGCAACGCCCAATGGTTCGACGGCCTTGATGAAGCCACTCAAAAAGCTATCGTCGATTCAGCGACGGAAAGCGCGGACTGGTACAAGACCTACACTGACGAAACGCAGGCTGCCCTCTTGAAGGAACTGGAAGCGGAAGGCGTTGTCGTCACCAAGCCTGACCTGGCTCCCTTCATCGCCAAAGCGGCAGAAGCTCAGTATGATCCGGCCTTGCAGCCAGTCATCGAGAAGTTCCGTTCGGTAAAATAGAACTACACATCCGCCCGCCCTGTTGGGCGGGCGGATGGTTCTCGGCAATAGGTAATGACGGCTATTCTGACGACCATTGGCGGCATCTTGCGCGGGGCGCTGACGTTCTTTGTGGGGGCGGCACTTTTCTTGATTGTCGCACTGGTTTTCTACCAGGTCATAACCCGCTATTTTACCGGGACCGCGACCCCCGGGCTGGCCGAAATCTCTCGCTTCCTCTTCATCTGGCTTGTTTTTGCCGGAGCCGCCTGGCTGATAAGCAGGAATGAACTCATTGCAATCGATTTCCTGTCTTCCCGCCTCAACGCAGCGGCGCAACGACTGCTTCGCCTTTTCGTCGATTTCTGCACCGCAGCCCTGCTTGTAGCTTTGCTGTCATACTCCGGAAAGCTGCTCGACGTGGTTTCGACGAAACATGCGCCGGCAACGGGCATCCCCTATGTTTGGGTATACGCGGCGCTACCACTCTTTGCGCTCATAGGCTTGATTTTTCTCCTGGAGCGCATGGTCACAACCCGGTTTGGCAAAATAGTGCCGTCAGACGCGGGCAGGGATTGACGCCATGCTCATGCTGCTGACCCTTGCCCTTGTCCTTTTTACCCTCATGTTTCTCGCAGTTCCGGTCGCAGTCGCGTTGGGGCTCGCTTCCGTCGTCATCATCGTCATATGGGGAACACCTGGATTTATCCTTGCCCAGAAAATGGTGAACGGCGTGGATTCCTTTCCCTTGTTGGCTGTGCCGTTTTTCATTCTCGCAGCATCCATCATGAACAGCAGCGGCATCACGCATCGGGTCGTAGGCTTGCTTGGAGCCATGCTTGGACGCTTGCGCGGGAGTTCCGGCACCGTGAATGTGGGCACAAATGTCTTTCTTGCAGGGATATCCGGCTCATCTGTCGCGGACGCGTCTGCAACGAGCGCACTTCTTGTTCCCGAAATGCGGAAGGAAGGTTACACTGGTGGTTTCGCGGCAGCATTGACAGCAGGTGCCGCTTTGCTCGGACCGATTCTGCCGCCATCAATCCCACTCGTTATCTATGGGGTCATCGCTCAGGTTTCGATCACAAAGCTTTTTGTAGGCGGCTACATACCCGCGCTGATAATGGCCCTTGCGCTCATCCTCTACGTAAATTGGCACGCAAAGCGCCAAGACCTTAAGCGTCGGGGATCACAGGACTGGGCCACGATCTGGGCCCTGTTTCGTTCCTCGATCTGGGCGCTCATGATGCCTGTGCTGCTGGTCGTCGGAGCGAGAGGAGGGTTTTTCACTGTCACCGAGATTGGCGCGGTGCTCGTGGTCTATGCCTTGTTCGTTGGTTGGGTGATACATCGCGAATTTCGCTGGAAGCAGTTCCCGGCCGTGCTTGTCGACGCGGGTATGCAAACGGCAAACATCCTGCTGGTCGTTTCGACCTCGTCGTTCGTAGCCTATCTGATGGTGGTGCACGGCGTGCCAAAGGCGTTGATGACCTGGATGCAGGAGACTCAATTGTCGCCGACCGCCTTTCTGTTGATGATCAATGTCGTGCTTCTGGTCGCCGGTGCATTCCTGGATTCCACTCCAGCCACGATCATCATCGTTCCCATTGTTCTCCCAACGGCGTTGTCCCTAGGCATAGATCCGGTGCATTTCGGGCTCGTCGTTGTCCTCAACCTGATGATCGGGCTGATCCATCCTCCAATGGGCCTCAATCTGCTCATCACGCAATCGGTGGCGAAAGTTCCGATGTCGGAGGTGATCAGGGAGAGCTTGCCAATTCTGGCGCTTATGATCGCCATACTCCTGTTCATCACTTTCGTGCCAGCGACGGTCCTCTGGCTTCCGCAACAGTTCGGGCTCTGACGATCTCCTCACTCCGATCACGTGAAATCGTGAGAGAAGAAAGCCGTGCTCTCATGGAATCTCGTAGACATGAAAGGGATTGCCCAGCCCTTTCAACTCGACGTCGTGTGGCCTGGGAACAATAGATTTCTGGCGAAGGAAGTGTTCGGTGGCAGGGTCATTCACGATTGAATCGGTGACGAAAATCGACCTCGAATCGGCGAGCCCCTGCACTCTCGATGCAATATTGACCGTCTGTCCGAAATAGTCCTGGCGCTCGTTCATATTGACGGCAATGCAGGGTCCTTCGTGAACGCCGATCTTGAGAATGAGCTCGCGTGCACCGGAATCTTTTCCGATTGCATTGATTTCATCGCGCATCCTCAAAGCCGCGGCCACGGCGCGGTCGGGCGTCGCAAACGTCGCCATGATTGCATCGCCTATTGTCTTGACGATCGCGCCCGCCTCGGATCGAACGATGTCGTGCAAGCAGTGGAAGTGCGTTCTCACAAGATCGAAAGCGGTGAGATCCCCCACTGCCTCATAGAGTTCGGTGGATCCCCGCAAATCGGTAAAGAGGAAGGTGAGGCTTGTAATCTGCAGGCGCTGAGCGACATCGAGCGTTTCAGTCCGGAACAGGTCACGAAATGTCTGGTTCGTGAGCAGCCGCTTTGCGGTAAGAAAGCTCCTGCGGCGCGAGAGCAGATCATGCAACACATCGCCAGCCAGGATGATGCTCGGCAATATGCGGGTATCGGTCTTGTTTTCTATGGAAAGGCGAAACGGACCGGGTCGCATCTTCAGGGTCTGGTTGTGCGTGTGTTCGCGGTCATATGAAATCGAGATCGACTGACGCTCCTGTGTCGGTTCTCCCTCGACTTCTATGAACTGCACCATGTGGGTTACAGGGTCGAACACCACGACGAAGCCCGATGGCAGGAGGACCGACAGAACCATCTTCTCGCCGCTGCCGACTTCGACATGGTCGATAATGAATTGGTTGGTGACCTCTTCGTAGCTGTCCTCGGGCAGGTCGATCGCAGAGCCCCAATACATTTGTCGATAGTACTCAAGGGCAGGCAACTGATCGGGAGAATGCGCAGCGATCCGACGGACACGTGTGCTCACGGTGAACGTCACTTCGACCATTTCGTCCAGGGTCGGTTGATACCCCTCGGCGCAGATCGAGCATACATATGACTCTTTGCGGATCGTCTTCAGGCTTTCATTGGTGTCCAGAACACCTCCACAGCCCGGACAAAGGACATTCCAGGTTATGGTGAAAAGGCCGATCTGGACCGCGTGGAGAAAGCCGGAGATTGTTTCTTCCGGATCAAGGTCGTTTCGCTCCGCAAACGCCAGCGGATTGATACGAAACAGCCTTCGATCGGGAGCATCCGCAATTTCCCTCTCTATTGCGTCTGCGACAGGTGCGGCGACATGTGTCCGCAAAAGCCCGAACATCGATTGAATGTCAGTCATGCGCATTCTCCGCATGTATGCGTGGGACTACACCTGAATTTCGAGCACCATATTGAAAGGGGTTTCAGCGGCGCGGCGGACACGCGAAAATCCCGCTTCCTCCGCCACGCTTCTCAGCCGCGCTTCACCGGCCTGCGCTCCCAGCGCCAGCCCGACCTCCTGATCAAGTGAAGCCGGAGTGCAGATCATCGTGGATGCAGCGTAATAGACACGGCCCACAGGATTGAGATTGTCCTGCAGACGGTCTCCGGCCAGCGGCTCGACGAGCATGCAAACTCCATCGGGCTTCATTGTCCGGCGGATATGCGCCAGCGCGCCGACGGGATCGCCCATATCATGCAGGCAATCGAAAAAGCAGACCAGATCGTAGTCATTTGCCGGCACGTCCTTGGCCACACATTGCGCAAAGCTCACGCGGTCGGCCAGGCCAGCCTCGATTGCCGCGTTGGCGCCGTCTTTGATAGATGGCAAATGATAATCGAATCCATAGAACCGTGACCTCGGAAAGGCATTGGCCATCAGCAGGGTCGAGACGCCATGGCCGCATCCGACATCGGCAACGCGTGCGCCGCGCTCAAGCCTGTCCACCACGCCGTCGAGGGCGGGCAACCAGTCTTGAATGAGATGATGCTTGTATGTGGTGCGGAAAAACCGGGCGGTTCCGCAGAAAAGACATTCCGAGCGCTTGTCCCATCCAACGCCTCGACCGGATCGAAAAGCGCTTGTGACCAAGGGTTCGTCCCGGAATGCGGCCGCGACGAGGTCCCCGACCGCGCCCAGGAAGACCGGGCTGTCCTCGTCGGCGAAAACACATGCCTGTTCAGGCGGCAGCGAGAACCTGCCATCGGCCGGATTGAATTCTACATAGCCTGATGCCGCCTGGGCGGAGAGCCACTCCCGAACATAGCGTTCCGTCGTTTTCGTCCTGGTGGCCAATTCATCCGAGGTGAGCGGACCGTGGTCTGCCAGGGCTCTGTAGAGACCCAACTTGTCCCCCAGCAGAAGAAGCGAGGCATTCATCGCTGCTCCGATGTCGTCCAGCATCTTTCCCATGAATGCGTTCAAGCGTTGTTCATCTATGGTCATGACGACCAGCCTCCTTGTTTTCCGGCTATGCAATGGAATGCGTGCCGATTCAGGAGAGCAAACGGCGATGGTTGGCTCCAAGTCCTACGGAAGGAATATATCTGGAGTGCCAGCAACAACGGGTCAGCCTCCCGACTGAGCCACAAAACGCGATTAAAACGGTCACGTCATCCGCATTGTATGCATGCCACGCCATCATTATAGCATGATCGGCAGGCCTGCGGCAGGGGATTTTAGATTGGAACTGCCGCCGAAATCTCAACTGACTGCGCCCGTGGCGCGCCGCCGTTTAATTGCTTCTGCAACAAAAAGGCGGGCCAGCGCGTGGTAGAGTGTCTCGCGCGTGACCAGCCGCGCCGTGCCATATCCTATCATTGCGGCGCCCATCACCGGGATTACGTTGTCATGGTTTCCCGTCATCTCAAGTATAATGACAAATGCGGTCATCGGGGCCTGCACGACACCCGCGAAATAGGCAGCCATGCCAAGGATTGCCGCGGCTCCAGTGGGGGCGCTGAGAAATTGACCTATAGTCGCCCCAATCCCCGCTCCGATGGAAAGCGAGGGTGCGAAAATGCCTCCGGGGATGCCTGAGATCATTGAGAGAAAACTCGCCGCAAATTTGAGGAACGGATAGGCTATCGACGGGGGGCTGCCCTCAACGGCCAGCCGTGCCTGTTCATAGCCCGTGCCAAACGTATCTCCGCCGGAGAGAATGCCGATAAGTGCGACCCCCAACCCGCAACCGGCCGCAATAAGGAGTGTTCTTGGCATAGGCTGATAGCGGTTCCACGCTCGGATCTGTCGAGTGCATCTCAATGCGAGCGCCGAAAACCACGCTCCTGCGACGCCGCCTGTCGTGCCGCATGTGCCGATGAGCAACCAGTCATCAAGCGAGATAGTTTGATCGGTGACGCCGAAATAGGTGTAGCTGCCCAACAGCGCCATGGACGCAAGGCCCGCGAGAATGACAGCGGAGAGAATCAGGCCATTGGTGCGGGCCTCGTAGGTGCGGCCCATTTCCTCGATCGCAAAAACGATACCGGCGAGCGGTGTATTGAAAGCTGCTGCAATACCCGCCGCGGATCCGGCGAGTATCAGTCCGCGCGCCCGCGCCATGCCTCCCCATCGTGCCGCCGTAAGCATGATTGATGCGCCGACCTGAACCGTTGGACCTTCGCGTCCGATCGATGCGCCTGAAAGAAGTCCCATCACCGTAAGGCAGACTTTACCGACGGCGAGCCGAAGCGAGAGAAGGTGAGCCCGGTCATCGTCTTCCCGCAGGTGGCGCGACGCGATTGCCTGGGGAATTCCGCTGCCCTGTGATCCCGGGAAGAAACGCGCCGCCACCCATGCACAGGCTACGAACCCCATCGGAGTCACAATGACAGGAATGAACTCGCGCCAGATTTGGTCCGTACCTGCGGCGGGCGTGATCGCCAGATGGAATATCCTCTGAGCCTCATCCGCGAGGACGGCGAATGCAACGCTCACTAGGCCAATGGTCGCTGCACCCGTCCAGAACACCAATCGTGGAATCCACACCCTGCGGGAAATGCCTATGACCCGTGAACGCCTCAGGAGCTTGCTGCGGGTGAATTTCCTGCTGTTGATTTCCATGGCTGACGATTTTCAAGCGAAGCTTAGGTGCGGAAGCGATGACGCTTCACGTTAGCAGACATGGCGACTTATGACACAGGCTTCTGGCGGGGGGTGAGATTTATGATGCGACTAGGCTCGATCCTTCCGCCTCCGAATTTCCGCAGCGATCATGGACTCGTCTTTTCGCAGGTGAAAACTGCGCGCATCGGTCGTCGCCTTTTGCCAGCTAGCCAGCGCTTCGTCCTTGCTGCCATTCAACCACTGGGAGGCCCCGGCCCACATACCAAGTTGCGCGATGCCGACGGGAAAGACGCCGACATATCGCTTCAATTCGGTCAGCGCCTCATGCTCCCAATCCTGCCAATGCTCATAGCGTTGAAGCAGGCCGACCTCGCGGCCCCGGACAAGGACTTCGAGCGCGCCCGCTATGCCGACGAGGATGCTGTGGGAGGAAGGTCGCCGCATCTCGCGCAACAGGCGGAGCGTTTCGCCTACGGCATCGATGCTTTGCGCGGTGTTGCCGATCCTCGAAAGCGCCAGTGCCAGTGCGCCCATCGCGGAAATTCTTGCCGCAAGATCGACCGATCCCGGCATCGCGGAGGTAATGAGCCGCAATATGTCGATCGCCTCGCGCGGCCGATCCGTGTGGAGCAGGCACAGCGCCTTGCACCGCAGTGCCCAGATTTCCTGCTGGATGTTGCCGGCGTTCTGCGCGTGCGAGAGCAGTGCCAGCGAAGTCGGCTCCCAGGCATCCTGGTCGCCGCGATAATACTGGGACCAGAAGCGCATGCCCTGTGCATTGCACCAACGCAATTGATCGCCTGCCTTGAGCGAGAGGCTTTGCGATTGGTCGAGGCGCTGATCCACCATAACCCAATCTGCGCGGCCCAACCGCCAGAGTGCATCGAGATTGCAGACATGCGAGTGGAGAGCGGGATCGCCGAGCGCAATGGCCACATTCTCCGCGCGCCGCATGAAGTGGTCGCTGGCGCGGGTCCATCCCATGATGCCGAGGCCACAGGCCAGTTGCGATGATGCGATGGCCAGCTCGACGGACACTCCAGTGCGCTCGGCATGGATGGCGGCGCCGACGAGATTGCACATGCCGCGCGTGAAGCGAAGTTCGAAATAGTCGACCATCGCGGCCTGGCTGAGGCAGCGCGCGAGTTCACAATCCCAGTTCTCCGGCTGGCCGGGGCCGTCCGGGACGGAAGCGGGAGGAAAGGCCTGCTGGAGCGTGAGACGGATCGAACGAGCGAGAAGTGAGGCTAGTGTCGCCGGCTCACCATAGGGAACCGGCCGCCCGGCGACATCCAGTGCATGGCGCACCGCCACGCCCTGCGCATGAATGTCACCGCGGCTGTAGTGCGCCTCCGCCAATTGCCGTCTCCAGCGCACCGAACGCAACTCCTGATCCTGGCTCCATGATTGCCGGGGAGGCTCATGCGCGAGGCAGATATCGATGAATGCCTCGACTTCGCGAAACGCGCCGATCTCCAGCGCGCTGCGGGCCGCAACGTCGGCAAACTGGACGGCCTTGTCGTGGTTGCCTCCAGCCTCGTGGTGCTGCACGAGGGCGGCAATCTCGGCTCCCATCGCTTCGGAGTGATTGGCCTCGATCCAGCTTGCGAACGTGCTGTGCAGGCGCGTCCTCACATCTCCCGGAATCGAATTGTAGACCACGTCACGAATTTGATCGTGGCGGAATTCATATCCGTCTGTGCCCGTTTCCCGGCGCACCAGCCGCGCCTCGCAAAGAACTTCCAGCGAGTTTCCCGCAATGCCACCGCACAGAGCGCCCAACGCCTCGCCGGTAAATGAGCGACCGATCACCGCCGCCGAGCGCAGCACGTCCTGCGCGGGCGCGCTCAACCTGTCCACGCGTTCTCGGATAACCCGTTCCACGCCTTCGAAATGCTTGAGGTCGTCCAGCGGCCTGATCGAACGCCACTGACCATCACGCTCGGCGATCAGGCCTTCATCCTTCAGCGTAAGCGCAATCTCTTCAGCAAAGAACGGATTGCCGCCTGCCAGCGTAGCGACGCGGCGGATGATCTCGTCGTGAGGCGGCACGCCGCCAATCGTCCGCACGACAAGCTCCGATATCGCAGCATTTCCCATTTCCGTCAGTTCAACGACGCGAATGTGCCCTTCATCGCTTTCGGCATTTGTCCATAAGGCCCGAGCGCGCTGCTGGAGGCTTCGAAGTTCTTCGGGGACTTCTCCCGCACGCACGCATAGAACAATCATCAAGGGAGAAAACGATCCGAGAATCCATTCGACCAGCCGCCACGATGCCGAGTCGAGCCACTGGCTGTCTTCCAGAACCAGCGTCATGGGGCGGGGCGCCAAAGCCTCGATTATCTCGCCCAGCAGCCGCATCGTAGCATCCGCCCTGTGCGCGCCCGTGAGATGCCGCGTCCCTTCTGATTGAAGATTTTCGATGGACAGCACGTCGCCGAGCAGGCCAAGGCGCTCGGTTATGGCCGGCCAATGGGCGGTGCGGCCAGAGATGCGTTCGAATACCTCGTTGGCGTCGCTGTCATGCGGTAGGTCCACCAGCGATTCCAGGACGCGCCGCCAACCGAGGAGCGACGTTCGCCTGTTGTCGCGTTCGGCTTTCGAAATGAAGACGGGCAGGCCTTCCTGCCGCAGATCCTCAGCGAAGGCGTTGGCGAGGGCGGTCTTGCCTATCCCCGGCTCTCCCTGAACGATCACGAGCCTGTTGTGTCCCGCCGCCATTTCCGCATGGGCGCGCTTCAGGACAGCGATCTCCCTTGTGCGACCGATCAGCATGCTGGCGGGCAGGGCGACGGTGGCAGGGGCCAACGGGCTATAGATCGGCGCCATGTCGCCCAGCCCCTCCAGCCGCAGGGTGCCGCGACTTTCGAACCGGTACGCCGACCTGGCCGCCCTTTCGGTGGGAGCATCGCAGACGATCTCGTTAACGACCGAAGTCATCAGGCGTGCAGCACGGTTCACGGGGGGCCCGAGGATCATCAGTTGCCGGCGTCGCGGGCTGCCGACGACCCGGACGAACGTATCGCCTGTCGCTATTCCGACCGACACATCGAGGCCGAAGTCGAGGGCTGCTTGCCTGATTGCGCGGGCGGCCTCGATGGCGCGCTTCGGGTCGTCCCTGTGGAAGGTCCCGCGCATGCCGAATGCCGCGACAAAAATCAGGCCCTTGTCGTCGAACATCAGCTCGCCCGCCGGGCCGCCCAGATCGCGCAATATGCCTTGCATCGAAGCACAGAGGAGATGGTGGCGGCGCAGCGAATTCCCTTCCGTGGGATCGAGGCCGGAAACGCGCGCGAGCAAGGTGGAGATGGGCCTGATTTCCGAAAGCGCATCGAGGCGCGCATCGACGGGCGATGGCATAAGCCCGGCCTCGTCACCTTCATCGGCAACGATCTCCTGCAGGAGTGGCGGAAGAAACTCGGCCAGCCATGCGGTCGGTGCGGATGTGGGCGGCGGATCGCCCGGCACCTCTTGTTCGACCTCGGCTGCGTCATGCAACAGTTGCTGCGCGTGGTCGGAAATAACGAACTCCCAACTCCGCGCTCCTGCGAGCGCCCTGGCTCCGTCGGCCACGGCCTCGCCTCCCACAATCAGGTTCCATGTCGGCTCGCCGCCGACCGCTGCTGCCCAAATCTCGCCTACGCCGATGCCGAAATGCAGCGCCGGCTCGTTTTCGTCATGATCGGTCAGGCGTTCCCAATGCTCCCGACAGATTGCGTCAGCGCATTCCGACGCGCTTCGGACGGCGTCGGCGACCCCAAAGGTGTCGACCGGCCAGTAGGCAAGCAGCGAGTCTCCCGCGAAATTTGCAACTTCGCCACCGCGCGCGCCCACTTGTTCCGCGCATCGCGAATATGCCATTCCAAGCAGTCGGGGCACTGCTTCCAATCCACCATGGCCGCGCCGGGCAAGCTGCTCGACAAGGCTGGTGAACCTCGAAACGTCGATAAAGAGAACGGCGGCGGAAAATTTGATGGCGACAGGTCTTTCACCGTCGATCGCGTGGAGCCTGCCAAGCAATTGCAGTGGCAGAAAGCTCTCAAGCAATTGCCTGTTCTGATCCATTCCCCAAGGCCTCGCGCTTGCGCGGTCCAGTTCAGATCAGGGGCATTGCCCGATTGCGCCAACTCGAGTTTCGAGCAAATTCCCCGCAGTATGCTTCCGCCTTTTTGCCCGTCATCGGGATCTTTGCATCATGCCGGTTCCGCAACGGCAACTCCAGCGAAATCGCTATACAATCTTAAGTAAAGGAGTAGACTGAAACTGCTGGAATACGGACTGCATGCAACTGAGGGACTTGCCATGCTGAGTTTCGTACAGAATACCGGCAGCAACGGAGCCGTTTTTACGCTTCACGGCCCGCAAACCTGCGCGACGAATTTCGCATCTTCTTTCGACACAAATCCGGCCCAGGCATGAAACATGCCACGTCCCCGGGACTTGTCGTATGACGACTCGTTGACGGCCTGGATTTCCAAGGGCTTCGAGCATCTTGTCGAGCGCGTCCGCAAGGCTGAAAGAGAGATTCATTTCGATGTCCTGATCGTCGGCAGCGGCTATGGCGGTTCCGTCGCCGCGTCCACTTTTGCCGGGCTCAGCCGCGATGGAAAGCTGATACGGGTCGGGGTGCTCGAGCGTGGAAACGAGTATCTGCCGGGCTCGTTCGCGACCGGCCTGGAAGAATTTCCGCGATACGTCCGGCACGGCAACAACAAGCAGGGCCTATACGACATCCGTGCGGGCAGCGGCGTTATAACCGTTGCGGCTAACGGACTCGGCGGCGGGTCACTCGTCAATGCGGGCGTGATGGTTCGCCCGCGTGATCGCGTATTTGCAAAAGGCTGGCCGCAAGAATTATCCAATGTCGGCGACTGGTCCGGCTATTTCGACCGCGCCGAAGAATTGCTCGGTGCAAGGATAGGCGGCAAGCCGAACACGATAGCATCCCATCCCGATGGGGTTCCCCGGAAATCGAAGGCAATCGGCGAGCTCGACCCCTCCCATTTCTCGTATGCGCCTCTGACGGTTGCGATGAGCGATACAAGGAGCTCGGGCAATGTCGCGCTGAAAATATGCAAGAGGTGCGGCGATTGCGCGACCGGCTGCAATTTCGGGGCAAAAAACTCCCTCGACGTGAATCTACTCGCGAAGGCGCATCAAAACCGCGCGGAAATCTTCACCGGCGCGACCGTGTTGAACGTCGCGCGGCATCCGGAGGAAGGCTGGTTGGTGGAGACCGTCTACACAGATGCAACCTTGCGCAGGCGCGATCAGGGAAGCATCAGGATCAGGACGCGCAAGCTCATTCTCTCGGCCGGGACGATGGGGTCGACGGAAATCCTGCTGCGGTCACAGGAGAGCGGCCTGCGCCTGTCGTCGGCCCGGATCGGAAAGCAGTGTTCGACCAATGGCGACATGCTGGTGGTCGATTTTGCCACGCAGGACAAGATCAACTCCGTGGCGGACAGCACCGTCAAGCCGTCAGAGCGGGCCATCGGCCCGACGATCACAGGCATGATCGATCTCCGCGACGGTCCCGAGGGTGTATTGGTCGAGGAACTGTCCGTGCCTGCCAGCCTGCGCGTGGCTTTTGCGGAAATCTTCGCAACGGCAAACACGCTACACGGTCTTGCCGAGATTGACTGGAGCAGGCACGAGATCGCTTTCCCGGCTGACGACGGTATAGCCGTCACGCCAGGAAACATACTCAACTCGGCACTCTATGCAGTGATGGGCGACGATGGCGCTTCCGGCAGCATTGAACTTCCGCATCGGAGCGCCCTGCCTGAGGATGAGTCTCGGCTCGCGCAGGACGGCGTCGCGACCATGCGCTGGGCAACCCTGCCCGACTTGCCCCTCTTCGCCCGGCAGGCGGAGACGATCGAAAGCATCACCGAGGCCAGCGGAGGTCGCAAGATTGCAAATCCGATGTGGAGGCTGCTGCCTCCGAAATTCGCCTGGTTGCTCGAGAACAAGCAAGGGCCGCTCACGACGGTTCACCCGCTTGGCGGTTGCGTCATGGGAGATGACGGCGGCAGCGGCGTCGTCAATCATCTCGGGCAGGTGTTCTCCGGTGACGCGACCGCATCCGTTTACGACGATCTGGTCGTGCTCGACGGCTCGATCATCCCCAGCGCGCTTGCTGCAAACCCTGCCCTGACGATTTCAGCGGTGGCGTTGCGGGCGTCGGAGATCCTAGCGGAACGATGGGCACTCAAGGCAGGAGCGGACGCAGACTCGGATGGCACCCAAGCTGAACTGCAAAGGCCGGTCTTCAGGGGCACCGATGTCGCGGCTGTTCCTTCCGACACCGAAGTCGAGATCGTCGAGCGCCTTGTCGGCCCGGTCCGGCTCCAGACGGCTCCGGGAAAGTCGAGAATGTTCATTGCCGAACTGACGCTTCGCATCGAGCCGAAGGCGATTTGCAAACTCATGCCGGGTATGGGCGGCGACGGGGTTCTTCGTGTTTCCCAATCTCCGTCCGGAGCGTTGAAAAGCCGGCTTCGCATATTCCCGCTGCTGGCGTGGAAACGACTTGAAGGCATCTCACTGCCGCCGCTCAAGCGTGAACGAAAGCTGGAAGCCATGGCTGTGTTCAGCGCGCCCGTGACAGGGACGCTCAGCGTGCTGCATCGTGCTCCCTCCGGGATCATAGGCCGCATCTGGCGCGCCGGAACCGCATGGCTCCTCAACCGGGGTTTGAGAGACACTTATCAGTCCCTCGTGGATGGGGACGGCGGCGGTCAATACACAGGGGGTTGGCAGCGTATCAAGGCCGGGTTGGGAATCGCCAGCAAATCGGGCGCCATCAGGACATTGTCATATGATTTGACGGTCGGGACGCCTGAACTCGAACCGTCGCTGAAGCTGACCGGCATGAAAATCTCCGGCACCAAAACGTTCAGCTATATGCGCCGCGGCAATCCGTGGCGGCAGTTGATGGACGTCTCGGTTGACCGCTTCCCGGGCCTCCAGCGTGGCGAAACATTCACGCTAAAACTGGACACCGGCTACCTGGCGCAGATCGGCATTCCGCTGTTTCAGATAACGAAGCAACTGAATGCGGTCGGCGCGCTCGCGGAACTGGGGATGTTCGCCGGGTACTTCATCCGCCTGCTCCTGACACACCACATCTGGAGCTTTCGCGCTCCGGATATAGACGTCGATCCGGCCAACGACTATCCGGACTTCCTTCCTCCCAGGTTCCTCAGCTTGAGCGACGGCCGCAAGGTCAAGGCGGAAACCATCCACATTCCGATTGTCGAAATTCCTCAATTCGAGGGCAAGGAAGTCGATGGAAAGGTCTTGATCACCCGCTATCCGCAAGAGGATACGACAACGGCGCGCCCGGTGGTGATGCTGCACGGCTATAGCGCGGGCGGCACCACCTTCGCGCATCACGCGGTAAATCCAAATCTTGCCAGCCACCTGTGGGAAGCCGGGCGAGACATCTGGATTGCGGATTTGCGAACCAGCCCGGCCCACGACGCGACCTGCCAGAGGGGGTGGAGCTTCGATCAGATCGGCAAGAAAGATGTTGCGGATGTCATCGAACTGGCCGCATCGCACTCGGCGACAGGCGAGGTCGATGTTGTTGCGCATTGCATGGGGACCATCGTCTTCAGCTTCGCCATGCTCGGCGAAGACAGGCTGGCGGGCAAGGTAAACCGGGCAGCGTTCACGCAGGTCGGGCCGCTCGTTGTTTTCACGCCGGCGAATGTTTTTCGCGGATACATTGTGCACTACCTGCTCAACTATCTTCCGACGACCTACAGCTTCAATCCCTCCAAGCCCTCGCTGGCGGACGATCTGTGGGACCGGGCGCTGGCAACGCTTCCCTATCCGGTTGAAGAGTTCGACATCGAAAATCCGGTGCTACCGTGGAAGCGGACTCCCTGGACACGCACCCGTCACCGCATGGATGCGCTCTACGGCAGGGACTTCAGTCTGGCTAAAATGGAGCCGGACGTGCTGCGCTTTATAAACGAGCATTTCGGAGCTCTGAATCTCCGGACCGTTGCGACAACCTTGCACTATGTCCGTCATGCGATGATGACCAACTACAAAGGCCGAAACAAGCTGGTCTCCCGCTCAACGCTCAAGGAGCGCTTCAATTTCCCGCTATTGAGTATTCACGGAAAGGAAAACGGGCTTTCCCACTTTTCGACCGTCAGTCGAATGAAGACGATCCTCGATGATGCCGGGTGCAAATTTGTCAAGCCGTTCATCAACCCGGGGGCAGGACATCAGGACTCCCTGATAGGCACGACCAGATATCCGGTCTTCGCAAGAATTTCGGAGTTTCTCGACGATCAAACCCGCCATCATGAAAATAAGGCGGATACCGATCTGTGTGCGTATCCCCCATGGATCGGGCCGATCCTGACGAAGGAGAGTGCTCTCGGCGCCGATCCACTTGCTCCGCCGGTCTGGAGCATGCGCATCGGCTCGCTTCCATCACACCCCGAAGTGGTCGGGGGTGTCATCCTGCCGGTCAAGGCCGACTCAGACGGGATCGTGCGGCCTGACGGGCAGGCGTGGACCGAGAACTATATCGCCAATCACATGGTGCTCTTCTGGTCGGAAGAGTTGAGTCGGGAGGGATGGGACACATTAGATCTGAGCAAGCTTGTTTCGAAGCTGCCGTGCAGCAATCCCGATCACAGCGGCAATGCGCTCCTGCTGGTTCTGATCTATGCCGAAGACGACACGCTCGCCCGAAAGGGGACCGGCGTCGAAAACAACGCCGACATCGCATTCGATGTGAGGCCAAGGCTTTCGAGACGGAGTCCGCTGAACACAAACGATTCGCAAACCATCAAGACGACTCTTGACAGGGATCGCTTCGATCGATCGGCAAAGGCCGTCTACGATGCACTGTTATTCCAGTCACGTCCCCGGAGAATTGCCGGTCGGCCTTCCTCGCTCGACGAGAATTTCGACTCGGACAGGATTTTGACGGAAGGGATCATACCGCGCGACGTTCTTGAACAGCCTGCGACGATACGGAAGCGGACCGGTACGACATTCCTGCTGGCTTCCTGCCAATATCCGGCGGGGCTGCTCGACACAAAGGCGGCCTATCGTTCCTATGAGCTAATCTCCGAAAGACTGGAACTGGACCCACCGCAAGCGCCGCGTTTCATGTTGTTCGTAGGTGACCAGGTCTATGTCGATCCGACAGCCGGGCTTTATGATCCCGCGAGCCTCGATGACAGGTATCGCCTTCCTTACGAGAATTGGCTGAGGCAGCCTGCGGTTCGCAAGGTGTTGCGCCGGGCGCCCTCGTTTATGCTGCTCGACGATCATGAGATCGACGACAATTGGGAGCCGATCCCGAATGATCGACTGAATGAAGACAAGATGGATCTTGGACGAAAGGCCTACCGGAAATACCAGCGTGGGTTTCAAAAGGACCTCGAAACATTTGAGTTCGATGGCTTCCATTTCTTCCTGATGGACACACGTTCCGAGCGCTTTCACCGAAAGGTCGGCAATCTGCACGAAGCGCGCCTCGTTGCCGGCCCGACAATGGCCCGGTTGAAGAAGTTCCTGCGCGAAAAGCCGGGGCCGAAATTCGTGGTGACGCCGCTCATGCTCCTTCCACGGCACAGACGCGCAGTGCAGTGGGACAGGCGACTGGACAGTTCAAACCTGAGCGCGTTGCACTCGGATGGCTGGGACGGCTATCCGGACACGCTGCGTGAACTGCTCGGCTATATCGCGATCAACCACATTGAACAGGTCGTGTTTCTCTCTGGCGACGAACATCGCGGATGCATCGCAACCGGCGAGTTGCGTGATGGCAGGGGCAAGAAAATCGTCGAAATACATTCCATCCACACTTCAGCGCTCTACGCGCCGTTTCCCTTCGCCAACGGCGTAGACCAGGAGATTGTCGACGAGGAAGAGATCGAGTTCGGATATGGAGGCCGCCGTTTCAAATGCGCGGTCAAGGCATTGCGACCTACTCCGGGCGACGGCGCGACGTTCCTGAAAGTTCGGAAACAAGGGCGCGGCTGGCGACTGGATTGTGAATTTTCCGACGGCATCCCCCATTCGCTTCGACTTTGAAAGCCCGCCGCGCGCACAATCCCCAGCGATTGCAGGCGTTTGCGCGTTTCAAACGGTCGCTAACCGACGATTTACCAATCGTTCGGCCCGCCAAAAAATATCTAGCTCGATTGATGTGTGTTAATGCGGATGGAGTGGGGAGTAGTTAAATCAGCTTAAATCAATGAGCAAGGGATTAGCTGCTGACTACGGAAATACGGGCGGGGCGGTAAGTCAAATACGGCGTTAAGCCGAACAATTCGCACATGGTATCCATACGGTTCTGGCGATGTTGCCTTGGGTTGGCGGCGGCGCACGTCGGAATGCTGCGCATTGTCATATCGCTTCTCCTTCTTTGTGCAAAACCAGGCGATCAAAAGGGGTAAGGGCTATGGGCATCGCAAACACATCCACACTGAAGTCGGGCGACGTACTTTCGATGTCGTCCATGCAGGCAAAGCAATTCGCGCTTCATCATGACTATGACCGCATGCTGGCGCTGATCGATCCGCGTGCTCTGGATCGCGAGTGCTTCGCGCAGAGCCTTCGTTCGCATGATGCGACGACGGAGATCACGCCGTTTGCGTCGATCCAGGACTGGAAGCAGGCGCGTGATCGTCACGCGCAGTTTTCGGCGATCCTGTACAATATCGGCGGTCGGCGCGTGACCGACCCGGCTGTCGGCGAGGAGCTGGCGAAGCTCGCGGCGGAATTCAAGTCGATCCCGGTGATCGTACTTGCCGACACGGATGATCTGGCGCAGATCCTGAAGGCGCTCGAATACGGCGCTCGCGGCTATATCCCGACCTCGGTCGGTATCAGCGTGTGCGTCGAGGCCATCAGCCTCGCCCTTGCAGGCGGCGTGTTCGTTCCCGCCAGCAGCGTCATGGGCGTTCGTCAGGTACTGACTTCTCAGAGTGAGGCCGCGCGCCACATGGCCGGCATGTTCACCGGTCGCCAGACGGAAGTCGTAGAGGCACTGCGCCGCGGCAAGGCGAACAAGATCATCGCCTACGAGCTCAACCTGCGCGAGAGCACGGTGAAGGTTCACATCCGCAACATCATGCGCAAGCTGAAGGCCACCAACCGCACCGAGGTCGCCTGCAAGATCAACGAGATGTTCCCGAGCGACATGTCCGCGGCGCGCGTCTGATCTGAAATCGACCGTTCATTGAACGGCCTCCGGGCCGGTCCGGAAACTAACCCGGGCCGGTCTTTTTTGTGCACAGCACCTCCTGCGCTATGCGCGCTCTTCGAAGGCGCTCCATTTCCTGAACAGATGGGCCGAGCGCTCATATTGCAGCGGGAGCTGCAACGGTTCGCCGAGCGCGACAGCCACGCGAAGCGGCCAGTGGGAGTCGGCAAGCACAGCGCGTGCGACGGCCACCATGTCGGCACGTCCGGACTGCACGATCTCCTCGGCCTGCTTCGCGGTGTCGATCATCCCGACGGCGCGCACGGTTGCGCCCGTGTGCTTGCGGATATGTTCCGCCAGATGCACCTGATAGCCCGGCCCGGAGGGAATCTTCTGCAAGGGCGAAATGCCGCCACTCGAGCAACAGATATACCCGACGCCTTCGCTCATGAGCGCCTTGACAACCTCGACGCATTCTTCTTCGTCAAATCCGCCATCAACCCAATCCTTAACCGACAGGCGCACACCGAGCATCATCGAAGGCACTGCCTTTCGGACTGCACGCACCACTTCCACAATGAAGCGCATGCGGTTTTCGAGTGAACCGCCCCAGCGATCCTTTCGTTCATTGGCGAGTGGTGAAAGGAACTGGTGCAACAGATATCCGTGTGCACCGTGCAGCTCCAAAAAGTCGAAACCCGCGCGCTCGGCGCGTTGCGCCGAAACGGCAAACTTCTCGACGATCTCAAGGATTTCATCCTCTTCGAGAGCGCGGGGCGTGTGATACCCCTTGTCGAACGGGATCGGCGATGCGGAAACCGTCTCCCAGGGGTCCTGATCGGTTTGCAAGGGACCACCACCTTCCCATGGGCGTTGACAGGACGCCTTGCGACCCGCATGTGCGAGCTGCACGCCGAATTTCACCCCGGGAGCCGCAACAGCCCGCGCGGCATCGAGCGCGCGCTTTGCGGCAGCGGTATTGTGTTCGGTGTAGAGCCCGTGGCAGCCATGCGAGATGCGCCCGCGGCGTTCCACATCAGTCATTTCGAACGTGACCATGCCAGCCCCGGACATGGCCAGATTCATCCAGTGGAAAAGGTGCCAGTCGCTCGCCGAGCCGTCATCGGCGGAATATTGGCACATCGGCGCGATAGCGATGCGGTTCGGAAAGGTCAAGGCGCCGATCTGGATTGGCTGAAACAATGCGGACATGAAGGTGATTCCCGTGGAGAGGTCCGCAATCTAGAGCGATTTAGGCACTGATGAAAAGGTGGCCCAAGGGCTATGAGAGAATGGCTCTGATCTAGTTGAGGGATTGCCGACGAACTAAGCCTCAATCTTCCTGCACGACCTTTTCCGCCAGCAGGACGGATACGAATCGCGTAGGTTCGAAAGCTGCGCAGACAATAGCAATGATCGAGGTCATAGGGACCGCAAGTATAGCTCCCGGCAACCCCCAAAGTGCACTCCAGACGGCAAGCGCTGCCAACACCACGAACGGGCTCAGGTTTACCCGCCTGCCAACGATCTTGGGATCGAGGATTGTTCCAATCACAGTCTGAACCAGTGCCAGCAGCCCGCACAACACCAGCGTGCTCCAAGGGTTGCCCCATTGCGCCAGCGACAAGATTACTGGAGGAGCGACGCCCATGGGTCCACCAACGTAGGGAATATAGTTGAACAGGCCGATCAGCAAGGCCCAGAAGAGGGCAAAATCGACTTCCATCCACCAGAGTATAGCATATGAAGTGGCCGCGAGAATGACGTTGATTAACGTCTTGGCCGCAAGGTAGTTTCCAATTTGAAGATTGATCTGTTCGACAATCCGCAGCGTTTGTTCTGCCTGATTGCCTGATGGGAGTGCGGCCGCGAGCTTTTGCCCGAAGCTGGATCGCTCACCCAAGAGGAAGGCCGAGTAGAGCGCCACAAGAAAAATACTCATGCTGAAACTGGTCACACCTCCAAGAAGTCTGATGAAAAGGCTCTGCAGGTTGATCTGTTTGAGGGTGACCTCGATGACCTCATCGAGTGTCTGGCTGTTTTCGAGCCAACCGTGATGAGCGAGCCGATCGATCAATACCTGCAGGTTCACCTGGTAGCGGGGGAGTGCGAACAAAAGCTGGTTGACTGTAATCTGCACGACCAAAGCGAAACTGATCAGCCCGGCAGTAAATGCCAGCAGGACCAGGAGATGTCGAACAAGTGGTGGAAAGCTGCGAAGCACCGGCAGCCTTCCCATGATCTCGGATGCGGTTGTCAAAACATAGACGGCGATGACCGCCATCACGATCGGCAAGACGATGGCTTGGCCCACGAAAAGAAGCCATCCTGTCATGAGGATGAGTGCGATCGTCAGGACAAGGTTCAGGAAGGGCGAATTGCGCATTTCTATCGTTTTGGCCAGACTGGTCTTCGGTCGGAAGCTGGTGACGCTATCCGCAGTTCGTCGATCCGAACGACAAGCTGATTCTCGAAGATCTTGCAATCCGCAACAATTGAGCCTCGGCGCGAGTCTTCCGCACCAAGGTCCTGATTGCTAGCAGCGAGCCGTATAAAGTCGTCCCGTTCGCGGATTGCGATACTGGCAATAGCCGTTGCGAAGATTCCGGACGAGGAGACCTCCGGCAGCACCTGCCGCGGCGCCCACGGCCGCGCTCGTTGCGTCTCCGCCTGCGGCCAGTCCAACAGCGCCACCCAGCGCGGCTCCGGTTGCCACATCGCGCTCGGTGGTCGTGCAGCCACCAAGCGCGCCCGCGAGGGCGATTGCGAGTACAATTTTCTTCATGTTCCTGGCCTTCTCAAGTTGTCTTCTCGGAAGCGGGTTCACTCGAATGACCCTTAAGGGCATCGCGCAGGACCTGTTCCTTCGTCTCGTCGAGGGAAGTCTTGAGCACCACCCCTCCAAAGCCTTCGATTTGCTTGAGAACCTTATCTGCGGTCATCTCCTGGACGAGCACGAAAAGCGCCGCACTTCCGGGCGCCAGAGATGCGGACAAGTCCTTCATGAACCTATCGTTTATGCCGACATCAGTCAGCGCTCCGCCGAGCGCACCTGTCGTGGCACCAACCGCAACTCCGATCAGTGGATTGAGAAACAGGACGCCTACAAGCAGTCCCCAGAAGCTTCCCGAAGCAGCACCAGTCGCTGTGGTGTTGATCAGCTGGTTCAGCTTCACCTTTCCCGCTTCAGTCCTGGTAGCGATGACGGCATCACCAAGCTTGATGAGGTATTCTTGTTGCAGCTCCAGCAGCTTCGTACGGACTTCTTCAGCCTTCGCCTCGGTTGGGTACACAATTACGATAAGATCCGACATAGGGAAGCTCCTGCCGATTGTCGCCATCTGGACTGTTTGGCGACGACTCTTACGCCGACCGCTGCTCGAAGAAATCAGCCGGGAATCTTGTGGCTGTGCGGTTTGTCCCTTTTCTTGTATTCAAATGGCCCGATTTCATTTGACGGGATGAAACGCGGTTGCAATGTTGCAGTCAGTTTGAGGGAACTGCCGCTATCGCAAAGGTCTTTGAAGAGGCACCGTCTTATCTGCCTGTCGAAAGGCGTGCACGTGCGTTTGCGGGAGCTCTCCTCTGCAACGCACTTGAGTGGTACGACTTCGCGATCTACGGGATTCTCGCACTCAACATTTCGCAAGCTTTTTTCCCGCAGGGTGATCCCACCGTCGCTATGCTCGCGGCGCTTGCGGTATTTGGGATCACCTTCGTCGTACGGCCGATCGGAGCGCTGCTGCTGGGAGGGCTCGGCGACAGGAGGGGCCGCAAGCCTGCTCTGCTGATCACCGCTGCGATGATGGCAACCGGCACGGTGATGATCGGTCTGATGCCGACATATGAAAGTGTCGGTATCTTGGCGCCAATCCTTCTTCTTGTCGCCCGGTTGCTTCAGGGCCTTTCCGCAGGCGGCGAATGGGGCGCCACAAACTCGTTTCTCATTGAATGGGCCCCATCCGAACGTCGGGGGTTCTGGACCAGCTTCATGTCACTGACGGTGGCCTTGGGTAGCGGCCTGGCCAGCGCGATCGCGGCGATCCTGGTCACATTCCTGGAGCCGGCGGAGATGTCCGCGTGGGGATGGCGTATTCCATTCCTTCTGGGCGGCCTCCTCGGAATTGTCAGTTTCTGGCTTCGCAGCGGGTTGGACGAAACCCCGGCCTACATCCGATCGACAAGAGCGCATAAAGGTTCAGCAAATCAGGGCGCACGTTCCAAGCTGCGGCCATTCCTGACTGTATTCGGGATCACCATACACTGGACTGTCTGCTATTATATGTTTCTGATTTACCTTCCGATACTTACCCGTTCTCACGGTCAGGTAACTCCTGCGCAGTCGGCATGGTCAAATACGATCTCCACTATTGTCATTATTGCTCTGGTTCCATTCATTGGCCTGCTCTCTGACCGTTACGGCAGACGTCCGTTTATGATGGCGTCCTGTGCCTTGGTCCTGATCCTGGCAATTCCGGCGTTCTGGCTGATCGGCGCCGGATCGGGCTTTGGTCAGATTATCGGAATCCAGATGCTTTTTGGCGTTGCCATCGCATTCTATTCCGGAGCGGCTCCTGCGGTTGTGGCCGAGCAATTCGCGACGGCGGAGCGTTCGCGATGGTCATCCGTTTCCTACGCAATTGCTGCTGCGGTGTTCGGTGGTTTCGCACCGTTCGTGTCGGTGTGGCTGACGGATCATTTCGACAGTGTTCTGGCGCCGGTGGCGTACGTCCTTGTCGCTTCAACCGCCAGCTTTCTGGTCGTTTGGTTCATGCCCGAAACCTCGCACCTGCCCCTGGATTGACGGGGCTTGCGCCTTCCGGGTCAGTTCGATTGGCTTATCCGATAGGTTGATCTTCCGACTGGGCAGGCGCATGGCCGTAGTGAGCGTGATACGCTCGCGAAAAGCTTGAATAGCCTTCGTAGCCGACCCGTCTGGCAATCTCGCTGATCGATAGTGTCCCATCGCGGAGCAAATCTTCCGCGCGCTCCATACGTCTCATAAGGCCGTAATAGTGCGGAGTAGTGCCAAACATATCTCGGAAACCGTTGGTCAGGTCGTTCCGGTTCAATCCGACGCGCAGAGCAAGCTGCTCGATAGTGGGCGGCCTGCTGACCTCGCGCCTGTAAATATTTGCCGCGGTTTCGATCGCCTGCGACTTTTCAAGTGAAGTTCTGAGCCGTATCGGTCGCTGCGTTGCATGTGTGTTGATCTGCAACACGATATCGCAGATCAGTTCGATGGTCTTGGCCCTTAGATAATGGGATCTGAGGGGTTCCGTGAGCTTGCAGGAAATAATCTGATCGGCGATCGAAATTGTCGATTGTGAGTTTGGGAGCTGCATTACCTCAGCTACGCCGACGTCGCTGGTGAAGATCAAGCGATATGGCGTTGGAAGCCGGTCGACATTCACAGCATATTGATCGAGCAGATACTCCCTGTCGCACACAAGCAAAAGACCGCGGAATTTTGTTCCTGCCTCTGCGTCTACAACCGACCGTTGCGAGTTGGTGATGTGTATCATTGCAGGGCTAACCAGATCGGTGCGGTCGCCTACCAACCGACTATATGCCCCCTTGATGTTGATCTGAACGCAGACGAGGCCTTTTCTCCCCATTTTCAGACGATATGGTTGGCCTGCCTCAAAGCTCATCACGTGGAGGAAAACAGGATCGCCGATGTGGCGGTATCCATGCTCCTTGGTAACGAAGATTTCCTCTGTGGGACCAAGCACTTCACTGCTACGCACGAACTTCTTCGTCAGAAGCTCGGTTCGGATCTCTTGCAGGTCGAGCGACAGGAATTTGTGCATAGATTCGCGCCAGACCTTATTGGGATACCGATGGGGCAAGTTGGCTGCTGGAACCCGGCCTGCGACGCGCAACGAACGAACCAGTCCATGTATCGCAATTCGTCACAGCCTATGTCAATATTTCACGACACAACCCATGCGGGTAGAGCGCGAGGCTGCGCAATATTAGAAACACTGGTCTGTTGGGATAGTTCGATACAGATGTAGTCCGGGACCTTTCTAATGTATCAGGTGTCTACGCTTCAATCGTTCTACAAGCTTGAGCGCAGCAGGGACCAGTATCACCGGTCTTTGGACTTTTCGACCGACGACCTCTTGCCTCAAGAGCAATTCCAGGCGTTTCGCTCTGCCTTTCAAGGGGTCATGGACTTATCTTGCCAGGCACGTGAAAGAGAACCATTTGCTGCTAGCCAGAAGGTCTGGAACCTTGACTGTCTGGCGTTCATGCGAACCGAACTTCCCGGAAAAGACCGCCCGCATCGCAGGAAACACTTGAAGAAAAGTGTGCTCGACCACTGGTATATCGATCTTCCATTCAGGGCACTGAATGGTGGCAATTTTTCAGAAGAAGGAGCAGCCTTTCCCGAACTTCATTGCCTGGGAACGCCATTTGACACGCAAATTGATGTTGACGGGATAGTTACGCTCTTCATTCCGCACGATCTGTTCACCTCCTCGACCAATTTATACCGAATGCTGGACTTCAGGATCGACGGAGGGATGGGCAAGCTTCTGGCAGACTATCTATTCATCCTGAATCGGTCGCTCGAAGAATTGCGCGCGACAGAGATGCCCAACATCGTTGCGGCCACACGCAGTATCGTTGCCGCCTGTCTGTCACCTTCGCAAGACCGCTTGACCGAGGCCAAGTCCCCGATTGATGCGACGCTGCTGGCGCGTGCCCGTCGCCTGATAGACAGCAGGTTGACGGATCATGAGCTTTCGCCGGAGATGCTATGCGCATCACTCGGCACCTCGCGGTCACGCCTCTACCGGCTCTTTGAGCCGCTCGGTGGAGTTGCCTCCTACATACGCAAGCGGCGGTTGCTGCGAACGCGCGATGCGCTCTCGGACATAGCTGATGGCAGATCGATCGCCCGTATTGCGGAGCAATGGGGCTTCCTGGATGCTTCGGCATACAGCCGGACCTTTCGCAACGAGTTCGGAATTTCGCCCAAGGAAGCGCGGGATATCGCATGGGCCAGCGATGGACTTGTCATCGCACGGGAATCCCATCTTCGCGCAGACCAGCCTTCAACGCTGTACGAGCTTCTGCGCATCGTAAGCGGAGGCTGAGCTCTCCAGTTCCAGCAACTTTCTCTGCAAGAGTTGAAGCGCCGTTCAAAGTTTCTCGAGACGCGCAACCGCGTTACCTGTCGCGTCGATCAGTTTCAATTGTCCATCCTGCAGTGAATAGGAGGCAGTTTTCTCCAAAGCGGCATGGAAATGCGCTTCCTGCCTGGATTTTTCCTCTTCGCAGGCCATCATTGTCGTAGCCAGCGGACTGAACTTCATCGCAGTTCCGTTGATCTTGACGCTCCCGCGAAATCTGTTGCAGCCGCCGCTCCCGCTCACCACCCCTCCCTCGCTGAATGCCAGCGTCGACACCACGCCCTCAACAACCTTCTTGCCGTCGAGTTCCTGTACCCGCCACTCGCTTCCTTCCAAAGGAGCGCTCTGCACAGCTTCGCCGTCGGTCTGCACCAGAACGAACGGGACGGAGTGAGCATAGTTTGAGGTGCCGGCTGCCGGCATTCCAAGACATGCTGCTGCAAGAGCTATCGATATTTTCATTGCTTCGTTCCCAACATTGAGCGTCCATCGGCGGTGCGGAAGCTATCCGCTGATCGATTGTGTCTCACCCCTTTCGATGAAAAAAGCTTTCAACCGCTCCACATCTTCGGGCCTGATACCGGGCGGATTGGTAACTGCCATCCAGGCATCGATATAGTGTTGCGGCGCAAAGACGTGGCCGTAGCCCATCGGCGTGGTGGTCGCGATCGCCATGTCGACGGCAAGCTGCAACATCGTAATCAGTGGATACCACCGTACCTTTTGCGAAACATCAGGCCCTCGCGGCGTCTTCATCCAGTCGGGCTCGCGATAGAGCGTCCCGGACTCGAAAAATGTGATCGGATCGCTCGCATATTGGAGATAGACGATGCGAACCGGTCCCCAGCCTGCGCCCTGCAGATCAAGGGCATTGGTCTGGGTGGTAAAGCGGAACGCCGAACCATCGCGAAAAACGGGGAGCCATTCGGGAGATCCGGCATTTCGCGCATCCGTTGCGGATCTCCAGATTGGGCTGGGGAAGGGTGGACCGCTCCAGAGTGCGCCTTGAAAAGAATCGGTGACGACGTCGAACGGACTAAACGAAAGCTCCGAATTCATGGCTCCGAGGCTGAGACCTTGAAGATAGAGTTTCGGGCGACTGTCGCGCGGAAGTGACGACCAATATCCGTAAACTTCCCGAAAGAGGGCCTTGCCGGCCTCAGCGCCATATTCGGGTTCGACAAGCAGGGACAGCCAGCTTGCAAGATAGGAATATTGCATAGAGACGGTGGCAACGTCGCCCTTGTGGAGGAACTCGACTGGATCCTGTGCTGCCGGATCGACCCAACCGGTTCCGGTCGGCATAGCTATGATAAGAATAGAGCGGGAGAACGCGCCCGTTCGCTTCAGTTCCTCCAGCGCGAGCTTTGCGCGGCCATCGGTCGTATCGGAGGAATTCATTCCGACGTAGACCCGTATCGGGTCCATGGCTGTCGTATTGAAGAATGCACCGATTTGCGCGCCGGTCGGAGCGGAACTGACGAAATGGCGGCCCTGCCGTCCGAGATCATCCCACGCCAGCAGCGATGCAGGGCTACCGGTCTTGAGTGAGGTTTCGGGCCTTGCGAGGTCGTCCTCGATGAGTGCATCCATCTCCTGGAAAGACGAGTCGAGGATGCGAAGCGTCAGCCTGAAAACCAGGCCTTCCACTGCCGACCAGAAAACGATGATTGCGAGCAAACCACCCACAAGCTTCGAAACGCGCTTTGGCACATATCTGTCGAGCCACCGCGAGAACATCCGGTACGTGTGTTTGAAGAGCCGCGCCAGTCCCATGAGAACAGCGAAGACGAAAGCGGCGATAGCGCCGATTTTGAACGGGTTGCCCGTGTCAAGTGGCGCCATACTCATCAGCACGCGAATCGAATTCTGCCAGTCCGTCGTTTTCCATAGGAAGATGATGGCTGCTACGGCGCAGGCTGCGCATATCGCGCGACGCACGAGCGTCTGCGCCCGACCCTGCAACTGCGGCAATTCGAGATACGTCCAAAACCAATAGCCGAGGACGCCGAGCCCGTATCCGATCCCTGCCGATAGCCCGGACAGAACGCCCTGTATAAGATAGGATCGCGGGATCAGACTGGGTGTGAGAGACGCCGCGAAGGATAGCGTCCCCACTAATATTCCGGCTGTTACAAGAGAATCTATCAACTTTCGCACGGGACCACACATCAGCAACGTCGACGCCGGATTGGGAGCCGACTTTTGGTGTCAGGGAGATTTGACCAGTCCGGAGAAACCGGCGACAGCCAGAAGGCTGAGCGCCCAACCCACGATGGACTGAAAATAGAAATAGGCAATAGTAAACGCTCCGCCTGGTTCGGGTGGATTGGGGCGCCAATACTCTTTCTGACCCATTTCCAGTACAGGCAGGAGCGTGTCCAGCGAATACATCCAGGGATTGAACTGCGGATAGCTTGCTGCTTCGAACTGGTCACGAAAGCAAGAAAGTTGCGTCTGTCCCGGCTTTGCACGACCATCCATCGTGGTTTGGGGGGCAATCAGGAACTGTTCTTCAGACGTGTTGATGCCGCAAAGAGTCCATTCTGGCGAGCGAAGGACGACTGCGCTGTTTGGCTTGAGGGCGCCGAGACGATCCGCGTTCCAGAAAACTCCGACCCCGACAGCCCAGAACAGAAGCAACCAGGCCAATGCCAGCAAGGGTTGGCGTCCATAGGCAACCGTCACCGCCAGAATGCCATCCTGAACGGCAAGGATTGCCCACCACAGGCGGTTCTTCGCGCGCGCCCTGCGTGCGCGCCGTTGTCGGCGTTCCTTGACGATCAAGACCGCACGTGAGTCTTCGATGTGCCCCATTTCCCGAAAGACCAGCCCAAGCTGCTCATAGGGCTGAGGCCAGAAGTCTTCGCCCCAGCGTTCAGGATCCTGCCGCGCCAGCCAATCGAGCCTGCTCCCGGCATCGACGGGGCTGTCGATGAAGGCGCGATAGAGACACCGGTTCAGAAGCAGGTCTCCTGCCTTCGGCCAGCAGGGGGAACTGTCGTGGATTGTATCAATCGATGCTCCAGTCATCGCCAGAACGCCGTCGACCCGCGCCTTGCCATGCAGGAAAAACGCGCCTTTGATAACAGTGCGGCTCATATCCAGAGCACTCTTTCCAGGATTGGAGAGAACAGCGTCGGTGCAGTCGAAATCTCCCTCGATCAGGGATGCGACCAACCGGATTTCGCCGTCGACTTCCGCGCCTCGCACCGTAAGGCTGCCTCGATTTTCACTCTTTTCGAAGTCGATTGCCACACCCTCTGGAAAGGAGATGGTCGATCCGCTGCCATCGAAGTCAGCGGCCAATTGCGCGCCATGCAGGTTGATTCCGCCCTGCAGGCGCGCGCGCCGGACCAGCACGCTACGCACCTCGATACGTTCGGCATCGATAGCGTGGTCCTGTGCCCGGATCGTCGCGCCGTCACATTCGAGGTTTCCACCCAGTCGAGATTGCGCGAGGACCACTGTACCGTCGACCCTGGCTCCACGCAGATAGATTCCTCCTCGCACTTCGAGCCGTTCTGCCTGAAGGCCGGGAAAAGAAGATCCATTCAAGAACAGGCGATTGATGATTGCCGCTCGGAGGATGGGCGCCTCCTCGAAATGGCAGTTGTTCAAGCCGATGTCGCGAGACACTCGGCAAGCTTCGAGATCAAGCACGTCCTTGATCCATGCGCCGCCGACTCTGATTCCTTTTTCATGAGGTCTGCATCCCTCTTCGCCACCAAGCATGAGGAAACGGAGGAATGATGCGCGAACGACCCGGTCGGGGTCTGCTTCCTTTGGGAGTGACCCGTCACCGAGCCGATCGAACTTGCCGCTGAGCAGATGGGCAATGATCGTCGATTCCGCAGGCAGCAGAGGCTGGAAGTCTTCAAGGCGCCGCGTCGGCTCCGGCCACGATTCGCCCTCCGCGTTGAAAACGTTTCCTGATTCAACAATCATATCGAGGCAGGACCCGGAATGCGTTCAAGGGCGGCGCTTTCACCTGACCGGGATCCCGTCGGAAATGTTGGATCCAAATCTGAGCCTATATTTGAGCTGCTTGTTGCTGTTTCAAAGGCCATTGCGATCACATCTGGGTCGGCACCCGAAGTTGCATGACAAAGCTCGCTCGTTCAAACGTCCTGAGCGGGCACAGGACCCTATCGGCAATTTGTAGGCTGGGAATGAGCGAAAAATCCAAAGCCTGCGCCGTTCGTCCCAAAAACCGCGCCGCACGCATGCTCCGAGGATGATTCTCGGCCGTTTGCCATGTGTTTCCTGCGAAAAACTTCGATCAAATTCGGGACATCAGGTCAACGTTATGGATTCTACACTCATGACTCTTTGACACAGCAAATTAAATTTGCAGGCCTGACGGCTCGTACGTCTCGTCGATGAAACATTGGTTTCACCGCGAGGCGAATTAAGGCTTGTCACCGCTTGATTGAGGGATAAGCACGATGGCCACTACCGCGGCGCCTCCGAAAACAGTGATGCAGAAGTTTCTCGACGGCGTCGAGAGGGTCGGAAACATGGTGCCGCACCCGGTCATCATCTTTCTGATCCTGATCGCTATCGTCATTGTTCTCTCCGGCATCCTGAGCATGTTCGGGGCAGCAGTCAGTTTTGAGCGCATCAACCCGGACACGCACGAGATAGAAACCGCGACGACCGAAATACGAAGCTTGATGAACATCGAAGGCATCCGCTTCATCTATTCTTCGCTCATTCCAAACTTCATGGGCTTCACTGCCGTCGGCTTGATGATTGTGGCGATGATCGGCGCTGGTGTTGCGGAAGAGTCCGGCTTGGTGACTTCACTGATCCGCAAACTTGTGATCGTTTCTCCGGGTTGGGCGCTGACCTACATTTTGGCCTTCGTGGGCATCCTCGCATCGATCGCGGCGGATGCGGGCTATCTCGTGCTTATTCCTCTTGCCGGCATTGCCTACCTGGCGGTCGGCCGCCATCCACTTGCTGGTCTGGCGTTGGGATTTGCTGCGGTCGCCGGCGCGTTTACAGTAAACATGCTGATCAAGCCGCTTGACGCGGTGCTTGTTGAATTCACCAACGACGCAGCGGCGCTGGTGGACCCTAACCGGACGATCGGCCTCGCGTCGAATATCTGGTTTTCGATCGCATCGGTGCTGTTCCTCACCGTTATTATCGCGTTCATCACTGACCGCATGATCGAACCGCGGCTTGGAAAGTTCGATCCGAGCAAGTCAGCGCCAGGCGCTGTTGAAGATCAGAGTGCGCCCCTCGGCGAGGCGGAATCGCGCGGTTTGCGCTACGCGCTGTACGGCCTCATTGGCTTGATCGTCATATTCGGCTTTCTGACCTTGCCCTCGGGAGCACCGCTGCGCAATCCGACCACGGGCGAGTTGATCGGCAATTCGCCCTTCATGAATGGTCTGATTGCATTGATCATGCTGATCTTCCTCACCACAGGTTGGGCCTACGGCATCGGTGCAGGAACGTTGCGGACGCTCTCCGAGGTCATCGCCGCGATCGAGAAATCCATCAAGAGCCTCGGCGGCACGATCTTCCTGTTCTTCGTGCTCAGCCAGTTTGTCGCCTATTTTACCTACACCAATATGGGCACCGTTATGGCCCTGAGCCTGTCCGGCATCCTGCAGGCCGCGAATATCGGAGCTCTGCCGCTGCTGCTCGGCTTCATCGTCGTCGTGGCGATCATCGATCTCTTGTTGACTGGCGCCATCGCCAAATGGGCGATTTTCGCACCGGTCTTCGTGCCTTTGTTGATGAAGCTGGGGGTCGAACCGGAAGCCGTGCTGGCCGCCTATCGCGTCGGCGATTCACCAATGAACGCGATCACGCCACTCAACGCCTACTTCGCGCTCGTGGTTGGTTTTGCGCAGAAATATGACACATCGGCAGGTGTCGGCACGATTGTATCGCTTATGCTGCCCTATGTGATCTGGATGTTCGTCCTGTGGACCGCGCTCTTTGCTATCTGGCAGTCGCTCGGCTTGCCGTGGGGCTTATAAGCCCGTCGGACATTGCATCGCGAAATCCCAATAGAACAATAGATCGGATGGATATTATGAGCACTTCTGTTCCCCTCGATGTCCCGGCCGCTATAGATCACCTCATGAACTTCCTGTCGGTTGAAGGTGTCACGGGCCAGGAAGCAAACATTGCGGCGGCCGTGAGTGATGCCTTGAAGAAAGTCGGCGTACCGGCATCGGCCATACGCTTCGACGATGCCAACAAGCGCATCCCGCTGCCGACCGAGACGGGTAATCTGATCGTCGATATTCCGGGAACCCGGCCCGGTCCTCGCCTGCTCTTTTCAACCCATCTCGACACGGTGCCTCTTTGCGCCGGCGCCAAGCCGAGGCGTGAAGGTGACCGAATTGTTTCCGACGGCACGACTGCGCTTGGCGGCGACGCGCGCACAGGTGTGGCGCTTCTCGTCGTGGTCGCCGAGACACTTATCAAGAACAAACTTCCGCACCCTCCGATCACATTGCTCTTTACCGTTCGGGAGGAGAGCGGTCTGCATGGCGCGCGTGAACTGAACCCCGCTGAGCTTGGTGGGCCGGTGATGTGCATCAACGTCGACGGCCAGTTGGCGTCCGAATTGATTATTGGCGCTGTCGGTCAGGAGAACTGGGAGGTCGAGATCACCGGTCGCGCCTCGCATGCCGGCGTGGCACCCGACAAGGGAATTTCTGCCACCATGGTAGGTGCTCTCGGACTGGTCGAAGCGAGAAAAGCCGGCTGGTTCGGGAAGATCGTCAAGAAAGAGGGCCGCGGCACAAGCAATATTGGTATCTTCGGCGGCAAGGATGGCAAGCCGGCAGGCGATGCCACCAACGTTGTCACCGACTATGCCTACCTGAAGGGTGAGGCGCGCAGCCCCGAGGCATCTTTTGCGAAGGCCATAGCTATTGGTTACGAGCAGGCTTTTGCCAAGGCGAAGGCCGAGATCACTGATCACGAAGGCGATACGGCCGAGGTCAAGTTCAGCTACGTCACGTCCTACCCTCCCTTCAAGCTCGACGAAAAGAGTCCAGTCGTGGAACGGGCGATCGAGGCGCTGGGCATTTTGGGCATCGAGCCGAAGACCCTCTTCTCGAATGGTGGTCTCGACGCCAACTGGCTCGACAAGCATGGCATACCCACGATCACCATTGGCGCCGGTCAGGCCGAGATCCATACGATCAAGGAATACGTGAACTTGACCGAATACGAAAAAGGATGCCGCCTCGGCATACTGATGGCGACGCTGGAACAATAGCGCGCCGGCTGTTTCCCCATGCATCAAGTCCAGCGCGCCGCGCTGGACTTGATGCATGTTGCATATTCGCGTCGTATGCCGGACTAGTTGCTTCATGCGGACGATTGGTAACCGGACAAGGAAGGAACCAAGCGCTTGAGCCCAATTACCTATATTGCCCTGATCATCGCCGTTGCGGTTGTCCTGTTCGTCTGGAACAAGATTCCGGTGGTAATAGTGGCCATGGGCGTCGCGCTGGCGCTTTGGGCAAGCGGTGTGCTGACGATTGGCCAGGCGCTCAGTGGTTTTGGTGATCCGGCAGTCATTTTTATCGCGTCGCTTTTCGTCGTCAGTACCGCGCTGGAGGTCACTGGCGTGACTGCATGGGCAGGGCAGTTATTGATCCGTGGCGCGGGAGAGGAGAGCCGGACACGGCTGCTGGTCTTGACGATGTTGCTGGTGGCGCTGCTAACCGCGCTCATCAGCGTCAATGGTGCAGTCGCCGCTCTTCTTCCGGTGGTTGTCGTGATAGCGGTGAGGCTTAGACGGAACTCGTCGCAACTCCTTATGCCACTGGTATTTGCCGCGCATGCGGGTTCGATGCTTGCGTTGACCGGCACCCCGGTCAACGTGTTGGTTTCCGAAGCCGCGGTTGACGCGGGCGTAGCGGGATTCAGTTTCTTCGAATTTGCCCTTGTCGGTGTTCCGCTGCTTGTCGGCACAATAGCGATCATTGTTCTTTTCGGACAGCGTCTGCTTCCTGAGCGTAACGGCGCAACCATGCCCGCCGACTTTAGCCGTCACGCCAAGACATTGGTCGAGCAATATGGTTTGGCGAGTGGCGTCTATCAGGCGAGAGTGCGAGCAACCTCGCCATTGGTCGGCGCGACGCCGGAGTCGATTGATCTGACAAGCGTGCAGGGGCTCAACCTCGTTGCAATCCAGGAGGGCGACACCGCCAGCCCCTTGCGTCGCAAGCAGATCGCGGAAGGTGACCATTTGCTGCTGCGCGGCGATGCGGAAACGGCAGCGGCCTTCGCCGCAGAAATGCATCTCTCCTTCCGCGATGAGGAAGCCGTTGCGGGAAAAGGCGAGGAGACATTGTTCAACCGCCGCTCAGGTCTCGCCGAAGTGGTCATACCGCCGCGCTCTGGGCTCGTTGGACAGAAGGTTTTTCCTGGCATGGTTACGGAAAGCGGGGATCTCATCATTTTGGCCGTCCAGCGCGCCGGCAATGAAGTTCTCGCAGACAAGGCCGGTAGTTCGGGAGGCATTGTGCTGCAAACCGGAGACACCATGCTTCTGCAAGGAACGTGGAAGGCGCTGGACATCAATCTGGATGATCCGAACGTCCTCGTTGTGAGTTCGCCCGAACTTGTCCGGCGTCAGGCAGTCCCAATGGGACCGGGCGCGCGTCAGGCCATTGTCATCCTGCTCGGCATGGTACTGCTGCTCGCCACGGGTTGGGTGCCGTCGGCTGTCGCCGGCTTGCTCGCCGCCGGCGCGATCATTCTGTCCGGCATCCTCAGCGTAGAGCAATCGTATCGCGCAATAGGCTGGACGACAGTGATCCTGGTCGGCGCCATGATGCCACTGTCGACCGCCATGGTGGAAACCGGTGCAGCGCAGCTAATGGCGGAACGTCTTGTTGCGCTCGTCGGCGATGCGGGGCCCCTGGCTCTACTGGCCGGCCTGTTCGTCCTGACCGCTATCATGGGACAACTGATCAGCAATACGGCCACTGCATTGATTATCATCCCAATCGGCGTCGCAGCAGCGATGAACATGGGCATCTCGCCCCGACCGGTGCTGATGAGCACGGCAGTCGCGGCGGCGGCAGCTTTCCTCACCCCAATCGCGACCCCGACGAACCTGATGGTTATGGGACCCGGTGGCTATGCTTTCAGCGATTACTGGAAGCTTGGCCTGCCTCTTATGATCTGGTTCTTCGTGGTCTCTGTGTTTCTTGTACCCATGATATGGCAGTTCTGAAGCCAAAACAGCAGGCGCAGGCAGCCTTTCTATTCAAGTGGCTCCATTACGCTTGCAGCTGCACTACCGACCTGGTTCACCTGCTCGTTATAAGTTCGGCGCGAATTCGGATCGAGCACCACGATCGGCGCGGTGATGACCGCGCCAGTTGCCCCGCCGACCGCCGAACCGACGCC